>CAVTZZ010000025.1:0-70777 GCA_963739325.1 uncultured delta proteobacterium | reverse complement strand
TGCCCGTGGCCATTTCGAGAAGGAATTTGCGCCGCCCCTCCTGATCATAGAGATCGGCGATGGCGTCCATGGCCTTAATCTGATAACCACGCAGCTTCAAATCAGGTTTGAGGCGATAAAGGTAATCCGGGGTAACAACCTCGGTCCCAAGTGGTCGAGGTGGCTGAAGGTTCTTGAGCCGCACTCGCTCCAGGTCTTCCTGCGAAGGTAGGCGCTCGATACGGTATGCGTCTTGATGATCAACGCGTTGAAGGTTCCAGAACCAATGCTCCCGCCCGTTGGAAAGGATAACGAATGGTGCATTGAGATTGTCTGCATAGCCGCGAGCTTGCTCTTTCGAATCGTATGGGTCTAAATCCTCTCGTTTTGCTTCAAGAACGCACAGAACCCGGCCGAGGTTATCCATAAGAAGGTAGTCCGCCCGGCCAGTAGGAGTGTGGAATTCGAAATGGATTTGCTGGGTATTCAGTAAGTCCCATTCGCTATCTGAAAGAGCCCTGTCAATAAGGATTCTTGAAAATGCCTCTGGCTGATGGGAGCTAGTTTTGCTTTTCATCTGTAACCTGTCGGGCCTTCTCACTTTTAGACCAGAAAATGAATATCAGGTCTACACAATACACTAATCACCCTCCCCTTTTAATTGCTCCGGAGTACGTTCCTGAAGCCACAGCTTACCCCGGCAGAGAAGACCATTCGCTTGGGGCCGGGATGTCGCCCCCACCCAGCCTTTGAATGGCTCGATCCTTTCCCATGGGGGCTCCACACACATTCTCCCAACCAATACGACGCCATTTTTTGAAAACTTTTTTTAATTCGTCAACATCCTTTGCTACAAGAAGTTCTTCCTGGGCTGATTTTAAATCTTCAAGGGAAGCAATCGCTGGCATGGTTTACTCCTTTTCCCTATGTCAAATTCTGCTTCGCTTAGATGAGGTCTTTCCTTTGACCCTATAAATCGATGGAGGCTCAGCAACAATTGGTAGTGGATGATGCTTCTTTGGTTGAATTTCAACCCGAAGGGTTGCTCCAAGAACTCCAGCGACTCGGCGTAGCATACTTAAGGAATGCCCCTCATAGGAAGGTGATTCCAGACGACTAATTTGCTGTTGGGATGTCCCGACCCGTTTTGCCAGGTCCTTCTGAGACAACCCGGCTTTTTTGCGAAGAGAAGCGAGTTGAATAGCAACGTCCCATGCTTCGCCAGCCTTTCCAAATCTCTCTTCAAAATCCTTGTCTTCCATTTGCTCTTCAAGGTAAAGATCAAAATTGGTTTTTCTTCTCATAAAGGGTCCCTCAACAACCACTCCTCTTTTCTTTCCAAAGCAACCTTAAAATCCCTCATTGATATTTTTTTTGCTTTGTTTCGAATACCATGCACAGCAATAATCCTCTGCCCTTTTGCAAAAAAGTAAAGCACCCTTGTGTTTAGCTTTGCAACATGTCGGAGCTCAAAAAGATTTTCGCCCACAGGTTTGGATAATGGGGGCTTGTGAAACTGTCTATTTCGCAACTTAGCAAGCCCGGCCATAACCACTGTAAAATCATCAGAATTCGTCTCCTTGAGTTTGTCTAAAAACTCACGCAAAGGGCATCGCCCTGAACGGCTTTCGTAAAATTCTATAGTAAATTCCATCTTAAGTCAACATCAAATTTGATGTACTTGCTCCCTGCCTATTTTTAGGACTATATTCTTTCATTTAGCATGATACGGGTCAAATCTTTATCTTTTACAAATGATACACCCATGTACTACCCACCTTCACCTTTCAATTGTTCTGGGGTGCGTTCATGTAACCACAGCTTACCCCGGCAGAGAAGACCATTCGCTTGGGGCCGGGATGTCGCCCCCACCCAGCCTTTGAATGGCTCGACCCTTTCCCATGGGGGCTCCACACACATTCTCCCACCTATCCTGCACCATCTTCATACAGCATAGAGCAGAGCGCATCCTCCGTCGCAGTAGTTTCTGCTTTGGAGGACAGGTAGAGCATAGCGTAAATACTTACCCCTTCTTTCTGGGCAGCTTTTAAATCTTCAAGAGATGCAATCGCTGGCATGAGCACCTCCGGTACTGACCGCTAAGGCTCAAGGAGCACTTCGTTTGAGGGGCGTTTCACTTAAGGAGCGATACACCATAGAATATAACTCAAATTCTTTATCGTAAAGCGTAAGTCGTAAAGAGCCTACGACCTATCCTCAAATCCTAATTCTTCTTTTTCCCGCCCCCTAACTTTTTTTCTTCATTTTTGTGATATAAGAAACTTTAGCTTCCTCAACAAGGAATCCGATTGGACGCTTCTTTGTCTCTGGAGGCTTCATTAGTTCGCGTATAGCATCAAAAACTGCTTTGAATTGAGTATCGTATTTCTTTTCGAGTGAATCGAGTTTTCGGGCCAAATCAGCATGAGAGGCGAGTATCCTTCGCAGGCGAACGAAGGCCCGCATGATCTCAATATTAACCTGTATAGCCCTTTTACTCCGGAGGACGCTGGAGAGCATTGCCACCCCCTGTTCAGTGAAGGCATAAGGAGGATACCGACGTCCTCCCCACTGACTTGAGGTGCCAAAATGGAACCTCAAGTTTTCAGACTCCTCCTTGTTTAGTTGGAACATAAAGTCGTCTGGAAAACGCGGTAGGTTTCTCTTTACTGCTCGGATCAGTTGCTTCGTTTCAACGCCGTAAAGTGCGGCTAAGTCAGCGTCAAGAATTACCTTATGACCACGAATCAACAGTATTGATCGTTCAATGCGTTCAACAGGAATCAAGGATCTGTCTTCCGACATTTTATCATTCCTTAACTCTCTTCACCTTTCAATTGTTCTGGAGCCCCTCTATAACCGTAAATCGTAAGGCGCAAGGCGTAAGGTGTGAAAAACACAAAGCTCATTCCCCCAATATCATTTCAGATACCCAAAAAACGCATGGAGCATAGCGCAAGGGGCATGGCGTTAACCTTCAATCGTAAGGCTTGCATCTGCCTAATAGCCTGCGGGACGTTGTTCAATTCTTTCAATTTTTTCCATTTTCAGAGATCTCATCCACCCTCCCCTTTCAATTTTTCTGGGGTGGTCTTCTCAAGCCATGGCTTACAGACATTTTTCCAACTGATTCTGAAGCATTTGTTAATACCATTTTAGCTCATTGAGATCTTTTACCCTTAATTTGGTACAAGTCTACCAAATTGGGAGAAAAAATCAATAAGA
Organism: uncultured delta proteobacterium; assembly: GCA_963739325.1. Lineage (GTDB taxonomy): Bacteria > Desulfobacterota > BSN033 > BSN033 > UBA1163 > CAVTZZ01. The sequence goes on along the minus strand of CAVTZZ010000025.1, from coordinate 67,573 downwards.
ACTGAAGGGAAGAGGGAACGGTAATAATTTCAGATTTTAGATTGCAGATTTCAGATTTATAAAAGAAGATCATTCCAGAAAAGATTGTAAGACAACCTTATTCCCTGAAGTTTGGATCGTCTTGAAATACTCCACAACCCTTCTGATATCCCTTCCTAATTGCTCATAGAGGGCTTCAAACTTTTCGAGTCGATGAATATATCGACGGTAGGCCAATAGGACCGCATTATTGAGGTCCTTTTTTCCGAAATCTTTATAACAGTCTGTTTTGAATTGAGCCTTTATCTCTTTGAATTCTTCTTGGATGGATCGGAATATCTCTTCTCTCCCTCTCAATTTCTCATCTCTTGAAATCTCTTTTGCATAATAATTGGATAGCCGTTGACAGACTTGATCCACCCATTTGGAAAAGAAGAGGTCGTCTTCCTGAATATGAATGGCCTCGGTCACCTCCTTCGATCCCCTTCCGTACTTTTCAATTAAAAAATCGATCGTCCCTCGATTTCCGATGAAGGTTGCCAATTGCTCATTGAAATCGGTCTCACCTTTAAAATAGATGGTAGCATGGGACATTTCATGGAGGATGAGATTAGCCAAGATCACCTGATCCCATTGCATCATCGAGGAAAAGATAGGGTCTTTCAACCTTCCGAGGGTGCTGTAGGCACCGGCCTGTTGGACAAATGTATCTAATCCTTTTCTCTCAAGAAATTGCTTCTCTTTTAGAACCCCCTCCTGAGTGAAAAAACTTTTATAGGTCACCCTACCGGTGATAGGAAAATTCCATGTGTAGAGTTGGAGCCGATCTTTTTCACTCGCGGTGACCACATAGAGAATGGGGCCTCTGTTTTCAAAAAATTTTGAATAACTTTTTGTTCTCCTCAGCCCCAGCTTTTCCTCCCCGTAGCCTTTCACCTCTTGGATAAACCCAATCTTTTCCTTCCACTGAACGCTCGTGCCCTCATCTCTCAAAATCTCTTCAACAGGGACGCTATGAAACGTAATAAAAGATTGATGCCACCCCAGTTTGGAAAGATAAAGAACACTTCCACAGCCGCTCGAAGAGATGAAAATGAGGGTAAAAAAAAGATAATGAAATAAGATCTTCACTTAAGGATTAATGATGGGAATGATGCTCGATGGATTATCCTCGAAAGAGATAATTTCAGTGTGCACCTGTGAAAGAAGGTTGTTCCTCCACCTTTCTTAACTTTTGTAATATGATCACAACCGCCAGCAAACCAAACCCGACAATATCGTATAAGGGTTGGGGATAGACCAGCGCGAGGCCTGCCGCAATGAGCATGAGCCTCTCGTAGAAGGTGGTCTTTTTTAAAAACCAATTTTCTACTCCACCCGCCAGAGCCAGTATCCCAATAAAAGCTGTGACGGTTGTCCAGATAACATCCATGACTGGCCCTTTCAGCAGGATACCAATCCCTTTGGGATCAACAGTGAACATAAAAGGCACGATAAAAGCAGGCAGGGTATATTTCCAGGCATACATGGTCGTCTTGTAAGGGTTCCCTTTGGTCAGGGCTGCCGCTGCAAAACAGGAAAGGGCTGTCGGTGGAGAGACCTCTGAAAGAATAGCATAGTAGAAGACAAACATATGAGCAGCGAAATCAGGTACTCCCAGTTGTATCAATGCCGGTGCTGTGATCACAACAGCAATGATATAGGAAGCTGTCACCGGAACTGCCAGTCCAATGATCCAGACAATGATCGCTGTATAGATGGCGGTTAAAAGGAGGCTTCCACCGGCATAGGCGATAATAATCGAACTAAACTTTAGCCCGAGCCCTGTTAGGGTCACCACACCCACAATGATTCCAGCGGCTGCACAAGTTGAAGCAACGCTCAAAACACCGACCGAACCTCCTCTCAATGCCTTAACTAATTTCTTGGGGGTAAGGGCTGTATCTTTCCTTATAAAACTCACTGCAAAAGTGATCACCGTTGACCAGAACACTGCCATGATGGGTGTAAAGCCTATGATCATGATCACAACAATGGCGATGAGAGAGATGAAATGAAATCCATAGAGATATGTGAGCTGCCACAAACTATAGGTTTTATCAAAGGCGATCTCTTTGACTCCAAATTTTTTAGCATCCAACTCGACCATTAAAAAGATGGACCAATAATAAAGGCAGGTTGGAATGGAGGCCATGATAATGACATCTAAGTAAGAGATCTTTAGGAATTCAGCAATGAGAAAGGCAGCTGCTCCCAGAACAGGAGGGGAAAGAATCGCGCCAATCCCGCCTGCAGAAAGGAGCCCTCCTGCTGCTTCCCTACTATAGCCTGCTTTGGCCAGCATGGGATAGGCCACAGCTCCTAATGTGACCGTTGTTGCCACGCCACTTCCAGATGGGCCTCCGAGGAGGAAAGATGCCAGTGTCACAGTTCGCCCCGCACCGGTTGGTTTTCCCCCCATTGCGGCAAAAGAAAAGTCGATAAAGAACTTTCCAGCACCAGAGAATTCCAAAAAGGCACCCCAAATGGTGAAGAGGATGATAAAGGTCGAGGAAACATCGATCGGCACTCCGAAGATCCCTTCAAGGGTCATATACATGTGGCCCACAATTCGATCGATGTCATATCCCCGATGGGTCCAGGGATTCGGAAGCATCGGTCCGATAAATGCATAAACGAGAAATGCGAGGACTACTCCAAGCATGATCAAACCCGTTGTTCTTCGCGTCGCTTCTAAAACTAAGAGAATTAATATGATCCCAAAGAACTTATCCCAGAAATTCGGAACGACAGATCGATAGATAAATTCGTCAAAGTCGATCAGCATATAGACGATGACGGCTATACCAAGAAAGGCGAGAATGAAGTCATACCAGATAATCCGATTTTTAAATCGTTTGAAAGATGGGAAAACCAAGAAAGAGAGGAAGAGGACGAACATGACATGGATTCCCCTTAAAACCTGGGTCATGATGATACCCATGGCTGCATAGAGATGGATGAGTGACATCACCACCGCCACAACGGTAATGAAAATATCCATCCTTCCTGTGAGGCGCCGAGAAGGCCCTTCTTCCTCCTCGATATACTTCTCCGCTTCCTTCAGGGCCTCTTCAGTGATCACCCCTTCCTGATTATTTCTTTTCTGATCTTCTTCCATGGAGTTTTCCCTTAGAATTCAGAAGCCAGAAAACAGAATCCAGTAGACTGAAGACCCATGAATTCTGATTTCTGATTCCTGTCTGCTTTATTCTATCTCCTCTGAAATACCTTTGACAAAAGATATTTTCCCAACGACATCGATACCACCCTTAATTGAATCCGACCCCCTTTATCTCCGATTTCACTCAAATAAATTTTTTTATCTCTAACAATCAATCCCTGCCCTTCCCCCACACCCCATTTAAAATAGATGGCACCTAGCCTCTGATTCATTGGATGGAATTCTTTCATATCTTCAAATCCATAATATTCCATGACAGCAGGGCTTTTGGTCCTCACCCCCCTAAGAACAATCGCCTCCTTTTCTGTCTGAAATTCTTCAATGACCGGCTCCTTATAAATCGAATGAATATAGAACATGGAAAACGGTTCGGGAGGATTTATCTTAATACGGATCGTCCGTGGATGACCCATATTCTCTAATTGAAGGAGGGTCACCTTCTTCACAAGGAAAACCCCTCCTGTGACGATCAGTATACCAATCAATGTCAGGAGGGGCCAGGTTTTCCGCTTCAATTATTTAATCTTAAGCCCTTTCTCTGTGAAATATCGAATGGCCCCAGGATGAAATGGAATGGGAGAACCCCCTGCTGCCTGTGGCTCCAGGTTTATATTTTTCGCCTCACTGTGAACAGTGATCAATTCCGGCTTACGATCAAAGATCATCTTTACAATATCATAGGCTACATCGCCCTTCATATTCTCATGACAGACAAGAAGATTCCATACCACAGTTATTGGAACATCCACATCTTGTCCCGGATATGTTTTGGCAGGAATAACGCCTTTTATATAAAGAGGCCCATATTTTTCCCTCATCTTGGGAAGTGCGTCCACATGTCCAAGGAGCTTGATTTTAATCCCAGGGGTAGCTCCAAAGTCTGTCACGGCTGCAGTAGGAAGGCCTCCGACCCAGAAGAAGGCATCAATCTTTCTATCCTTCAAAGCACCTGCTGATTCAGAAACGCCCAATTTATCTCGAGTCATGTCCTTAGTTGGATCCAATCCATAAGCTTCGATGACCCTCAAGGCCATCACCTCGGTTCCACTTCCAGGAGCACCCGTTGAAACCCTTTTCCCTTTCAGATCGGATACTTTCTCAATCCCTTTGCCTTCCATGGTTACAATATGCATATTATTTGGATAAAGGACCGCTAACGTCCTCAGGGGGATCTTCTCTTTAAATTGTGCTCTTCCCATATATGCATCCCATCCCGTATCTGCCATGATCAGGGCTAATTCTGCCTTTCCCTTATCCACCAGGAGACAGTTGTCTACCGAGGCAGTGGTCACTTCTGCTGTGGCCTCTGTATAGGGAATATATTTGGATATGATATTAGCCATTCCTCCGCCTAATGGATAATAGACCCCTCCTGTTCCTCCTGTGGCAATAGATAACCGAACTGTCTTTTGAGCCCATACCGAGGAAACACTGAAAATAAAGATGGCGATTACTCCCAATATGATTAAACGTCTCATAAAAACCTCCTTTTTAAGGGTTTATTTACCCCGTTAGAAAGCCCTGGTTTTTATGCCAGGGCTGCTATCAATAGAAAGCATCAGCTCCTTGTTGAGGGCGGGATCAAAGCCCCATCCCTTCTAACGGGGTGAACCCATTCTTTATATTAAAACCTGGGCATTATTGTCAATAAGAAGTTTCAGGAAGCACTCTTAAACAATTTTTGTTGACTAAAGCTTTTCATTGTCGATATTATAATTTACCTTAAATGCCCAATTCCTATCCTATTAAAGAGAGGAGGAAAAGGATGAGTCATCAAAATAAGAAGCTTGAGATTTTGGAGGAAGCACTGAACTCTGAAGGTCTCAATCACTCCTTTTCACGGCGTCAATTTCTAAAGCTTAGCGGAGTCTCCATCATTGGAATCTCTGCCCTCAGTCCTCTCTTCGCCAGGGGTGCGACAAAACCTCTCATTATCATGGAACAGGCCAAAGGGATCATCATCGCTGATCCGACAAAATGTGTTGGCTGCCGGCGGTGCGAATTAGCCTGTACAGAGTTCAATGACGGGAAGGCAAAACCGTCGATGTCGAGGGTGAAGGTTGCACGGAACCTCAACTTTGGTCCCAAAGGTGTTTTTGCTGAAAAACATGGGCAAGGTAATTGGGGAAATGGGCTAATCATCCAGGATCTCTGTAAACAGTGCCCTCATCCTGTGCCTTGCGCCAATGCGTGCCCGAATGATGCAATTGTAGTGAAACCTCCTACCTACGCCCGCGTAGTGGATGCCAAGAAATGTGTCGGTTGTAAGATGTGTCTGAGGGCATGTCCCTGGGAGATGATCTCTTTCGATTCCGATACGGGCAAGGCAACCAAGTGTTTCCTCTGCTATGGGAAACCCAAGTGTGTGGAGGCCTGTCCTGCAGAGGCACTGAGCTATCTGTCCTGGCGTGATTTAACCGATAAGATATCACCTCGTGTCGTTCCCACAGCAGTAATCCCACCAGAAAAGGCTGCGGCTTGTAACGATTGTCATAAGAAGTAGGAAGGGGGATAAAGCACATGGCGAAATATGGAGGATGGGTCGGAAAAGTCTTGCGTGTCGATTTGTCCACTGGCCGAATCTGGACAGAGGATACGATTGAGAAGTACAAAGACTTTTTAGGAGGAACCGGGATCGGCTATAAGGTCATCTGGGATGAGGTTCCCACAGGTACCAAACCCTTTGATCCGGGCAACAAGATCATCTTTGGTGTAGGCCCTCTCGCTGGGACCGGTGCTCCGTGCAATGGCCGTACCGCCATTACGACTCTCTGGCCCACCTGTTGGCCTAAAGCGCTGGTGGCTACCGGGCATATGGGTGGACAGTTTGCTGCGGAACTCAAGTATGCCGGATATGACTCCATCGTTATCGAAGGAAAGGCAGATCATCCCGTATGGCTATCGATCGTCGATAAAAAGGTGGAGATTAAAGATGCTCGTCGCCTTTGGGGTCAGGGGATTCGCCGAGCGACGATTGAAATCTCACAGGAGGTGGGGGCTGAGGCTGCAGTGGCTGCAATCGGCCAGGCAGGTGAAAATTTAGTCCCCATGTCGGTAGTGATGAACTCCTATTCTCATTCTGCAGGGGGTGTAGGAGCAGTCATGGGTTCTAAAAACCTAAAAGCTATCGGTGTCCGCGGTACGGGCAGCGTGCGTATTGCTGGCAAAAAGGAGGAATGGGAGAAGTTAATTAAACTACATCTTTCTCTCCTGGGGGCGAACAACCAGCATGTGGTGCCAAGTTCTCCTCAACCTTGGGCAGAGTACTACGATGCAGGTTCGCGATGGAAGGGTTCCAGAGGTAAAATGTGGGGAGCGTCTACCCCGGCGATAGAAACAGGTACCTGCAATCCCCATGACCTCAATCGTATTGCATACAGGACGAATAATGCTGTCCACTACCTTGGCGATATTGCCTGGAAATATACTGTAAGGGGCAATGGCTGTACCGGTTGTCCAATCCGCTGTCACACGATGATTAAAGTACCTTCAGCAGCCGCAAAATATGGCATTCCTGAGGTGGGACAGAATACCTGTGGTGGCCTGAACTTTGGGCGGTCCTTCTTCAAGACCTTCCCTGATGGCCCAAGAAGTATAACAGGTATAGAGGCTTGCATGGTGGGCATGTATATGTCTGATGACTATGGTATTTGGTGTAACTATAGCCAACTACAGCGCGACTTTCAGAAGCTCTATTATGAAGGCATCATCAAAAACAAACTGGGAGAAAAAGAATTTAAGAGTTATTCATGGGACAAATTTGAAAAAGGGGATCCTGCTTTCCTTTTTGAGCTTCTTCCCAGGATCGCTCTGAAAGAAGGGGAATTGGGTACTGTTCTGGGACTGGGAACCGGCTACCTTTTGGAACGGTGGTCCCTCTCCGAGGAGGAATGGAAGAAGAGTCATGGACTCAATTACTGGAAGTTGGGGCATCCCAAACACCATTCAAACGAGGAGGCTGGCCAGTGTGGGGTGATCATCAATACACAATATAACCGCGATCCTCAATGCCACTCCCACGCCAACTTTACGCGTAATGGTCTGCCTTTGGAAACCCTGAAACGTCTGGCAACGGAGATATGGGGTACACCAGATTCGGTCGATGCCGTTGGGGCCTACACACCGATGAATATCGGCAAAGCTAAAATGGCGAAATGGTCCCTCCTGCGGAAAGAGCTGCATGACTCGCTTTCCCTCTGCAACTGGATGGGGCCTTGGGTGGCCTCCCCTCTGAAAGAGCGTGGTTATCGTGGAGATGATTCTATCGAATCGATGCTTTACAGCCTTGCCACGGGTGATAAGAAGAACCGTCAAGAACTGGACCAAGTGGCGGAACGCATCTTTCTCCTCCACCGGGCTTTGACGATACGCGATATGGGGACAAAGGAGATGCGCACCCAGCACGATACCATTCCACAGTGGGTTTATGAGGACCGTTCTCACAGACCTGTATACACCAAGGGGACGATACATTTAGAAAAAGAGGACGTAAAACTGGCCCTGGATATGTATTATGAAGAGATGGGCTGGGATAAGGCCACCGGTGCTCCGACACCTGAGTCTTATCGAAAAGGTGGACTCGGAAAGGTTTCGGATGAACTGGGTAAGAAAGGGCTTCTGCCCTGATGAATATGAGACGAAGATAAAAAGGTGGGCTCTAAAAAAATAGATTCGATGGATAAAAAAATACAGCAATGGGAAACAGCGTGTTTGGCAGCGGCCAATATCATTCGGAAAAAGAGTGAGACAGGTCAGCTCCTTTTCCAAAAAGATATTTTCCAAGACCTGATCGATCAAAAAGTTCTGAAGTCAGATCATCGTGAGCAGGAAGGTACATTCGAAGCTATCCTTAAAGAGACGATGAAAAGGAACGAAGACCTGAAAGAGCTTCTTGACAAGGAGGGTATTCCCCGATACTACTCATCGCAGTTCATGAGTGAAGCCTATGCCAGACTCCTTTTACGGAAGGAAGGAAATCCTCTGCTTCTCATTTCAGAAATTGTTCGAGAAAATTCTGCCCTCTATCCTCGTCCCATCCCTCTCGATACTTTCAGAAATCCACCCTTTGCATTGGCTCGAGAAGAAATTCTGGCCTGTTTAGAAAAAATGTCTGGTCAAGAGGAACATCAAGACATTGCCCAGACCGTCACCTCGATCGGTACAGTATTTCTTTACTCCAGTCTCCACCTGGATTCAGATTATGCATCGATGCTTGCCGAATGGCTGGATGTAGGTCAGTTCGACAATCCTTGAACAGGCTGATGGGTGATCTGTAATTCTCCTTTTTCCAGACGGTAGCAGGTATTTTTCATCCAATTTTGGTCATCCTGATTTGGAAAATCCTTCCTGAAGAAAGAACCTCTGCTCTCTGTTCGAAGCAAACTTCCCTTAAAGATGGCCTTGACAAGGAGTGCGACATTCTCCAAGTCTCTCTTTTTGAAAAGGTCTTTTAATGTGGCAGGATAAACCCTTTCAATTCTTTTTTCTATGGAATCCAATCGGTCCAATCCTTCTTGCAATGAATCCCCCTCTCGGACAGGCCCAGCATATTTCCAGGCTAAATCTTTTAACTCTTTGAGAAGGTTTCTCGGATGATCAAAGGTGCCTCGCTTGCTTTTGATATATCCCTTTGCCTTTCTCTCCCACCTTCTTCTCAAAATCTCGGAAGGAGTCAATTGTCTTTCTTCTTTCAATCGAGCATATTCAACCGCAGACTGGCCAGCAATGGTTCCGAAAACAACACATTCGGTCAATGCATTCCCACCGTGGCGATTGACCCCATGGATGCCCCAAGCCACTTCACCTGCGGCAAAGAGTCCAGGAAGAGCCGTCCTTCCATTCTCATCGATTTCAACCCCTCCCATAAAGAAATGGACTGCTGGAGAGATTAGAAACGGTCGATCACGGAAAGGAAACTTCGATTTTTTAAGAAAGTTGAGGGGATAATGTTCCCACTTCTCCTCTGGGACCTGGGTCAGATCAAAATAGACATCACCATTTTGAGAGGCCTCATAGAGGGCAATGGAGAAGCGGTCCCTTTGGGTAATAATCGCTTGATAGAAATCACCTCGGATACCCAACCTCTCCAAAAGATCCTCCCCTTTCTCATTGAACATCCTGATCTCTTTGGGATAGGGAGGAAAGAGGATGAAGGTGGAGAGCCTTGGCTCTGCTAAGACAAACGGATAAAATTGAACAAACTCTAAGTCGAAAAGAGGAAGGCCTGCCCGAAGGGCTAAGGCATATCCATCTCCGAGGATACTTTTTTGATTATCATTTCTGCGGTAGATCGCACCTGCCCCTCCAGTAGCGAGAATAACAGCTTTCGATTTGATCAAACAAGGTTTCCCATCTCTAAAAAATCCAAATGCCCCTTGAACCTCATCTTCCTCGATAACGAGATCAAAAATGACCAATCCTGGGAAGAGTTGGATGGAACTACCCTTCAGTCTTTCTACTAAGGCCTTGATTAAAAGAACACCTGACAATTGGGATGATCGCTCCGGTTGTTCTACTCTATATCCAATCCCCTCTCTCGATGAGCGGCACTCCAAAGTCTCTTAATCTCTTCATGGCATCAGTCCCATTCTCAATCAGGGTATTTACCAGTTTGAGATGGTTTAACCCTCTTCCCGATTCTAAAGTTGCTTGGAGATGATCCTCTTTTGAGAAATGGGAGTTGGCTGCGGTGAAGGCGCCATTAGCCATAGAGGTATTCGTCCCCATTCCGATGGTAAACTTCCCAACAATGAGGACCTTTAGACCATATTTCTCTGCCTCTAAGGCAGAGACGATACCAGCCAGGCCGCTACCGATGACGAGGACATCCGTGGAGAGTTCTTCCATGGTATCAACTCGCACTTCAGCAATGAATGATCCTCAAGGGATCATGGAGATATTAAAGGAATATCTTAACAATTAAAAATAATTGAGATGTTACTAAGGAGTCCATAATTGATAAGACATAGCGTCATTCCCGCGAAGGCGGGAATCCAGCCTCTGTCCCTGCGAAGGCGGGGAACCATTAAGAATTGGGCTCCTGTTTTCACAGGAAACCCTGGATTCCTGGTCAGGCCAGGAATGACAAAGTAAGGCGAGTGTCTATACAATTATGAACTGACTAGTAATTGCCTAAGCTTTTCTCTTAGGTTTCATCGGTTTTTCACAGCAGATGATATCACAGGTATCGATGCACCCGCACACCTCATCCACTCTTATACCAAGACCGCACACGCTACATTTATAAGCATCGCCCTTCTTGGCACCTTTCTTGGTAACCTTCTTTACTGCTTTCTTCTGAACCATGGTTTTCTCCTTTTCTTAATTCTCATCCTTACCTGAGATTTCCTCGATAGCTTCCAATTCGAATTTGATATTTCCGACTGGAAGGTCCAGTTCTATGAAGATTGGAATCTTTTCCCTATTATTCAAAAACCAGATGCGGATCATTCCTTCCTTATCCCCAAAGCTGGAAAAAGGGGTTGTCGACTCTAAACAAATAGCCTCCACCTCTCCATACATTTTTGAACCTACTTTTTCCTTCTTTGAATGAAAAACCATCTGACGTAACTTGTTCCCATCAAAGAGGGATATTTGAATATCCTCGCCCTGGATGAAATTCATCTCTCAAATAATATCGGGCAAACATTGAAAGGGGATCATAGGTCGCAGGGGGAAGGGAAATCTCCTGCCTCCCATCCTCCCCCTTCTTCTCCACCACCACCTTTTGATGAGAGTTATCGAAGGTGAGCGTCTGAATATAATTTTTCTTTTTAATCAGAAGGCCTTCTTGATCAATCTCCTTCACATATCGAACCGGCGCACATATCTCTCCTTCTATGGTTGAGGTGAAGCGGTTGTTCATACGAAATAAAAATCCTAAAAAGTCAAGCGATTCCACATTGGCGTAGATCTGGCTAAGAGGCTTTCCGTGTTCTATAGATCCATTTTCAATTTTTATGGTGGCCTTAAGGATTGGAACACCGAATTTTTTCGCAGTATATATGAAACATTTCCCTGATCTCAGTTCAGCATTTGGGTCCTGTCCATCGCCAAGGACTATGGATCCCAACAACAAAATGATAACCAAAAGAAGAACCGTCTTAATTTTCATTTCCCATTTATAGAATATTCTAAGCCTGGGCACACTATACTCTATACTCTATGCCCCATGCTCTATGCATTTTCTTATCCACAGTCCGAATAGCCACAGAGGCATTTCACGCAACCTTCTTCAAAGAGAAGAGAACCTCCACATTCAGGGCATGCCCCTCTCAGGAAGATTGGAAAAGATTCATTCAGAGATATTTGTTTGATAGGCAGTATAAGACCTCCCTCTTCTTTCGCATTAATTTGGAGTTCACGATCATTTCTTGCACCCTCACCCTCAACCTTAACCTTTTTTTTATCCTGTAAATGCCATTCAATGGCCTTGGCTATGGCATCGGAGCAGGAGAGGATCTTTCCCTCCTGATACCAGACTGGCATATGGCAACTGATTCCTTTCAACTGTCGAACAACATCTTCTGGTTCAATCCCGGATCGTAATGCCAGAGAGACGAGACGCCCAATTGCCTCGGATTGAGAGGCAGCACAGCCACCTGCTTTCCCAATCTGATTGAAGATTTCGAAAAGATTCCCCTCTCCGTCCTCATTGACGGTTACGTAAAGGTTTCCGCAACCGGTCCAAACCTTTCGGGTGGACCCATGGATCACATTCAGTCGGGCTCTCGGTCTCCTATCAACCCCAGTCAACTTATCTTCGCCCATCGAGCCATTCGGATTGAGGGAAATCACCCCCTTATAGAGAACCTGCTTTGTTCGGCTCCTGTCTCGGTAGATGGTGACCCCTTTACACCCCAGTTCGAAAGCAAACCGATAGACCTTTGCTACATCATCGACCGTGGCTTCGTAAGGAAAATTGACTGTCTTTGAAACTGCATTGTCCGTATACTTTTGAAAAGCAGCTTGCATCCGAATATGATCTTCAGGAGAAATGTCATGGGCTGTGACAAAGAGCTTCTTGATCTTCTCAGGGACTTCCTGAAAATTCTGGATATTGCCTTCTTGAGCGATCTTTCCCATAAGATCTTCGGAATAGAATCCATCTTTCTTAGCCACTTTCTCAAAAAATGGATTGACCTCCAAGAGTTCTTTGCCATCCAGGACATGTCGAATAAAAGCCACCGCAAAGATGGGTTCAATTCCTGACGAAACCCCTGCGATGATAGAGATCGTCCCTGTAGGTGCGATGGTGGTGACGGTAGCATTCCTCATCGTATCCCAACGGTTTTTCAACATACTACCTTCAAAATTAGGGAAAGAACCTCTCTTTAAACCCAATTCCCTGGAGGCATTCCTCCCTCTTTCCTGGATAAAGTTCATCACCTGTTCCCCAATCTCTAAGGCTTTCGAATCATTGTAGGGAATCCCTATTTGAATCAAAAGGTCAGCAAATCCCATGATTCCTAAGCCAATCTTTCGATTGGCCTTCGTCATAGCCTCAATTTGGGGAAGGGTATAGCGATTCATATCGATGACATTGTCCAAAAAATGGACCGCCTTTTCGGTGACCGAACCCAGCCTCTCCCAATCGATCGTTCCACCCTTAACCATATTGGAAAGATTGATGGAGCCGAGATTGCAGGATTCATAGGGAAGAAGGGGTTGCTCTCCACAAGGATTGGTGCTCTCAATCTCCCCTGCTTGAGGAGTAGGGTTGTCCTGATTGATCCGGTCGATGAAGATGATTCCTGGATCTCCATTCTTCCAGGCATTATAGACTATCTTTTCAAAAACCTGACGGGCATCGAGAAACCGAATGATCTCTTTCGTCCTTGGATTTCGGAGGGGGTACTCCCTGCCCTCCTCTACGGCCTCCATAAATTCTTTAGTCGCAGCCACGGAGATATTAAAATTGTTGAAAGAGTGGTCCCCCTCTTTGCATTGGATGAAATCGAGGATATCGGGGTGGTTCACACGAAGGATACCCATATTCGCTCCCCTTCGAGTCCCCCCTTGTTTGACCGTCTCCGTAGCTGTGTCGAAAACCCTCATGAAGGAGACAGGCCCGCTGGAGATTCCATGTGTGGAACCCACCACATCGTTTTTCGGCCTAAGCCTTGAAAAGGAGAAGCCTGTTCCACCACCGCTTTTCTGAATCAGAGCCATCTGCTTAACGGCATCGAAAATCTCCTCCATCGAATCCCCCACAGGAAGGACGAAGCAGGCAGAAAGCTGTTGAAGCTCTCTTCCGGCATTCATGAGAGTGGGAGAATTCGGAAGGAAGTCCAGCGACGCCATCAGGAAATAGAATTCCTCTTCAATGGGATTCAGATCAATCTGTGAAGGATAGATCTGGTCCGCTTGAGCAATATTCTTTGCCACACGCCTGAATAGTTCTTCAGGCGTTTCGATCACATTTCTTCGAAGGTCTTTTTGAAGGTAACGCTTTTCGAGCACCGTGATGGCGTTCGGTGTCAGAAAACCCAGTTCCATTTTCTTCTCCTCTACTTTTTATCATCCTAATAAAAAAGGTTAGCATAATGTTGTGAGTTGTCAAGATCAAAAAGATTTAAATGATGATATTGAGGTCAATCGAGCTCCCAATGGTTTTGAAAAACAACTTATTCTATGTTAATTTTCCATCCATCTCTTTCCCCCTCCGAGGCCGTTGGTCATTTAGAAATAATGAGGGAGAAAAAATGGTCAAGGTATACCCCTCCTGATTCTGGTTGACTTAATTCTCTTAATTTTGTAGAGTTTTCATGTCGTTTGATTCGCATGTTTTGTGTGGTCTGTTTGACCGGCAAGTGCCCCGCAAGCCCCGCCTTGCAGGAGGAGGTCCCTGCCTACCGGCAGGCAGGAAGGGGCGCAATATAAATGAAATTTCCTTTCCGGGAAGCCCCGCCCTGTGGGCGGGGAACTTCTCTTTTGCCTTCTATGCTGCCTGAGTCTCTTCCCCATTACAGTGTCGGTCCTTTCTTTGGCTTTGCCACAAACGCCGTCATGACACTTCTATGTTTAGTCACCTTGGCTCTTTACCGCCACTATCGACCTCTCCGCAGCCTCTTTCTCTTCTACCTCTCCTCAACCTTCCTCTTCTTCGGTTGGGTCGTTTATGGGCTTCAGAAATCGCCAGAATCTATCCTTTTAGGGTACAGAATTGATCTGGCTTCTTTAGCCCTTTTACCAGCAAGTTGGGTTTGGTTCGCCTTAGCCCTTTTCAACGAGAGACCCGGTCGGCTTCCTTGGATCGTGACCGGAATAAGTCTTTGTCTTTCTGTTCTGGCCCTTTTGGGGAGAGGGCCCTGGCTTTTGGGGTTTCCTCTGGAGACACATCAAGTTGCTGTTGATATTTTGCGGCCTCAATCAAAACTCCTGAGGCCACTGATTCATTCTTTCTGCCTGGTAGTCTGCCTTTTCTACTTTTTCTTGATCATCATAAGACTGTGCCGTTCCAGAGCTCCGCGACCCGTATACCTCCTTCCTGTCGCCATCGGACTCTTATTCTGGTTCTTGGGTGGGCTTCACGACGCAATTCGCTCCACAGGGGTCATCCTCTTTCCAAAAGATCAGGTGTTGTGGTTTACCTCTTTTTGGCTCTCGATCCTCTTAACCATTGCTGTTGCACTCCATTTTCGTTCCTTAGAGCAAGCTGTTCGCGAGGCTCGGGATGTCTTTGAACGGTTTGTCCCTCCAGCTTATCTCCGTCGCATTGCCGCCAAGGGATTAGGATCAATCCGTTTGGGTGAGGCCGATCAGCAATGGGTCACGATCCTCTGTTGCGACATCCGAGGGTTTACTTTTTTATCCGAGCGTCTCAACCCGAGTCAATTGGTGGCCTTTGTCAATCAGCTCTTTGAAAGAATCACATCCGTTGTAAATGGGTGGCAGGGAGTGATCGACAAGTTCCTTGGTGATGCGGTTTTATGTATTTTCGAGGAGCCTCGCTCTGCCGAACGGGCTGTGGCTTGTGGGTTGGACATGCTCTCTGCAGTTAACTCATTTAATTCTGAGAAGAATCTAACAACTGACCAAGCAGTCAAGATCGGCATCGGCGTCCACACAGGTCCGGTCATCCTGGGAACCATTGGCTCTTCTGATCGGATGGATTCCACGGTTCTTGGCCTAACTGTAAATCTCGCCAAGCGTCTCGAAGAAGTTACAAGGCCTTTGGGTGTAGATATGATCATTTCGGACCAAGTAGCTAATCGACTACCCACTGGGCACAATGATCGACTCAGGAAATTCGGCGAGGTTTTAGTTAGGGGGTATTCAGAACCGGTGGCCATCGCAGAGGTGTATGACCACGATCCACAGGAATTACGAGATATCAAGGACCGGATTAAACCTATTATGTCTGAAGGGATCGACCTGTTTGAGGCTGACCGTTTTGAGGATGCTTTGTCAAAGTTTCAGGAGGCTCAAACCCTCTTTCCTCAGGATCTCCCCCTCCAACTTCTGATTACTTCCCTGAGACAAGCTTTAGAGCAAGGACAGAAGGTCAAGAGAACAATTTTGCTTGATTTCAGATAAACCCTATTGTTGTATAAAGATCCGGTTGGATTAACTGGATACCATCATAAAAAGTTGGTTTCCAGCATTTTGATGACCTCTTCCCCTGTGGAATAAGAATCATATTCAATAGCATCACTTATTATTTGCTCCACTATTGGGAGTTTTATCTTTCCAGAAAAGATGTAAAACCTATTCCACGGGGTCACCATTTGGTTAATCCAGCAGATGACAGTGATTTAAGAGTCGTCTCTTAATTGCCAAAGGTTTGATGAATCTGAGCGCCGAATTTAATGCAACAACAGGGTAAATTTATATCCAATTTGATTAGATGCGATTACAAAGATGGTAAATTTTTTTCCATTTTAGATACAAAAATGTCATTTTCTTTTGTCAGCATGATAAATTTTAAAAAATAATTCATTTTAAATCTCAATAAGTTGACAATATTTGTTAGTCTGGTATAGAAAATGCAAATAAAGTTCAGCTTTAAACTAAAACTATATCACTCTATTAAAATGATTTTACCAATATCGTCTTAACTTTGAAGGAATAATTCCAATACTCTGTCCAATAATGATCGCCAATGACGTCCCAACTTTATTTCTTGACAGAGATTAAATTTTTTAATTATATTGGACATCAATTGAATGGAACCATTTCGCTTGGTTTTTTCTAAAAATTAAGAAAAGAAAAAATGTCCCGTTTTAAACAAAAAGCTTGAGGGAGGAAAAATTATGGACCGTTTCAAAAATTTCCTGATAAGACATTTTGAGCAAATTCTTGTTACTGTCATACTGATTGCTGCATTTATCGGAACCTATTTTATCGAAGAAGAGTCCATTTTCCTCAACTTCTATTATCTCCCTGTCCTTGTGGCAGGTTATTTTCTTGGACGAAGAACAGGTGTTCTTACGGCCGTCTTTTCTGTTCTGGCGGTGCTGGTCTTCGTTCTGATTTTTCCCTATCGTTTCCTCGGTGAAAAGGCGTTTTGGCACAGCATTGCAAAGCTTTCATCATGGGGTGGGTTCCTTATCTTGGCAAGCATTACCGTTGGATCTCTATACGAAGAGAGTGAACGCCGGCTCGCAGACCTGAAAAACGCCTATATTGGCATTTTAGAAATCCTCTCCAAATACCTCGAGTCGACGGATCCTTATACCAAAGGCCATTCCGTTCGAGTATCGGAACTTGCCATGGAAACCGCAATTATCATGGATCTGCCACAGAATGAGATTGAAAACATTCGGGTAGCTGGGCTGCTCCATGATATCGGGAAGATTGAAATCAGTGGCGAGATCCTGCGTAAAGCTGCTCAACTGACCACAGAGGAACGGGAAATAATTGATACACATGCTGTTAAGGGTGCATACATTCTTTCCTCAGTGGGATCCGTCCTCAAGGAGGTCGTCCCTATCGTTATTGCCCACCACAAGTATTTCGTCGAAACCCTTGATGCAGGTGATAAGGACACAGGAAAGATACCCTTGGCTTCTCGCATTCTTGCCGTTGCGGATTCTTTTGATGCAATGGTCACCGACCGTCCCTACCGAAAGGGCATGCCGCCCTGGGAGGCACTGGAACAAATCGTAGCCAATTCCGGGAAACAGTTCGATCCCGAAGTGGTGGCAGCATTTAAACAAGTTGTCACTTCGAAGCTCGAAAAGGTATAGAACGGTTTGGGAACAAGGATAACTGACAAAAAAAATGATTTTTATAAAAAGGTGACGATTTGTCAACGAAAGGGTCTGATCCCACGGGGAGCAAGTTGATCTAGATAAACTGATCAATGGGTCGATAGTAATTTCTCAACTTGGGGATGTGGATAAAGAGACAATCCACTCTTTCCATCGGGTGAATTGTTAAATGGCCTAAAGAGGTTTTTCAACTCCCCCCTCTTACCAGCTTACCAGCTTCCACCGCCTCCCCCTCCGAATCCACCTCCAGAAGAACCACCGCCTCCACCTCCATCCCCACCTCCCATACCACTTCCTCTCGGTGCAGAAAACATGGCAGAACCAAGGCTTGAGGTGACGGAATTGATGGAATGAGAAAAATCGTAAGGGCTGAAAGTCCTGAATCCTCCAGTGGAGACATACCAATCCGGTGGCTCCTGGTAAATCCCTTCGAATGCCTTCGCCCAATGATCTGCTACATCGAGGGCAATGGCATAGGGTAAAAATTTAGAGAAGAGGTCTTTATCCCCCATTCGCTCAAGTCTATCTTTCTCTGCTCGATTCATAAATTCCTGAAAACCCAAAATATCCATGTAGGCAGAAGCTCCGGCCCTCGTTTTTGAAGGCATAAATTTGGCAAAAACAATCATGGGAAGGCCTGTGAAGATCCCTGCGACGATGCTTTTGACCACAGCCCCAGGGATAAGGAAGATAAAAACAAAAAATGCGAAAACCATGACAAACAATCCCGTCTTAGCATAAGAATTTTTGATCTTTTCAGGATTCCGTAGAAAATACTTCTTACGAACCAGTTCTCCATAGAGCACCTTTTTTAACCCCTCCAGTTCCACATAGAATTTATTTTTTAAATCTGAAACATGCGTTCCTGGTAAGCCCATGGGAAAAAGGCTGTCCATCAATTTCTTCTCAACAGGACCGAGATTTTCGTCCGTCCCTTTCAACCGTTTTAGATAGTAGTCCTTTCTGTCAAAAATCAATCCATCTCTTTTTGTCTCCTCAATTTGGATATACCCTTTGATCGCTAAACCGACAATCGTCGAAGTGACGTCTCTTGAATCGAGTTTTTCATCCACAAGGGTTCCCACCTCTGCAGGGGTGAGGGGTTGGTTATCAAACTTGGGAGGTTCATACATCACCCGGATAGACTCTCTCACTCGAGGATCTCTCCCCCTCCGGTACCAGAGATTAACCATTAAGATAAGAGAACCCAAAGGTAATAGAAATATCCAATTCTCCTTAAAATCGATGGCCCACAAAAACCTCTTCCAAGAAGAGGGGGGAGCAACAAGTCCTTTATCCCATCCAAAAGCAATCGTGAACCCCTCTCCTGGATTGAGGCCTTTCTTTGTAAAAAATTTACCGCCATTATCATAGGGCTCATAGACACATTCGGATTCCTTTGAACCGTAACGCCCTGTATAGCCTACTGCCCATAAATCCTTACTCTTATTCTTCACTGTGAGTGTCACATCTGCGGATGCCTCTTGGATGGGTGCTTTCCAATCATTTCCCGTGACATTCCAGTAGAGTTCATCATGGTCGTTGAAAAAGAGGACCGCATTTTCTACTTTGTAAGTGATGACATAGGTCTGTTTGCCGCTCACATACTTATTCGCATCCCCGATCCTGATGTTAATCACATGGCCCATCTTCTTTACCTGAAATTTCCAGCTCTTTCCCGACCCACCTGTGACAGAGAGTACTTCGGTGGGTGTTTCTATCATTTTGGCAAAATCATCTCTGTACTGAAATGGAATCTCTCGATAAATCCCATGTCTGGATTGATGGAAATTCACATCAATCGTCTCTTTGACGATAAAAGATGAATCTGGATAGATGGTAATATCCGAGTGGAATCGGTTGATGGTAAAATACTGCGCGAAAGCAGGAGAAATAAATAGGATGAGGCTAAGGTTAAGGTTGAGAATGAGGAAAGTAAATAATCCTAAATTAAAAAATCTTTGAGAACTTTTCATTAATTTACTCACATATTGTTCAATCATTGGACAACTAAATTTGTCTGTTCATTACCTGAAAATCCGCATTCCGCAATCATCACTCCGAAATCCTAAAAACTCACTTTCACAGGTTTTCTTTCCACCTCGGGTGACTCGAGCTGGAATAGCTCTTCTTGCTTAAAACCAAATTGGGACGCAATCAGGTTTGAGGGAAATGATTCGATCAGAATGTTATAGTCACGGACGACAGCATTATAGTACCTTCTTGCATATTCAATGTTATTTTCTAACTCTTGCAATTGGGATTGAAGTTGAATGAAATTGGCATTGGCCTTCAAATCAGGGTAAGCCTCTGCCACTGCAAACAGGCTCTTCAGGGTATCCCTCAACATATTTTCAGCTTTTGTTATCTCCTGAAGTGTGGTTGCCTGCATCGCCATCGCCCTCGCCTGAGTGACCTTTTCGAAGACAGCTTTTTCATGGGAGGCATAACCCTTTACTGTCTCCACAAGATTGGGTACCAGGTCATATCGCTTTTTACACTGGACATCGATGTCCGACCACGAAGACTTCACTGTATTTCGGAGTCGAACGAGCTTGTTATAAATAGCGATGACCATAAGGATAAGGGCTGCGAGAATGATGAGAATGATGAGTAAGGTCATTGCTCTCCTCCTGTCTGAGATTGACCTAAAGGTTATAGAACTTTGTGAATTTATGCAAGTATTCTTAAATCTATTTCCCGGTATGCAACTCCTGAGGAAAAGACCCATTGGCCTTTTTATTAAATTGAAGTGTTATCATTGATGAGGTGACCGGCATGTGCCCCGCAAGCCCCATCCTTCAGGAGGAGGTCCCTGCCTACCGCCTGCCTGCCGGTAGGCAGGGCAGGCAGGAAGGGGGACAATATAAATGAAACTACCTTACCGGGACGCCCTGCCCTTTAGGGCGGAGAGCTTCAATTTCGTTATCTCATTCTCTTTTTTAACAGTTCGGCGAGCGGCTTGACCTCCACTCCCTCGGGAACGACCCACTGAAAGGAATCTTCCGGAAGCGTGGAATTCATGGAGATCTCTCTCAATCTCAGGTCGATATGGATCTCCTTCTCCACCACATCAATCCGAATCCGACTAGGGATCTGGTTTCCTTCGACCTTCTCGGTTGATATTTGGATGGGACCTGCCTTCTCGATCAGGTCTTCAAATTGTGAAACTTCTCCTGTATAGACTCTTTTTTGAAGTGGGATGAGGAGGAAAAATTCCCCATTTCGGTAAAGGGCATCAAATAGGCCCATCCCTAATGGATGATAGCCGAGAAGTCGAAATCGGTCAGGCTTTTGATAAAGGAGCACTCCGTTGAGGGCAGGAAAATTCATCTCTTGGCCATTTCTCACCATATTAATTCGTATCGAAGCCTTTGCCTGAAAAGATTCTGCAGGAGAAAAGGCGTCGAGGAGTGTAGCTACTGGATTCTCTAAGGGTGGCTTTTCAATGATGACCGGCTCAGGAATCTTTTTCGGACATCCTGAAATAAAAAGTCCTAAAAATAAAAACCCAAGAATGAAAAAACCATGTTTTCGAATCATAGATATGTTCCTCTAAATAACCTATCTTAAATGAAGTAGGCAAGATTCTCAATAGGGTTTATGAGGTTCAATAGAGGTAAGCAGGTAGGGTGAATAGGAAGTTCCTGCGGGGTTATTTCCTCTCTCAGAGTTCTCTTATCCGAGGTGATTTAAATAGTAAGCTCAAGGCAACAAACATGCAGATCCCTGCTCCCAAAGACAAAGTTAAAGGAGCGCCTAAGAGACTGGCTTCTGCTCCCATCAGAAATCCTCCCAGAGGCCTCATTCCTTGGTTCAACATATATACTCCTAAAATTCTCCCTCTGAGTTCATCAGGGGATAAAAGTTGGACCAGGGTCTGATTAATCGTCCTCATAAACATTTCCACCATTCCTACCAAAAGGAGGATAAAAAGGGAGAGGAAAAACCAAGAGGAAAAGGAAAAAAGAATCAAAAGAAAACCATAGGCCATGGAAGATAGAAGGAAAAAATAACCTTTGGCCTTTAAATCACCCAGTCCTGCCAAAATAACCCCTCCAAGCACTGCCCCAGCCCCCATCACACCTACAAGAAAACCAAAACCAGAGGCCCCCACGTGTAGGACATATTGGGCAAAAAGGGGAAGGATAACTTGGGCCTGTAAACCAAGGAGGTTGTTTGAAAAATTAGCAGCGATCATAAGAAGAATAGTATTATTCTTCTTTAAGTAGACAAAAGCCTCCCCCAAATCTTGAAGGATACCTGAAGCATAGAGTCCCTTCTTAAAATAAGCGGGGGGGTGCATCATAAAAAGGGAGATGAGGATGGCAATAAAACTGAGCCCATTGATGAAAAGACACCAACCAACGCCCCAAATTCCAATAAAAATTCCAGCGAGGGAAGGACCGATGATTTTCGCAAGATTCATTCCACTCGAATGGAGGGCTAAGGCATTCATTAATTCATCCCTTCCTACTAAGTCAAATACGTAAGTCTGGCGGCAAAGTTGATAAGTCGATTTTAAAAAGCCGAAAATGGGAACCAACATCAGAATATGCCAATACTGAATCTTTCCACTGAGTACCAAATAGGCAAAGAAAAAAGCTAAGAGCATCTCGATGCCCTGAAAAGTCACTAAAAGCTTATGCCGATTTACTCGATCAACAACGACTCCTCCTAAGAGGCTAAAGAGAAGACGGGGTAGGCCCTGAAAAAGATTAGACACTCCCATAAGAAAAGGAGAATTAGTTATTAATAAGACCAGCCAACTTACAGCCACAAGTTGCATATCATCCCCGATATGGGAGATGACACCCCCTATCCAGAGAAGGCGAAAATTTCGGTTCCTAAGGGAACTAAAAGCCTTTTTTCCCTTTTCTCCCTGACCTTCTGACGGTAATTTAGAAACAGGGTTAGAAATTTTCTTAAGGTTTATAAACGAGTTCATAAGTATGTCAAATGATGAAGCTGAATAATGAACGGGTAGGAACTATTTGGATTTGTGTGTTCATATATTATTATTCATTTTTCCCACTATTTTTCCAAGCTATTTCATGCAACAGTTTACAAGAATTATAAAAAAAATCAATAGGTCTGTCCCTGATCTTCATACTATCGCCTAATGCTGATAGGATTGACATTTTGATAGAGATGATTTAACTCCTTCTTATGAGAATTGATCTGCATTGTCACACGAAATACTCTAATGACAATTTTTTTGAACCTGAGGAATTAATAGAACAGGCCATCCAGATGGGACTTGATGGTGTTTGTCTTACAGAGCACCATTCGATTACACCCTTATGGCCTTTGGAAAAAATTAAGATGGCTGAGGGATTTTATGTCTTTAGGGGGCTTGAAATATCAACGGATCGGGGGCATCTTCTGGTATATGGAATGGAAGATGATTCTTGGAGCACATGGGCAAGTAATACTTATCTCGATGTATTCCGAGTGATAGAGCATGTCCATCGTCTCGGCGCCATCTGCGTTCCAGCCCATCCGTTCAGAGGCTGTGATTCCTTTGGTGAAGCTGTTTTCCAGATCCGGGATATTGATGCTATTGAAACCCATAATGGTCTCAATGGAGAAGAAATGAATCAGAAGGCTATCCATGCCTCAAAGATAATAAATCTTCCGTCCATAGGAGGAAGTGATTGTCATCATAAGAAGCAGGTGGGAAGGGCATTTACAGAGTTTAAAAATCCTGTACACACGATGGATGAATTGATTGAAGAAATAAAGAGAGGAAACTGTAGAGGAATGCTCTTATGAAGAGCCCATATTAGATGAATCAGCCAGTTGACGGTATGCTCCAACCTTGTTAAAATGAATCTACTTTTCTTAAATAAATTAACCCCTAAAGATGAATATCTATTTCTTTAAATTTGCCTCTCTTTTTTACTTATTGGCCACGTTGGCCTATTCAGTCTATATCATCCTCCTCAAGGAATCCCTTTCCAAATTAGCTGTGACCATTGTCTCTATCGGTTTCGCTTCCCATACCCTTGCTCTCTTGACGAGGTATACGGAAGCAGGCTACACCCCTGTCACCAATCTTTACGAATCTCTTTCCTTCTTTGCATGGATGATTATTGGAGTTCTCCTGATCGCCAATCTGAAATATAAGGTCAAGGTCTTGGGGTCTTTTCTCACACCGATCGCCCTTATCCTCATGTTCTTCGCTTTCGCTCTTCCTAAGGAGATTCTGCCATTGGCTCCAGTCTTAAAGAGCTTCTGGCATCCTTTCCATGTGATCTTTGCCTTTTTAGGCAATGCTGTCTTCACCCTGACCTTCTGTTGTGGAGTGATGTATCTGATTCAGGAGCATCAACTCAAATCGAAAAGGATGGGAGCCATTACAAAAAGACTTCCTCCTCTGAAGGTTCTCGACGATCTGAACTATCAGTCCCTAAAGTTCGGGTTTCCACTCCTGACCTTGGGAATCATCACGGGTGCTGTCTGGGCAAATTATGCCTGGGGGCGATATTGGAATTGGGATCCAAAAGAGACATGGTCACTGATCACTTGGCTTTTTTATGCAGCACTGCTTCACCAGCGTCTGACGGTAGGATGGAGAGGTCGGAAGGCAGCTATCATGGCCATCGTTGGATTCTTAGCTGTCCTATTCACTTTTTTGGGGGTCAATCTCCTTCTCTCTGGACTTCATACTTATTCCAACTGGTAATTAAGGAACAGGTTAAGGCTGAAGCTAAGGGTTAGGATAAGATTAAACTGATTTGAACAATGGAATATAATTCGTTTGAAGAGATGCCAGTGTGGCAAAAAGCTATGGATTTGGCTGTTAAAATATTTAGCCTTACAAGAAAATCTCCCCAGAAAAGAAGACTTCGGGCTAACATCACAAATAAGAAGTTCGGGTTTATCTGTCTCTGGAAATATTGCAGAGGGATTTGGAAGGAAACACACCAAGGACAAATTGAATTTCTACTACAACGCAAGAGGTTCATTAGCAGAAACTAAGAATCACCTGATATACGGCTACAAGGTAGGGTATTTTAACGCAGCAGAATTTAAAGAATATTCTAACCTTATTAAGGAGATATGGAAGGAATTAAATTCTTTAATCAATTCCTTGTCAAAGAGACGTTGATTTCGATCCGCTTAATGTCTCTTGGCTTAACCTAAACCTGAACCTTAAGCTTTGTAATTGGTATTTCGCTCTCAACCTTAACCTTAACCTCAACCTAATCCTTTGTTTAGTTTTATGGAACTCATCGTCATCGGATTGAATCATAAAACTGCACCCATTGAGATTCGGGAACGGTTGGCCTTTCCAGAGGATGGGATGGAGAAGGTCCTTACCCAAGTCAAATCCCTTTCTTCTTTGAAAGAAAATATGATCCTCTCGACCTGCAACAGAGTAGAAATGTATGCAGCCGCTCGAGAGACAGAAAAAGCCATTCTCGATCTGAAGGATTTTCTCTCCCAATACCATGACCTCTCCTTAAAAGAATTTGAGAAAAATCTCTATCTCTTCATCGGGGAAGAAGCAGTGAAGCATATCTTTCGAGTCGCCTCGAGTCTCGATTCGATGGTTGTGGGTGAACCTCAAATCTTAGGTCAGATCAAGTCGGCCTACAACATCGCTGCGGAAGCCAAAACATCCGGGCTCATCCTCCATCGACTTCTCCACCGAGCCTTCCATGTGGCAAAAAGAGTGAGGACGGAGACCAAGATTGGCAATAGTGCTGTCTCGGTCAGTTTCGTTGCCGTCGAATTGGCCAAAAAAATCTTCGGGACCCTTGAAAAAAGAACCGTTTTATTAATCGGTGCGGGCGAGATGTGTGAACTAGCGGCGCGACACCTCGTCTCAGGTGGAATCGAGAAAGTTCTGGTGACCAACCGAACCTATGAGCGGGCAGTGACATTGGCTCAGGAATTTAGAGGAGAACCGATTCCATTCGAAGAGGTTCACCAAGGGTTAAGAATGGTGGATATTGTCATCAGCGCTACCAATTCTCCCAACTATCTTATCCACCATGAAGAAGTCGCTAAGGTCATCAAGGAGCGAAAACAGAAACCCATCTTTTTTATTGATATTGCTGATCCGCGAGATATCGAACCAAAAGTGGGCGATATAGAGAATGTCTACCTCTACAATATCGACGACCTTCAAAAAGTGGCGAATGACAACATCCAGGACCGAGAAAAAGAAGCCCAAAAAGCAGAAGCTATTGTTCAAGATGAGGTCGTTAAATTTGTCAACTGGTATCATTCTCTGGAGGTAACCCCTACGATCGTTGCCCTAAGGAAAAAATTTGATGAAATCCGAAACAAGGAGTTGGAAAAAACCCTTTCCATCCATCCTCATCTTTCGGACAAGGAGAGACAATCCTTAGAAGCCCTCACCTCTGCTATTATCAACAAGATCCTCCATGATCCCCTCACCCTGCTCAAACAGAAAAATGAGGAGGCAATGGCTGACCTCTACCTGGATGCCCTCCGTACACTTTTCGGACTTCCTTTAAAATCACCGGAAATATCCGATGGGAAGGAAGAAAAGGAGGATTGAAATTGAATCAACAGGCTCAACTTCTCAAGGGATTCAAAATCGAATGACTTCACAAGAACTCAGAATCGGAACGCGAGGGAGCCAACTCGCCCTTTATCAGGCGAATTGGGTAAAGGAGAAATTGGTTCAGGCTTATCCCCATCTCAAGGTGACTTTGATCAAAATAAAAACGACAGGTGATAAAATACAAGACGCTCCCCTGGCAAAGATTGGCGGGAAAGGCCTCTTTGTCAAAGAGATTGAAGAGGCGTTGATACAAAAAAGAATCGACCTTGCCGTCCATAGCATCAAAGATGTTCCTACGGAATTGCCCAAGGGGCTCCATCTTTCTGCCATTACAAAGAGAGAGGATCCACGGGATGTCTTTATCTCTAAGGATGGAACCCTGTTAAAAAATCTTCCTCAAGGGGCAAAGATCGGGACGAGCAGCCTGAGGCGGCAAGCCCAACTGCTCCATTTCAGAGACGATTTTGAGATGATTCCTTTGAGGGGAAATTTAGATACTCGATTAAAAAAGTTAAAGACGATGAACTTGGACGGAATTATTCTGGCCTATGCAGGAGTAAAAAGGTTGGGCCTTGAGGAGAGGATTACGGAAATCATATCCACTGAAATCTCCCTTCCTGCTGTTGGGCAAGGGGCATTAGGAATTGAGTCCAGGATAGGCGATGAGGAAGTTGAAGAAAAAATTCGAATCCTTAATGATCCCTCCTCGGCAGTTGTGATTTCAGCCGAGAGGGCATTTCTAAAGAAATTAGGAGGAGGATGCCAGGTTCCGATTGCAGCCTTTGGCCAAATAGTGGGCTCCACCCTTCAAATCGATGGGATGGTGGGAACAATCGACGGGAAAAAGCTCATCCGCCATCATATAGAAGGATCGATTGAGGAGGCAGAATCGCTGGGAATTGAGCTGGCTAATTTTCTATTAAACAAGGGAGCAGAAGAGATCCTTGAAGAGATCTATAAAAAGTCAGGTCCTGTTACTTGAAAATGAATAATCCCCCTTCATCCCCCTTTAATAAAGGGGGAATTATCTATTCCCTACCTTTTCTAAAGGGAGGTTAGGAGGGATTAAAAAGGGTCTTTTTCTGAATAATGTTATGCTTGAAAAACCTTTAACTGGGAAAAAAATCCTGATTACCCGTGCCCGTGATCAGTCTTCTGAATTTGCAACCCAACTAAAGCGTCTTGGGGCAGAGGTCATCGAATTTCCAACAATTGAGATCCTGCCCCCGACAAGTTGGAAAGAGGTCGACCGTGCCATCGATCAGCTGAAATCTTATGACTGGGCCATCTTCACCAGCACAAATGGAGTCCATATTTTCTGGCAGAGATTGATCGATCAAGGAAAGAACCATCCCCTTCTCTCTTCATTAAAGATCTGTGCCATCGGGCCTGCCACGGCCAAACAGTTGGAGGAGAAAGGAATGAGGATCGACTATATTCCTAAAGAGTTTATTGCAGAATCCATTCTCAAGGGTTTCGAAAAGATGGACCTCAAAGGAAAACGAATCCTTCTGGCTCGAGCGAAAGAGGCTCGCGATGTCCTGCCAAAGGGTTTGAAAAAGATGGGTGCAGAGGTCGATGTGGTTGAGGCTTATCGAACTGTTAAGCCACGAGGAGGAGCAAAGCGGCTGAAACAACTCCTCACAGTGGACAAACCTGATGTTATTACTTTCACCTCTTCATCCACAGTCAATCATTTTGCTGAACTCATCAAGAAAGAGGAGCTTAAAAAACTTTTGGAAGGCATTGCTATCGCTTGCATTGGGCCCATCACAGCACAGACTGCAAGGAGATGGGGAATGAGGGTTCGGATTCAGCCCA
The DNA here is from genome assembly GCA_963739325.1 of uncultured delta proteobacterium. Lineage (GTDB taxonomy): Bacteria > Desulfobacterota > BSN033 > BSN033 > UBA1163 > CAVTZZ01. The sequence continues at coordinate 39,795 of CAVTZZ010000025.1, read as the reverse complement.
AGCAATATACGATTCCGGCCTTGGTCCGGGAGATCGCTAAGTATTTTTCCCCTCACCCTTCTCCCCACCCCAGAGGGGAGAAGGCGGGATGAGGGGGGGCAGAAATGACGCAGATTCCGATTGAAGTTATTCTTTTTGATCTGGGCAATGTGATTCTTCCCTTCAACCATTATCAGATTGCAGAGAAACTCTCTCGATTCTCCCAAAGAAAAGAATTTCAAGATCCTCAAAAGATATTTTCCTATCTCTTCGATTTTGAAGAGGGGTCTGTCAATGGTTATGAGGTGGGAAAAGTATCTTCTATCCAATTTTTTAAATCCCTCAAGGAATATCTTCACCTCTCCCTCTCCTTCGAAGAATTCATCCCTATTTGGAATGATATCTTTACCGAAGATCAAGGGGTCTCCACGGTCATCCGATCTTTGAAGGGAAATAAGAAACTCGGACTGATTTCAAATACCAATCCCCTTCATTTCGATTACATCCTCTCAAAATTCCCCATCATCCGAATTTTTGACAAATGGATTCTATCCCACGAGGTGGGATTCAAGAAACCTGCTATTGAGATTTTTCAGAAGGCCATGGGTTGGGCTTCTGTCGAACCGAAGAAAATTCTGTTCATTGATGATATTAAAGGTCATGTGGATGTAGCAGTCTCCTTGGGCATGCAAGGCATACACTTTACTTCTGCTCAGCAATTGAAAGAAGCACTGAGAAAATTTCTGAGGTTATGAACCGATAGCTTATCCCCATTATTTGGATAAGATAATAGTGTGAGCCCTACGATTCTTCGCCCAGGCCTCTTCCTCAGAACTGGAATCCAATGGCTTCTCTTCCCCATAACTGATGGTGGAGACACGGTCTGGAGATATTCCGAGGGAGATGAGATACTTTTTTGTGCTATTGGCCCTTCTTTCTCCAAGGGCGAGATTATATTCGTTGGTTCCCCTTTCATCACAATGGCCTTCGATCTGTATCTTCACATTGGTAATCCTCTTCAGGAGGGCTGCATTTTCCTTCAAAACCTCTGCATCCCCTGGACGAATGTCATATTTATCATAATCGAAATGAATGTCTTTGAACAATTTGCTTTCGTAGATCTCTCCTTCAATCCCAGGTTCTTTCTTTGCAACGAGGCTCTTTTCGAATTCCCGTGCCTTCCTTGCTTCCTCTTCTTTCATTTTCACTAATTCTCTCTCTCGTGCTTCCTTTACTACTCGTTCGGCTTCGAGCTTTGCAGCTCGTTCTCTTTCCGCTGCCAATTCTTCCGCCTTCTTTAGGGATGGTTCTTCTTTAACCATGGTTTTCTTTGGACATCCTGTCAGGATAAGACCAAGGCAAAGAATGAGAATTAAAATACCGATACCTTTCCTAATCATAATGAACCTCCTTTGATGATGGATTTTTGGGAATCAATTCAATTATTTGTTTTGAAATTAGCAAAAAAAATACCAAAAACAAAAACATAATTTTCTTATATATTTTCAACAAGTTGGGATTTTTAAAAAAATTTGATCTCATAAAAATGGTAAAAAATGGAACAGACTGTGACAAAAAAGGACAAAACTGTACCGTGAGGAAGATTAGCTTTCTGGGAGTTTCCGGTAGAGGGTTTTTCGGTCGAGGCCTAATATTGCGGTGGCTTTAGATTTGTTTGCTCTCACCTCGACCAACACCTTCTAAATATATTCTTTCTCTAATTGATCAAGCGTATACCTTTCCTTCAGTGTTTTATCAACAACCTTATCTTCTCTTTCTTGAATCATCGAAGTGGGCAAATCTTTCAGTAGGTAAGGGGTAAAATTACTCCACGATCTCGACCTTAATAAGATTGGTGGTTCCGGGAATGCTGATGGGCACCCCCGCGATGATGACGATCTTATCTCCCGCTGAGGCGATCCCCAACTCTTTCGGAATCCTTTTCGACCTCTCCAACATATCATCCGTATCCTTCCACTCTGGGACGAGAAAAGGATAAACACCCCAACAGAGATTGAGATTTCTTACTGTGGATAAATGGCGACTCAAAGCAAGGATTGGTTGCCGAGGACGAAGCCTCGATACCCATCGCGCTGTGCTTCCTGACTCTGTGGGAGTAACAATGGCCACTGCCCCCACCTCCTCAGCCAAGAACGAGGCAGCATGGCTGATGGCCTGAGGAAGATCAGTTTCTCTACCCGACTCTTTCTTTAAGAAATAATCGAAAGGGAACTGTTCTTCGCCGGATTGAGCAATCTTAGCCATCATTTGTAAAGCTTCGACAGGAAATCGGCCGATGGCGGTCTCCTCGGAGAGCATGACCGCATCTGTCCCGTCGTAGATCGCATTGACCACATCGGTCACTTCTGCCCTGGTAGGCTGCGTGTGGTCAACCATCGATCTCAGCATCTGGGTAGCAGTGATCACAGATTTGCCCAAAGTATTGGCCTTCCGGATCAGCATCTTTTGAACAGTGGGGATCTTCTCAATCGGGGTCTCCACTCCCAGATCTCCTCGAGCGACCATGATCCCATCAGAGACCAACAGGATCTCATCGATCTTCTCCAGCGCCTCTTTTCTTTCAATCTTGGCAATCACAGGAATAGCGGTTGACTCTTTTTTCAAAAACCTTTTGACCTCTTCAATGTCACTTCCTTCTTTGACATAGGAGAGACCAATAAGATCGATGCCGTTCCGAAGGCCAAAAAGAAGGTCCTCATGATCTTTCTCTGTGAAGGCTTTAGCCAGAATGGTCCTGGTTGGAAGGTTAATCCCATTATGCGAAGTTAACATACCTCCAACGACAACATCACATTGGATATCTTGACCATCACTCTTTAAGACCCAAAGTTCAATCGTTCCGTCTGAGAGAAGAATCTTATCTCCAGGCTTCACCTCGCGAGGGAGAGATGAATAGGAGACGGAAACCTCCTTCTCGTCACCCATGATCTCTCGATTTGTCAGGAGAAATTTCTCTCCTCGCCTCAACTCCACTCCTCCTTCTTTCATTTTCCCGATCCGGATTTTGGGCCCGGCCAAATCCTGAAGGATGGCAACAGGCTGTTTCAACTTTTCAGCAATATGACGAATGGCAACAATCTTTCTTAAATGATCTTCACGAGTCCCATGAGAAAAGTTGAGTCTTGCCACATTCATCCCAGCCACGATCAAAGCCTCTATGATCTGGGGTGACTCGCTAGCCGGCCCGATAGTGCAAACAATCTTCGTCTTCCGTTGCTTTGACTCAGCCATTGTTTCCCTCTCCTCTTTTCTCCAAAAGAAAAGCGACCTCCCCTCCTAAAAGGAGAATCGTCGAGGAATAGTAAACCCATAAGAAAAAAATGGCCAGCGTACTGAGAGAGCCATAGACCATCGAAAATCTTCCCAGATGCTGGACATACCATCCAAACAATTGCTTTGACACCTCCCACAATAGACTGGTGAAGAGAGATGCTTGAAAAGCTGTCTTGAAAAAGATTTTCCTATTGGGAATAATTTTGTAAATCAAAAAACACATCCAGAAAGTGAAGAGAAAGGGGATGATGTATTTCAGGATGAATCGGAGGGTCTGTCCCATAGCCAGCAAATGACTAAAACGGTTACTTTGAATGAAGGTAATTCCAGATGTGAAGATCATACTCATGAGTAAGAAGATCCCTGCCAGAAGGATCATGAAAAGATCGATTGCCTTCCCTTGGAGAATGCCTCGATCCTTTTCGACCCGAAAGATCATGTTGAAAGCTGTCCTTAAGGAACTGAAAACCCATGTGGAGGTCCAGATAAGTCCTCCGATGCCCAAGATCCCGACGATCTTGCGATCCCGAATGATCCTCAAGATGTTCCTCATGATTCTGGGATCGAGGGAAGGAACAGCATTCTCAAAGTAACGACGGATATGATTTAAAACCTCTCGATCACTATAAAGATATGTCCCAACAATTGCTAACAGCAAGAGGCTCATTGGAATTAAACAGAGGAGAAGGTTGAAGGTGATTCCAGAGGATAGGAAAAGACCGTGGTCACTATCGAACTTTTTTAAGACGCTCCAGAAAAAATTAAATTTACTCAGAATCCACTTTTTCAAATCCATTCGTTCTCTTACGCCTGTCCAAAAGGAGTGGCTAAGTCGATATTCTTTCCTGATGCACGTTTTTCTTCCGCAAGGAAGCCCTGATAGCTCTAGGGATCCAAAAAAGGAGTGTGATGAGGATTCCTAAAACAATCGATCCTAAGATGGTATAGATCAGAGAAGTTTCAAATTTCCATAGGAGAAATTTTATCGTTACGGCAGGGGCATTCGAATTTTGTACAGCAAAGATGGCCATACTGACAGCAATTAAAAAGACTATCCAGATAAAGATTTGCATGGTTTTTCCCTCCCCGCATTTTTAAGAGAGCTCTGAAAAACAACTTTTCGCTCTCTTGATTGGAGATTTCTGGACTTTTTCAGAAATCTCTTTAATAAGGATTGGAAAAGAAGGCATCGAAAATGTCGGTCAAGATTTCGTTGACGGTCTGTTCTACTTTCTCCGGTGCCAAGCTGAAAACGGCCATCTCCTTCTCAACAGTCACATTTCTTGTAAAAACCCTCCCCTCTTTCTTCACCCCTAAATGAATGACAAAGTGAATGGACGTCTTGACATTGGTCTTGAAGGTAACCGCTTTCCCCTCTGTCCAAAATTTCTTCATCTCGATCATTAAAATGGAATCGGTCTCCATATCCCTCAACGATTCTGGTTCCCCATCCCAATTGGGAGACAGGAACCGTTTTCACACCCTGACGGGAAAGAACCTCTAGCGAGAGAATCCATGATCGCCTTTTCCAGAGGAAAGGGCTCACTTTTAAAATAACTGGAGACTCCCTGAAGGGGTGTATGAATCCCAATATATAATGTATCCGGCCGTTCATCTTTAAAAGGGACGATGCCAAGGGTAGAACCGATCTTCTGTTGAAGAGAGGGAAATTCTTTACTGGGTTGATATCGAAGATAGAGCGAATAGGTTCTTGCCTTTGCACAACTGAGTAGGAAGAGACTTAAAAAAAGAATGATGATCCACACGGTAAGGTTTCATGAAGGACCCTCCTGATTGAAAAATTTCATTCATTTTATCATACTTTTTGCACAAAATGGAAAAAAAGCTTTTTTTAATTCGAAAACAACCTCAATTCTGTAATGTTTATGGCTTAAAGAAGGATAGATAGATGAGGTTATGGAGATAAGAAAAATTTTCTGTTTCGAATGGCAAAAAATGTCATCCTATCCTGTAACTACTTAAAATTTTAATGAAAATTCATTTTCAATTTTGATGGGTTAAACAATTCTTGTAGGGTTTGGTATAGAAAATGCTATTCATATTGTCTTATAAAGGCAAAAGTGGACTTTTATAGATAATTGGCGTAAAATATTGTAAAGAAAGATATCGTTTTCAAAATCAGTATTACCAAAACCAATGAGTTATAATGTTTTTTTGAAATTCATGGCTTATCCTTGTATAAGGAGATCAAAATGAGGTTTCCTCAATATAGACTTAGAAGACTGCGAAAGAATGAGATATTTCGAAGAATGATCCGTGAAACTCATCTCAGTCCGGATGACCTGGTTCTGCCCCTCTTCGTTCGGCCGGGAAAGGGAGTGAAACAACCCATCTCCTCCATGCCCGGCCATTTCCAGCTATCCATCGATTTTCTGGTCAAGGAGGTAGAGGAAGCAAAGTCTTTAGGGATTCTCGGGGTCATCCTTTTCGGCATCCCTGAAAAGAAGGATGAAATGGGATCGGAAGCCTATGCAGAGGATGGGATCATCCAAAGGGCGATGAGGGCGATCAAAGAGAAGGTGGAGGGAATCCTCATCATCACCGATGTCTGCCTCTGCGAATATACGAGCCATGGGCATTGTGGAGTGGTAAAGGACGGGAGAATTGTCAACGACGAAACCCTTGATCTCCTTGCCCGGCAGGCCCTCTCTCATGTCAAGGCAGGAGCAGATATGGTTGCACCTTCGGATATGATGGATGGAAGAGTAGGTGCGATTCGAAAGTGTCTTGATGAAAATCGATACGAGGACATTCCCATCCTCTCTTACGCCGCAAAATTTGCCTCAAGTTTTTACGGTCCCTTTCGGGTGGCTGCGGAATCGAAACCCCAATTGGGCGATCGAAAATCTTATCAGATGGACCCGGCCAATGGGGATGAGGCCTTGAGAGAGGTTCGGCTTGACATCGAAGAGGGCGCGGATATGGTCATGGTCAAACCCGCCCTTCCTTATTTGGATCTTATCTATCGGGTAAAACAGACTTTCAATATACCCGTGGCAGCTTATAATGTCAGCGGTGAATTTGCTTTAGTGAAGGCCGCATCGCAACTGGGTTGGGTGGATGGTGAACAGGTGATGATGGAATCATTGATTGCCATTAAAAGAGCGGGCGCTGATCTCATCCTGACCTACTTTGCCAAAGAAGCTGCCCAAAAATTGAGATGAAATTTCGAATAACCAAATTCTATGCAGTTCATAGTCATTAGTCACTAGGTAATTAAGTCATTCAATGACTAATGACTTATTAACTCAATAACCTAAGAGTGATGTAAAGAAGTACATCATGAGGAAAGATCATTTTGACAATTCAGCATCCAGTGTCCCTTCCGGTCACCCACTCAGGATGGTGGCATGGGAGTTGACCCGTAGCTGTAATCTGGCCTGTGTCCACTGCCGTGCCTCTGCAGGGCGTGGTCCTTACTCGGGAGAACTTTCAACAGAGGAATGTCTCAGGGTGATGGATGAGATCGCCTCCATCAGCAAACCCGTCATCATCCTGACCGGAGGGGAACCTCTCCTGCGATCCGATGTCTTCGATCTGGCCCGATACGGATCGAGTAAAGGGTTTTCGAATGGTGATGGCCACAAATGGTACATTGATCACAGAAGAAACGATTCGGGAGATGAAGACTTCAGGGATTCAAAGGATCAGCGTCAGCCTCGATGGCCCCAATGCAATGACCCACGATGCCTTTCGAAAGGTGAGCGGGGCCTTTGAGGGTTCGCTTCATGGGATCGAGATGGCAAAAAAGGGAGGACTCGAATTCCAGATCAATACGACCATTACACAGGCCAACCTCCACTTGATAGCTGAAATCCTCCATCTTGCTGTCGCTCTCGGTGCGGTGGCCCATCACATCTTCCTTCTTGTCCCCACAGGAAGAGGAAAGGAACTTAAAGATCAGGGGATATCTGCACAGGATTATGAGAAAACGCTTCATTGGTTTTATGAGCAGAGGGACCAAGTCCCTCTTCAACTCAAGGCAACCTGTGCCCCCCATTACTACCGAATCCTCCGACAACGGGCTAAAAAAGAGGGAAAAAAGATTCATCACCAGAGGGAAGGACTGGATGCCACAACACGGGGGTGTCTGGGGGGACTCTCGTTCTGCTTCATCTCTCATATGGGTCAGGTTCAACCCTGTGGCTATCTTGAAGTGAATGGTGGAAATATAAAAGAAAAACGCTTCCAGGAGATCTGGTCCTCCTCCGAAGTCTTCCAAAATCTTCGAAATACCGATAGCTACCAGGGAAAATGTGGAAGATGTGAGTTTAGAAAGATCTGTGGAGGCTGTCGGGCCAGGGCCTATGAAAGCCTCGGAGACTATATGGCAGAGGAACCTTACTGTATCTATGAGCCACGTTAAATCCTTTTTCCGATTTCGAATCAGCCTGACCATCAAATTTTTGACAGCGATGATCTGTATCGCCGTCTTGGGTTCATTCGCATTTGGATATTTCTTTATAGTAAGGGAAACGACCTACTATCGAAGCCACTTGGAATTTCGTGGGAAATCAACCGCCAGTACCTTTCGTTATCTTACCCAATATGGGATCGGCCTATCCGATCCCTCTCTTCTGCAGCGTCTTGCAGAGAGTCTCGTTGAAGATGAGGACGTCGTTCTATGTTCTTTTTCAAACCCTTCGGGGGAGAGTTTAGCCTATGCAGTAAAGAAAGGGATTACTCTTGATCCCAGTCTTATATATGAAATCACTCAGACGATCCAATCCGAAGATGGTCAGCCCATTGGGACCCTCCAAATCGGACTTTCTCTCTCTCCATTAACGAACAAGATAGTTAAAGTGAGAAGGGATGTCATCCTTATCAGCCTTGGGCTGATCGGTGTTGGCATTTTGCTCACTCTCATCCTTACACGGATTCTGTTCCACCCGATTGAAAAGTTAGCGAGGGCTGTGGAGAGAGTGGCAAAGGGAGAATTGTCTCAAATAGTCGATATTCAATCAAGAGATGAGATCGGAGATCTGGCTAAAACCTTCAACGAGATGACCCTCCAGTTTAAAAAATCGAGAGAGGATCTCGAAAAAAAAGTGGATGAACGAGCTCGTATTTTCGAGGAGACTCTTGAGGAATTAAACCAGACAAAGACATCGGGTCAAAAGATCCTGAAGGATCTCGAATCCACCAAGAAAGAACTGGAGAGGGTGAACCGTCGTTTAAAGGATGTGGATGTAACCAAATTGATATTCATCGGCATCGCCTCTCATGAGCTGAAGACCCCTCTCACGATCATCAAAGCCAACATCGACTTCATCCTTTCTGAGAAGGGGGGAAAGTTACCCGAGTACTTAAAATCCTACCTCCTTTCCATCCAGAGGAATACGAATCGCATCCAAACGAGAATGGATCGAATGCTGGATCTGACCCGACTCAGACCGGGGCGTCTTCACTTCCATCTGGAGTCTCTCAATCTCTCTGAAGTTGTCAGTGGTTATATCCATGAAGTCAAACCAAAGGATAAGAATATCTCCCTCCAATTCGACATACCCAAAGACCTCAACGTCTTCGCCGACAGGAATGGGTTTCATGATATCTTCTTTAACCTCCTCTCCAACGCCGTCAAATTTACTTCGGATGGAGGTCAGATCAAAATCATCGCTCGCCGAAAGGATGATGTTGTCCTCCATGAGATTCAAGACACTGGAATTGGTATCCCGAAGGATAAGATTGAAAAGGTCTTTGACGAATTCTACCAGGTCGAAATAGGCAAACACGGTGGAACAGGTTTGGGGCTTGCCATCACCAAACGATTGGTTGAAGAACATGGCGGCAAGATCTGGGTGGAGTCCCAGTTGGGGAAGGGAACCACCTTCTATTTCACTATCCCCCACTCTATGGAGAATAAAAATGGAAGCGTCCTCCATTCATAACGGTACGAAGGGAAAGGTCCTTATCGTCGATGATGAACCCGATACTTTGGAAATCCTCCAAGCCTTACTCGGCATTGAGGGATACCATGTCATCATTGCCTCGACGGGTGAAGAAGGGGTACAGAAGGCCCAAAAGGAAAATCCGGAAGTCATCCTGATGGATATTAACCTCCCTGGAATTGATGGGAATGAAGCCTTGAGAAGGATTCGAAAGAACAACCCTTTTCAATGCGTGATCATGCTCACCGCCTTTGCGACGGTGGAAAATGCCATTCAGGCTCTCAAGGAGGGAGCAACGGACTTCGTTAAGAAACCCTTTGAGAATGAGCATTTGATTCACATTGTCAATCAAGCCTCAGAAAAATCCCGTACCATGATAGAAAAAGCAGAGATTGGAAGAAGAGGTCAGACGGCTTTCCATCACCGATGATCTAACCGGTCTCTATAACCACCGCCATTTATTCAAGACCTTAGAATCGGAATTGGTTCGCATGAAGCGTCAGAAGACCACCCTCTCCCTATTGATGTTTGATCTTGATGGTTTCAAACGATACAACGATCAACATGGCCATGTAGAAGGAGATAAAGTCTTGAGGAAGGTTGGCGAGATCGTAAGAAATTCAATCCGGAACAGTCTTGATTCCGGTTATCGCTATGGAGGGGATGAACTCGTCGTCCTTCTCATCGGTGCCTCCCTCGATCAAACCCTAACCATTGCAGAACGGATCCGTTCTTCCGTCGAACAGGCTGGATTTGACATTACGGTGAGTGTCGGGTTAGTGGAGTATCAGGATCGCTTCAGTCCAGAGAGGTTTGTCAAAGCCGCTGACGATGCAATGTATGTCGCCAAGAATTCCGGTGGCAACCGAGTTTATACGAATATCCCTTGACCTCACATAAATTTCAAATATCGAAATCCCTGTCTGTGGTAGGCAGGCAAATACCAAAATACAATTTTAGTCATTAAGTTACTCAGTCATTAGGTCATTTAATGACTGAATGACTCTATATACAAAATAATTTGAATTTTGCCTGCCTGCGGTAGGCAGGAGCTTTGACATTTGACATTGGTTAACTTTATGTCTGATCGCCCTCGACTCTTTTTGGTGGATGGTTCTTCTTATATCTTTCGTGCATTTTATGCAATCGGACACCTTTCGAATTCCAAGGGCCTCCCGACCAATGCCATCTTTGGCTTTATCCGAATGCTTCTCAAAGTTCTAAAAGAACATCAGCCGGACTACCTCGCAGTAGTCCTCGATTCGAAAACCCCCACCTTTCGCAGCGAACTCTATAAAGAATACAAGGCCAACCGACCTGCGATGCCAGAGGCTCTCACTCCTCAAATCCCTTATATTAGGAAGATCATCGAAGAGTATCGTATTGCCGCCTTAGAGATGGAAGGATTTGAAGCCGATGACCTCATTGGAACGGTCGCTAAGGGATTGGCATCAGAAGTTGATGTGGTCATCATCACAGGTGATAAAGACATCCTCCAACTGGTCAGTGATCAGATCCAGGTTTACGATACGATGAAGGAAAAAAGATTTGGGGTGGAGGAGGTGATCCTTCGCTTCGGGGTGAGGCCTGAAAAGGTGGTGGAGGTGATGGGTTTGGCCGGAGATGCCATCGATAATATCCCGGGTGTTCCTGGGATAGGGGAGAAGACGGCGATCGAATTGATCAAGAATTTTGGATCGATCGAAAACCTTTTGACCCATCTAGATGAGGTCCGACAGAAGAAATTGAGAGAAAAATTAGAAGTTTATGGAGAACAAGCACAACTCAGTCGACAATTAGCAACGATCCATACCGATGTGCCCATCACCTATCGACTCAATAACTTTGCTCCAGGCTCTCCCAATCTGAGCGGCCTGAGAGAGATCTTCAAAGAATTAGAGTTTAACAAACTTCTAAAAGAACTTCCTGAAGAAAAGAAGCTTGACGAAAGTCATTATCGTTTGATTACGGACCAAAAGGAATGCCTCGCTTTATTGGAAGATTTGAAAAAAGTCAAATCCTTTGCCATCGATCTTGAGACTACATCGCCCTATCCGATGTGGGCCGATTTGGTGGGAGTCAGCTTCGCCCACACGCCCCATCAGGCCTTTTACATTCCTCTCGGCCATCGCCATCCAGAGGCTAAAAATCAACTTCCTCTTCCTTGGACATTGGAACAGCTAAGACCCATTCTCGAAGATAGGGAAGTGAAGAAGGTGGGGCAGAATCTCAAATACGATTGGATCGTTCTGAAACGCTATGGGATTCATATTCAAGGAATTTACTGCGATACCATGATCGCCTCTTACCTCCTCAACCCAACCAAACACAACCATAGCCTCAGCGAGATTGCCCGGGAATATTTGGATCGCACCGTCATGGATTTCAAAGAAGTGGCCGGGGCAGGAAAGAAAGCAGTGACCTTGGACCAGGTCGATCCTGAAAAGGTGAAAGACTATAGCTGTGAGGATGCGGATGTAGCACTCCAGCTGTCTCACATTCTCCTTCCGAAATTGGAAGAGGAGGGATTTAAAGACCTCTTTGATCAAGTGGAGATACCTCTGCTCATTGTCTTAGCGAAGATGGAGATGAATGGGGTAAAGATCGATAGGGATCTCCTCCAAGAATATTCTAAAGAAATGGAATCCCAACTCCTGCAGAAGGTGGAACGAATCTACGGACTGGCTGGGGAGATCTTCAATATCAACTCTTCCCAACAGCTGGGAAAGATTCTCTTTGATAAACTGAAACTACCTGTCGTCAAGAAGACCAAAACGGGCTACTCCACGGATGGTGATGTCTTAACCAAACTTTCCGTCCAACATGATCTGCCTTTGGAGATCCTCGGCTATCGTAATTTGAGTAAACTCAAATCGACCTATATCGATGCCCTTCCCAAATTGATCCATCCGAAAACAGGACGCATTCACACCTCTTATAATCAGACGGTGACGGCTACGGGACGGCTTTCCTCGAGTGACCCTAACCTTCAAAATATTCCCATTCGTGCAGAGGAGGGAAGTCGGATTCGCCAGGCCTTCATCCCGGAGGAAGGACGGGCTATCGTCTCCGCTGATTATTCCCAAATCGAATTGAGGATTCTCGCCCACCTCTCTCATGATGAAACGCTGGTGGAAGCCTTTCAGAAGGATGAAGATATTCATGCCCGAACCGCCTCCGAGATCTTTGGCGTTCCAATGGATCAGGTGACCCCTTCAATGAGGAGGGAGGCGAAGGTGATCAACTTTGGTATCATCTATGGGATGAGTGCCTATGGTCTCTCACAGCAATTGGGATCAGATCCCAAGATCGCACAGGCCTATATTGATGAATATTTCAAGAAATATCCTAAGGTTCAAACCTATATCGAAAACAGTTTAGAAGAGGCTCGGCAGAAGGGGTATGTGACCACGCTCCTTCATCGGCGCCGATATTTTCCAGATATCCAATCTCCAACCACAGCCATCCGCCAGGCTTCTGAGAGGATGGCGATCAATTCTCCTCTCCAAGGGACAGCAGCGGATATCATCAAGGTAGCAATGATCCACATCCAAAACCGAATAGAAGCGTTCGGTCTTTTGATTAAGATGGTGATGCAGGTTCACGACGAATTGGTTTTTGAGGTTCCTGAAGAGGAACTACAAAAGGCCCTTCCCATGATCCAGAATGAAATGGAGACGGTGATGGAACTCTCTGTCCCCCTCAAGGTCTCCATCCACTCAGGGAAGAATTGGGCGGAGGCCCATTGATCCGATTTCGGGATGGGGAATGTGGATTGCGGAGTTAAATCTAAGATTAGAAGAAGAATGGAAAATCAATTCCGAAATCCGCAATCCTAAATCCGAATTTGAAAGAAAAGAAGATCAATGAAAAGAATAGGACTGCTGATCTTAATCGGGCTGATATTCTACTGTGCCATGAGTTGGGGTCAGGAGATCTATCAATGGATGGATGAGAAAGGAACCGTCCACTTTACGGATGACTTGAGTTTGGTTCCAGAAAGGTATCGAAACCAAGTCCAAAAGAAGAAACCTCCTAAGGAACCCTCTCTCTATCCTTCTCCTCAAGTGCTCAAAAAGAAAGAGATGGAGAAGGAGCCCGAATCGGTCTCAGAACCGAAAGACCTGATCGGCCGGGGAGAGGAATGGTGGAGGGCCAAGGCAAAGGAGTGGAATGAAAAACTTTTAAATGCCCAGAAAAATTATGAAACCGCTTATTCCGCCTGGAAGGCCAAGGAAAAGGAACTGGAGCAGTCAAAATTCAAGTCCAAGAGCTTCCAACGGAAGTTAAAGACTGAGATAAAGGTCCTCGAGGGCAAAGTAAAAGAATGGGAGAAACAGAGGGATGAAGCGAAGAATATGTTGGAGAAGGGTCTGCCAAAAGAAGCCGAAGAAATGAAAGCCGATCCCGATTGGATCACAATCGAAAAATAAAAATAGGGTTCAAGGATTCAAGGGTTCGTGGGGTCAAGGGTTTGTTTCAAGCAGTTCACTTGATCACTTGAACCCTAGACCCCTCGAATCCTATCAATTTACCAACGAATTTATTTCGAAGAAGAAGTCCGCTTCCCTTTTAATAATTGTAGAGGAAATGATTCGAGATAGGGATAAAAAGCTAAACTCATTTCCCCGTGATTCAGGATTCCAGCCAAAATCTCCTCCACCTCTTTCTGTGGCACGACCTCGTAACTCTTCCAATCATAGATTTGAAACTTCATCATCACCTTAAAGGGGTTTCCGACCAACTGAATCGCCTTTTGTGCCACCTCCGCCATCAAGGCAATGGCCTTTTCCAACTCCATATTCCTCTCTTTCATCGCCTCGCGATGGTAGGCCATGATGGTATAGTAGTCAAAGTCCTTTTCTAATGCCTCTGAGAGGGTCTGTGAAAACCAAGCCACCCCATGGTTGGGATTCAGGACAGCCTCATAATACAAGTTGATTCCAAATTTCAAGCTGGGATTTGACTCTTTGGCAGCAGTCATCAATTGTTGGGCCACATGCATGAGCCAGCGGTTCTTCCATTTTGCCCAAGACCCAAAATCCTCGGTATAGGTCTTCACATAATATTTCCCAGACTCTGATTTGTAAGGATTAATATAAAAACGGTCTGGATGAGGCGCATACCCAAATTCCTTCAGAAAGGCTTTGTTGGCCTCGGTGCTGAAATCTTCGTTATGTTTAAGAATCAGGTCGTCCTGAAACAGGATCCCCTCAATGGGATAACGACCGAGGTCACGAAAAAGTCCTTCGAGGCGCTTTAGAACATCAGGATGGAAGAGGTTGAACCCTCTGGTTTCTTCCATCTTTCTTGTCTCGAAATTATAGCTCTTACATCGATATTCTGAATTTCCCCCTAAACCGTAATTGGCATACCGTGTTGTCATCCAAGCAAAGACCTCGAGTCCATTCCGATGGGCAATCTCTGTAAGAGGCCCCAAAATATCCTCGACGACCGGGGCATATTCCGTCTTGAAATAAACCCCCTCCTCATAACGAGGTTTAACGAATTTATACATCCCATCCCCTTTATTTTGAAAGACCCTAAGGATCAATGTATCCACACCTCCCCGTTTCAACTCCTTTAACTTCTTCTCCACTTCTTCAATGTTCTTGAGATCAAAATAAAAAACCTGAGCACAGATCCGCCTTTTAATCTTTTTTACCTCAGGAGTAGATTTGACTTCGGGAGTAGATTTCACCTCCAAAGTGGGGCTGGCTTTAAGAGTGGGTTGAACTTCAGGAGTGGATTTGACCTCTTCTGCTTTTGGCTCCACCTTCTTAGAAGAGGTGGAGGGAGGGGATTTTATCTCTTTCAACTTTTCCTTCGAAACTTGAATTCTCCTCTCCGCTTCCTTAGCACGGTCACCCTCAGGATAGGTCTTTAAATAGAGCTCGAATTGTTTAAGAGCTTCTTCAAATCTTTCCATTTTGAAATGGACCAACCCAATATTAAAGATGGAGTAGGAAACCAATTTACTTTTTGGAAAGGATCGGATGATTTTTGAAAACCCAGCAATGGCCTCCTCGCATTTGCCCTTATGATAAAG
The DNA here is from genome assembly GCA_963739325.1 of uncultured delta proteobacterium. Taxonomy (GTDB): domain Bacteria; phylum Desulfobacterota; class BSN033; order BSN033; family UBA1163; genus CAVTZZ01. The sequence continues at coordinate 24,564 of CAVTZZ010000025.1, read as the reverse complement.
TTCCATAGATGAATCGTAAAGTTCTCCTGGATTCTCGATCTTCTCCTGACTTTCACTGATGATAATGGATAAAAAAATGGATAATATTAAAATCGCTCCAACCCACCACTTTCTCATAATGGCCCCCTTCTCTTTTTCGATTCTTGAAATGCTAATTTTGCATTGTTAATTTTCCATTGATTTTCTAAAAAAGTACTTTTATTGCTTCTTGAACCGTCTTGATCCCGATCAATTCAATGCCCTTCATCCCCTTTATCTTCTCCTGATTCTGTTTTGGCAGAAGGCATCGTTTAAATCCCAACCTCGACGCTTCCTTCACCCTCATCTCTGATTGGCTAACCCCCCTCACCTCTCCTCCTAATCCAACCTCTCCAAAGACCACCATTTCTGGATCAATCAATTGATCCCTAAAATTTGAGGCAATGGCGGCAATCACTCCTAAATCAGCGGCAGGCTCCTCCACTCTCATCCCGCCAGCGATGTTGAGAAAGATATCATGATTGCTGAGATGGACCCCCAATCTTTTTTCCATGACGGCAACCAGAAGCGAAACACGGTTGGGATCCATTCCCTGGGCTGTCCGCCGCGGGACACCAAAATGTGTGGGAACGACCAAGGCCTGAAGTTCAATTAAAATAGGGCGAGAGCCCTCTATACTCGGCATGACAACCGAACCGGAGGCGGGTTGGATTCTTTCGGAAAGAAAGAATTCAGAGGGGCTCAAAACCTCCACCAATCCAGAATCCTTCATCTCAAAGACTCCGATTTCATTGGTGGAGCCAAAACGGTTCTTCACCGCCCTCAGGATGCGAAAGGAGTGGTTGGCTTCACCCTCAATGTAAAGAACTGTATCCACCATGTGCTCCAGGACTTTCGGCCCTGCGATAAAACCCTCTTTGGTGACATGTCCTATAAGAAAGATGGGGATAGAGAGATGTTTTGCCAAATAGAGTAATCGACTTGATGCCTCCCTCACCTGGATGATCGATCCGGGTGTGGAAGGAAGGTCAGAGGAGTAGATCGTCTGAATCGAATCGACCACCACGGCTGAGGGGTTGAGTGTTTGGATATCCTGAAGGATCTTTTCCAAGGATGTTTCTGAAACAACAAAGAGTTGATCGGAGAGAATTCCCAACCTTTCTGCTCTCATCTTTGTCTGTTGGAGAGACTCTTCTCCTGAGATGTAAAGGATTTTTTTCCCTTTCGATGCGATCCGGTTCATCACCTGGAGGAGAAGGGTCGATTTGCCAATGCCTGGATCGCCTCCGACCAAGATCACCGATCCGAAAACAATTCCTCCTCCCAAGACCCGGTCAAACTCTCCAATCCCGATCTGGAGCCGACCTCTCTCTTCAGCGACGATCTCGGTGATGGGCATTGGAACAGCCTCTGACTCAAAGCCGAGAAGATCTCGTTCTGGAACTTTTTCCTCGATCACTCGTTCTTCAATAAAGGTGTTCCACTCCAGACATCCTGGACACCTGCCCAGCCATTTAGGGGCCTGATATCCACAGGATTGACACACGAAATGTGTTTTCGCTTTAGCCATAAAATAATTCCTCTCCACAGAAAGAGGCAGAGCCATGCACCCTACGTGGTGCATGGCATTTTAACAGAAAGAAGACGGGAGGTCAAAAAAAGAATTCAAAAAAGAATTTAATCGGAACTGAGGAGGATTTGAGGAAAATTTAAGCGAAGATTCGGAGAGACTCTTACAAAAAGAGGCAACAAATTCTCACAACTTAAGAATCTTAATGCCCTTTTTATGGAAAAGCTCAAGATGAGAATCGGTTGTATAAATCGTGCTTGCGTCTAGCGCCAAGAACCCTGCGAGAATCAATGCATCCACTGCTGGTATCCCGAGGCCGTGTGAAAGGTTATCAAGGCCTATCATGCTCCTCCCTGCCTTCTTCTAAGTGCCTTAAAGCATCACCGGATATCTTTGCCTTCCCAGCAAGTGCCAATACCTTTAAACCAAGTTCCCTCCTCCTCTTTTCTCTGATGTAGTATTTAGCAGCTTCCGCAATAAAAGATGAGACCGATTTCTTCTCTTTTCCCGCGGCTCTCCTTATCTCGTTGTTCACACTTTCCGGGATATGGACTGTAACTCTCATCGTGCCTCCTGACTTGCCTGATGCGGATACACTATTAAATAATCTTATGTCAAGTTCAACAAGAGACTTCCATTCCTGCCCCTTATTCTTTAGCTAACCGAAGCGCTGTCCTGATCAACTCAGGATCTATCCTAAAACCAACCTGGATCAATTGGTTTAAAAGAGGTGTGGCCTTTGCCAATCGCCCGTCTTTCTTTGCCAGCAAGATAACTCCTACCGTTCCCCGGACCGGAATCTTCAAGGATAAAGCACATTTTCTCGCGGCACGATCATCCAGAATAGCCTCAAAACCGGGATTCTTATAGGCCCAAGAAATAACTTGACTCTCGCCCAATCCAAGGTCCCAGCCAGCCACCACAGGATCTACCTGTTCCAAATCCCTGATCAATGGGCTCCCTTTCTCATTAAGCCAGATTCTTGTAAGGTCATTCGCAGGGCCGGTTAGAATTTCCTTCGCAACGCCACCTGGAATAACCAGTTCATTGCACAGTTCTTGAAGGAGGGAGATGTGTGAAACCTTGGTTAGGAGAATAAGGGGAGAGGCATTGACGACCCATTTTCTACTCACGAGCTAATTCCTCGGTAAGTTCCGCAGGGGTTACTTGAAATGGGGAAACCTTAAAACGAGAAAGGGCATCCAGAAACTCCTGTCGGCTTACGCCTGCCAACTCGGAAGCTCTGGATTGAGAAACCATTCCTACTTCATACCATTTAACCGCAGCAGCCAGGCGCATTTCTTTAACAAAAACCTCAGGACTGCTTCTCAACGCTGCAAAAACCTCCTCCGGCAATTCTATTGTTATCTGAACTGGCATAATACTTATAACCTCCTTTTTAATTATACCAAAAATCGTCTCCAAAAACAATTTAAGCAGGCTGAACCTTAAAAAGTCTGGTTGGTTACCCCAACTGTTTGTCCCACAGTCTTCTAAACTACTATATTTCTTTGTTACTAATCCTCCTTGGAAGAATTGCGAAACAAAGCCTCCATTTCTTAGCCCTCGCCTTGCATTGTGTCGCCTTCTTTCTACTTAAGCGAAAGTGCCACACTTTTCAAAGAGCCGCAAGGAAAGCATTCAATTTTCCAATTTTTCGGCAAACCCTTGTTGCTCTCAAGTTCTTTAAAAGCTTTTTCTCCTGCTTCGTTGACGGTGGCATTTATTACCTTAACCCCTTGGGGTATGGCAAAATTCAGTATTGCTTTTAGATACTGCCACCCTTCCCCTTCGGCTTTGTCTTTTTCAATAATCCTTCCGAACGAAGAAATATTCCAAATTTGAGGCTGGTTGCGATTTTCACTTATGCCAAAAAGGGCTTCAGCGCAACCATTTACTAACGCGATATAATAGCTCCTTTCATTCTCTGGCAAGACGATACGGTCAAACTCACACTGAAATGCATCTTTAAAAAATCTTTTCAACAATTTATCAGAATGGTCTCTCAGCAACCGCTTAAATACTTCACGTGCTCCCCCTTCAAAAATTTTTCTCACCTCAATCTTTTTGCAAAACTATCCCTTCTTCTTTTCACTAATCCCACACACCACATATACTCTTAGATTGATCTCACGGTCGATCTTCTCAATCTGACGCTTCAACTTCTACGTTTCATTCCATTTTACATCTTTTTGCAAAAATTACCGTTTTCACTTTCGCTTCATCCCAGAAGACTCCTTTCTTGCCATTGACCCTTGTGCCAAACAATAGAATAATCGTTAGCTCTTAGATATTTCTCAATTTCTTTTTTCCATCCCCTAAGAGAAACCAAGAAATCCAAGCATAAAATGCGCAACTCTACAATCTCACCCCAATTAGTCTGGCGAACGATAGCTATAAAATTGTTCTCGCTATCCTCTGACTCTTTCACGGCATATGTCCATAATTCATCCCTGTCAGCTTTTCTCACATATCGCCGCAGATTGTCAAAACGATTGTGTAGCGCATCACGTTGCCCGAACCGAGAAGCATAACTGTTAAAAGCGATCTTGTGAATTCCACGAGCAAATAATAACTCGTCAAACTCTTTAGACTGTTCAAGTCCAAATTCAACTTTTTTGGTTCCCGGAGTAATGGTCCTCGGGCCTAATGTTATCTCGAAGGTCCCTTTCTCAGCAAAACGCAAACGCTCGCCAATTTGTTTTCTTATTTTTCCTTTTTTGCCAGGAATCTCCTCCGTTCCAACGTGGAGACCAATATAACGATTCAGAAGGATACTCTTATCCATCTCAGAAAAGTAGTTATTGCACGCGTCACAAACATAACCTTTTGGCAAGGTAATCCTGCAACCTAAAGCTTCGGGAATAACATGCTCCAGACTCCTTGCACCGAAACCATCTTTTAGGCAATAAATACAAACTGCCAATTTACACATATTTTCTTAAAATGCATATCGGGTTGTTACACCCAAATTAAAGATATCATGTAATTCTTAAATTCATGATGCTTCTGTAAGCACTATGAATTTTTTCAGTTAATTCATTCCAATCCCAATCCCACATTTCTTTCTTATCAGGAAATTGGTCTTTACATTGGTAATGTAATGTAATAAATAGGTTATTAAATTCAGCCAGATTATTTTGAACTTCTTCTATTTTATTATTACATTGTTTTTTAAGCTCCTCCCATTTGGTTTTTCTATTTTTTTCCAAACTACGCCATGTCATTGGATATATAATGGCAATTAGCGTTAGAACAAAGCCTATAAAAACAAATATTATGTGAGATAAGTTATCCCAAATTTCCCATGATCTCCACAGAATGATCCCATACAAAGCAGGCCAGATAATCCCCCCACTTTCTCTTAAAATGTAGGTTAAGAAACTAATCATTTTCTCATGTCTCTTTTCGATATTTAAAAACCATTCTGCCCAGTTTTCCATTTCCATAACCCACCTCCAATTTACTAAGGAGTACATAATTAAATAGACATATTCTTCCGAAAATCTCCCCCTAGCCCCCTCTTTTCCAAAGAGGGGAATTCCTCCCTTTGGTAAAGGGAGGGAGGAGGGATTTAGTCTCCAGCATCCATACAATTATGGACTGATTAGTAAGATAGGTTGCAGTATATCAGAAAATCGAGGGAAAAACATTAATGGTGTGTCAACCCGATAAGTATTTTTTCTTATTTCCGTCTTTCACATTCTGGATTTACAAATGACGGATTTCTTCTACTAACTTTTTCTCCTTTTCCGTTATCCCATACAACTCGTACACCCGTTCATCAATCTCACGGTCTGTCTTTTCGATCTGGCGCTTCAGTTGCTCCAGTTCATGGCCCTCAGCTTTTTGCTCCCGTTTCCGTAAATCGAGCATCACCTCAACCAGCTTCACCAGGTCATCGTGAAGTATCTTTTCTTTTGGATTGTTGAAATCAATGATGCGGATGGGGAGTCGTTCAATATACTGTTTATTGGCCGCAAAATAGCCTCCTCTAAAGTTGGTGGTGATCCGCTTCAGGTAGAAATCCAGTAAGGCGACTATTTAAAAGAGCAGTGAGATAAGGCAGAGAAACTTTTTCATTATTGACCAGAATTCCATATCCTCCAGTGGTTACATTTACAAAATAGTAGTGGTCTTCGGAATCAAGGTAAGCTGAAAGTCTCGTGATCATATAAGGAACGAGTATCTTGGGTTGTTCCCACATCCCTATATTTTGAGTTCTTCCGAATCTATACCATTCGTCATCTCTAAACTTGCCTCCTTCTCGGTTTTCAAGAATCTTCTTGCATTGTTTGAGATAGTCCCACGCAGTGGATAATTCGATTCGATCTCCTTCGCAGAGAGTAAGACGAGCTTGATCGTTCTCTACCTTATATGGAAATAAAACCAAGCAAGTGGACTGAGCGTGGTAGCGCCCAATGTCACCGCTTCGAACAACTCGCTTCAAAATATTTGCTTCAAGAACTACTTTTTCTTGTAGTTCTTTTGAATAAACCCTAACTTTTGATTTGCCAATAAACTCAAACTCCTTGAATAAGAAAACAGTGTCAGCACTTGTAATCACTCCTTGGAAGATTCGTTTGGCAACATCTCCCAGAGTGGTCCCGACATTTCTTAATTTTTCTAAAAGCGCAGCTTCCTCTCCAAAACTAAAACTCCATGGCGCTTCTGTAACTTGTTTCTTCGGGATCTTCCCAACCCGCATCCGGTCATCCTGGTATTCTTCATGTTCTCGGATAATTTGGAGTTGCTTTTCTGGATCTTCCAGCTTGGCAACTTCGGAATACTTGAATGTTCTGTCCTTTCCCTTTTGGAGAAAAAACAGGCAGGTGTAAGTACTGGCCTGTTCGAAGATTTGATTGTCCCGGAAGTTGACGACTTCCATGAGGGCATTTTTCTCAGCGATGAGCTTCCTTAATCCCTGGCCATAAGCAGCCTGGAAAAATTTGTGAGGAAGGATGAAACCGAGGATGCCTCCGGGCTTTAGGAGTTGTAAGCCGCGTTCCACAAAAAGAGCATAAATGTCGTAGTTGCCGGTAGCCGATACAAAATTCTTACTGAAAAAGGCTACCTGGTCTTTTGGAAGGGTCTGAATACGAACATAGGGCGGATTGCCGATGATGACGTCGAATCCGCCTTCCTCTTCAACAATCTTTCGGAAATAAGCGTCCCAGTCAAAGGGTTTGGTCTTGATCCAGTCCTCTTTAAAAAAGCTCTGAAGCTTGAGCACATCTCCCGGAAATGAGGCTGTTCCCGCACTTAATGTTATGGTCGAGGGTCGGCAGCACTGCCCGGCCCGGAATAATGCCATGTTCTCCTTCAAGCATCTTGAGCATCAGGGAGAGCCGAGTCACCTCCACCGCCTGCTCATCGAGGTCCACCCCAAAGAGGTGGTTGAGGACAATCTTTCGTTTGTCAAAGACATTCAGTTCCCAACGGGTCTCCTGCGATCCTTCGTCAAAAGAAAACTGCGCCTGGTCCTCATAGACCTTGGCTAGGGCTTTTTGCCGCTTCTCCCATGCTTCTTTTTTGAGACGCTGATAGTAAACTTCCAGTTCCCTATAGGCCCGGATGAGGAAGGAACCGGAACCACATGCAGGATCCAAGATCCTGAGGGTCTGAATCTCCTTCGGTTTTCGCTCAGAGAGGAATCGGCCAACCGTATTCTTCACAATGTAATCTACGATATATTCTGGCGTATAAAAGATGCCACCAGCTTTTCGGACTTCTGGCTTGGGCTCATACTTGACCCGCTTCTCGGTGAGCCTGGGCACAAAACCGAGGTATTGCTCATAGATATTGCCCAGCACCTCAACACCGATGACATCAAAGAGATAAGGATCATATGTTTCCAGGATGATCTCTTTTAGAACCGGAAAATCAATCGCAAGGTCTTCGCAGGAATGCTCGTCAAAAAGCTCGCTGTCAAAGTCCCGGTCATAGCGACGGAACAGGGCCTTGAGGGTAGGCATGAAGGCCGTGCCAATATCGTCTCGCCGCTGGACCACCATCTCCTGCAATGTTTCGCCATAGGTCAATCCCCTGTCCTCACAGGAACGGATGAAGATGATCCGGTCAAGGATCCGCTGGACATTTTCCTTGAGCTGTGCTTCTGTCATGTCAGGATGATTTTTATAGATATCCTTGGCCAAAACTTCCCGCCACCGCTTCATGTCCTCAAGAATCTCTTTATCCACAGGACGGCGCAGGCGATCCAGCTTTTTAGAAAGAAGTGAGCGGTCCAGCAGGCCGGATTCCACAGATTCTTTAGATAGAAGCCACAGGTCGTCAAACCTCTCTAAAAAGCGGTCATAGGTGAGATCCATCCTGAGACCTGCCTCAAGGTTTCTCTTATTGGGCCGGATGGTAACATCAAAAAGGCGAAGTTCCTGAAAATCGGTTAGGAGCACCCACTGCACAGACCGCTTGTTATAACCATAGGTGATAGCCTGGGAGATTGCTTCTGCTTTGGTGAGCCTGGCCCGGGGAGGTTTTGCCTCGATATAGATCTTGGGAGAACCTTTAATTTTGAGTGAGTAATCTACACGCCCGCGGGAGATTTTTTCTTCCAGACCGACTTCATTCCGATCTTGGGTATTCCATCCCAGTGCTTGAAGCAAAGGTTCAATGAAGCCGGTTTTGGTCTCGGATTCATTATACTGGCCAATTACCCCAGCAGCTTGCTCCCTGCGAAATTTCTGAACGAGCTCCTGAATCTTTTCTTGTGCTTTGGATTGTTCCATGGTTGCTAAGATTTAGGCTAAGAATATGCATGTATCATAGCAAATAGATCTATGCGAAATTTCTGAACGAGCTCCTGAATCTTTTCTTGTGCTTTGGATTGTTCCATGGTTGCTAAGATTTAGGCTAAGAATTTGTATGTATCATAGCAATTTTAAAAAGATAGATCAATATTGACACACACAGCGACCCCCTTTTTTCTGTCCTTGACTTTCTTGTTTTAAATTTGTACAATTTGATCAGATTGTATCAATTAAAGGAGTTATCTATGAAAAACATCGTTTCAATCAGCAATGCAAGGAAGGATCTTCCAAAAATGATTAGAGAGATACAGAAAAATCCTGAAGCCATTTTTAAAATTACGGTTCGTAATGAAACCATCGCTGAGATTCGCTCGGCCAGGACTATGGTGCAACCAGGAGAGGCCGTCCAGAAGTTGATTCATCTTAGGCAAAAGTTGTCATTCCCTCTCAAGGGAAAATCCAAAGAGCCGATTTCACAAAGAGTTAAAGACTATCTTTATGCCCAAGGAAATCGATGATAGAATTTCCAGGCCATCGAGCCTTCTGTGATACTTCGTTTTTCTTCGCCTCCCTCTATCCCAAGGATGTCAACTATGAACGGGCAGGTCAAATCCTAAAAGAAGTATTAGACCAGAAGATCTCCCTCTTGACAACATGGGATATCATCAGTGAGACAGCCACCCTTCTGCTCTATCGCTTTAACTCAAAAGCAGCTATTCGGTTCCTCGATGAGATTAAGCCGGTTCTTAATGTCATTTACTATGATGACTCCGTTCGCAAAGAGGCTGAACAGATCTTTCGCCTTTTCAGTAAAGATAAGAGGCTTTCTTTTTGTGATGCCATCTCTTATGTGGTCGTAAAGACAATTCTTGAGGATATCGTCTGCCTGAGTTTTGATGAAGATTTCTCCCAACTTGGCCTCACTGTGATTAGTTGATGTGGGAAAACATGGAGATCGAAAATCAAAAACTCCTGATCGAAGGAGCAAAGGCATTTGGGATCCATTTGGATGAAAAAATGGTCGAGGCTTTCGAACTTTATCTCAAGGAACTCCTCAAATGGAATCAAAAGATGAACCTCACCGCCATTCGGACAGAGAAAGGAATTGTACTCAAACATTTTCTCGACTCCCTCTCCGTCTTTCCTTACCTTTCCCATATCTCCTCTCTCTTAGATATTGGTTCAGGAGCAGGCTTTCCTGGCATTCCCTTAAAAATAGTAAAACCCTCTCTTGAGATGACTTTGGTCGACTCTGTTCGCAAGAAAGTCGATTTCCAAAGGCATATCATTCGAATACTCGGCTTAAAAGGGATTGAGGCAATTCATGGTCGAGTTCAAGACAAAGAGATCCGGCAAGCCATGGGGGACCGGTTTGATATGGTCATCTCAAGGGCCTTCTCCGATCTCCAGACCTTCCTCATCTTCAGTTTTCCTCTCTTGAAAAAAGGAGGCACCGTATTAGCGATGAAAGGAGAAATGGATCGAGAAGAGATTCGACTCCTCCCCAATAGGGAAGAAGCCCGATATCGGTTGCAAAAGATCATCCCTCTCATTCTTCCCTTCAGCTCTTTCAAAAGATCGATTCTCCTCTTTGAAAAGAGATGACTTTATGCTATAAAGAATTTTGATAGAGGTCTACGAAGTCAATCATGGTGATATCGTTATCCATGCCTATCGTTGGCAGACGCAAACAATGAAATGGTCCATGGGTTAAGGTTACGAAGCCAGTTTCGTATAGAGTCAAAGGGTTACGGTTAAAAGATTTTAAAGACGAACAACATAACCATTTAAAAAAACGGGCCCTGTACCATATTAGGTTCAGGGCGGGCATCTTTACCGTCACCCTTTAACCATTGACTTTTATTATGGTAAGAGTGATCTGTATTGCCAATCAAAAGGGAGGAGTGGGAAAGACGACAACGGCAGTCAATCTCTCTGCTTCCATTGCTGTTGCAGAGAAGAAGGTGTTACTCATTGACATCGATCCTCAGGGGAACTCAACAAGTGGTGTAGGTTTGAGCAAAGAGGCAACGAATGGGACCATTTATCATGCTCTGCTACAGGGTTCAGGGCTAAAAGAGATGATACAGAAGACTTCCCTCGCATACTTGGATGTTGTCATTTCCAATACCGACCTCATCGGTGCAGAAGTGGAACTGATCCAGGAAAAGGATCGCGAGAGGAAGTTGGATCATCTGATCAAAGAGGTGGAGGCGGACTACGATTATATCTTTCTTGACTGCCCCCCTTCCCTGGGCTTGCTGACAATCAATTCGTTGACGGCAGCCCATTCCGTCCTCATCCCTCTCCAATGCGAATATTATGCTATGGAAGGTCTGGGCCAGCTTCTCAAAACAATCCGCCTGATCAAACAGTCCTTCAATCCAAAACTGGAGATCGAAGGAATCCTGCTCACCATGTTCGACGGCCGAAACAACCTCTCTCGCCAAGTGGCCCAAGAAGTGAAACACCACTTCAAAGATAAGGTGTTTAAGACGATCATACCGCGAAACGTTCGACTGAGCGAAGCTCCCAGCCATGGAAAACCTGTCCTCTTATATGATGTTCATTCAAAGGGCGCAGAAAGTTATTTAAACTTGGCTGAAGAGATCATGGCCGATGGAACGATCAATGGCAACTAAGAGAATAGCTTTGGGAAAGGGTCTGGGAGCACTTCTCCCGGAATTTGGACAGGTGGAATTAAAGGCACTTCTCTATTGTGGAATTGAGGAGATTGTCCCAAATCGGGCTCAGCCCCGAAAACAATTTAACGAATCGAAACTTCAGGAATTAGCGGAATCTATAAAAGCAAATGGGATCTTGGAACCTCTGATCGTTAGAAGGGTGGGTCAGGGTTACGAATTGATCGTAGGGGAACGTCGGTGGCGGGCAGCTCAAAAAGCAGGCCTGAAGGAAGTTCCTGTGTTGGTGAAGGAGGTCGAAGGAGCAGACGCCCTGGAGATCTCTCTCATCGAAAACCTGCAAAGAGAGGATCTTAATCCGATTGAGGAAGCGGAGGCTTTCAAGCATCTCACGGATGAGTTTCAGATCAGTCAAGGGGAATTGAGCGCACGGATCGGAAAAGATCGAACCACCATCACCAATGCACTCCGTCTACTGAAGCTCCCTGTGGAAATAAAAAACCAACTTCTCCAAAATCGCATCACCGCTGGACATGCAAGAGCTATCCTCAGCCTCGAAACGAAAGAGAAGCAAAAGGAACTCTGTGCTCTCATTATCAAGAAGGGTCTCTCAGTAAGAGAAGCCGAAACCATAGCGAAGCGTTGGTCAGAGAGACCCAAAAGGAAGGCCGCTCCAGATCGGAAGAAAGAAGAGTTAGAGAGCCAATTGAATAGCCTTCAGGACTCCCTGAGGCGATGTTTGGGAACGAAAGTTCGCATTATACCAAATGGGAAAAGGGGAAAGATTGAGATTGAATACTATTCCCCTGATGACTTAGAAAGGATTGTAGAAACCATTTTAAGAAACGCATAGGGCAAAGAGCATAGCATATGAAGCTCAAAGCGTACCTGCTGGAGGTACGGGGTTCGGCTTTCATTTGAGCTTTCAGCTTTGAGCCTTCAGCTCTAAGTTCTTGGCCCTCTGCACTATGCCTTACGGGAAAGGAGTTAAAGATGTCAGAAGGAAAATCTCTGTTTGCAAAAGGTGGTTCTAAACACTCCCCAACTTCAGAGGAGATCAGCGGTTATTTCGGGAAAGAGGTCATCTTTGAGGGAAAGATGACTTTTGAAGGCATATTTCGTTTGGACGGGAAATTTGAGGGAGAGATTTTCGAAAGTGGAACATTAATCGTTGGTGAAACGGCAGTCGTCAAAGGGAAAATCGAGGCCGAGACAATCGTCATCAATGGTCACGTAGAGGGAGAGGTTTGTGCCAAGGGAAGGGTGGAAATTCATCCCACTGGCAAGTTCTATGGAAATCTCCTCACCCCAATCCTCACCGTAGATGAGGGTGGGTTCTTTGATGGCAATTGTAAAATGGAGGGGAGAGTCGATAAAGAAAATAATCTTAAACCCCTTTCCCACCAAGTGGATCAGCCTCTATCTACCTAATATTGATACGAAAATAAAGAACAGAAAAAGAATTGACAACTTTTTCGTTGTATGTTAATTAATTCACATTTTTCACTCACCCTTTCTTAACCAATAAAAGGAGTTTTATCTGAAAGAGTGGGTAAGACCACTTCAATTTTTACTTACAGTGGGTTGGTATGTGGCTTTAAGCTTGATGATCCCAGTAGGGATTGGCTATTGGCTCGATCGTCGGGGAATGTTTAATAAGAGCCCTTTATTTACATTGATCGGTCTTGCTGTTGGAACGGTGATTGCTTTCGGTGGTCTGATTCGTATGCTCCTCCGATACCAGGCGGAACAGGAAGAATTAAGAAAAAATAAACAGAACAGAAAATAATGGGTCCGAGTCGTCTTAAAATTCTTATATTTTTCTTTATCCCCGTGTTAATCCTCTTTGTCGTTGGCTTGGTTTTGGGCCCACTTGGATCCAGCTTTCTGGGTAAGAAACCACCCAGCATTTTCCAAGTCCCTCGACCAACGGTTGAGCTTCCTTCAGAGCCGGTATTTCATATCGGCCACTTTTCTGTGACGAACACCCTGATTGCCTCTTGGTTCACCATCATCGTATTGATAGGTTTATCTATTATCCTTACTCATAAGATGAAACTTATCCCCGGTAGACGCCAAGGTATGGCAGAGGCGATCGTAGAAGGACTGCTAAATTTTGTTGAAAGTGTTGCTGGGAAAAAACATGCCAGGATGCTCTTCTCTGGGGTAGCCACCATCTTCATCTACGTCATATCTAATGCTTATCTGGCTCTCTTACCCTTTTTTGGCTCTATCGGGATCATTGAGCATGATGGGAAATTTGCACCTCTTTTTCGATCAGCAAATACCGACCTCAACGTGCCCCTTTCCATCGCCATGATGTCTTTCATCTTTGTTGAAACCTGGGGAATGAGGTCGGTAGGAGTTGTTCATTACCTCAGCGAGTTCATTAACGTCCGTCAGTTCCTTCAAGGCTTTAAAGAGCTCTTCACTGGAAAGATCAAGACAGGTCCAATGAATATTGTCTTTGGTTTTATAAGTTTATTCGTCGGTGTCTTAGAGATCTTCAGCCATCTGACACGCATGCTCAGTTTTACCTTCCGTCTCTTCGGCAATATGACCGCCGGTGAGATATTGATCTTGGTCTCTTGTTTTCTTATTCCATTGGTATTCACCATTCCCTTTTATGGGTTGGAGTTACTTATTGGTCTGATTCAGGCTCTTATCTTTTCCGGGTTAACTCTGGTATTTGGTACGATTGCTTCAACTCCACACGAAGAAACAGAATAAAAAGACGAAAGGAGGGTATAGTAAATGACACCGGAAGTAATGAAAATGTTAGTGATCGGGTTAGCTGCAGGTTTGGGGTTTTTTGGTCCGGCATTAGCTTTAGGGCTGATCGGCTTTTCAGCCATGCAATCCCTGGGACGCAACCCCGAAGCCAGAGGGGCGATTCTCACCAACATGATCTTGATTGGTGCCCTCGCCGAGGCGATAGGGATTTACGTCCTTATCGTATGTATTATCTTAGCTATGGTCGTCAAGTAAGGAGGTGTAACCATGGACAACGGAGGGGGTTTACCCATCAGTTTGGCACTCATCATGATCACCATCGTGCTGTTGGTATTTTCCTTTGCCGGATTGGTTACTTTTTTAGTTCTACGAGTTTAGTTCTTCGGAGGACACCTTAATCGGCTATGAACGAATAGTTGAAGAGGGCAAAATGGGAGGCTTCGCCAGTTTAGGTATTAATTTACCACTGTTGGTCGTTTTTATCATCAATTTCATTATCCTATTTGTTCTGTTACGCATCTTTTTGTACAAACCCGTACTGAAGATGCTTGACGAAAGGGCGAAAAGAACAAAGGAAGGAATGGAGCTGGCTGAGGCGACAAAGAAAGAATATGAACAAGCCAAGTCAGAGATTCAAAAACAGATTGAGAAGGGACGCCAAGAGGCCCAGGCCATCATTGCCCAAACAATCCAAGTCGGGGAAAGACTGAAGGAAGAATCGAGACAGGAAGCAACCAAGCAGGCACAGGTGATCGTTGATCGAACGCGAGCTGAGTTAGAGACAGAGCGTGATAAAATCGTTGAGAATTTGCGTCGAGAATTTGTCGATATTTCCATATCCGCCGCTGAAAAAGTGATCAAAGAGACCCTGGACAAGGAAAAACATCGTAAGCTCATCGAGGAGACACTTCAGGAAAGTGTTGTTCTCAAGAAGAGTTGACCCTTCGATTGCGCCCAAGCCCTACTCTTTTGAACAGGGATAAATGCGCACTCAGGGTCAATTCTGAGCAAGCTCTGGTCTTCAGGCCGGAGAAAGCCGAAGGATTGACTTAAAAAATGCCTAGAATAAGTTCTGGTAGACGTTATGCCCAGGCCGCTTTGGAGCTGGCCCTGGAAAAAAACGAGCTGGAGAGCTGGCAGCAAGGCTTGCGGAAAATAGCCGATTTAGCAAAAGATGAAGAAATCATGGCTTTGCTTCAAAACCCTCGGCTTCCCTTCCCTGCTAAGAAAACTCTTTTGGAGAAGCAATTGGGGGAGATAAACCCCCTGGCCTTTAACCTGGCTCTTCTTCTGGCCAGTAAAGGCATCTTAAGACGCGGCGGCGATATTTTACAACAGTATAATGCCTTGCTGGATGCTCATCAAGGTATGGAACGGGCTAAAGTGGTTACTGCATTGCCTTTGGGTGACCAGGAGAGCGAGGCGATTTCCCGTCGTCTTGGAGAAATCGTTGAGCGTAAGGTAGTCATTGACGCTCAAGTAGACCCCTCGATCATCGGGGGATTCATAGCCAGGGTCGGTGATACGCTTATTGATGGGAGCATACGTCAAAGATTAGAAACCTTGAAGAAAAGTTTGGTTGGAGCTGGTAGGTAGAAATTGCCCGTGTTTTGCGGGTAAAGGTTAGGAAGCCAGTCTAGTAAGGATCTAGGGTTAAGGCTTAAAGATTTTATAAATCTACCAATATTACTCTATAACAAAACAGGCATCCTTGCCCTAACCTTTGAACCATTAACTTTTATTTCTAAGCAAGAGAGGGGTTAAAATGGCAACCCGCGAACAAGATATTGTTGCTGTAATCAAAGAGCAGATTGAGCGTTTTGGTGCTGCGATGACTGTAACGAACGTGGGTACGGTGATCGAAGTCGGCGATGGCATCGCCCGTATCCATGGGTTAGGAGAGGCAGCTTACAATGAATTACTCCTGTTCCCCCATGATATTACTGGTCTGGCTTTAAACTTGGAGGAGGATAATGTTGGAGCAGTTATCCTTGGCGATTGCAGCAAGATCAAGGAGGGGGATGAAGTAAAAGCGACAGGTCGAGTCATCGAGGTCCCTGTGGGAGATGCTCTCATAGGCAGGGTGGTGGACCCTCTGGGACGTCCACTTGACGGCAAGGGACCCATTAAGGCCGAGAAGACTCGTCCCATCGAAAGAGTGGCACCGGACGTAACAAAGAGAGCACCGGTCAATACACCCGTCATGACGGGAATTAAGGCAATCGATAGTATGATCCCTATTGGCCGAGGCCAGCGTGAGCTTATTATCGGTGACCGATTTACCGGCAAGTCGGCGATTGTCTTTGATAGCATCATCGCTCAGAAAGGTCAAAACCTCATTTGCATTTACGTCGCCATAGGCCAAAAAACATCCAAAGTTGCTCAGGCCATAGCTACATTGGAGAAGTTCGGAGCGATGGAATACACGATCATCATAGCAGCAGATTCCTCTGACCCGGCTCCGCTCCAATATATTGCCCCCTATTCTGGTTGTGCAATGGGTGAAGAATTCATGGAACAGGGGAAAGATGCTTTGATTCTCTATGACGACCTTTATAAGCATGCCTGGGCCTATCGCCAACTTTCACTGTTGTTGCGACGTCCGCCGGGGAGAGAGGCTTATCCTGGAGACATTTTTTATATTCATAGCCGACTGCTGGAGAGGGCTGCCAGGCTCGATGCAAAATATGGAGGGGGTTCACTGACAGCTTTGCCTATCATTGAAACCCAACTGGGAGATATTTCGGCTTATATCCCAACCAATGTCATTTCCATCACGGATGGGCAAATTTATCTCGAACCCGATTTGTTCAATGCTGGAATCCGTCCGGCGATCAATGTGGGACTATCCGTATCCCGAGTAGGTGGTTCGGCTCAGAGAAAAGCGATGAGACAGGTAGCCGGAAGGCTGAGATTGGAACTTGCCCAGTTTCGTGAATTAGAAGCCTTTGCCAAGTTTGGTAGTGAAGAATTGGATAAGGCAACCAGGGATCAGCTTGAACGAGGTCGCCGCATTACCGAGATATTGAAACAACCCACAAATGCCCCGATGTCGCTTGGGAAGCAGGCAAGCATTCTTTATGCCGTCACCAATGGTTATCTCGATGATGTTCCGGTAGAGAAGGTGATCGCTTGGGAAGAAAACTTCCACCGTTTTATGGAGACCCATCATCCTGAGATAGCGAATAAAATCAATACGGAGTATGAGATAAAAGCTGATACTGACAATCTTTTAAAAACAGCAATCACCCAGTTCAAGCAAGGAACCACTTTATAGAATGGCCAGCATTCAAGTCTTACGCCGTCGCATCCGTAGTATCCATGGAACCACAAAGATTGTCCGCGCCATGGAGATGGTGGCGACTGCCAAAATGCGAAGAACACAACAACAGGCACTGGCAGGGCGGCCCTATACTGAAAAAATACGTCAGGTGATTGCTGATCTTGCCATCGAACCCCGTATCAAGGGGAAAATCCTTCCCTTACTCCAGAAACGGGAAGTGAAAAAAATTGCCATCGTCCACATCGGTACGGACCGAGGATTATGTGGTGGATTGAATACGAACCTGAATCGGCTTGTGGCTGAGTTTATTCTACAACAAAAGGTTCCTGTGACCGTGATTACGGTAGGTCGCAAGGCGAGAGCCTTTGCTCGTATCGCCCAACTGGATGTCCGTGCAGAATTCAGCGGCATCAGCGACCGAGCGACCATGCAGGAAACCTTGCCGATCTCAAGAGTCGTGATCGAGGATTATAGCAAGGGTGAGGTGGATTTAATCTTTCTTGCCTATCCCCGTTTTGTCAGTACCATGCTACAGAGACCTACGATAGAAGCTTTGCTTCCTATTGAACCAGCAAAGCTTCCTCCAGGACAGGTGGCAGAATATATTTATGAGCCTGATCCTTTTTCGGTTTTGAATGAATTGTTACCCCGATTTGTAGAGATGGAGGTTTATCACGCTGTTCTTGAGCTCATCGCCAGTGAGCAATCCGCACGGATGGTAGCGATGCGTAATGCTGGCGACAATGCGGAAGATCTGATCAAAGATTTAACCTTATCATTGAATAAAGCAAGACAGGAGATGATCACAAAGGAGATCTGTGATATCAGCGGAGGGGCTGAGGCCTTAACGACATAATCAGAGAGCATAATCCATAGCCACCCTGTGTGTTGAATTGTTTACCAAACCCTGAAACAAGTTCAGGGTGACATATTGATTGGTCTTTATTGTCATGCTGAACTCGTTTCAGCATCCAGCTATGGATTATAGATAGGAGTAAGGAGATGGCAAAAGGGAAAGTCGTACAAGTCATAGGGACCGTGGTGGATATGGAATTTCCTAAAGGTGAGTTGCCAGCCATCTATAATGGCATCGTCATCCCCATGAATGGCACGAAAGTGATCGTGGAGGCGCAAGCTCATATTGGCAACAATTGGGTGCGTGGTGTCTCTTTGACTCCCACGGACGGTTTGGCAAGGGGAGCGGAGGCAATGGATATGGGGACCCCGATCTCAGTTCCCGTTGGACGCGCAACCCTCGGTCGGTTATTCAATGTCTTTGGCGAAGCGATCGATGGACTGGGTGAGGTGAAAGCAGATCAGAGATGGCCTATTCACCGTTCGCCTCCTCCCCTTACAGAGCAAGAGACAGTTCCTCAAATGCTCGAGACAGGACTGAAAGTGATGGATCTCGTCACTCCATTTACAAGAGGTGGCAAGATTGGTGCTTATGGTGGGGCCGGAGTGGGTAAGACCGTCATCATTATGGAACTCATTCGCAATATTGCTGCTGAGCATGGAGGGTTTTCCGTCTTTGCGGGTGTGGGTGAAAGATCGCGGGAAGGTAATGACCTCTGGTTAGAGATGCAAAGATCCGGCGTTATGGATAAGACCGTTATGGTCTTCGGTCAGATGAATGAAACCCCTGGTGTCCGATCCCGTGTGGCCCTCACGGGTGTCACCGTAGCAGAATATTTCCGTGATATTGAAGGCCAAGATGTGCTCCTGTTCATTGACAATATCTATCGCTATGTTCTGGCGAATATGGAGTTATCCGCCCTTCTGGGACGCATGCCGTCAGCAGTCGGTTATCAGCCAACTCTGGGAACAGATGTTGGAGAGTTAGAAGAAAGGATTACTACCACGAAGAAAGGCTCCATCACATCTTTTCAGGCGATTTATGTCCCTGCTGATGATTACAGCGATCCGGGCATTGTAGCGACTTACGGTCATCTTGACGCCGTGGTTGCTTTAGAGCGCTCTATTGCTGAGTTGGGGATTTACCCAGCTGTCGATCCCCTGGCTTCCACCTCTCGAATCCTTGATCCTGCGATTGTCGGTGAGGAACATTATCGAGTCGCCCGGGGGGTACAAGCGACCTTGCAGAGATATAAAGAATTGCAGGATATCATAGCGATCTTGGGTAT
Source organism: uncultured delta proteobacterium (assembly GCA_963739325.1). GTDB lineage: Bacteria > Desulfobacterota > BSN033 > BSN033 > UBA1163 > CAVTZZ01. Next base: position 5,446 of record CAVTZZ010000025.1, on the reverse strand, counting down.
AGAGGAATTGAGTCAGGAGGATAAGCTCACCGTAGCCAGAGCCAGGAGGATTCAGAGGTTCTGCTCCCAGCCATTTCATGTCGCTGAACAATTTACTGGGACCCCGGGCAGGTACGTCCCCATCAAAGAGACCGTGAGAGGCTATAAGGAAATCTTGGAAGGGAAACACGACGATCTTCCTGAAGCTGCTTTCTATTTAGTCGGAACCATTGATGAAGCAGTAGAAAAAGCTAAAAAGATACGAGGATAATCGTATTTAGGTTCAGGTTTAGGTTAAGGTTAAGAAGCCCGTATGGTTTAGTGTTAACGGGTTAAGAAAAAAAGAAATATATTTTCAAGAAAAATTATGGCGACATTCAGATTAGAGATTGTGACTGCAGAGAGAATGGTCTTCTCTGATGATGTCAGCACACTTGTTGCCTGGGGAGTAGAGGGGCAACTGGGCATTCTTCCCCATCATGCCCCTTTAATGACCATGCTTCAGCCTGGAGATATACTGATTAGAAAAGATAAGGAAGAAGAATTCTTTGCCATCAGTGGCGGCTTTCTGGAGGTCCGTCCTGACAAAGTGATCATCTTGGCTGATGCATGTGAACGTGTTGATGAAATTGATATCGCTCGCGCTGAGGAAGCAAAGAAGCGTGCTCAAGAGACGATGAAGGCAGCTCCTCTTAGTGCAGATGCTGCTGCCGCTGAGGCCGCCCTGCGCCGCTCTTTAGCCCGACTGAAAGTGGCCGAGCGAAAGCGCCGCAGACCGCCAGGAGCTGTCTAACTACAATTTTTTACTGATCATATCTGAGATTTATTTTCGACCAACATAGCGTTCTGGCAAACAACGGAACGCTTTTTTTATTCTCACAAAAATGAATAAATTCCAAAAAAATCATCCAGAAACAAAAACACCATCCAATCATCAGGGTTTAGTTTGCATTATAAAATGTGGCCTTCCTCCACTGTTAGTACAACGATGTGAACTCGTTCAGATACAGCATTTCAACTGTAAATCAATTAAGATAAACCTAAGTATTTTCTGAACGAAAAATTTCAAGTTCTTAGAAACTCCCGGTTAACGATTTATCTTGACATTCAGCAGAGAATAGTATATAAGTAAGTTGAATATAGTTGCAAAGAGTCCTTTTTAGGACGTGAGAGAGACCCGTAAAGAACTCTAAACAGCTTCTTTACGGGTTTTTTTATGAAGTCTCGAAGAGTCTCTTACCAGGATCTACCAAAAGTTGGCAAAAAATGGGGAATGGGGCGCTGGATCTAAGTGCCTGATATTTCTACTAACCACTAACCAAAGAAAGGGGTACATCGTATGCATTTCAAAAAGATCTTCATATTGTTAGCGTTATGCCTGGCCATTGGACTTTTTGGTTGTACTAAGGAGCAGAAGGTGGAAGCTCCCAAAACAGAGCAAATTAAAAAGAATTTGGTTCCACCGAAGGCTGAGGTTAAGAGCCAGAATTTTCTTCTGGAACTTACCGATCTTCAAGTTCTCACGATCGTAGACATAGCTTCTAAAGAGATCGTCGAGACGCCAAACCTCAAGGGTCACATCAAAATAACCAATAAATCAAAAAATATCCTGGACATCCAGGCGCTCACTCTCGAATACTTGGATGAAGCTGGGAAGCCAATCCCTTTTAAACCTGAAGAGAAAGTTGAGAAGGTTTATCCGTTTTGGAAGGTTCTTCAGCCCGAAGGTATTACAGAAGGGTCTTTGGACGTCACAATCCCAAAGATGGCTATCAAGGGAAAGGCCCTGGGAAAGATAGAAATCAACCTGGTCTACGTCCCATCTCCTCTTAGCCGAGAGACTTTGACCTTGTCTGAAAAGGTTGAATAGTCCCTGATATTAATCCACGGGACTAAGCAGAGGGGCGTTGTTTCGATCACCCCATAGGGAAATGGATAGCCCTTGTTTCAAACTGTTGCCAATCTACTGCAGTAGACAAGCAGTTTTGTGTTCCGAACATATTCTGTTTGTTGTATCGCAGTAGGCTAAGGGAATAGTGTTGCCGATCAAATCAATTGCAATGGGAAGTTACAATGGCAAGTCCATCCCGAAGGGGTCGAATAAAGCGGAGTCCTGTTCCTAAGAAAATCAACCCTTCGACTTCGCTCAGGGCAAGCTCAGAGCCGCGCTTTACACACCGCTCTGAAGTTCCGGAGCTTGGCGCCGTCGAATGGGTCAAAGTTGAGGGCAAAGTGGATGAGGAACAGAAGGGTATCGTTCGCTACGGAACTGCCCCTGTAAAATGGGAAGGATTCAAATCTCTCATGGTGCTGTGGACTAAGGTTTACCCCGTTAGAAAGCCCCGCCATAAATGGCGGGGCTGATAAAAATAAATAATACTCAATCTTAGAAAGGGTGGGGTTTAAAGCACCATCCTTTCTAACGGGGTTTACGAACGGATTTGACGTATGAGGTGAAATAGGCATGAAGGTTTTCAAAAAAAAGGCGAGCGATTTAAAGAGAGTTGAATGGACTCATGATCTTTCCGAAGCCTCTGCCCCAAAAATCCCCTGTGAAAGCAATTGCCCATACATGGTTGTCACAGGCACATTGAATTGCCAAAAAGAATTGGAAGGCTTAGTGGACATGGAAGAAGTACGGGGAACAGGCAGGTGTCCATTTTGGCCCCACAATGACCTGGAAACTAAGGAAAAGGGTAAGAATATTAGATCCTCTTGGGCAAATACTTTAAGATGAATCCTGATACTGGTAAAAGATTTGTAAAGGAGACAATTCCCGATAGACTTACTCAGAGTATTCTTGCAAAAGAAGGAGAAGGAATAAGCTAAGCTATATTCTAAAGAATCTCTTCTGGTAGGTTATCCCAGTTTCTAAGGCATTCACCCTTTGAATATTTTTTAAGAAACAAGGACGTAGTGATGAAACTCTTATTGGTTTCACCTTCTCATAAGTTTCGTAAAAAACTAAGAGCTATTAAAATACCTCAATTAAGTCTACACATTCTGGCCTCACTGACGCCAAATGATGTTGATATTACCGTTGTAGATGAAGAAATCAGAGAGATAGATTTTTCTTTGGATTTCGACTTGGTTGGGATTTCTTGTATGACTGCAACGGCAAATAGAAGCTATCAATTATCCGATAGGTTTAGACAAAGAGGTTCCAAAGTCGTTCTCGGTGGAATTCATCCCACCATCTTGCCGCAAGAAGCCATCCAGCACGCCGATGCCGTTGTCATCGGAGAGGCAGAAGGCTGTTGGGCAGATGTCATCAACGATTTTAAAAAGGAAAACCTCCAGAAATTCTACCATGTACCAGAACCTGATCTTTCTAAGTATCCTTTCCCGCGGCGTGATTTTCATATTGACAGGGCGCTATTTAACTGTGTAGGGCTATTGACGACCAGGGGATGTCCGTACGCCTGTGAATTTTGTTCAGTGACGGATTTCTATGGCAGAAAAATTAGGCATAGACCGGTTTCCATGGTTGTTGAGGATATCAAACAATCCGGTTCAAAGACATTTTTGATCTTAGATGATAACGTCACCGGACACCCGGAATATTCCAAAAAATTATTTGAAGCTTTAATTCCACTGGGCATCAGATGGATAGGACAAAGTTCCATGTCCTTGGCGAAAGACAAAGAGATGCTGAAATTATGTCGCCTCTCGGGCTGTGCGGCCTTATTCTTTGGGCTTGAGTCTGTGTCGCCTTCAAGCCTGATGGGAATGAGAAAAACGCTTAAATCCATAGAAGAAACTGAGGAAGCCATTAAGATTATCCAGGACAATGGTATCGCCTTTCACCCCTCCCTTATTTTGGGATTTGATACGGATACGGAAGCCATTTTTGATGATACCCTGGAATTCTTGGCAAGGACTAAACTTCCTACGATGTCATTACATGTTCTGACGCCGTATCCCGGGACACGAATATACCAGCGTTTCAAGGATCAGGGACGAATCATATCTCACGATTGGAGCCATTACGACCACCATACCGTCGTATTTCAACCCAAGAACATGACTCCCCAGGAGCTTGCCGAAGGACACTATCATGTCCAAAGCGAGTTTTATTCTTTCTCTTCGATCGTTCGGCATATTCCGTTGCTTTTAAGAGTTTCTCCTATAAACCTTAGGCGGAGCCTGCTTTTCCTGTTACTTAATATCACTGGTAAAAGCGTGGCGAAATGCATCGATACATCCCTTGATTGGGCTGATAACAACAAAAAGTGGAATTTCCAGAAGATTCGGCCCGATGATAAAGCCTTAAAAGGGAACACCGTCTTCTCTTTAGATAAAACCCCTCTTCCGTTTCAGTCTTTAAAGGATGGTAGCCCGTATAAAAACGATAAACCGCATCTTAATGAGGATAATAAAATATCATAGACGCCCCGAAAGATTTCGTCTTCCCTGGACCTAGACAGACCTGCTACACCCTGCCCGTCACAGGTAGGGATGTCCCGACCTTTGGGTATTACCTGAATCATATGGAGTTCCTTACGGGGTTTCATGGGAAAAGCTTAAGTGGAAAGAAACCGAAAAAATAGAAACAAGGAAAGAAGTTTGAAAGAACGGGTTCCAAAGAGATCTCATAGATCTGAGTCCCGCCAAGGACGGGACGAAGATGATTTGATCCTGTCCGATGAGTTGGACATCGATGTGGTCAGTGAGTTACCGGGATTGAAAGTGGAGAATGAGAATGTTCAGGTAAGGGAAGAGGAGGAGGTCGTTGAATACAAGCTGGAGACCTTTGGAAGGGCGGCGGACCCTGTTTCAATCTACTTGAAGGAGATGGGATCATTTTCGTTACTGACTCGGGAAGGGGAGGTGGAGATTGCTAAGAGGATCAAAAATGGACAGCAGGAGGTGTTAAGCGTGGTGATCAATTGCCCCATCGCTGTCAGGGAAGTCATCAGCCTCGGAGGCGCTCTCCGCGCTGGAAGGGTAGAGATCAGAGAGGTAACCAATGAGATCGACGATGAAGAGACGGGGGTTGAGGAAGGACAGATCCAGAAGAAGAAAGTTCTCAACTTAATCAATAAGATCCAGAGGGGAGAAGAGCGCATTCGAATTCTCCGGGGAGAGTTAAGGCTCAGGAATAAAGAAGTTCCAAAAAAGAGGATTCATGAAAAGATTTTGAAAAAACGAACTAAGATATTCGATGCTTTTAAGCGGATCAATTTGAGGGAAAAACAGATCAACAGAATCGTTCAGAAGTTGAAACATTGGGACATTCGGATGGAGAAGGCTATAAGGGAGGTGGAAAAATATGAGAAGGTGGGCATGAAACCGAAGGATTTAGAGGAGATGGACAGAATCGCCCGGGATGTCAAAAGGAAGGTAGGCAGAATGGAGGAGGAATGTGGCCTTTCTTCGAATCAGATCAAAGAGGCAGTGAGGGCGATTGAGAAAGGGGAGGCCAAGGCCAGTGAGGCGAAGAGTGAAATGGTGAAGGCCAACCTCA
>CAVTZZ010000024.1:0-42197 GCA_963739325.1 uncultured delta proteobacterium | reverse complement strand
ATGAGACAAAAGAAACTATCATTGACCTGAATGATGGTATTCCTAATTACACTTCAATAGAATATTATAAACAAAAGGATAAATTATTTAGTGAATGAGGGAAGGCGGTGACCTATGAAATCATTATTGGGTAAGTTGGGAGTCATTTTTGTAATTACTGGAGTAATTCTAATTATTAATTTCCCAAAGGATGTTTTTGAAAAAGCTGCGGGGTCAGGCTTGGGATATTGCGATTTGGTGTCATCCATAAGAAGTTGGCCCTCCTTAATCTGGATTTCGGAATGCGGATTAAATAAAAAAAGAGTAATCAGTGGTGTCAGGCTTCGTTAATTCGGTATTGAAGCAAATAAAATTATCCTTTTAAGCTATATTTTCATTAATCGCCCGACGCCAAGAAAGGAACAGAGATATTATGAAGAGAAGTAAGAAGAACAACGAAGTTAACGAAATGAGAGAAGAATACGATTTTTCCGGTGGCGTTCGGGGAAAGCATTTCGAAGCCTATCGAAAGGGGCATACCGTCAAGATTGGCAAAAGGGATGGATCAGTTGAGGTACATTACTTTGCTCAAGAAGACGGGGCAGTCATGCTTGACCCCGACGTGAAAAAGCATTTTCCCGACTCCGAATCCGTGAACAAAGCCCTTCGTTCTCTTATCACAGCACATTGACCCTCTTTTTTACATGTATCAAACCATGGACTTGCAGGTGCAGTAATTAATCCAACCACCTGAAATAATCTCTATTCACGCTCTTTAAGGATTCGCTGGTTAGCCAGCCCAGCCTCTCAGATATGTCATCCCGATCGCAATCTGTTCTGTGGGGTAAGTCCTGAGCTAAAGAAGAAGGGTTGCTTTGAAGAGTCTGGGTGTAACCACAACAAAAAACGCAATAATCTAACTCCCGATCCACCACCAAGAAACTTCGCTTTTTTTGTAAGATAATTCATGGCCTGAATGATTTTCATTCATGCCTTGAATAATAATTTAATGTTTGAAAAAAGTCAAATCTCCCGACAAATAATATCGATTGACGATCATTCTAAAAAATGGTAAAAAATATCATACCTTAAGGCCGGCGTAGCTCAGCTGGTAGAGCAACTGATTCGTAATCAGTAGGTCGAGGGTTCAAATCCCCCCGCCGGCTCCAGTAACCCCTCCTCGATAACATCCAAGTTTAAATACTCTATTCTATTTCACAAAATACAGAGTTTTCCCTATTTACTTTTTGCCATTCCAAACATAGATAATCATACTCAATGAGTTTCCAATTGATTTGGGCTTGAAAATGGGGTAACTTTTTAAAGGTAAAAGGGGAAAGGTGAAAGGGTAAAAGATAGGGTAAAAGATAACGATGTTAAAATTGAAGCAATCCTATCATTTAAAGCTGAAAATCATCATTTTTACTTGGTTATTCTTAGCAATCTTTTTCCCCCATAGGACGAATGCTCATGTTGAGCAACCTAAAGATCAGCAGGGTATCGGGATCGATGAAAAATTGGGCCAAACGATTCCCCTTGATTTAACTTTCAATGATGAAAGCGGCAATCCAGTCAGTTTAAGGCAACTCATCCATCAACCTACCATTCTTGCCCCTGTTTATTATCATTGCTCCGATGTCTGCAGTTTTTTATTATCTAATTTGGCGGGGGTCTTAAACAAATTGCCTTCAGAACCGGGCAAAGAGTATCAAGTGCTATCAGTCAGTTTTGATGAAATGGAGAAATCCGACCTTGCGCTTCAAAAGAAAAAAATGTATCTCAAAATGATAGAAAAACCATTCCCCGAAGATGCCTGGAGATTTTTGACCGGTGATAAAGAGAATATCCGGAAACTGACTGATGCTGTAGGATTTCATTTCAAAAGAGAAGGAAAGGACTTTCTCCATCCGGTCTCCTTAATCATACTCTCTCCAGCCGGAAAGGTCACCCGTTACATTTATGGCACTGATTTTCTTCCTTTTGACTTAAAAATGGCACTGCTGGAAGCGTCTCAGGGAAGAGTGGGTCCCACCCTCAGTAAAGCACTACGATTTTGCTTTAGTTATGATCCGAAGGGCCGAAAATACGTCTTCAACACGTTGAAAGTGACTGGAATAGTTACACTGCTTTTTGCCTTATCATTTATTCTATTTCTTATCTTCAAGGGTAGGAGACGCCAATCCAAAGAGGAGTGAAGGGGATGACACTAGATAGAGCATTAGAGGGAGTTCATCCAGGTGCGAGTTTTTACGAATATCAGGGACGATATCGTGGAATCCTGGGGTGGGTTCTTTCAACAGACCACAAAAGAATTGGACTCCTCTACCTCTTTTCTGTCCTTCCGTTCTTCTTTACGGCTGTCGCTCTCGGATTTCTGATGCGGCTGAAACTGATTGCTCCGGGGTTCACTCTCATGGAGCCGCAGACGTATAATGCCATCTTTACACTGCATGGAGTCATCCAGATCTTTCTGGTGGTCATCCCTGCGATTCCAACCATCTTCGGTAATTTCTTCTTGCCTATTCAGATCGGTGCCAGGGATATGGCTTTTCCAAGGATAAATCTGCTCTCTTGGTGGTTTTATGTCTCCGGTGCGATCTTAGTTTTCGTTTCTATTTTCACCGGTGGTGGTCCCATTGATACGGGCTGGACCTTCTATGCACCTTATAGCCTTCGGACGACAGTCAATGTCCCCCTTGCTGTTTTTGCAGTCTTTGTTCTTGGTTTTTCTTCTATTCTGACCGGGATAAATTTTGTAACCACGACTCACCAGCTTCGAGCTCCCGGGATGAGCTGGTTTCGTTTGCCCCTTTTTGTCTGGGGTCTCTATGCAACAGCCTGGGTTCAGATTCTTGCCACACCTGTGATTGGAATTACGTTTGTTCTCATTATGCTGGAAAGGTTCTTTGGGGTGGGTGTGTTTGATCCAGCAAAGGGGGGGGACCCCCTATTATACCAGCACCTTTTCTGGATCTATTCCCATCCGGCGGTCTATATAATGATCCTACCAGCAATGGGGGTGATATCGGAGATCATCCCAGTCTTTGCCAGGAAAAGAATTTTTGGTTATAAGGCGATTGCTTTTTCAAGTATTGCCATTGCGAGCGTAGGCTCATTGGTGTGGGGCCACCATATGTTCGTCAGCGGACAGAGTGATGTCGCTTCAATCATTTTTTCCCTTTTAACTTTTTTGGTGGCTGTCCCGAGCGCGATTAAGGTATTTAATTGGGTAGCTACCTTATACAAGGGTTCCATTAGGCTGGAACCGCCGCTTCTGCTCGCTCTTACTTTTATCTTCCTCTTTTCCATCGGTGGACTGACCGGTCTGTTTCAGGGCGCTTTGGCGACCAATGTTCATCTCCATGATACCTATTGGGTGGTAGGCCATTTTCACTATGTTATTTTTGGCGGCATGGGATTTGGCTTCTTTGCAGCCATGTGCTACTGGTTTCCTAAGATGTTCGGTCGGATGGTTCGAAAAAAATGGATTTATGTGGCATGGTTTTTTCTCTTCATCGGATTTAATACGCTCTATTTTCCTATGCTTATCCTTGGCTGGGAGGGGATGCCGCGAAGATATTATGACTACCTGCCGCAATTCCATACGCTTCATTTAATCTCAACTATCGGGTCCTGGATTCTTATCACTGGACTGATTCTATTATTTGTGAACCTTTTCCATTCGATGTTCAAGGGTGAAAAAATAGGGGAAAATCCATGGGGCGGAGCCACACTCGAATGGCAGATTTCCTCTCCACCGCCAATGGAAAATTTTGAGAAAATTCCTGTGATAGAGCATGGACCTTACGAATTCAGATAGTTCACTCTTAATCCCTCCTACCCTCCCTTTAAAAAAGGGAGGTGACTAACAATTCCCCCTTTTATAAAGCCTGCCTGCGGTAGGCAGGGGGGATGAAGAGAGATTAGACCCAGAAGCATTTTATGATTTAGATGTGGATGAATACCATGGATAATCATAAGGACGATACCAGTTCCAAAATAGGGATGTGGCTCTTCCTCCTTTCAGAAATCCTTTTGTTTGGAGGATTGTTTATTCTTTATGCCGCCTATCGCTATAAAAACCCTGTCGATTTTCATCATGCTGCGGAAGAACTTAATCGTATCCTCGGAACATTGAATACCTTGGTCCTTATTACCAGCAGTTTGACCATGGCCCTTTCCCTTTCTTCCCTACAAAAAGGAGATCGCAAATTATCGATCCTTTTCCTCATGTCCACTATTTTCTTGGGGGTTCTATTTCTTGTGATCAAATCCTTTGAGTGGACTTCCAAGATTCACCATGACATCTATCCCAATTCCCCTCGCCTCTTAGGAGGCTACAAAGGAGAGGTTCTTTTCTACGGTCTTTATTATGCGATGACTGGTTTACATGGTCTCCATGTGCTGGTTGGTGTCATTGTACTTTCTGTGATGATGGTTCTTATGATAAGAGGGAAAATTAACACGGACCGTTTTGCCCCCTTGGAAAATTCCGGATTGTACTGGCATCTTGTGGATATTATCTGGATCTTTCTTTTTCCGTTGTTCTATTTGATCACCTGACAGAGGCTGCCTGAATGGATACTGGAGAGGAAAAAATCCATCTCGTGAAATATAGAACCTATGTTCTGGTCTGGCTGGGACTGGTGGTTCTAACAGGAATTGCAGTTTCACTGGCAGGGATGAACCTAAGGCATTTGAGTGTCTTCATCCCTTTGCTTATCGCCGCATTGAAATCTGGACTGGTGCTCGGTTATTTCATGCACTTAAAATTCGAAAGAGGTTTACTCTTTAAACTGATGATTCCGATTGTCCTAACGATTCTAACGATATTCATCGGGCTCACTTTTTCTGACGTGGCTTTCCGTTGAGGTAAAAGGATCATGTTCGTTTCAGGAGCTACGGGTTTATCCGGAGAAGTTGTCAATCAAGTATTCTTCTACATTCTGGTTATCACCGTTTTCCTTCTCGGGCTGATCACTTTTTTGATGGTCTATTTTGTCATCCGGTATCATCAGAAGAGGAACCCTCAGCCTACTGATGTTAAGGAGAATATCTGGTTGGAGATTATCTGGATGGTTGTGCCTACACTCCTGGTCCTAACCATGTTTTACTATGGATTAACAGGTTTCAACTTCTTAAAAAAGGCTCCAGAAGATGCCATGAGGGTCAAAGTGATTGCCCGACAGTGGTCCTGGCTTTTCGAATATGAGAACGGGTTAAAAAGCTTGGATTTAAAAGTTCCTGTTGGGAAGCCTATTAAATTGATGCTTACGTCGCAAGATGTGATCCACAGCTTTTATGCGCCTGCATTCCGGGTCAAACAGGATGTGGTACCTGGGATGGTAAACTCTTTATGGTTTCAGCCTACTGCAGTGGGAACATTTGATGTGTTCTGTTCACAATATTGTGGGCTCCAGCATGCAAAAATGCTCACCAAGATTGTGGTGCTCTCAGAGGAAGAGTTTAAGAAATGGTATCAAACTGGGAAGGAGATGGAGGCCAAGGTTCCTCCTGGGGCTCAACTCTTTCAAGAAAAGGGATGCAAGGTCTGTCATAGTATCGACGGGACTCCAGGCGTAGGCCCCACAGTCAAAGGACTCTTCGGGAAGACTGTCACCGTATTGACGGATGGAAAGGAGCGAACGATTGCAGCCGATGATATTTACCTGCGAAAATCCCTGTTCGAACCCAATGCCGATATTGTGAAAGGCTTCCCACCCATCATGCCATCTCAAAAAGGTTTATTAGCGGATCAAGAGTTAGATGCCCTGATCAGTTATTTGAAGGAATTGAAATGATTTCCACCGAAAGGGTTGAAGGACAGATGGTCTATCCTATGAGATGGGGAAAGAGATATCCCTTGATTCATTGGTTTCACATTCTCTTGGAATTGACAAAATTCAAGATTTCTTTATTTGCAGCCCTATCTACATTTACAGGTTTTATTCTTGCCCATCAGGAACTGTCCGGGAAAATCATCCTCCCTGTTATGGGAGTATTCCTTCTGGCATGCGGTTCTTGTGCATTTAATCAGTATCAGGAGAGAAGGAACGATAAATTGATGGAGAGGACACAAAGCCGTCCTATCCCCTCCAAAAGATTGCATCCACTCACTGCCATGGGAATCTCTTTAAGCCTTCTAATATCAGGGATCCTTATTCTCCATTATGGGACAAATCGGATAGCCTTGGGTATGGGAATATTCGCCATATTTTGGTACAATGGTATTTATACGCCTTTGAAGAGAAAGACGGCCTTTGCAGTGATACCCGGGGCGATGATTGGTGGAATTCCTCCCCTCATAGGTTGGGTATCTGGAGGAGGTTACTTCCTTGATCCCAAAATCCTTGCCATTTCGTTTTTCTTTTTTATGTGGCAGGTACCTCATTTCTGGCTTCTTCTCTTGAATTTTGGAAAAGATTATGAAAATGCAGGATTCCCGTCCTTGACCCAAATATTTACTTCAGCACAGCTCAGACGAATAACATTCATGTGGATCTTTGCAACTGCAGTCACCTGTGTCCTCATACCGCTCTTTGGGGTTGTGGAATCCTATGCGATCAAAGGAAGCTTATTCGCTGCAGGGGTCTGGTTGGTTTGGAAAACCGCCAGGATCCTCACAGCCCGAAGCCTGGAACTTCCTTTTCGGTTCAATTTCAAAGTCATCAATACCTATGTTCTATTAGTGATTTTTCTTTTTACTCTGGATAAGCTATTCCATTAAAGAGTAAACCCCGTTAGAAAGGTGGGGCTTTAACCCTACTCAATAAGGAATAAACATTTTTTTATAAATTTCTGCCATCCATGGAGGGGCTTTCTAACAGGGTAAAGGTGAGTGATGAAAATTCGGTCATTCGTTCTGAAAGATAGGGGTGAACTTCATTCGATGTTGATTCATTCCCAGGTCTTCACGACTGAAGAAATTGATGTAGCGATGGAATTGGTCGACATCGTGCTAAAGGATGAGAGCCAAAAGGATTATAAGATTGACTGTATGGTGGATGACCGGGATCAGACGGTGGGTTATATCTGTTATGGTCCTATCCCTATGACCCAGGGGACTTTTGACCTTTATTGGATTGCCGTAGATCCAAATTTTCAAGAGCAAGGGATCGGTTCTAAACTCTTAGGTTTTTTAGAGGAAGTGGTAAGGGAGAAGAATGGGCGGATGATTCTCGCTGATACATCTACCATACCTCCATACGAAAAGACGAAGAATTTTTACCTTCGGAATGGGTTTCAAGAGGTGGCGAGAGTTCCCGATTATTATCATCCAGGCAATGATCGGATCACTTTTTGCAAAAGGCTGAATGAAAAATAACATGTCTGCGGTCCGTGTTGCGTGTCTGTCATTACTCAGAAATGTTTGATGGCGGCTTCGTCACCCTCGAAGGATGAAAATGGCTTCATTAATTTCGTAGGGGCAGCCCGCTGTGGCCGCCCAGTCCGGGAGCCCGCGGTGGGGCTCCCCTACGAGGGTTTGTGTCTAATGCTATTTTCTAACTAATTGGAGGTTAGGATGGAGAAAAAGAGGATTGGAGTTCTTACCGGTGGGGGAGATTGCGCTGGATTAAATTCGGCAATCAAATGGGTAGTCAAAACGGCATTGGATGATCGACTCCAACGAATGAGGAAGATCCAATTTGAAGTGGTTGGGATTCGTGAGGGGTGGAAGGGTTTGGTTTCTCCAGAAGGGGATGAGGATTTTTCTTTCACAAGGATTGGCGTATTGACAGAGGAGATGGTGAGAACATGGGATCGCTACGGAGGGACAAATCTGGGAACTTCCCGGACCAATCCTTATGATCCTAAAAATGATCGGTCCAAGATCGTCCTCAAAAATATTGAACAGTTACGATTGGATTATTTAGTGGCCATCGGAGGTGAGGATACGCTCGGTGTGGCTCACAAATTTTACCTGGAAGGGGTGAAAGTGGTGGGCATTCCAAAGACGATCGATAAAGACCTTTCTGGAACAGATTATACACTGGGATTTGAAACCGCTGTGAATGTGATCACGGACGAGATTGATCGTCTCAGAACCACTGCTGGTTCTCACAGAAGAATCTTTGTGGTAGAGACCATGGGGAGGCATGCGGGTTGGTTGGCTTTGGAGGGAGGGGAATCGAGCGGTGCGTATATTATTCTGATCCCTGAATACAACTTTGAGATAGCGAGAGTCAACGAATTGCTCATGGAAGGAAGGAAAAAAGGGGCGCGATATGAGATCATAGTAGTGGCTGAGGGCGCAAAACCTGTTGGGTCTTCTGAGATTATGAAAGATGATGGTTTTGATAGTTTTGGTCATAAGGTGTTGGGAGGAATTGGAGAATTTTTAGCAAAGGAGATTTCTAACTCTACGAAGATTGAAACACGAAGCATTACTCTTAGTCATTTACAAAGGGGAGGAACTCCTTGTGCATATGACAGGCGAATGGGCAGATATTTTGGCATTGCGGCAGTCGATTTGATTGTGAAAGAAGATTTCGGAAAGATGGTAAGCTACCGGAACGGACAGATTACTGCTGTTCCCTTACAGGAGGCCATCAGCCGATTGAACTTAGTGGACGTTCGGACTCAATATGATACAGAGAGGTATAATGGAAGAAGAACCATCCTCGGGGCTGCATAAGATGGGTTATTGGAAGATTGGAATAATGGAATATTGGTTTAAAAGAAAGAAGAAAACCTGAATCTACCTACCAAGAATTGATCATTTCCCTCAACATTCCAATGTTCCATCATTCCATTATTTGACAAGGCGTTGATGTTCTTTTTTTATGCAACGGTCCATCACGACTTTCAAACCAGCCTTTTCAGCCTTGGCCCCAGCTTCTTGATGAACCACTCCTTCCTGCATCCAGACGACTTTCGCTCCCCGTTGGATTGCATTCTCCACGATGGGAGGAACATCTTCTGATCTTCGGAAGATGTCGACAAGATCGATTTCGACCTCTTTGGGAATCTCCATGAGGCTGTGATAGACCTCCTCTCCTAAGATCACATCGCCGTCAGGCCGGACAGGTATCATACGGTAGCCCTTTGATTTGAGGTAGGATGCCACAATGTAACTGGGTCGGTCCTCTTTAGGTGAAATTCCAACCACGGCTACTGTTTTACAACCGATGAACATCTCTTTTAACTCTTCATCTTTCATTCGTTTTTCCTAATTCCTCCAACTCCCCTTTAGTACTTGCCTATTGCCAGGCTGGAAGGAGGGATTTTCTTAATAACGAGATGGGGCAGGAGAGTCTCCGAATGACCTCTCACTGGTCGGAGTTTTAGAGGAAGATTCTTTCGGGGGACCCTCTTTTACCTCTGGAACGGATCCTTCAATAAAAGCCTCCATAATAGCATCTTGGGAATCTTCGTTGATGGGCAGTCCTGTTTCAATATTCACTTTTACCATGGTAATCCCTGGTGGCACCTTAAATGTTTCGACAGGTGTGTTTCTCAAGGCTTGATCCATAAAAGAGATCCAGATAGGAAGGGCAGCCCGGGCACCCGTTTCACTGTCTCCCAGAGAAGTCTTGTCATCAAAGCCCACCCAGACGGTGGAAAGGAAAGAGGGGGTGTAACCGATGAACCACGCATCAGCATAATCACTGGAGGTTCCGGTCTTTCCAGCGATCGGTCGACCAAGGACTTTTGCTCGCTGGCCTGTTCCGTGTTGAACGACCCCCTGGAGGAGATGGGTCATGAGAAAAGCATTCTGTGGAGAGATCACACGTTCTTTTTGAACAGGAGAAGAAACTTCGGGAATTTCATCTTCTTCCTCCTTTTCCTCAAATTCAACATAGGGATAGTTTTCTTCGAGCACTTCATCCTTCATCGTCACAATCTTTTTAATAAAGATGGGTTTAATTCTTTCACCTCCATTTGCGAAAGTACTGAAAGCTCCGGTGAATTCCAGCATGGAGACCCCTGAAGTGCCTAAGGCGATGGAGAGATCCCTTTTAATCGGAGAGTCAATCCCCAATTTTTTGATGAATTTGAGGACGTAACCCACCCCAATGTCTTCAAGAATTTTTACGGTGACAACATTTCTCGAATGGGCCAGAGCATTCCGGAAGGTGATGGGGCCCATGAAATTTTTGTCATAATTCTTTGGGGCCCAATAGGTACCGTCAGGATCCGAATACTCTACTGGGGAGTCCATCAAAATCGTTGAAGGAGTATACCCCTTCTCCAGGGCAGCGGCATAGACGAAGGGCTTGAAGGCTGAGCCGGGTTGTCTTCGAGAATTGACAGCCCGGTTAAATTGGCTCTCGGTGAAGTCACGTCCTCCCATCATTGCTTTGACATATCCCGTTTTTGGATCGATGCAGACTAAGGCACCCTGTACAAGGGGCTCCTGTTCAAGGGTGAGAAGAAGAGGCTGATCTTTCGTTGGGGATCCTTTTACTTTCACCTGAACGACATCTCCAGTTTTGAGGAGGTCTGAAGGCGTCTTCATATTTCCTGGTGAGAATTGAGGAGTCGGTTTAATATGGAGGGCCCAAGCCACTTCGGAGAATGGCAGTATCCCCTTTCGGTCTTCCACCCAGACCACAAACAATTTTTTTGAGTCGTCTTTTGAGAGGATGAATCCCTCAAAAATCTCATTTGCTGAAAGAGGAGTGAGTATCCCCTTCTTCTTACCCAAAAGATCCCTCACCTCTTTTTGAGAGAGCCTCTGGATTGGACCTCTAAATCCCTGCCTTTTATCCAATTCCCTTAGTCCTGCCTCTAACGAGTTTTGGGCCATCCTCTGTAGGGAGAGATCAATGGTCGTATATATTCTCAATCCATCCTGATAGAGCTTCTCCTTCCCATATTTTTTCTCAACCTGTTGTCGAATGAACTCTGTAAAATAAGGTGCTTTACTAAAATAGGCGCTTTCCTTCGATTGAATCTTCAATGGAGTGCGAAGGATTCTTGCCTTCTGTTCCTGAGAGATGAAGCCAAGTTCGGCCATTCGGGTAAGAACATAGGCCTGTCGGTCTTTTGCCCTTTTTAAATTATGGATAGGCGAATAACGGCTGGGGGCCTTTACAATGCCGGCCATCATGGCCATCTCTCCCAGGTTGAGTTGGTCTACTCGCTTATTGAAATAACTTTCGCTGGCAGCCTCCACGCCGTAGGCTCCATTGCCTAAATAGATGTTGTTGAGATAAAGATTGAGAATCTCTTCTTTCGTCAAATTCCGCTCTAAGCCGAAGGCATAAGCCGCCTCCTTCAATTTCCGGAGGAGGCTTCTCTTGGGAGTAAGAAAGAAGGTTTTAGTCACCTGCTGCGTGATGGTGCTCCCTCCCTGGACTATCCTCCCTGCCATCAGGTTTTTAAACATGGCACGGGCAATCCCCTTATAGTCGATTCCTTTATGTTGGAAAAAATCTGCATCTTCTGCGGCAAGGAAGGCCTGAACCAGAGATTTGGGCATCCGTTCATAAGGGATGGGGATCCGATTCTCCATTAGAAATTTACCCACCACCTCATCCTCCTCAGAGTAAACGACGGAGTAGGCATTGAGGTTTGGCTCCTTCAGCGGTTTGAAATCAGGAAGATGGTTGGAGTAGTAGAAGAAGAGGAGAGCCACAGAGAGTAGGGGTATCAAGAGAGAGAGGATGAATGCATAGATGAGATAAAGAGTCCATCCCCTTCTTTTCCTCCTTTTTGCTTTTTTTTTGGACACCCGATTATCTTTTTTCATAAATATTAAAAAAGGGAAAGCCTTTTTCCTTTTAAGCTTTCCCTTTTGGTGTTTTAGACCCTCATCTGACTATTTTCTCTTTTTTGTGGGTGGGGTGAGTTTGGTTTTCAAGTCTTCCACTTGTTTCTTCAAAGCCTCGTTTTCAGCTGTCAAGGAAGTAAGAGTTGCTTCCTTCTCTGCAGCCTTTTGGATTTCTTCCTTCAATTTTTGCACTTCGAGTTTCAATTTATCGTTGTCCGATTTGAGAGTGATGTTCTCGGTTTTCAATTTCTCATTTTCTGCCTTAATATCAGCTCCACATCCCACCAACGCCATGACAAACATACCGATCAGAGACAACGACAGGATAGTAGAAATTGTCCTCTTCATTCCACTTTCACCTCCTTTATCAAACATTTAACATTTTCTGTAAAATTATAAACATTTTTTCAAAAAAATCAAATAATCCTCAAAACTTTCATTCTTGCTTGACGAATTCATTACTTTTTTATAGAGTCTTTAAAATAAATCACATAGGGAAAGATGGCCGGTATTGTGGGGGTCGTCGTTCCATCATGGAAATATAAAATGACAAAATTCTTCCCATCCCTTAGGCCTTATTTCATCTTCTGCATTCTCTCAGCCCTCTTCATCCTGTCTCTGTTTTTCCGTGCTGCCAATGCGGTCATTGCCCCCAATCTTATTCAAGATCTTGGCCTCAATGCGGAAACCTTTGGTATCCTTGGAGGCGCTTACTTCTATTCCTTTGCCTTACTTCAAATCCCAATGGGACCGATGCTCGACCGAATCGGTCCTCGCATTGTATTGACCGTCTTCCCGCTCATTGGAGCCTTAGGCGCTTTTCTCTTCGCTTTAGCGGATTCTTTTACCCCTGCCCTTTTTGGGAGGATTCTGATTGGAGTAGGGATGGCCTCTGTCTTGATGGGGTCTTTTAAGGTCTTCACATTGAGGTTTCCGCTAGAGAAATTTGCCACTCTTGTGGGTATCAATCTCTCTATCGGAACATTGGGCAGTATTTTTGCCACTTCTCCCATGGCTTATCTCGCCTCTACTATTGGATGGAGAATGACCTTCATCGTTGCCGGTGGCATCACCATCCTCCTTGCCATTTTAATTTTTTGGGCATTAGGGGGAGAGGAAAAGAAAGATGAAAGTCCTATTCTCTGTGCTCCATCTGATCCGGTGTTAGGGGTTATTCAGTCGATTCGACTGGTATTAAGATCTCTTGCCTTCTGGCAGATGGGAACTCTAACTTTTTTTAGATATGGAACCTTCGTTGCCCTCCAGGGTTTGTGGTTGGGACCTTATCTGATCAATATCAAGGGATATTCCCCTATACAGACGGGCAATGTGTTAATTTTGTTGTCAATTGGAATGATTATAGGTGGACCCATTGGGGGACGGCTCTCTGATCGTGTTTTCCATTCGAGCAAAGGCGTAGCCTTAAAGGGATTGAGCCTTTACGCGCTGAGTTTATTCCCTTTGATCGGAATTCTGAAAATCGAGAGCCCCTTTTGGTACGGTCTCATTTTCTTCTTCATTGGTTTTTTTAGCAGTTTTGGGATGTTGATTTACTCTCATGCAAAGGGACTCTTTCCTATTGCCATCTCAGGTACCGTAATGACAGGAATCAATTTTTTCACCATGGCAGGAGCGGCTATCTTCATGTCGGCATTGGGGAAAATCATTGAATCATTCCCTCGTGTTGATCATGTCTATCCTCCAGAGGCCTATTACCTTTCCTTTCTAATCTGTTTTTTGGGAATGGTTGTGAGTCTGATCTTTTACGCTTTTTCAAAGGATGATAAATAAGTCCATGGCAGAGTAAAAAACTTTAGTTAAAAATATATCAACGGTCAATGATCTCAATGATCAATGACCAACAGACCATGAACAATGAACGATGAACCTGGAGGCATTATGAATGACATTCCATGTCTCATCCCCTTTGAAGGGAAATCACCACAATTTGATGAGACCGTATTTATCGATCCCACTGCAAGGCTGATCGGAGAGATCGTGCTTGGATCTGGGGTAAGCATTTGGCCCTTTGCCCTCCTGAGGGCGGATAGCAATCGAATTACTGTAGGAGAGCGGTCTGCCCTTTTGGATAAGGTGTTGGTGGAAGCTCCAAAGGATCATCCTGTAGTGATCGAAAAAGAGGTATTGATCAGTCATGGCGTTATCCTGCATGGTTGTATCGTCAGAGAAGGTGCTGTTGTGGGGATCGGAGCCATTGTTTTGGATGGGGCAGAAGTGGGACGAAATTCCATGGTCGGCAGTGGAAGCCTTGTCCCTCCGGGAATGAAGGTTCCTGAACGATCATTGGTCTTAGGGATTCCAGCAAGGGTTGTGAAAAGGCTTGATGAGGCAGATCTGGAGAGATCAAGGGAACAATTGACGGAGGTTTATGAAAAATCGAGGAAGTATTTAGAGATTTTTGGCAAAGGAAGAGAACAATGAATAAAAAGCTTTTCTTGACGGAACAAAAGTCCATCTTCTGTTGTCTTTAAAATAAGGGGAAGAGCGGGTCTTAATGGAACTTTCTCCAAAGATTGGAAAAGAGGTGATTGAGAGTTGCAAGGCGGGTGACAAGGAGGCATTTGAAGAAATTGTCCTCCACTATCAGAAAAAGGTATTCAACATTGCTTACAGGATGTTAGGAAATCTAGAAGAAGCAAAAGAGTTGGCTCAAGAGGTCTTTCTCTCGGTCTTCGATTCCATTAAAGATTTGAGGGAGGAGATAAAATTCGATGTCTGGCTGACCCAGATCACCTTGAACCACTGTCGGAATCGCTGGAAATATCTCAAGCGAAGGCATTACTTTGCTTCTGATTCATTGGATGATCCTATTGAAACAGAGGATGGGAATATGCCAAGGCAGATTTGTGATCCTTCGGATAATCCTGAAACGTTCTATGAGAAGAAGATGATTCAACAGTTGATTGAGAGGGGACTCCTTAAATTGAAGGAGGATCAGAGGGAATTGATTGTATTGAGGGATCTGCAGGGGTATTCTTATGAGGAGATAGGGAAATTGTTTCACCTTCCCGAGGGGACGGTCAAGTCGAAACTTCACAGGGCAAGAGTGGACCTCAAAGAGATTTTAGAGAGATTTGTACATTAATGGGGAAGGAGTAAAGTCAATGGAATGCGAGAAAGTCCGGGATCGGTTTTCCTCCTTGTTAGAAAATGAATTGGATCCATTGGAAGAAAAGACGGTGAGAGAACATCTCGCCTCCTGCTCAGATTGTCAGAAGGATTTAGAGCAGTTCGGTAAGACCATTCGATGGCTTCATTCCGTTAAGGATGGTGAGGTTCCGGATGGATTCCTGAGTGAAATTAATAAAAAGATGGAAGAGCGGAAAAGAAAAGTCCCTTTTCTCTCCATCTCATTGAAACTCCCAGTTCAAGCTATGGCCATGGTGGCCATCGTCTTTTTGGTCCTCTATCTCACCAAGATCATGCCAGTTGAGAAGCTTCTCATGAAGGATGCCAAACAAACGAAACCCTTCATTTCAGCACCGCTCACCACAGAGAAACAAAGGGATCAATTGCTGGCAAAAAAAGAGATGGCAAAAAAAGAGATGGAGAAAGAAAGAGTTGCGGCCCAACCTCCTCTCAAGGAGATTGAAAAGAGCAAAATACCTGCATCGGAAGCCATTTCTGTTCCCTCAGAAAAAAAGAAAATAGAGTCGGCGTTGATTACAAAAGAAAAAGCCTCTCCTGCGGCCAAGCCTCCTCAGGAGATCATTCTGCGAACCTCGGATCGGCAGAAAACCTTAGCTCAACTTGATGAGTTGCTTCAGCAATTTGGCGGAAAGATCATGACCACGGAAGGAAACACCTTTCTTGCATCCCTTCCAGCGGCCACCTTCTCAGAATTTGAAAAAGAATTATTAGGGCTGAGTTCTCCTGGAAAAACAGATAAAATGGTTCAAGAAAAAGATATTGCAGAAAGTGATACTGTTCCAGCAGGAGCGAGGAGGATAGAGGGTGAGGAGAAAGCGAAAAGGCCATCAACATTTGCGGCTGAACCAGAAGACTATGTCGTCGTGCGAGTCCTCCTTCTCCGAGAATGAGAGTTGTGGTTGACTTCTAACCTCAGGTTTTGTATAAATACCTATCAATCAATTTATCCCATCTTATTTCTTTCCGAATTTTTTTAGAAAGAAAATGACTATGAATTAAAGAAAGGGGGAACTTCATGATGGGACGATGGACGTTTTTAGAGGTGGGGCTGATCGTCCTTTCCTTGTTGTTTGGTTTTCACCCCAACGGATTGGCTGAAGAACGGTATACTGTGAAACCAGGAGATTCTCTTTACCCCGTTAGAAAGCCCCATCATTTACGGGGAGATGATATAAAGGATAACATAAATTCCTTTTTAAAAGGTGGGGGTCAAAGCCCCGTCATTTCTAACGGGGTTTACAGGATTTCAAAATCGTTTGGTGTGAGCATTGAGGTGCTGAAACAAGTCAATGGTTTAGAGGGAGATGGAATTGAGCCGAAGCAAGTTCTCCTCATTCCCACGCAGGGCGAAAAGCGGACAAGGACCGTGGTCAAAAGGCATTCCATTGAGACAGAACCCTATGTGGTGAGAAAAGGGGATAATCTATACAGCATTTCAAAAAGGTTGGGCCTTTCCATAGAGGAAATCAAAAGAATGAATCGACTTCATTCAGCTACCCTAAAAGTTGGTCAAGTGCTCACCCTTCCCAAGACTGGAATGGGAGAGGAAGCAGCGGAGTCAGGGGATTCCGAAGAGTCAACCGTTGAAAGACTTTCAGAAGGGATTGGTGACAAACAAGAGGCTACTGAATCCTTCGGACAATGGACCAATCCAGAGGAACGCGGTCTTTTTGTCAGGGTGGTAAAGACTTTTCTGGGGGTACCGTACCGATTGGGAGGGTCCACATTGAAGGGGATGGATTGCTCTGCCTTTGTGAAGAAGATCTATGAAATTTTTAATATCCATCTTCCCAGAACGGCCAGGGAGCAGTTTCATATTGGGAAGAAGGTAAAGAAGAACGAATTAGAGGAAGGAGATCTTGTTTTTTTCAAAACACGGCGACCGAATAACGCGCATGTTGGCATTTATATTGGGAACAATGAATTTGTCCATGCCTCCAATCGTAAAAGAGAAGTAAAGGTGGATCATCTGGATGCCCCCTATTTCAGCACACATTTCCTTCAGGGGGTTCGTCTGAAGGAATTGGAGCAGGAGAGTTAAACCTATGATCATCACCATCAATCCCAAAAATCCGCAGCTAAGATTGATTCGAAAGGTTGTTGAAGTTCTTGAAAAGGGTGGGCTCATTGGATATCCTACGGATACGATCTATGGAGTGGGTTGCGATCTTTTTAATCCAGAAGCGATCCGAAAGATCCATCGATTGAAAAAATTGGATGGGAAGAAACCGCTCAGCTTCATCTGTTCCGATTTAAAGGACATCAGTCGCTATGCCTATGTTTCTAACTACGCTTATAAAATGATGAAGCGCCTGTTTCCGGGTTCCTATACCTTTATTTTGAAGGCCACCAAACTGGTCCCCAAAATAGCTATGACGAAACAAAACACCGTAGGCATTCGTATTCCCGACAATAAGATTTGCCTCAGCCTTGTTCGAGAGTTGGGTCATCCGATTATTAGCACCAGTGTTTATAAACCGGATGAAGGGCTCTTCAACGATCCCACCGAGATCGAAGAACGCTTTGGCAAGCAGTTAGATCTTGTCATCGATGGAGGAGTGATTGTCGCCGAGCATTCCAGTATCATCGACCTCACCGATGAGTTTCCTAAAGTGATCCGAAAAGGAAAAGGGGATGTGAGCCTTTTTCAATGAAAGGCTAACCCCGTTAGAAAAGGAGGGGTTTTACCCTCCCCATCCCTGCATGTGGCAGGCAGGAAAAACTGAATGAACATTTTCTTTTTACATCTCCGCGATAAACCCCGCAGGATGTTTACTATACAACGGGGTAAATAACGGAGCTTTCTAACGGGGTAAATTCCCAAAGATGGAGGAGAGGATGGGAAGAAAAAGTCTTCCACCGACGACGATGCTATTCCCTACGTCCGTTGTTTTGGTCACCTGTATCGATGAAAAAGGAAAGCCTAACATTATCACCTTGGCATGGGCAGGAGTGGTCAATTCAGACCCTCCCATGATCGGCATATCGATTCGGCCTAATCGATACTCTTATGCTTGTGTGAAGAAAACGAAGGAGTTCGTGGTCAATCTTCCTTCCGAAGAGATGGTCAGAAAGGTAGATGCCTGCGGCGTGCTTTCAGGGAAGGAGACAGACAAATTTGCCTCCATGGGATGGAAAGCCATACCCGCCGAAAAGGTGAAACCTCCCTTGATCGAGGAGTGTGCTGTCCAAATGGAATGCGAGGTCAAAGAAGTGATATCCTTAGGAAGCCACGATCGCTTCCTCGGACAAATCGTTGCACTCCACGTGAAAGAAGAAATTCAAAAGGAGAAGGGCCAGATTGATATCGCAAAGGCCCTTCCCATGGTCTACTGCCCAGGTGCCCGAGAGTATTGGAACCTTGGAAAATGTATTGGCTATCATGGTTTTACGAAAGGTAAACCATGATCATCGACTGCCATACCCATATCTTTCCTGATAAAGTCAGAAAGGATCGGAAACCCTTCTGTAAGAGAGATAAAGGATTTTCGTCCATCTATCAAAATTCGAAAACAAAAATAGCAGGGGTTGAGGAATTGATTGCCTCGATGGATGAAACGGGGGTGGAGCGATCTGTTATCTGCGGCTTTCCTTGGGGTCGACCTGATCTTTGTTCCCTTCATAATGAATACCTTATGGAATCGGCTTCAAGATATCCTCATCGATTGATCGTTTTTGTTTCTCTACTCTTCTCGGACCCAGATTGGTCAGAGAGAGAATTGGATCGAGCAATCAAGGGTGGGGCGATGGGAGTAGGGGAGATCGCTTTCTACGATCATGAAATGACTTCCCAAGATATCGACTTAATCAAACCCATCCTCACCCAGATGGAGAAGAAAAGAATTCCTATCCTCCTTCATACCAACGAACGCCTGGGCCATCCCTATCCGGGTAAAGGGACAACCCCGCTCGAGAGGTTCTATGAATTCATCCTCTCTTTTCCAACCCTTCCCATTCTATTGGCCCACTGGGGAGGTGGGCTTCCTTTCTATGAGTTGATGCCGGAGGTTTCCAAGACGATGGCCAATGTCTATTACGATACCGCAGCCTCCCCTTTCCTCTATTCTAAAAAGATTTATGCCATCGTCAGTGAGATTGTAGGGGCGAGAAAGATTCTCTTTGGGACAGACTTTCCTCTCCTTTCACCCCGGAGATATTTTCAAGAATTGGAAGAATCAGGCCTATCAGGAGAGGATCGGGAAAAGATCCTCGGTCTCAACTTCTTAAGGCTGTTCGGATCAGACAGGAAGGCGAGTCGATGAAACACGCCTTCTTAGATCATCACAGCAGCACAGAAAGTCCAGTCCATCATCTGGATGCTAGGGCAAAGATCATCGTCTTTTTCACTTTTATATTGATCGCCGTCAGTTCACCGCCTACCTCCTTTCTTCTCTTCGGCTTTTTAGCCTTGGTTCTCATCGCGATTGGCCTTTTGGCAAAACTCCCTTTGGGACATTTGGTAAAGAAGGTTCTTATCATTCTTCCTTTTCTATTTTTTGTAGCCATTTCCATTCCATTCGTAAAGAAAGATGGAGTGGGAGGGGGATACAATTTAGGTTTGGGTGGGCTTTCTGTTTCTCAAAGCGGTCTCTGGATTCTATGGAATGTGGTCATCAAATCTTCCCTGGGAGTCTTTTCCATCATTTTGCTTTCTTCCACCACCTCCTTTCCCCAATTGATTAAAGGGATGGAGAGACTGGGCTCCCCTAAGATTTTTACCATTCTCGCCTCTTTCATGTATCGTTACTCCTTCATCCTCATCGATGAAATGCAGCGGATGAGACGGGCGAGGGATGCGAGGTGTTTTGGAGGAAGATGGTTCTGGCAATTGAGGATTATCGGTCACATGGTAGGGACTCTTTTTCTGAAGAGTTTTCATCGCGGGGAAAGGGTTTATCAGGCGATGCTCTCCAGAGGGTATAATGGAACGATGCCCGGTACTACTGGAGGAAGGTTGGGGTTGGGTGAGATACTTTTTCTCTCCCTCTCGCCCATTTTTATTTTTCTGAGGGTCTATTTTAGATGAATTCTGATAAGGTCATCGAGATAAATCATCTTTCTTATGATTATCCGGATGGAACACCGGCCCTGAGAGATATTGATTTAGTGGTCTATCGAAATGAGTCCATCGCGATCCTCGGGCCCAATGGTGCTGGGAAGTCCACTCTCCTCTATCACCTGAATGGAACATTGATAGGAGATGGGGAAGTTACTATCCTGGGTCTACCTATAGAAAAAAAGAACTTGAAGGAGATTCGAAGAAGAGTCGGTCTGGTCTTCCAAAACCCGGAAGATCAACTCTTCTGCCCTACCGTCTTTGACGATGTGGCTTTCGGCCCCCTCAATATGGGATCGGATGAGGAGAGGGTTCGGCATCGGGTGGAGAAGGCCCTTGAGGTGGTGGGTTTGAAAGGGTTTGAAGGGAGATCGGTCCATCATTTGAGTGAAGGGGAGAAGAAGCGGGTTGCTTTGGCAACCGTATTGGCCATGGACTCTGAGATTTTAGTTTTCGATGAGCCGACCGATAACCTCGATCCAACTGGAAGCAGGTCGTTGATTAAGAGAATCCGATTGATTCCTCAGACGAAAGTCATTGTGACCCATCACCTGTCCGTTGTCGTGGATCTCTGCGAGAGGGCAGTGTTACTTCGTGGAGGAAGGAAGGCAGAAGATCTGCCGATTCGCGAACTTTTAAAAAATCGGGATTTATTAGAACAGTTTGGTTTCGATGCAGATTTTGCCCAGTGGATGTATGAAAGGAGAAAGGGCTAACCCAGAAGTCGCATTAAAAAGGTAGTTGAGTGTGCTTTCAAACTTTTACCAAGCGATTTTAAGTATATTTTATGGGTCATATGCGATGTCACCTGGGGTGACCTTTGGAATGTATGTGGAAACTAAGTAGCAAGACGTTAAAGGTTCCGCTGTAAAAGTTTGGCGATAAGTCGCCCGGCGATGTAATTGTCTATTTTATTTTTAGCCGGCCCAACACACCCAACCACCTTCTGGAACGGTTTTTATGCAACTACTGGATTAAGGAGAACCCACCCGCGACGGGGATTTTTTAATAAAGGTGGAGGTTCCTACTGCCAGAATCGTTCGGTCTTCTTTTGCCACAGAGCTTTTTGCCTTGATCAATCTTTTGCTCACCTCCATAATCTCCCCATAGACGAGCAGGGGCTCGAGGATGGGAGCCGGTTTTTTAAATTTGACCTCTAATGAAGCTGTGACGGCTTGATACCCCAATTCATAAACCAATTTTGCCATGGCCTCATCCAATAGAGTGCAGATGATCCCACCATGGACAATCCCATCCCAACCTTGGAAAGTGGGACTTGCAACAAATATTGTTTTGAGGGTTTTTTGCTCCTTATCAATCTCAAAATTTAATCGCAAACCACCTAAATTTTTCTCCCCACATACAAAGCAATTTCCATAAGTTTCAAATTTCATTTCTTTACCTCACGGTTGACCCTGTACCAACTTTTTATTCAATGACCAGAATCTCTCTAACAAACATTAAGAGCCTTAGAGACATCGCAGAGTTGCACAAGGTGCTGTCTAAAAAGCGGTGCAGGGTTGACTTGATTTTATGGCTATCATATAGTTTTGATAAGAGGATTGTCAATTATGCAAGAAACCAATCATTATCTTCAAATAGCTATCGCTGCTGCGAAAGAAGCCGGCCGGATTCAGATGGAGCATTTAGGCCATTCCCATTCGGTTGAATACAAGGGGGAAATTAATCCAGTGACAATGGTAGATAAACTCTGTGATCGAACGATCACCCAAATGATTTTCAGTACCTTCCCAGACCATGATCTCCTGACAGAGGAAAGCCCGTTTAAGGAGAAAGGTTCTCCATGGAGGTGGATCATCGACCCTCTCGATGGCACAACCAATTATCTTCATGGATATCCATGTTTCTGCGTTTCCATCGGGCTGGAGGTGGAAGGTGAGGTGACATTGGGAGTGGTTTATAATCCCATCCTTAATGAACTCTTCTATGCAAAAAAAGGAGAAGGAGCTTTTCTCAACGGGAATCAGATCTTCGTTTCTCATGAGGATCATTTGGATCGAAGTCTCCTTGCCACGGGATTCCCCTACGATATCCGAGAAAATGCTGATTTCTATCTACGCTATTTTCGTCAATTTATCATGAAAAGCTTTGCCGTCCGTAGGCCGGGCTCCGCAGCAATCGATCTCTGTTATTTAGCAGCTGGCCGGTTTGAAGGATTCTGGGAATTGAAACTTCATGCCTGGGATGTGGCTGCAGGAAGTCTGATCATCACTGAAGCAGGAGGAAAGGTGACTGACTTTCAGGGGCAGTCCTTCAGTATCTATTCTGAGGAGATGCTTGCCTCTAATGGGTTGATTCACGAAGAGATGCTTCAGGTCATTCGGGAGTTAGATGGAGAGATGGGGAGATAGGGAGATAGGGAAATTGGGAGATGGGGAGATGGGGAGTAGCCGCAACCTTTAGGTTGCGTTATTGAATGCCATGAATCTTAAAAAGCAACCCGATCTTTTTGATAAGAAAGGAAAGGAATTAATCGAAAGAGAGGCTCCTCTTGCCGATCGAATAAGGCCAAGGACATTGGAGGAGTTTATGGGTCAGGAGCATCTTCTGGGACAGGGAAAGGTTCTCCGACAGGCCATCGAAACAGATCTTTTCCCCTCCATGATTTTGTGGGGCCCTCCTGGGTCTGGCAAGACTACTTTGGCAATGATTATTGCTACAACCACGGGTGCTCAATTCATCGCCTTCAGTGCTGTGCTTGCCGGTGTGAAAGAGATTAAGGAGGTCGTCAAAGAAGCAAATGATGAATGGAAATATCAGAAGAGGAGGACCATCCTCTTTGTGGATGAGATCCACCGATTCAACAAGGCTCAGCAGGATGCCTTTCTTCCACATGTAGAGAAGGGGACAATCATCCTCATCGGTGCGACCACAGAAAATCCATCTTTCGAGTTGATCTCTCCCTTGCTTTCTCGTACCAAAGTCTTTACCCTTCACCCGCTAAAAGAGGAAGAGATTGAAGTGATCTTGAACCGTGGATTAACGGATAAGGAGAGAGGGTTGGGAAAGTACACCTCTATGATCGAGCCTGAAGTGATTAAAAGGATTTGTCTATTGGCCAACGGAGATGCAAGGGCGGGATTAAATACTCTGGAGATGCTCGTTCTAACGACCCCACCCAGTACCAAAGGCATTCGCCATATCAAGATAAAGGATTTAGAGGAGGTTCTTCAAAGAAAAACTTTTTTATACGATAAGTCTGGAGAGGAACATTATAATCTTATCTCCGCTTTCCACAAGAGCCTTAGGGGGAGCGATCCAGATGCAGCCCTTTACTGGCTTGGAAGAATGGTGGAGGCCGGAGAGGATCCTCTCTATATCGCTCGACGGATGATCCGGTTTGCTTCAGAGGATGTGGGCAATGCGGATCCCCAGGCCTTACAGGTTACAGTCTCGGCAATGGAGGCCTTCCACTTCATTGGTTTACCAGAAGGAGACTTAGCTCTTGCTCAGGCTGCTGTCTATTTAGCGACAGCTCCTAAGTCGAATGCGATTTATACGGCCTATCAAAGAGTAAAGAAAGATGTCCGGGAACTCGAGAACATGGGTGTTCCCCTTCATATCCGAAACGCCCCCACTTCTTTAATGGAGGATTTGGGATATGGGAAAGGATATAAGTATCCCCATGATTATCCTAACCACTTTGTTGAAGAGGAATACCTTCCCGAGAACCTCAAAGGAAGAACCTACTATCATCCGTCAGACCAAGGGTTTGAGAAAGAGATCAAAAAGAGATTGGAGTCCTGGAGGAAAATAAAGAATAATAGAGAAAAAGAACAGGATAAATAAGTTCAGGTTAAGGTTTAAATCATTTTCCCCCTATCACCCATGCTCCCCTTCATTGTTTTTCTTTCACTCCTTCTCCGGTCATAGGGACGAAGATCACAGGGATGACGTCCGTTGCTTCGATCTTTCCTGCCCGTTTGACAATCTTTTTTAGCTCCTGTGAGTAAGTTCCTACTGGAACAACCATCCGCCCTCCCTCCTTTAACTGTTCTATGAGAGGTTTCGGTATGTGGTCTGGTGCTGCAGTGACAATGATGGCATCGAAGGGTGCGACTTCAGGCCATCCTAAGTATCCATCCCCTGCTTTGACCATA
Organism: uncultured delta proteobacterium; assembly: GCA_963739325.1. Classification (GTDB taxonomy): domain Bacteria; phylum Desulfobacterota; class BSN033; order BSN033; family UBA1163; genus CAVTZZ01. The sequence continues at coordinate 18,154 of CAVTZZ010000024.1, read as the reverse complement.
ATATTTTGGTAACCGAGTTGAAGAAGTAGTTTTTTAGCAGAGGTTGCCAGCGTTTCGATGATCTCAATGGTATAAACCTCTTTGGCCAATTCAGCTAAGATGGCTGCCTGATAACCTGATCCAGTTCCAATTTCTAAAACCTTCTCCCCTCCTTTAAGCTCTAAAAGTTCAGTCATCAAAGCGACGATATAAGGTTGGGAGATCGTTTGGCCCTCCCCAATGGGAAGGGGCTGGTCCGCGTAGGCAAAGGTTTGTAAATCTTTAGGGACGAAAAGGTGACGCTCCACCTTGAATATCGCATATAGAACACGAGGGTCTTTCACCCCTCTTGCTTTAATTTGTGTTTCAACCATCTTCTCACGCATGATTTTGAAATCCCCCTTCGGATCTACATCAGATACCCTTTTACCATCTGTACATCCGGAAAAAAAAATGGAAACCATCGAGAATGCCAATACATAAAATACTATTCTTTTCATACTTACCAGTCCTATCATTCTTTTGAAGAAATTGGATCTTGATACAACCTACCACACTCATAAAAATCTTGTCAATCCTTGCCACTTAGAACGGCATGGCAGTCGCAGTAGGGAACGGTTTGTCGATAAGACCCGACCACGGGAAACCGTTCCCTACTGGCTGCGGTAGACAGGCCTGAAGGCCAGTGTCTGAATTGCAGAATTCTTGACATTCCTTGAATATATTTGATACTTTAAGGTATTGAAAATGTTAAAAAGATTGATAAAGATTTTTAGTCTCTGTCTCTTGATCTCTATCACTCTCTCTTTTCCTGTTCTCAAAGGAGAGGGCCAGTATCGAAATCGTACTGGAGCACCTGAAATTACATTCTTTGGTAAAGAGGAGACGAGATGGACAGAGAAGAGAGAAGTTCCCCTCCCTGTTATTATCGGTCAAGGCGTGAAAGAGGAACCTCAGTTGGGCTCCCTCAATCTGGGGGAGGATACGATTGGACCGGTAAAGAAGATGAGTCCTACGGCAACCCAACCCGGTTGTGCTTATTCGAGCCGATTCACCAGAGGAATCTTGGTTGGGGATAAGGCCCTTTATGAGAAGGGAAAATACCATTATTTCAAAGAAGATTATGAAGATGCCATTCAGACCTTCCGTAAATTAATCCAGGAATACCCAAATAGTTTGTTGAAGGGGGCTGCCATTTACTGGATGGGGGAAGCCGCATTTCACCAAACGAAGATTGAAGAGGCATTCTCTTACTTTCAGAAGGTGGTTGAGGAAAACCCGGAGAGTGAATTTTATGCCTATGCTCTTTATTCCTGTGGATGGATTCAGCTCAAGAAGGAAGTCTATGAGGAGGGGCATCAATTTTTCTATCGAGTCTTTGAAAGAAGCCCTCTTCATCCCATCGCACAATCCTCGCTCTTTTGGTCAGGGTACTGTCTCTATTATCTCGGTCGATATGCAGAAGCGATACAGGAAATGGATACCCTCCTTCAAAAATACCCCGAAGGGAGTTGGAGACCAGAGGCTGAGTATTTGATGGGGATCAATTACTTTAGACTCCGTCAATTTGGTGAGGCAGCGAATCGATTTAAAGAATTCTCAAAAAGATATGCACAGCATCCTTTAGAGGAGAGTGCGCGTTATGGATTGGCTTGGAGCCTTGTTTCCCTTGGGAAATACACCGAGGGGAGGAAAGCCTTTGAAGAAATTCTTCTGACCTTTCCTGGGACAAGACTCTCAGATCCTATCTTCTGGGGAATTTTGAAAACCTATTTGGGAGATCATGAAGTAGAAAAAGCGATCCATTTTCACCAGAGATTTCTTTCCTATTTTCTCGCCTCCCCGTGGGCAGAGCAAAGCCTTTTTGACATTGGACAATACTATTTTGAAAAGGGGGAATATACGAGCGCTGCCGCTACGTTTCGCCAATTTCTCAGGATCTATCCCGAAAGTGACCTTCAGGAGCGTGTTTATTTTATGTTAGGAGAATCTCGTTTCAATCAGAAGGATTACTTGGGGGCAATCGTTGCCTATCGTAAGGTATTGGAGGAAAAAAGAAAGGTAAGGCTTGAACATCAGGTCCTCTCGAGGTTGGGCTACGCCAATTTCTATATTAAAAATTATGATGAAGCCATCCGCTATTGGGAAAGACTCCTCACCGATTTTCCGGATCATCTTGAAAAGAATGAGGTTCTTTACTGGTTGGCAGAGACCAGCCTTTTGAAGCAGGATTATCAAAGGGCAGTTGGATACGTCGATCGATTGAAAGGCGATCCAATTTTATACCCCAAAGGGTTGAGCAGTTTGGGTTGGTATCATTTTCAAAAACGAAGTTGGAAGGAGGCCAATGATTATTTTCTTAAGGTGGTGGAGGGGTTCCCACAATTTCGGTCCACCCCTTCCCTCTCCCTGATGGTCGGCGAATGTTACTTGAATCAGAATGATTATCCAAAGGCCAAGATCCATTTAATGCGTTTGATATCCCTTTCCGAGGGGAATGGGGATAGGGAAAAGGCGGACTACCTCCTCGGATGGATTGCTTACCGAGAAGAGCGATTCAAAGAAGCGATCGGACAGTTTCAAAAGCTGCTGGAATTGAATCCTTTAAGTTCTTATCGTGACGAATCTCAATACTGGATCGCATGGTCCTATTTTCGGGAAAAAGATTATCATAGAGCCATCGAAGAATTCCAACGCCTCTTCCAACAATATCCCGAAAGTCCTTTTATTCCTTCCTCCCTCCTGAAAATTGGGGATGGGTATTATAATCTTAAACAATATCCGCAAGCCGTCCAAGCCTACCTCCGAGTGGTGAAAGAATATTCTAAATCGAAAGAAGCACCGGAGGCTGATTACGGAATCCTTCTTTCTTTCCTCCAAGAAAAAAAATATGATTCCTTCATAACTCGTGTGGACACGTTTTTAAAACTTTATCCTCAGCATCCCTTAGCCAGCCAGGTTTTGGTGCAATTGGGGAATTACTACCAGCAATCTCGAATGGGAGAGAAGGCGGTGAAGACGTTTCAGGAACTGCTCCGCCTCTATCCACAGAGTGAATGGGCAGAAGAGGCACAGTTTCGCATCGCCCTTTTCTTCAAAATGGAAAAGAAATGGACCGAAGCGATTGAAGAGATGGAGAAGTTCATCAGGCAGTACCCCAAAAGTCATCTCTTGGTTGAAACCTATAGTGAGGCAGGGGACATTTATCTCCTCATCAAAAATTACCCGAAGGCCTTGGAGCGATACGAGTGGGTGATGAAGAATCATCCCCAACATCCACTGGCGAAGAAGGTCTACCTCGGGATGGAGAATGGGTATCGTAGCTTAGGGAAGGTAGAAGAGGCGGAGAAGATCTTAAGAGAATTGATTACAAAATTTCAAAATGACGACATCCGATTCGAAGGACATCTAAGATTGGGGCTTCTCTATCTCATGCAGAAGAGATTTGGGGAAGCCCTATCCACTCTTTCTATAGCCATTCGAAGTCCAGAAGAGTCAGTGGCTAGTCAGGCACAATTCAGATTGGGAGAGGCCTATTTAGGAAATGAGAATAAAGAACAGGCCGTCCTTCAATTCTCAAGAGTCGTCTATCTCTTTCCTCAGCAGTCCGAGTTGATAGAGGAAGCCCTTCTCAAATTGGGCCCCCTCTATATGGAGGAAAAGAAATTTTCTGAAGCCAGACAGGTCTATCGGAAATTGTTGGAGAAGACCCGGAGGGAGGACAGACGAGAGGTGCTAAAAAGATGCTCGATCAGATTAACCAAGGAGTGGTTCGCTGATGAGAAAAACGCAGAAGAGAAGCTGGCGGCTCACCTCTTTTCTCATCGCCATCTTCCTTGTACTCATGGGGTTTTTATCTGGGCTTTTCTTTTTTGACCCCTCCCTAAGATTCCTCCTTGAGCAAGAGTGGAAAAAACTCACGAGGGAGAGCAAGAGGATATTGGGATGGGAGAAAAGAGAGATTCCTCCTGAAGAGAAGCGGATACGAGAGGAGGTGATTCTTAAAAAGATGAGAGAGGCAAGTGCCTATCAGGATTGGAGGCCTTTTGCAACGGAATATCCACGATTGAAAAAATTAGAGCCTCTCCCAGGAGAAGAGAAGAGTAAGGCTCTTAAAAATTCACCCGAGTTTAAGGAAATAGATAAAGAATTGAAAGAGTATTTGAAGAAGAAGGAAGACCTTTTTAATTTAGAGCCTCCTCTGCCATCTCTAAAGGATGAAGCTGATCCAGCTTCATTGAGGGATAGAGGAGCTGAGAAGGTGATCGAAAGACTTCTGAGTAAAAAAGAAAGTGCTTCTCCGGAGAAGCCTCTGGAAGAGAACCTCCTTTTGGGGATCAGAGGACCTCTCGCTACCCGGAAAATACTTGAAAAACCTCAGCCTCCTCAGGTTAAAGTCAGAATGGAGGGGGAGATCGAGTTGACTTTTTGGGTATTATCGGACGGGAGAGTAGATCGAGTTGTTCCTATCATTAAAGGGGATACGGAGTTGGAGCGGATCGCTATCCAATACTTGAAACAGTGGCGGTTTGCTCCCCTGCCAAAAGATCAGCCTCAGGGTGAACAGTGGGGTATCATCCCTATTAGATTTAAGCTGCAATAGGATGAGTACGGTTGGATATCTCAGATATTAAGGGTCTCAAAATTGAATTGACACAGGCATTGGAAAATCTCCCCACGCCCCTCTTTGCCAAAGAGGGGTAATTCCTCCCTTTGGTAAAGGGAGGTTGGGAGGGATTTTACAAAAAGACTTCAAACAGCTAAATTGATACATTTTCAGACATCTCGATGAAGAGAAAACGTATTCTCCTTTTCACCATTTTCCTTTTTTTGATTCTGGGATTCCTCACCTTCTTTGGGGATAAAGGGATCCTTCACCTGTTTCGACTTCAGAAAGAGTTGGTCCGGATCAAGGAGATAAACACCAAAATGGAGGGGGAAAATCGGAACTTAAGAGAAGAGGTGAGGCGGTTACAGCATGAAAAACGTTATATTGAAGAGATTGCTCGCAAAGAGTTAGGGATGGTCAAAGAAGGAGAGATCATTTATCAATTTGATCTCCCTGAGGATAGAAAAGAAAATTCTAGAAGCAAATAGCCCGAATAACAACGAATTAATCGAATAGGATTCATATTTAAAAGGAGTAAAAAGTACTTTATTTGTTAAATTCGCTATCATTCGAACTATTCGATGATATAGGAGCATGTGAAATGAAATATGAAGGAATGATTTTTCGACCACCCAGTGAGGCAGAGAGTCTGATTCTTCAGGTGACGGTAGGCTGTTCTTATAATCGATGCACCTTTTGTGGAGCTTATCGAGAAAAATCCTTTCGGATAAAAAGTTTTGAAGAGGTGAAAGAGGATATTGATGAAGCGAGTTCGTATGGATCGCGAGTTAAGAAAGTCTTTTTGGCCGATGGGGATGCGTTGAGTCTTCCCCAGAGAGCATTACTTCGAATCTTAGACTATCTCCGAGTAAAATTGAGTGGCCTTGAGAGAGTAGGGATTTATGCCAATGCGAAAGACATTCTTCGCAAGAATGTGGAAGAATTGAAAGCTCTGAAAGAGCTGGGGTTAGGTATCATTTATTTAGGATTGGAGTCAGGAGATCGGGAGATATTGAAACGGATTAAGAAAAATGCTACTGTCGACCAATTAATTCAGGCAGGAAGAAGGGTGAAGGAATCTGGAATCCATCTCTCGGTCACCGTCATATTAGGCATCGGTGGTATAGAACGCAGTCAAGTTCATGCTGAGGAAACAGGAAAAGTTCTCTCAGAGATGGACCCTGACTTTGTGGGTGCCCTCTCCCTCATGGTCGTTCCAGGAACTCCCATCGAGAGAGAGATTGAGGCAGGGGAATGGGTACTTCCTACCCCCTATGGCTTGATCGAAGAGCTGGAGATAATGATTCAACATTGTCAATTCACTCGATGCTTTTTTGCTTCAAACCATGCTTCTAACTATCTCCCCCTCCGAATTCGAATGCCGGAGGAGAAGGAAGAGGCGCTGAGGAGGATTAGGGAAGTGCTTCGAAGAAAAGACCCGGCTTTACTGCGTCCGGAGTATTTGAGGGCCCTGTGAACCCAGAAAGCAGTGATCAGTAATCAGTGGCCAGTGATCAGTGGCTGGTGACTGATAACTGATTACTGATAACTGATTACTGATTACCCAAAAGAGCCACTTAGGAGTTAGTTGAGATGAAAGATTTCGTTGATTGTGAAATTCGTGTGAGGTACGCAGAAACAGACCAGATGGGAGTGGCTTATTATGCAAACTACCTGGTCTGGTTTGAGGTAGGACGCTCTGAGTTCTGTCGAGAAAAGGAATTTTCTTATGCTGATTTAGAAGCAACAGGATATAAACTCGTTGTGACCGATGCCCACTGTTGTTATCGAAATGCAGCCCGATACGATGAGGCAATCACAGTAAGAACTTGGTTGAAGAGTTTGAATAGCCGGATGATCACTTTTGGATATCGAATCTTACGCAAAGAGAAAGAAGAAGTTATTGCAGAAGGGGAGACACGACACCTCTGCATCGATTCCAATGGTAAACCAAAGAGCCTTCCTAAAGAATTCGCAACTCGTCTTACTGAATAATTTTCCTCTCGTTTTATTTCAATCCCCTTAACCTATTCGTCGGCCAACATGTACCCCTTCCTGCTTATGGCAGGATGGGCGAAGCTCCTGCCTGCCTGCAGGCATCCCCCTGTTTTTATTATTGAAAAATACATGGCAATGGGTTAATCTTTCAACCATGAATGACCCCAAAATTCTAATTTTAAGGCTAAGTGCAGTGGGAGATGTCATTCGAACACTGCCTGCAGTGAAGGCCTTAAAGGAATATTACCCTTGTTCCTCCATCACGTGGGTTGTTGAAGAACCATCCAAGGCTTTATTGGAAAGCCAGCCAGAAATCGATGAGGTCATCCTGTTTCCCAGAAAGAGGTGGATGGATGGAATAAAATCAGCTCGAAGAATATGGAAGACAGTAGCGGAAATGTGGGGATTTGTATTAGGTCTTAGAAGGCGAGGTTTCGATGTTACTATCGATTTTCATGGAATTTTGAAGAGCGGTCTCCTCTCTTTTTTTTCAGGTTCTCCCAAGAGGGTTGGATATAATCGCAGGTCCACCAAAGAAGGGAATTTCTTATTTTCGAATGTAAAAGTGGAACTTCCAAAAGAGAGGATCAGTCGATTTCAGAGAAACCTTACACTTCTCAAAGGGGTCGGACTGAATGTGAAAGAGCTTAAATATAACTTTCATATTCCTCCAGAGGACCGGGAGTATATTGAGTCTTTTTATAAGGCCTCCTCGGCATCTCTTAAAAATCCTTTAATTGCGATCCACCCTGGGACAAGCCAAAAGACATTATATAAAAGGTGGACGCCTCTTCAATATGCTCAATTGGCAGATCGATTGATCCGTGAACTGAGAGGCACGGTTATTTTTACTTGGGGGGCTGATGAGCTGACGTGGGTCGAAGATATTCAAAAGGAGATGAAGGAATCGTCTATTTTGAGCCCTCGAACCGAAACGTTAACACAATTGGGAGAGGTTTATAGGCATTGCGACCTCTATATAGGGGGGGACACTGGTCCGATGCACATTGCTTCTCTCGTGGGGATACCCATTGTCGTTATTTATGGTCCGACAGATCCTATCGTGAATGAGCCTTTCGGAAGACATAAAAAGGTGAGAAAAGAAGTGGGGTGTAATCCATGTCGCAACCGCTCCTGCAAGGAACTTACCTGTTTGAAGATGATCACTGTGGATGATGTTTTTAAAGCAACAGAGGAAATTTTATCCGTAACTCAATAAGACCCAATCTGGATTTTAAGATTTGGTCTTATTGATCCTGAGGATCGGAGCGAGGAAGGTTCTTTAGGTTAGAGAGAGCCAAAGGGTTGACTTTAAATAGTTAATGTAATAATTTCTCATCGTTAAGAGGGAAGGAGTGCCTTGCAATCGAAATCGAACCCTACTTTTAGCAGGGTAAATCGCATTTTGGTGAGAGGAGTAAACTGGGTGGGTGATACCATCCTGACTTACCCAACGGTTCAAAAATTGAAATCGCTCTTTCCCCATTCTCACTTGGCCATCCTGATCCCGAGCCATCTGATCGATTTATGGAAAACATCTCCTTACGTGGATGAGATCATCCCATTTCAGAAAAGGAGGGGCATAGGGTCTATTTGGGAAGATATCAACCTCAGTCAGTCTCTGATGGAGAGGAAATTTGACTTAGCTCTCATCCTCCCCCGTTCCTTTCGCTCGGCCTTCCACATCTATTTGGCTCGAATTCCAATTAGGATTGGCTATAAAGCTGAAGGACGTTCGCTCTTTCTCACCCATGGTATTCCTCGAACAAAAAAGGTCCTTCACGCCCATCGAATTCATTATTACCAAAAACTAACTGATTCTTTAGGGCAAACCGAAGGGTCTCCTTCCCCTCGAATCTTCCTCAGGGAAGAGGACAGAAAATCGGCTGAGGAGATGCTGAAAATTTGGATCTCTTCGATGGGAGACTCTTGATTGGGATGAATCCGGGTGCCACGTATGGTCAGGCCAAATGTTGGTATCCGAAGCGATTTGGGGAATTAGGGAAAAGGATCGTTAAGAAATGGAAAGCCACTGTACTACTTTTTGGTAAGGAAGAAGAAAAACCCATTGTCAAAGAGATCCTCGAGCATTTGCAAGAGGGAGGAATAGACTTGACCGGTAAGACACATCTCCTCCAATTGGCAGCTCTCATAGAGCGTTGTCAACTCCTTGTAACCAACGACACTGGGACGATGCATGTGGCCACTGCTGTGGGAACTCCTGTCGTGGCCCTTTTCGGTTCAACAGACCCTTCTACCACAGGACCTTGGGGAGACGGTCATGTGGTGATAAGGAAGGATGTTCCGTGCAGTCCCTGTTTAAAAAGGATTTGTCCGACTGACCACCGATGTATGGAACTCATCACTGTGGATGAAGTAGAGGAGGCCGTTGATAGAAAATTGAGGGAACTTAATTACAAACGATGAACGATTAACGATGAACCATGAACGATGAACGAGGGACGATGGAAAAAATTCCAGTTTCTGTTTATGTCCTCACTTACAATAACTGCAGGACTATTGAGCGATGTTTAAAAAGCCTTAGCTGGGCAGAAGAACTGGTCGTCGTTGACTCCTTCAGTACGGATGGAACATACGAAATCTGCCGACAATATACTGACAAGACTTACCAGAGAAAGTGGACCGGCCATCGCGACCAGTATCAGTATGCCGCCAATCAAACTACTCACCCTTGGATTATGTTTGTCGATGCTGATGAAGAGGTTCCTTCAGAGTTAGCCCATGAGATTCGAAAGGTATTAGGAGAGAGAGCGAACGAGGTCGATGGTTTTATTGCTTATCGCCGCACCTTTTACTTGGGAAGATGGATTCGGTTTGGAGGATGGTATCCCGACTGTGAGCTCCGCCTCTATCGAAGGGATAAGGGGAGGTGGGAGGGCGGGCTTCACGCCAAGATCGTGGTGGACGGAAGGGTCGATTCTTTAAAGAACGAATATCTCCATTATACCTATCGGAATATTTCGGATCAGATTCAGACCATTGATAAGTATTCTCAGATTGCGGCAGAGGACATGATCAAGAGTGAGGAGAAGTTTTGCCTCTTTAAACTTCTTTTTCATCCTCCCTTTCGATTCATCAAAGAGTATCTTTTGAAGTCAGGATTTCGAGATGGGTTGCCTGGCCTCATCATCATCGTTTCAACGATGTTCTATGTTTTTGTCAAATACGCCAAACTTTGGGAAATAACCCGGCCTGCAAAGGAGAAAGAAAATGACTCCTTATGAAAGAGTCTATAAAGGGAAAAGGGTATTGGTGACAGGCGGATTGGGTTTCATCGGATCCAATCTATCCACCCAGTTGGTGAGTTCGGGAGCAAAGGTGACGATTGTGGATAATATGTTGCCCCGTTTGGGTGGGAACCTCTTCAATGTGAAGGAGATTGTTGATCGTATCCATATTAACTTCAGTGATGTGAGGGATGCCCATTCTATGGATTATCTGGTGAAGGAACAGGAATATATTTTTCATCTGGCTGGGCAGGTGAACCATGTGGATAGCATCCGAAACCCCATTCAAGACCTGGATATCAATTGTCGGGGAACGCTCGTACTTCTCGAATCCTGCCGAAAATGCAACCGGGAGGTGAAGATCATTTTTGCTGGAACACGAGGAGAATATGGCTCGAGTGTGACCTTGCCTGTCGGCGAGGATCATCCTACCAATCCCAAAGGAATCTATGCGGTGACGAATTTGACCGCTGAAAAGATGATTCTCGTCTATCACGATGTCCATAAAATTCCTGGCACCTGTCTTCGGATTACGAATACCTACGGGCCTCGACACCAGATGGCACACGATGAATATGGGGTCCTCAACTGGTTTATCCGGAAGGCCATCGACAATGAGGTGATTCCTGTTTTTGGGGATGGTCGGATCCTGAGAGATTTTCTCTATGTCGACGATCTGGTGGATTGTTTTTTACAAGTCGCAGCCTGTGATCAAGCTTATGGGGAGGTCTTCAATGTCGGAACAGGTATTCCGATCAGTTTCATCGATCTGGCAAAGAAGATTGTAGAAATTGCTGGAACAGGGAAGACTGCCTTTACTGAGTTTACCAAGGAACGAAAAGAAGTAGAGCCTGGAGATTATTATACCGACATCTCCAATATCAAGCGAATCGTTGGTTGGAAACCCAAAATGGATCTGAATGAGGGTCTCAGAAAGACGGTCGAATTCTATAGGAAGCATAAGAAGGAATACTGGGAATAGAAGATAATGCGGATTTCGGAATTCGGAATACGGAATAGAAAAGATTAGAATTTGTACATAATATTCCGCAATCCGCATTCCACACTCCGCAATCGGGAGTACGGATGGTCCCTTTCATCGACTTAACACGACAATATAAAGAGATTCAGAATGAGATCCTCTCTGCAACAAAGAAGGTCTATGAAAAAGGCCACTTTATTTTGGGAGAGGAGGTTTCTGCTTTTGAAGAGGAGTTTTCTCGTTATTGTGGAGTTCGATTTGGGGTAGGGGTCGATTCTGGAACGAATGCGCTCTATTTGGCTTTGAAAGCTGCTGGTATTGGAGAAGGAGATGAAGTCATCACGGTAGCGCATTCTTTTATTGCTACTGCCTTAGCCATCTCTCTGACCGGGGCAAAGCCACTCTTCGTTGATATCGATTCTGAAACTTATACAATGGATCCAAATGCCTTGGAGCTTTTTTTAAAGCAACGAAAGAAAAAAGGAGGGAGGCAGAAGATAAAGGCAATCCTTCCGGTTCATCTTTATGGGCACCCGGCGGAGATGGATGCGGTGATGGATATTGCAAACCGTTATCACCTCGCTGTCATTGAGGATGCCTGTCAAGCCCACGGCGCTGAGTATCAAGGGAGAAAGGTGGGTTCCTTTGGTCTTCTGAGTTGTTTTAGTTTCTATCCCACGAAGAATCTGGGTGGATACGGTGATGGCGGGATGGTCGTAACGAATGATAAAAAATTATTTGAGAAGTTGAAACTCCTTCGATGTTATGGAGAAAAGAGGAAATATGAACATGTCCTTAAAGGAGGGAATAACCGATTGGATGAGATCCAGGCGGCGATCCTTCGAGTCAAATTAAAATATTTAGATCGATGGAATGAAGAGAGAAGGAAGAAAGAGCTGATTTATAAAAGAATGCTTGAATCTACAGAAGTGATATGCCCCATTGAAAAGAAGGAGATCAAGCATGTCTATCATCTCTTTGTTATCCGCTCGAAGAAGCGGAACGCTCTCCAGGCATTTTTAAAAGAAAAGGGGATTCAAACTCTCATCCATTATCCCATCCCGATTCATCTCCAGAAGGCCTTCAGAGAATTGGGATATCGAAGAGGAGCTCTCCCCTTAACTGAACAGTATGCTCGGGAAGTTCTTTCCCTTCCTTTTTTCCCAGAGATGACCGAATCAGAAATGGAAGAGGTGGCCAATGAGATTTTATACTTCATTAGCCGATTTATGAAGAGGTAGGAAGAATAGCATTGAAGATCCTTCATCTCTTTAGTGATTGGAAATGGACTGGGCCCTCTGAGCCGGTCCTCAATCTTTGCAAGGCATTAGAAAAAAAAGGTCATGATGTTACCTTCGCTTATCAAAAACCACCTCTCCCAGTGGAGGATAGCTTAGAGAAAAGGGTATTAAAAGAGGAGGTGAAGGCTACAAGTCAATTTCACCTGAATCATGCCTTGAAGGTTTATCATCCCTCTTCCATCTGGAATAATCTCCGCGATGTTTGGAATCTTACCCATTATCTCAATCAAGAAAATTTCGATATCTTAAATGTTCATCAGTCACACGACCATATTTTGGGAGGGATTGCAGCAAAGAGGTCTAAGCGTCCTGTGGTCGTCATCCGCACAGACCACAAACGGGATCCTTTAATCCCCAACCTTGGCAATCGTTTTTTGATCTCCAAACTCACCGATGGAATGATCACCTTTTCAGAAAGGGCAAGACGGGAGGATGCAGAGCATTTTGGATTTCCCATGGAGAGGGTTGCCAAGATTATGCCGGCTTTGAATCTGGATCGATTTACTCCAAAGAGGGAATTTAAAAATATGAGGGATGTTTTTGGAATCAGCCCCTCAGAGATGATCATCGGGATGGTTGCACGATTCCAAAAATATCGAAAGACCGAGGTATTTTTAGAGGCGGTAAAAACGATTGTCCGGGAATTCCCAAACATCAAGGTTCTCTTAGTAGGTCGATCGAGTCAAATGGAGGAGAGCGTTATCCAACCGATAAGACGGCTGGGGATTGAGCCTTGGGTGGTGCTTGGAGGATATCGGACAGATGACTATATTGACACGTTAGCTTGTATGGATATCTTTGTATTTCTTATGGCAGGCTCTGATGGGACAGCCCGGGCACTCAGGGAAGCGATGGCCATGGGCAAGCCGGTGATTGTTGCCGATCGGGGAATCATGCCAGAGTTGGTGGCAGTACCCATTCCTACACTCCCATTAGTATCATTCGCCCAGAAGGTTACATTATGCCTGCCTGGAATTTGTATTGTGTAATTGCTTGGCATCCTCAAGATTATAACTGTCCCATTCGGCAGGGTTATATTCGCAAATCTTCCTGATATGCCTGTTCCGTTCGCAGTCGCATTTAAGCTTACATTCTCCCCAACAGAAGGATCATACGGCTCAATGCTCCATGATATAATACTCGGGCCCGCTTCCTGAAGGAAGAATATAAATAGAAATATTAGTCAACTGATTTGATGCATAGCCTGTCATGCTTTCGCAGGCAGCAAAATTTATTAAAAATAAAAATCCAAATAATAGAATCAATGCGCAATCGCCCTTTTTCATAAACTTGATAATATAAAAGATTATTTAAACTATTTCATTATATTGTAAAGTCTTTGAATGTATCAAACTCTTTGCCTTTCATTTTGGAGATTTATTAAAAGGTTTTTAAGATTTTGGATTGGTTAATTATAAGTAAATATGCTTTCAATTTAATTATTGCCCCCTATAAACCAGATTGAGATTGTTTTTTCTATTTTCTTTTTACAGCAATCCAGATTATTGCAAGCACAATTATTGCAGTAATTATTAACCAAATTGTCATATTGCTGCTTTCTTTTTTTTGCTTTTTCAGTAACGTTTACGTCAAAAGTTACGCTCATTCCTGTCCCCATACTAACCATTCCGCCGTTATTTGAGTTTACCGTCTTGAATTCTACCTTTACTTTCTTGACATCCCCCACATTTGCATCAGCGGGAATGCTTACTCTTAATGGCACTATCATGTTTGATGTCTGCGCCTTCACCAAATAAACTTCATCGCTTATGGAAGCAATCTTGAGAAACCTCCTTTAAGCTCTGCCTTAACGCTAACATCATCATTTCCAACCATGTTCTGGAGATTTATCTCAACATTTTTTGTCGTTCCTCTTTCCATAACTAAAGGATTATCTTCCCAATAAGGCGCACCCACCCCGAATGCGCTTGCAAGCCCAATTAAGAGAATTGCCATAATGCCTGCTGTTAATATTCTGTTTGCTTTCATGTTATTTTATGGATATAATATTGTCCAGCTTCCTCCAAGCTGGGTTGAGTATGTCTGCGATGGGACATTAGGAACTAAAGGAATGCAGTAATATAAATTTTCCTGTCCAGCTCCGCTTCCTACAGATAAGTTGCCTCTGTTTGCAACTGTTCCCGTTATTGTTGTTGCAGTTCCGTTTTTACCAGACTGTTCCAGAAGCGCACCAGTTCCGTCATTATTGCTTGTTGTAAAATTATTTGCAGGGATCATGTTTGAGGGACTTGTTTGCCCAAGAAGGTTTATTGCAGTTAATTGCAGTGTGCTGTTATAATTGCCTGTGTTATTTATTATTGTAGGGTCATTATTTGATTTCTGATTTGTCGTCGCCGTATTCAAAGCAGCCCATGTCAATGAAGTTGGGGCTACTATCATTGCTTTGAGTAAATTATATGTGAAATATGTTGAACTGTTGTAAACAGTTGTTCCATTCCCTATATCTTTTCCCCATACGCTGACATTCCATGCCCATTCCCATCCCAATACCACATTAATATAGAACATGTGAAATTCGCAGTAATGCTGTCAATATTTGTTTTGTTTGTGCACATTAGGGAATTTCTCCGTTGGCTCTCCAGTTCTGCTGAAATTAGCATAAACACTTGTAAAGTTTATGTCAGCAACCCCGTCAATATCCTTTACCCTTACTTCAAAGCTTACGTTTGTATATGTTGCTTCTGTTGGGTTTGTAGCAGATATGGGCGCAACATAAATTATCTGTATTGGATTCACCCCTGAAACCGTAAAAGAAACATTTGTCAACTGGCTTGTAGCCCTTCCTGTTATTGATTTCTGCAAAGAACTCCACCATCCGGCAGATGCAATCGGAATAATTAATAACAGCACTAATCCTAAAACAATATAAGCACTCTTTTTTTTCATGTTAGGTTTGTATGTGAATTTAGCTATTTAAATATTTCTTTCATTAAGTTGCTAAATGACTTTTATTGTCCAGCCTCCCAAATTCTTTGTTGAATATATTTGTGTCGGCAATCCCTTAGCAGACTTGAGGCAATAGTAAGAATTTGCCTGCGCCTGTCCTGCAGACAAGTTTCCAGCTTCAAGCACAAATCCGTTTATTATTATATCGCTTGAATTTTGTAATGCATTTCCTGCGCAGCTCCCGCCGCTAATTGCGCTTGTAGAAATATTTTTGACGTCAAGGTAATTTTCTGCAAAAGTTTCTCCGCCAAGATTGATTGCATTTACAGCAATTTTCTCTGTCAGGTTTGCATTTCCAGTATTGTTTATGCTGATTGGAGAGTTTGCTGTGCTGTTATATGAATTTGTTGTCAGGCTTCCAAAATCAATCTGTTGCGGATAAATAACTATCGCCTGTAGCTGATTCAGCTGGAAATATGTTGATGTATTTGTCCCAAACGCATTTGCATTATCATTGATTCCAACAGACACATTCCACATTCCAGGCGAATCAAAATACCACATTGTTATTGTGCATGTAAGGTTTGCATAATATGCTGAATAGTTTGCAGTATTTGAGCAATTGTCAATCAATCTTGCTGCTCCATTTCTTGTGAAGTTCGCGCTTATGCTCGAGAAATTGATGTCTGTAAAGCCATTTGCGTCATAAACAGTTGTATCGAAATTAACTGCGGTTGTTCCTGCTTCAATTGGATCTACATTTGAAATATTGCTCACGAATATCACTTGGGGAGCTTGATTAATAAATACACTAACATTCCATGTTGCTGTCCAGTTCACATTTCCAGCACTGTCATAAGCAGATGCATTGAAATAGTAAATTCCATTTATTAAGTCTGTAAAGTTTGCAAACAAAGGCGAGGTTGTCTTATTTGTCGCATTTATTAATGCGGTGCTATTATATAAATAAAGAGTTATATTTCTTAATCCGGCGCTGTCAGAAGCAGTAAGTTAACAGCTATATTGCTCCGGGTTACGATTGTGCTTGAATTATCTGTTGGATAGACAAACCGTATTGCTGGACTAGCAGTATCTATAATAACATTTCTCATCGCAGTCGTGTTTATATTCCCGCCCGCGTCATAAGCAATTGCATCAAAATAATATGTCCCGTCAGCAGATACGCTGAAGTTGATATAATTTGGCGATGTTGATGTTGTTGTGCTGTTAATTATATTATATGCAGAATTATACAGTCTTATTGTTATGCTCAACAGATTTGTATCATTCGCGCTGACATTTACAATTATATTTCTTCGGTTTATTGTTGTTCCCGATGTTTCTGTTGGCAGATTATATTGCATCCTTGGAACACTATCAGTTAATGCTATTGTCCTGTTAGCGCTTCCCAGAATTTCCATTCCATGCGTTGTCATAAGCAAGGCAATTCCAGGTATAATTCCCTTTTTCCAAGCTTAATGTCCATCTCGTAGAGTTGCTCATTCCTGAAATTCCGGTTGTTTTGCTTAAACTGAATGCAGAATTGCTTGAATTCGTTATATAAAGATTCATGCTTATTAATTCAAGATTGTCAGTTGCATTGCACTCAAATGTCACATTTACAGGAGTGCTGGAATTTGAATATGCATTTTGCGGAGCGCTCAATATAACATTTGGAGCAATTGTATCATATGTGAAATTATAAGTTGAATTTGCATATGTTCCATCTGCATTCATGAGCACATTGCCCATATTATCCAAGCCAGCAGCATATATCCTATAGGTTCCATCCCCCTTCCCCAAATTGCTTGTGCTGTAATTCTGCGCATTCCATATCTTGTCAAGTTTCAATATTGACGAAATATTCATTATTCTTTGCGTACTTTCATTAATCACAATATCCTCATCAACCCATGCTGACAATGAAGAATTCCAATATTGTGTCTTCATAAACAGATAGAATGATGCATTTGTTGTCTCATTGTTTGTTATCTTGCTCTGGCTTCCCTCAATCAGGGTATAATTGCCTCCAAGATAATTCGCGCTGAATACAAGCTCTCCTGAATCCCTATTCCATTTTATTATAGTGCAATCTCCGCATGCAATGCCATCCTTGTAAATAATAGGATTAGCCATCTTCAGCCCCCTCATTGTCAGGTTTGCAGAAACATTCAAGTTTGGATAATATGATGCATTGACAAAAATTGACGCATAGCTAATTTCTATCGGAATGTCAAGATTGTATGTGGCATTCAAAGCCACATTTTGGTTGAATGCAATTTTTCCATCAATGCCATTATCTAATACTAATCCAGAAACATTTGTATTATTTGATATGTAACTTAAGTCAGTTGTATCTCCTTTTTGCTCAATTCAGGATATATTATTCCTGTCTTGTAAAAATCAAATTCATAAGCTTCCCAGTTGAAGCCAGCGCCATTGTCAGAAGTTCCAAGCGCAAATCTCGCATTGCTTACATAACCGATTGTAAAGTTCTTCTCTGTCCATTGCAGTCCTGTAAATCCTCCAGCATATATTGTCTCCCAATTATTATTCTTGTAAATATCTATGGCTATCCTGTTTGTATTTGTTGATTTTACATAAAATCTTACTTTATCAGAAATAATTGCAGGGCTTCTTGTTAAGTAAAGATATGAGCTCCATGTTCCATTAAGGGCATTACTAGCATGCCAGCTGTCGGTTTCTGTGCTAAGCTCATCGTCAAATATCTTCTCTTCTTCATTCCATCGATTATCTGGGTCACTATACCCTGTGGCAGTCACCCATCCCCAGCCAGGAGTTGCTGTAGTGAATGTCTTGTCAGAGCCATTAGCTATTCCAAGGCTATTATTTATTTGAGCAATGAAGTGATATGTTTTCTCATCTCTTAGTCCGGAAACAAAAGCAGATACATTATCTCCAACACTGTCCGCTCTGCCAGCTTGTAGCAAAGTCATAAGAAGTTGAATTTCCATATAAGAATCTGACATTACAAAGCTCCCCGCTGTCATCAATTATCATGCTGTGCAAGATAGCACTAGTTCGCCCAATTGAAGTTGCGTCATTCGTGCTAATATTAGGCAATGTAATCTGGGTGGTTGTATTATAAAATTGGAATTCAAAGCCAATA
>CAVTZZ010000023.1:0-14204 GCA_963739325.1 uncultured delta proteobacterium | reverse complement strand
AAGTTTTCTAACTTCTTTTGGCAAGGTAATTTGACCCTTTGATGTGACCTTGGCAGTAACTACCATTGTTAACCTCCTTACAATAATTTAATGCCTTACATTTATAGTAGATCTTACAGTTACGTTTGTCAAGGAATATTAAAAAGTCTGAAATCAGACAGCCACTTATTTCAAAATATCCACCATCATCCTCATTCCAAATCTCAAATTTTCGATGGCGATTCGTTCATTATTTCCATGAATCCTGAGCATGTCTTTCTCTGTCAATCGAAAGGGACAGAAGTCGTAGGAAGCAATTTCTCGCGGAGAGAGGATGGAGGTTATCGTAATTCAATTACCTTAAGGGGGGACATACAGGAAAAAAAATTTTATCAAACTGATATCTCCAATAGTATTTTGTCGTAATTCACCCTCGGGGTAGTTTTCTCTCTGACGTCTTTTGTCTTTTTCAGTTCAACAAGTCCTGCCTGCGCAAGAAATTGGACGTCATCGAAGGTATTTTTTACATCTCTCTTGAGCATTTTTGAAAGTTCGTAGATTGAGGCCGGATGGTCTTTTTTGATAACCTTCAGGATCCTTAAACGCTCTTCGGTCAGAATTCTCCTCATAGCATCCAGGCTTTCAAAATAAATCGCCTCATGTTTCTTAATCTTCTCCCCCTTTTCGAGTTTTCCCCAAACTTCCTTAACTTCATTGAGCAGTTCATTTTCACCCTTGATTGCTACTTTTATGTTCTTAACTCTCATAATCTGTCCTCCTTGAATCTTTGAATATCCTTCTTGAAATCTTTCCATAATTGCTTCAGACTTTGAAATCTATAGGGATACTCTCCACCCTTGTAATGCTTGTGGTCTCCCTTACGTTCCGCATTGTCATATCCCACGACCCTTTCTCCCTCAGAGACGTATGCAAAAGAATATTTAAGTCCATGGGGTTTGTCCTTGATTTTAGGGATCTGCCATATTTTAATTTCCTGAAAAGAACCGTCTATATGGTATTTCTTGACATGATAGACAAGTTTAGCTCTCATATTGGTTATGGTATACCATATATTGGCCTTAGTCAAGTAGCTGAGAATAGAATCAGGTGGCGATCTCTTTCAAAATATCCACCATCATCCTCATTCCAAATCTCAAATTTTCGATGGCGATTCGTTCATTATTTCCATGAATCCTGAGCATGTCTTTCTCTGTCAATCGAAAAGGGCAGAAGTCGTAAGTGATGATCCCTTTCTCCCTCAGAAAACGACTGTCCGTGGCCCCGGGGAGGAGGAGGGGAACCACAGGGCAATCTGGGTCATTCTCGGCAGCATATTTTTGAATGACCTTAAAAAAATCCGTATCTAAGGGAGAGGGTGGATAGGATTGGTTCTCTGATATTACTTCTACCTCGATTTCATCTCCCAATTTCCCCTGAAGCCTTTTTAAAAAATTCTCTTTGGATGAACCTGGAATGAGACGGCAGTCGAGGGTAGCGGTTGATTCCGAAGGGATGACATTGACCTTGCTTCCTGCCTGGAGGATGGTAAGGGAGATCGTATCCCTCACTATGGCGTTATAGATCGGATTGGATGTCAGCCAAATCGAGAAGGAAGGATCATGGAGACCCTTCTCAATGTCCTCAAAAAATTTCCTTTCCTCCAGTGGCTGTTTTGGAGCCATCTTTGAAAAAAACTCTTTTACCATGGGAAGGACATTGTAAGGAGTTTCCCATTTTATGAGTGTGTCCAGGGCTTGGATAAGTTTCACATTGGGATTGTCAGAATGGGGCATAGAGCCATGACCTGAGGTACCTTTGGCCTTTAGTTTGAGTTGGAAGAGAACCTTCTGGCCATTAGAGACTTCATACCGATCCGGGATACCATTCTCATTGAGAATGACATATCCCCCTTCATTGAGTGCATACTCCGATTCCCTCAAGAGGGGAATATTTTCTATGGCCCACTCGATTCCCCATCTGCCTCCAGTCTCCTCATCAGCTGCTGCAAAAAAGAGAATGTCCCTTTTCAAAGAACATCCTTCTCTTTTCAGGATGAGAAGGGCCATCATCTCAACGATCCCCATGGACTTGTTGTCGAGGGTTCCGCGGCCATAGAGATATCCATCTTTGATGATGCCTGCAAAGGGATCGACCTCCCAACCCTCCTTTTCAACAGGGACGACATCCATATGATTGAGAAGGAGGATGGGGCGCTTTTCTCCACTCCCTTTCAGAGTCACGAGGAGATTACCTCGACCTGGAGAGGGTTCGAAGAGCTCACAGGGAATGGACTCCGCACCGAAAATTTTTTTAAAAAATCTGGCTCCCTCTATCTCATTACCAGGAGGATTGATCGTTTGAATTCGGAGATATTCTTGTAGATGCTTTATAGCCTCATCTGAAAGCTGATCCCAATTCATATTAGACTCCGTTCTCGCATAGAGCATAGGGCATAGCGCAGAGAGCATAGAGTTAAATCTTTATAGATTCCGCATTCCGCAATGAAAATTAATCTTCTCCAAACAGAGGCACGATTTTAAATTGATTCACATCGACTAAACCTTTGTCTGTGATCTTTAGCTCAGGGATGACAGGCAAGGAGAGGAAAGAGAGTGCCATAAAGGGATCGGGTAGTTTACATCCAAGCTCTTTTGCGGCATTGAGAAGGGTTTCCATCCTAAGTCTTGACTTGAGACACCGAACCCTCTGCCATCAAGCCGGCAATGGGGAGGGGAAGAGAGGCGATTACCTTTTCGTCTGAAACAGCGGCCAATCCTCCTTTCATTGCCTGAATGACTTCTATCGTTTTCAAAATATCCCGATCGTTGGTTCCAACAATGACAAGGTTATGTGAGTCGTGGGCAACAGTGGAACCGATGGCCCCTTTCTTCAAACCAAATCCCTGCACAAAACCAATTCCGATATTCCCAGTCGCCCGATGCCGTTCCACTACTATAATTTTGAGAATATCTTCCTTGATATTCGGATAAGCCACTCCATCCTTTAGGGAAATTTTTTTCACTACCTTTTTTGTGACAATTTGATTTGGAATGAGTTGAATAATTTTAGCAAATGGTTGGTCGCTTCGGAGAATGAGGCCATCCTTCTGAAAGGGTTTGATACGAAGTCCTATCTTTTTTATGGTTGAAGGTAAAAGGCGTGTCTTTTTTAGGTGAGGGAATATTTTCCCCTCCTCAGCCACTAATACTCCATCTTTAAATACCTTCTTGATCCGAAATCGCCTAAGGCTATCAAAGGTAAGAATGTCAGCCCGGTAACCCGGTGCGATAGCTCCAAGATCATCCAATCTGAAATATTCCGCCGCATTGAGCGTGGCCATCTGAATGGCAAGGATAGGATCGATCCCCCATTGGATCGCCTTCTTCACCATTGAATTGATATGACCCTCTTCAAGGAGTTCTTTTGGGTGACGGTCATCGGTGACGAAGAAAAATCGTCTCGAATTTTTTGGAGTGATCAGAGGAAGCAGATCCTTAAGGTTTCTTGCTGTGGTCCCCTCCCGGATCATGATCCACATTCCATTTTTCATTTTCTCTTTCGCTTCTTTGAGGGTGGTGCATTCATGATCGGATCGAATTCCAGCAGAGAGATACGCATACAGCCCTTTTTCTGAAAGAGAGGGGGCATGCCCATCGATTCGTTTCCCCTTTGCCATTTCAATTTTTTTAAGTACTTCAGGATCCCTGAAGATCACTCCAGGGAAGTTCATCATTTCTGCCAATCCGAGGGCCCAGGGTTCTTTCAGAAGAGGCTTCAGATCAGCTGCCTTGAGCGTAGCTCCGGAGGTCTCCATGTGAGTCGCTGGGACACAGGAGGGGATCATTAAGAAAACATTAAGAGGGATTCCCCTCGCTGATTCGGCCATGAAACGGATACCCTTCTGGCCGAGGACGTTGGCAATCTCATGAGGATCGATGATTACGGTGGTGGTTCCATTGGGAAGGACAGCTCGGGCAAATTCAGGGATCGTTACCATACTTGATTCGATGTGGACATGACCATCGATCAATCCCGGGCAGAGAAAATCCCCTTTCACATCGATGATCTCTCTCGCTCGATAATCCCCAAACCCGATGATGACGCCTCCAAAGATCGCCACATCCTTCTTTTCAACCTCACCTGAGAATACATTTACGACTCTTCCATTCTTGATGAGGAGATCCGCCTTTCCTTCACCTGAGGCAATCCGGATTCTTTCCTTTAATGAAACCATTTTAACCCTCCCAATAAATTTCATAGCAAATCCCTTGTTTTTGATCAAGGAATTTATCATGCCCCAAAATAGACATTGGAAAGGACAAAATAGAGCAACTCCCCTCCGCTCGCGGGAGGGGATTCACCCTGTTAGATAGAAGATTTCTTGAATAACAGGGCTGAATAGACAACCTTATCTAACAGGGTGAAGGGGAGGGGGAACCCAATTGGTGATGTGACACCCTCACCCCAACCCTCTCCCGTTAAGGGAGAGGGGGAAGAGGTCGATACCAATGTCTATTTTTAGATTATGAATTTATCGCGATGAGGTTATTCTTCCATTAAAGGGAGAAGGAGTTTGGGATAATAAAGAGGATAAACGATACTATATTTAATGTGTTTAAAACTTTGAAACTCTCACATACAAAGGGTGAGAATCAGCCCTCGCTACTTTTACGGGGAAGAAGTATCTAAAACTTCGGTTTTTCTGACGGAACCTGCACTCACTTACCGACTTGGGTGGCGTTCCATTTGACGGTACTTCCACCGGATTGATAGGTCCCTTGCATGGTGCTGCCGGTTACGTGGCCGGTGTAGTTGACATTGCCGACACTAAAGCTGATCAGATCACCGCTTAGCTTACCATTCGTGATTGGTACTGTGTTGGCACCTGATTTGAGCGTTCCAGAAAACTCCTGAAAGGTCTGTTTGAGTGTGAGTTCGCCTTGGGGGAGTTTCCATATACCCTCCACTTTTGCCGGTACAATCCAGAGGAGAGCCGTGGAATAAGAATAACAATCGTTTCCACCCACAGTGGCAGTCTCGTCGGCTGCCCATTCTTCCATTGTAAAGGAATTCGACACGATATGGGTACCGGGCTTGAGATTCAGAATCTGTGGACGAAGCTTGAGATTGATTTCAGGCAGCAGAAACATAGTAATAACGGTAGCCTGGGAAAAATCACTCTCAAAGATGTCTGCCTTAATGAATTGGGCCTTGTCGATGACCCCTTCCTTTGCAGCGTTACGTTTCGATAACGCAACCATGTCAGGGTTATATTCGATGCCCAGCGCACGGGCACCGCGCTTTGCGGCAGTGATGACAAGGCGACCGTCACCAGAGCCGAGGTCAATCACGTAATCTTGGGCCGTGACCTTTGCCATGTCGAGCATTTTGTCCACCAACGTTTGACAGGTTGGCACCCATATCACATCCTTGCCTGGCTGGCCAACCTCTGGTTGGTACTCCGTGCTTATCGCCGCCTGTGCAAACACAGCGGAGGCGATGATGGATAAACATAGCATTAACAACGACTGACGCAAAAAACGAGATCGAATCATACTATTTCTCCTCTCATTGAGTTTTTGATAAGATTGGATAAGAACTTCCCTTAGGGTGTTTATAAAATATACGAAAAAAAGAGGTTTATGTCAAGGGAACAGGAAAAGAGCTCTGAAAATACGCTTCCATCTCTTGATTACGCACCTGCCTACCGCAGGCAGGGATTCCAAGACATGATTCCACAAATTTCCATTTATTTTCGAGCTATTCTAATCGGTGTAATCGTTTCATAATCCCTGCCTGCCGGCAGGCAGGCGTGTAATCAAAGATTTCTGGACTGTTTCAGAAATCTTAGGAAATCCTTGCCTGGCTCCTCTGTTTTCTGTTAAAAAGGAATCGAAATTTCCATTTTGCGACTCAAAATGGAAATAAGAACATTGAGAATGATAGGATACTGATAGAGGTTCTAACAAATGCCACTCCATTCTCTTTCCAAAGAAGAAGATTTTTATGTCATCTCAGTGATTGGGGAAGATCGGGTTGGAATTGTCTCGAAAGTAACCCAGTTTCTCTTTAAGAAAGGGTTTAACATCGTTGACATTGAACAGTCCGTGATACATTCCCAATTCACAATGGTCCTTCTCATCCAACCCCTGCATGTTCGTTTTCAATTGAGCCGACTCCGAACAGGTCTCAGCCGTTTAGCCAAAGAACTAAAAATGAACATCACCCTGACGCCTCTCCATGAATTTAAAGGTTTAAGATTGGCCGAGACAAAAAAACCTTACGTCCTTACCATTCTGGGAGCAGACCGGCCCGGGGTTGTGGCCACCTTTTCATCAGCCTTAGCGAGACACCACTGCAATATTGAGCGGATTAAGATGATTGCCAGAGGAGAGTTTTTGGCGATGGAGATGTGGATCGACCTTCGGGAAACAAATTTTTCAAGCCTTCGGACGGACTTCACCGAGGTGGCGAAAAAAGTGGGAATGGACATCATTGCACAACCTGAGCATGCCTTTAAGAAGAGGAAGAAAGTGATCGTATTCGATATGGATTCCACCATTGTGGATGGAGAGATCATTGATGAAATGGCGAGACTCGCAGGCGCGAAGGGAAAGGTGAAGGCCCTGACGGAAAAGGGAATGAGAGGCGAGATTGATTTCGCGCAATCTCTCCGTTCAAGAGTTTCTTTTTTAAAAGGTTTGAGAATCAAGAGTTTGGATTCGATTTCGAAGACATTAAAACTTACCAGGGGGAGCGAAGAGTTGATCGCCGCATTGAAGGAGATGGGATTTAAGGTAGCTCTCATTAGTGGAGGGTTCACTTATTTTACCGATATTTTAAAGAAACGGTTGGGGTTTGATTATGCCTTTGGAAATGAATTGGAAATCCAAAAAGGTAGACTCACCGGAAGAATTAAAGGGAGGATTATCGATGCCCAGAGAAAGGCTGAGATTATGGATAAGATCTGTCGGAAAGAGGGGATCACACGTGATGAAGTGGTGGCGGTCGGAGACGGATCGAATGATCGAATCATGTTAGCCAATGCCGGCCTTGGGATCGCCTTTAATGCGAAAGAGATTCTTAAAAAAGTGGCTGACGGAGCCATTACGAGAGACCATATGAGAGGGGTTCTGTATTGTCTGGGAATTTCGGACCTGGATTTAAGGAAAAAGACGATGGAGTGATGGAACGGAGTAGAAGTCAATTCTATGGGGACATTAGAGACAAAGAATCGATTTCAAAAAACCCGAGCGATCATTTTCGATTTTGACGGGACCCTGGCAGCTCTTAACATCGATTTCAATGTCATGAGGGAACAGGTTTTCGAGTTGATGAAGCATTATGGCGTTGAGGAGGAATTGATCGAAGAGAGATATTTATTGGAAATTATCGACGAGGTCTACCAAATTTTATGGGAAAAGGATCCGTCCGATGCAGAGGAGTTTTATAAAGAAGCCCATCAGATTCTGCATGAAGTGGAAATGAGGGCGGCAGAGGAGGGGAGATTGCTTCCGGGAACGGAAAAGGCACTAAAGAATTTAAGAGAAAAGAGAATAAAAGTCGGAATCATTACACGAAATTGTGAAGATGCCGTTCGAAGGGTTTTCCCAAACATCGATGAATTTTGCGATGTTTTCATCTCAAGAAATTCGGTTAAAAAAGTCAAACCCCACCCAGATCATCTTTCTTCTGCGATGAAAGCGTTAGATGTTTCAGGAGAAGAGGGGGTGATGATTGGAGATCATACGATTGATATCCAGGCTGGGAAGAGGGTAGGAATGAAGACGATCGGGGTATTGACAGGGAGAACAAAGAGAGAAGAGTTTGAAAAAGCAGGAGCGGATAATATTTTGAATGATGCTACAGAGATTTGCAGGTTATTGGAGGGGCCATGAAGAAGAAAGTGATCCAGACCGATAAAGCGCCAAAGGCAATTGGTCCGTATTCTCAGGCGATTCAGGCAGGAAATTTGCTCTTTCTCTCGGGTCAGATACCTCTCGATCCAAAAACAGGAGAGCTCACAGGAAGAGATATTCGCCAACAGACCCAACAGGTTTTAGAAAATATTAAAGGATTATTGGAATCTCAGGGATTAGGGATGGAGGATGTGATCAAGGTGACCATTTTTTTGAAAGATATGGGGAGTTTCAATCAAGTGAACGAAGTGTATGCTACTTTCTTCTCTTCTTCCCCACCTGCAAGGTCAACAGTCGAAGTGGCCAGGCTCCCCAGAAATGCAGAAATAGAGATAGAAGCCATCGCGTTGACCCATAACGGGGATGAATAAAAGGGTACCAACTTTAAATAATTTTAGTCAGCAGGTACCTTCTTGTTTAAAGATTACCTTCTATGGCCAAAATCGTCAGGAGATAAAGGCATTTTTCCCGACGTCATAGTTTTTAGCTTCTGGATCACTTCATGGTCTTCACTTAAAGAAGGAAGAAGCGATTGGATCGTACGACCAATGGTGGCATTACACGAACCCTGAAATTCTTCCTTAACTTCAGAAGGTAGACTGCGGTAAAGGTTCACGAGGTTGTCAGTCCATTTTGGTAGATAGCTAAGATCTACTTTCTCTCTCGGATAGACATACCCCTCCAATGCCCCTGCTTTCGCCGCAAAGTCATAGACCTCTTTATAGATTCCCATAAAAACCTCCCCTTAACCTTTCTGTCGTCTGACCCTTCATTTCTTCTTATTGCAAATTTAATAACGACAATAATTGTGAGACATGCTTTATGATAGCCGTGGGGGCTTCTGCCTCAAGTTGTGCCTGACTTCCAATACCACTTAAAACACCAATAGTCAACGATCCAGCTGTTTTGCCCGCACGGATATCCAAGGGAGAATCGCCGATGATGATGGCATGGTCTGAGGAGACCTCCATACGTCTCAAACACTCCAAAATCCCATCAGGTGCAGGTTTTTGGAGAAATCCATCTTCACGCGTTATGATCGCTATAAAGTAATGAGAGAGGGCATGATGATAGAGAGGACGCACAGCAACTTCTCTTGCGGAGGTCAACGCCCCAAGTCTAATTCCCAGTCCCCCCAATCCTTGAAAGACCGATTCTAATCCATCAAACGGATGTACGTGTTGAAAGACTTCCTCATAAACTTGTGAAATGACCTTCATGAATTGTTTAATCTTTTCATCTCGGTCTAATAAATCCTTTGGGAGAATCCGGTCCCATATCAAGGACCCGGTGGCCATGGGTTCTAATACATCCTCTTTTCTTATTTGGATACCGAATTGGGCAGTGACTTCGCGAAACACTTCATAGTAGGCTTCGATAGAATTTGTGAGGGTTCCATCCACATCAAAAACGATCCCTTCTATTCTCCTCCCAGACCATGAAATACCTGAAGATCCGACCCTCTGATGATTTAACAGGTCAACCATTTTGCTTTCTTTCGGTTTATCAGAAACCAGGTATTCACCTCTTTTTTTAGCTCATAGCCGAAAGGAAACCTAACATGATCCCCTCCTTTTTGTCAAACAAGAGGACTCTTTCTGATGATTTGAAAATATAATTAAATTTGAGGTATCAATTTAGCTGTTTGAAATCGTTTTGTAAAATCCCTCCCAACCTCCCTTTGCCAAAGGGAGGAGGGAGGTTTCCCCTTTTGACAAAGGGGGATGAAGGGGGATTAGATCATTCTTTCAAAGTGCTAAAGCGGTACAATTTGCAAATAACAATATCAGAAAAACTTAGAGAACCATAGGCAAATGGGGCACTTTGAGGGGATTGAAATTCATTCTCTGATTGCAGAGCTGAGCACCCCACAAGAGCAGAAGGCCTTGTGGGGTGCAAATTTAATCCTAATTCTTACACTTAATTATAGCGGTAATACCCTTCGACCCAAACTCTTCTCTCCGCATGATACCCAGGGGTTTGGCGCTCCTCATAATGTCCTTCCACCCAGTTCCCCCAACGATCGCGGTGACTGGGGACCCAGACTCTCTCCCAGGCTCCTGGAACCCATTCCCGAGTCATTTCCCAATGACCTGGAACATATTCAGGTGGTGGAGGTGGAGGACAGTACCGAGGTTCTGGCGGTGGATAATAAACCACTTGAGGTGGCTGTTGAGGATGGGTATGGTTAAAGAGCTGATAGGCCATTGTTCCTAAGGCGACTGCTCCCAGGGCAATTCCAGCTCCTTTCCACATATTACGCTGTTTTGACCCCGCTTCAGCATAGTTGACGGTAAAAAAGGCGATAAATGCTATAACCAAGACCATTGAGATTAATTTCTTCCACATATGGAATCCCTCCTTTTTTGGTAAGTTTTTCGATCTTCACTTTTTTAGACGGAGGGAGTAGAGAATTTATTCAAAAGATCGTAGTGGGGAAAAACAGGAGATATTAGAAACGGGCAGAGAGGGCGATGATAGCCACACCTTCGCCTTGTTTTGGGCCTACGATTAAAACGGTCCTTCCTGATGAGAGTCTCACCTGCGTGTTGAGAATATCTGTTCCTTCACTTTTGATTTTGACTCTACATTCGGCTATGTCCTTCCGTTGACCTACCAAAGTGATTTCTAAGGATCTCCCTTTATGCACAGGGACATCGATTGGTCGGTTAGGTGAGAGACTCAAATTTTCATCCTTTAAAAGACGATAGGAAGTGAAATTGGAGAGGGATTTTAAATCACTTTGGACATCCTTTAAAGAGGGGTCAATGCTCGATCCCACATTTGAAGCTTCAATCACCCTGACTCGGGTCGGAACTTGGGCAAAGGCCACTGAAATGGGAATGAGGAGGGTAAAAAAACAGGTAGTGATAGAAATTATCTTTCTCATGAGGAAGGATTTTCCTTTGCTGAGCCTTCGAAAAGCCAAATGACCGTCACCTTTTTATTTTCTGATTCGTAGATCATCACATTATGGGTCTGACTTTCCACATATTCTATAACAGATTGGTCCAAAAGGGAAGAGTTTTTTTTGAAAAACAAGGGGATGGTAAAGATTAGGATAATAGCCACAGCTACTGCTGGAATCCAGACTTTTCTTTGGAAAAGAGGGGAGATTTGGAGCCACGACCGGAGGTTTTCCCAAAAAGTAGGCCTCTCTTCTAATCGGATTCCCCTTTCGATTTTCTGCCATATCCATTGAAAATCCTCCTTTTGAACGGCCTCTTCAACTGGAGCCCTCACCAAATTTCTAAGCTCCTCCATTGACCTCAATACCTCTTGGCAGGCCTGGCAATCAAGAAGGTGAGTCTCGACAACGGATTTTTCCTCATCGGTCATCTCTTGGTCGAAATATTTTTCCAAAAGCTTTGATAATGCAGAACAGGATTCTTTCATCCTCTTCTCTCCTCTTTGACATAATCCTTTAACAATTCCTGGATTCTCTTTCTGGCATAGTGGAGACGAGACATCACTGTCCCAATGGAACATCCCATGGCTTCTGCCATCTCCTCGTAGGAGAGTCCCTCTATCTCTCTGAAGATCAAAGCCATTCTCTGATCATGAGGGAGTTTCTCCAGAGCCGCTTTCACCCTTTCTTCTAACTCCTTATGGATAAGAATGCTATCCGGTTTTTTTCAACTCCATCTGAGGGTTGGAATCCTTCCATCCCATCAAGGCTTGAAAAAGGAGCTCTTCTCATCTCCCGGGAATGGTCAATGGCGGTATTTATTGCCATTCGATAAAGATAGGTATAAAATTTTGATTGCCCTTTAAAAAACCGGATGGAGCGATACAATTTAATGAATACTTCTTGAACGATATCGAGCGCTTCCTCCCTTTGTCTCACCACTCCATAGGCTATCCGGTAGACTTTCTTATGATATTGATCGAAGATCTCCTTCAATGCGTCCGCATCCCCTTTTTGGCATCGGGAGATCAATTCCGTTTCATCATGATTCACTGGACTTTTACCTTTTTAGACGTAAAATAGGTTTAAATATTCACTCACCCCAATTATGCCTTGATGGTAAATGGGGAGCAATACAAATCATATATTAGGTTGATTTTATTTTAAAATTATAATAATTAAAACGCTAATAATTTAAGATTTACTAAAAGCCGAAAGATGGACGGAATGAGCCGAATAAAGAAGATTGGGATTTTGATCATTGGCTGGTTTTTTATTGGATTAGGGATTATCGGTCTATTTCTGCCCATCCTTCAAGGAATACTTTTCCTCATAATCGGTCTGGCCATCCTTTCCTCCCGAAGCGAACTGGTAAAGCGTTTTTTAAAACACATCGAAGAACGTCATCCCCACTTCCATGCACGGGTTGAAATCTGGAGAGAAAAGTTCAGACTTTGGTTTAAAAAAGATTAACCGGTAAACAAGAAATCTAAATGTCAAAATCCCATTTTAGTCATTAAGTTATTGAGTCATTGGGTCAGCAAATGACTCAATAACTAATGACCCAATGACCTTTGGTATTTATATCGAGAGAGTTTTTCATGTCGATTGAAGAGATCATTCAATCCTGGAAACGTTCACGCGCCATTTCCTCTTGTATCACTGACATGAGAATTTTTAAGAAGGGGGAAGGACAATATCGCCCTTTTCCGAGCTTCATCCACTCCCTTTTAAGAGAGGCCTTGGAAAGAGAGGGGATCGAACGTCTCTATTCTCATCAGGCCGCAGCGATTGAAGCAGTTCATGAGGGAAGGAATGTGGTGGTGGTGACTCCCACCGCTTCCGGAAAGACTCTTTGCTATAACCTTCCGGTGTTGACTTCGAACCTGAACCTACCTTCTTCGAAGGCCTTTTATCTTTTTCCAACAAAAGCCCTTTCCCAGGACCAGATGGTTGAGCTTCAGAACTTGATTCAACGAATCGGAAAACCGGTGACCACTTTCACTTATGATGGAGATACCCCTCAGGATGCACGACAAGCCATTCGCACCCAGGGGGATATTGTGATCACCAACCCGGATATGCTTCATACGGGCATCCTTCCCCATCATACAAAATGGGTGTCCTTTTTCCAGAATTTGAAGTTTGTCGTCATCGACGAACTTCACTCTTACAGTGGTGTCTTTGGTTCTCATATGACCAATGTGCTGAGGCGATTGGATCGAATCTGTCGTTCTATGGATCGAGCCCTCAGTTTATCTGCTGCTCTGCAACGATCGCTAACCCTAAAGAGTTGGCTGAAAAGCTTACGGGAAGGGAGGTCTTCTTGACCGATCAAACGGGGCGCCCTCTTGGAGAAGATTTTTATCTTCTACAATCCTCCTGTGGTGAATAAGGAATTGGGCATTCGGAGGGTCATATCAGGCGGCCCGAAGATTTGTCGCCCCTTTCATTAAGGAAGGGATTCAGACCATTTTATTGCCACCAGTCGACTCCATGTGGAGGTTTTGACCAAATATCTGAAAGATCGGTTTGAGAAAAGGTTGGAGGAGAAGGGAGAGTTCGAGGATATCGTGGCGGTATCGGGCCGGGTTCGTAGAGAGATCGAAAAAGGATTGAGAGAGAAGGAGGTCAAAGCGGTGGTTTCCACCAATGCCCTTGAACTCGGGATCGACATCGGCGATCTCGATGTCTGTCTGATCGCAGGTTATCCCGGTACCATCGCCAGCACGTATCAGCAGGCAGGACGAGTCGGGAGGCGATCGGCGAATCGCTTGCCGTGCTCATTGCCCGGAGTCAACCCCTGGATCAATTCATCATCGAAAACCCGGACTATTTCTTTGGACAATCACCCGAACACGGCTTGGTCAACCCTGACAACCTTCTTATCTTGCTCAGTCACATTCAATGCGCCGCCTTTGAGCTCCCCTTTAAAGCCGGGACCGCTTTGGAGGAGAAGATCTCCAAGAGATGTTGAAATACCTCGAAGACAAGGGCACACTTCACGATGTCGATCAGCATTGGTATTGGACACAGGATGCCTACCCTGCCGAGAAGGTAAGCCTCGGATCTACTCGGAAGTGAACTTCGTTGTTGTGGATACGACAAAAGGGAAGGAGGAGGTGATCGCAGAGGTCGATTTCACCGGTGCGCACACCACTCTCTATGATGGGGCTGTCTACCTCTGTGAGTCAGAGCTCTATTCTGTAGAGAAGCTCGACTATCCCAATCGAAGGGCTTACGTCAAGAAGACCCATGGGGACTACTACACCGATGCGATCGACTATACCGATGTATCCATACTGGAAGGGTTTGAGAGAAAAGAGGGAAAGGGGACGGTCTTTGAACACGGTGAGGTGAGAGTGGCCACCCGTGTTGTTGGATATAAAAAGATCAAA
>CAVTZZ010000022.1:0-65938 GCA_963739325.1 uncultured delta proteobacterium | reverse complement strand
ATCTCTTTTATCGACCTGGGATTTTTCAAAGCGAAACCATTGATCAAGGTGTTATTCAAAAGGATTCCAGGCTCCACCCCTAAATTTTTTGCCCTCATATCCCGCCAGGTTTTTAGCGCTTTGACCCTTTTGCGTAAGGGGGATGACAAATCCGGCCTCGCTTCCCGGGGGTACACCGGAAGATCTTCATCGGGAATGTCCATGGCCCGGTGAATTTCCTGCAGCAGGCGTGTCCCATATCTGTCGATTTGGTTCCGGCTCAGAACTTTCCCCGTTTCCAATTCTTCCAGGCGTAAAGGTTTTTTCATAGCCAATTCCAGGAGGGGTTCGTTGCGGAACACCTTGAAGGGGGGAAGATCCGACTTTTGGGCCTGGGCCTCTCGGAATTCCAGCAAAGCCTCCAGAACCGCAAGACCCCTGGGATCGAGGAGAAAAGCCCCTTTCACTTTTAGGTAAAGCGGGTCGTGGCTGGGGGGCGTGAATCGGACCTTACTCAGAAATAGGCATTCTTCCTCCACCCAGAATAATCGGCCCTTCTCTTCCAGTTCCTTTTCCAGCATACGGGCCAGGGGAATCAGGTACATGCCGTCCATCGCTGCGTATTCCACCATCTCCTGGGAAAGGGGTCTGTGGGACCAATCGGCCCTCTGATATTTCTTGTTCAGCTCTACATGGAACCGACTTCGCAGCAACGCTTCCAGGCCGCTCTCCCGGAGGCCCAGAAATTTACAGGCCAACTGTGTATCGAAGAGATTCTCGACCTCGAGCCGAAAGTCCCGGTACAGGGAACGGATATCATAATCCGCCCCGTGGAATACTTTGCGGATGCGGGGATTGGAAAAAACGGGGTGTAAAGCGGAAAGATCCCTTAGCGCCAAAGGATCCATTACATAAGAGGCGGATTCCGTAGCGATCTGTATGAGGCATACCTTTTCGAAGTAGTGGTACAAAGAGTCCGCTTCTAGGTCAACCCCGATAATTTTGGCCTGACCCAGAATCCGGGCAACCCCTTCCAGGCGTGGAAGGGTCTCGATCCATTCATAGGAAAATTTATTTCCATCCATCCTCTTTGCCGATTCCTTTCCAATCATTCAAGCTACCAGGATACCTTACTTTGCCAGTTAACCCAAGGATTTATTGAAAATGGCTCGAAGAATTTATCGGAAAGGAAATCATTAATTAATGCCTGACCCATTCCCAAATATCGCGATTAATCAACCTCGTAAAGTGTATAGTTTAGGTCGACCCCGAGCTCTCCCCCATGAGTCATAAATTAAAAGAGATCCCAAAAGAAAAATCTGGGATCTCTTTCCTCTTGAGCTTAACAAATTTCTATCTCAGCCCAATACCACTACATTCGTCGCCTGTAGACCCTTCGGACCCTGGGAAACCTCGAACTCTACCTCGTCGCCTTCATTAAGGGACTTAAATCCATCCCTCTTAATGGCGGAGAAGTGAACGAATACATCGTTTCCGTCGTTTCTGGAAATAAATCCGAAGCCCTTCTGCTCGTTGAACCATTTTACATGACCTTTGTCCATTACAACTCACCTCCTTTCATCTCTAAACTTGAGTAAGTTGTAATAGCCTTTGGCCCTAAATAAAAAAGGCCACAAAAGTTTCGGAAGCACTTTTGTGACCTTATTGCGATCCAAACAATTACTTCTTACAACCTATTTCGGCCGGGAGATTCTGGCTGCTCAAACAAGGGGGCACAAAGGGGATGGGAAATGAGGGTTCCGAATTAGGGGGACATTGATTCAAATGCAACTTTACATTATTATTGATCCGTTGCGGTCAACTTTTCAGAACTCGCGTAACGATTTACTAAGGAAGTCGTCACCCCCAGAAAACGCGCCATCCTGGCACAGTTTTATGGGTGGGACCAAGCTAACCATTTGAATCGTAAGTTTATATCGAGAAAAATAGGGGCAATTTTGGACTTAGGGCTGCAAATTTGAGGTTAAAATAATCCTTAATGAAAGTGGAAGCATGGACGGTACAAATCGTGCAAATATGAAAGCAGGCTTACAGGTTTTAATTGTATTAAAGAAAGACCAGCATTCTGGAAAACTAACCAAAGGTATAGTGAAAGACATTCTGACAAAATCTCCTACTCACCCCCATGGTATTAAGGTCCGCTTAGAAAGTGGTGAAATTGGTCGGGTTAAAAAAATAATGTAAGGAATCTGGGGGCACCCATTAAAAGACCCCATTCCTATTTGATCGACCGGTTACTTGGTCTCGGCCTTTTCCTTGATCCTATTCGCCACCCGGATAGCATCGTCTCTTACCTTAGCAAGGTCTTCCTTGTTGGGACGACCCCAGATGTTCCCCAGCCTTCCCTTGGTGCTGTTCTCCTCTGACCCATGAAACTGGCCCACGACGTACCACTCACCCACCATATTGAAGCCCAGGTGCTCGAAGAATTGCCCGGCGTGCAGCCCTGCCGGTATGGCTTCACGGATACCTGTGTGCGGACCTGAATAGGTGCAAAAGATCAGGGCATTCTTTCCCGGAACTATTGGGCACCCCACCTTAACGCGTCCCTCTTTGCGGTATGCGCCGAACTTGAAGTTGAGAAACTCGTCCATAGGCTTGGGCAAACTCCATTGGTACGACGGAAAACCGATGCAGACTAAATCGTAGCCATAGAGATCGATGTCCCCGGCCGCTTCCACTCTCTTGACCAATACGCCCGCTCCCGCTTCCTTTAAACCCTCCTTGATGGCCAATGCCACTTTCTCGGTATTGCCACCCTTTGACCAGTAGATAATAATCGCATTCATGAGGCACCTCCATCAATGTTATTGCCGATGGCAGTATATGATTCTCCAGTAACTTATTTAAATACCCGTCCGGGGCGAAACGGTTAGCAATGATCCATTTGTCATGTATTGTCTGAGGGGCCATCAAAGCTCTCCCCCCTTATTTAACCGCATCACACCAGTCTCTGGCATTTTGGAACATTTGAATCCATGGGGATTCCTTGATCCCATCATTCAGATCACCAGGAATCCAGGATTGAAAACCCTTGGGGTCGTACCTTCAAAATTCATTTTTGGAGTTACAGAACTCTGCAGATCATCCCTTTCAGATATTCTCCTTCAGGGTGGGATAAATGAAAAGGGTGGTCGATGGGGTGTCCTCTCCGACTTAATACCTGAACCTTTCTCCCCGCATCTAATGCTGCCGAAAACAGAATCTTCTGAAATAGATCCCAGCTCATATGGTGAGAACAAGAGAAGGTGAAGAGGAGACCTTCCTTGTTTAATAAACGAAAAGCCTGGAGATTGAGATCCTTATATCCTCTTGAGGCGCTTGGAAGATGCCCTTTCTTTTTAGCAAAAGGAGGGGGGTCAAGAATGATCATATCATACCCAGGGTTAAGGTTTCTCATGACTTCGAAGGCATCTCCCTGGATCAATTGATGGGGAATTTCCTTTAAATGGTTTAGATCGAAATGCTCCTCTGCCATACCTAACGCCTCCTCAGAGGAATCGATCAGAGTCACGTCTTTTGCCCCTCCCAATCCTGAATGAACAGCAAAAGCTCCAGTATAGGAAAAACAGTCCAAAATTTTCTTCCCTTGAGACAGCGCCTCTAAGGAGAAGCGATTCTCCCTTTGATCCAAGTAGAAACCTGTTTTCTGACCTCTCTTCACATTGACTCTAAAACGGCAACCATATTCCTCTATCTCAATACGATCTGAAATCTCTTTTCCAAAGAGAAGGCCACTCGATTCAGACAATCCTTCCTCTCTCCTTGTAGCACCATCACTCCTCTCATAAATACTTTGAGGATGGAAATCACTGACCATCAAATCAATTAGGAACCCTTTCCATCGCTCCATTCCCGCTGTCAAACATTGGAGCACAAAGGTCTTTCCATAACAGTCGATCATCACTCCTGGTAAGAAATCTCCCTCCCCATTGACCAACCGATAGGCATTGGTCTTTCCCCTGAGCCATTGATCTCTTAAAACAAATGCCTTTGATACCCGTTCCCGGAAAAAATCGATATTTAACTCTTCTTTTTTCTGCGTCAGGAGGCGGAAGATGATCTGGGAATGAGGGTTGAGATACCCCCTGCCTAAAAACTGGCCTTCCCAGGAGTAAACCTCTCCAATATCTCCGGCAGCAATGTCTCCTTCCATCTTTTCGACCGCTCCTGAAAAGACCCAAGGATGTCCCCTTAGAAGCGGCTTCTCCTTCCCTTTTTTCAAGATGATTCGTGGAAGCATGATCACTTTTTTAACAATGAATGAGGTGATGGCGAGATGGGGTGATAGGGTGAACTAAAATAACACATGAGGTGGAACTTATGTATCGAATTCTTCTGATGGGAGTAATAATTTTATTTCAAATTTAAATATTGCTCCTGCTACCATTGGCAGGGGTTTCGGATTTTTCGAATTACGAACCTTATTTGGTTCCAGCTATGCCGCGTTAGGAGTTATAAATCATGTTTTTTGCCTGGTTAATCCCCCTATCTCCCTTTCTCCCTACCTCCTTATCTCCCCATCTTTCCTTTTAAGGGCCCTTTCGAGCAAAACCCTAATGAATTCCTCATAGGTCATTCCTCGAGCTTTAATGGCCCTGGTCATTCCGGACTGGGGAGAGATATCCGGGTTTGGATTGACTTCTAATACATAGATTTTCCCTTCTCGGTCGACCCTTATATCCACCCTGGCATAATCTCGACATCCAAAGAGTTTAAAAGCCCTGATCGCAATATGCTCCATCCTCTTTTTCATCACCCATTCCAAGGGAGCAGGACAGATCGGTATTGATTTTTGGTATTCGTTGCTCTCAGCAACCCACTTGGCTTCATACCCGCATATTTTTGGAACCCCCTCCGGAAACTCAGAGTAGTCAATTTCAGAGATAGGTAGTGCTCCTACTTTCCCATTGGTCTCCAACAGACCCACATTCAGTTCTCTGCCATCGATGAATTCCTCCACTAAGGCAGGTTGATCATATTTTTCGATCACATATTGAATCTGCCGATTCAGCGCCTCATCGTCAAACACCACACTCGCTTTCGAAATTCCCAAGCTCCCATCTTCATGAAGAGGCTTGACAATGATGGGAAAGATATTTCCCTTAATAGGGGTTACCCTCCGATCAAAGATTTTATAGCGGGGGGTTAGGATACCCTGGGAGAGAAGGATGTCCTTCACCTTTCCCTTATCTTGACACAATCCCAATGTGAGGGCAGAGGATCCGGTATAGGGGATTCGGAAGAGATCTAACAAGGCAGGGATATTCATCTCCCAGCAGCTATTCCCATAAACGCTTTCGCACAAGTTAAAGACCACGTCAGGACGGATCTCCTTCAACCAGTGGACCGCGGTGAGGATTTCATCTTGAATGGCCATTACAAAACATTGATGGCCAAGAGAATGGACCGCCTCTTTGACTGCTCCTATCTCTTCAAGGACTGCATCCTCTGCCAGGATATCTTTCTCTTCCCCCTTCTCAAGTCGCTCGAGAAGATTGTATAAGATAACCACTTTTAACACAGACCCATCCATTCTCTTTCCACTCCCTAAGCTATGAACCTAGTATGATTCAGGGCTATGCCGTGAATCCTACGTGGTACACGGCTATGCCATAGACCATACGAGGCCCATAGCTATGCGGTCACTTTCTTTGGAACAGCTTTCTCCTCCCCTATGGATCTGGTTTTCTTAAACTCAATAATATTCGGCTCCGGATACTCGAAAAGCTTCCCTTCATAATTTCTCAAAACGATCTTACCCTTTCCCCTTGAGACCAAATAGACAGGCTCCAGAGGGATTTTTCCTCCTCCGCCAGGTGCATCGACCACATACGTGGGAACGGCGTACCCTGTCGTATAACCACGTAATTTTTCGATGATCTGAATTCCTGTAGCCACAGAGGTCCGGAAATGTTCCGTCCCCATCGCTAAGTCGCATTGATAGATATAATAGGGACGGACCCGAATCTTCAGGAGTTCCTGAACCAGCTTTTTCATGATATAGGGTTTATCATTGATGCCCTTGAGAAGAACGGTCTGGCTTCCTAAAGGGATGCCCCCATCTGCCAGGTCGCTACAGGCTCTCCTCACCGCTTCGGTGATTTCCTTAGGATGGGTAAAATGGATAGAGATCATGAGGGGATGATACTTTTTCAACATCCTCACCAAACCCCCGGTGATCCTCTGTGGAAGGGTCACCGGAGCTCTCGTCCCAATTCGGAGGAGTTCAATATGGGGAAGCGCCCTTAAACGGCTCAAAATCTCCTCTAACCTCTCATTTTCAAGAAGGAGCGGATCGCCTCCAGATAAGAGGACATCTCGAACCTTTCGATGGCTCTTCAAGTATTTTAAGACCTCTTCAAAATTTCCTTCTGTAATGGACCGTTCATTGCTCCCCACCAATCGCCTCCGGGTACAATATCGGCAATAGACCGCACATTGATCGGTGACAAGCAAGAGGACTCGATCCGGGTAGCGATGGACGAGTCCCGGAACGGGAGAATCCTTATCCTCTCCGCATGGATCCACCATATCATTTTTTGAAAGGTGGAATTCCTCCATTCGGGGGATCGCCTGTCTTCGGATGGGACAATTGGGATTGTTTGGGTCCATCATGCTCGCAAAATAAGGGGTAACGGCTAAGGCCAACCTTCCTTTGGAATGTTTAATCCCCTCGATCTCCTCGGGAGTCAAATCGAGAATCTCTTTCAGTTGTTCATAAGTCGTGATTCGATGTCGAAGTTGCCATCTCCAGTCATTCCATTCCCTCTCTGATACATTCTTCCAAAGAGAGGGGATAACCCCCTTTGCCTCCTCCACCTTCTTAAGTTCGGTTGGAAAAGGAAACAATAAGAATTGTAAAGTCCTTTCTGTCCCTTTCAGAGGGACAGCTAAATTAGAGTCTGAGGCAGGCTCCATCTTCACTCCTTCCCGCATACCCGGTCGCAGGACACAGAATAGCTGTTTCGCAGGTCTTTTTGAAAAATAAAAAAGGAGATATCATCCGATACCTCCCCCAACAAGATAAGGAAACTGCCTTCCTTCCTGTATAGCAGGCATGCACCTTTTCTTCTTTTTTCGATGACGTCGAATAATATTCACCTCTAAGACATGGAATATTGGAATGCTGGAATAATGGTCAAAAACATATAACCTCTCTGCAATAAGATTGAATATAAACTCGATATTCCACCATTCCATTAACCCCACTGGGGCCAAGCCCCCTTTTTCCTCCATGGGCTTCTGTTGGCGCCCCCTCCTAATCAAAGAGAAGGCGCCAACTTCTTAAGAAAAAAATAATTTCTCCTCAACATCATTGCCGATCCACACCCTTACTTACTTTTTAGGTGGAGCTGCGGGCTTTGCTGGAGCAGGCGCTGGTGCCGGAGCAGGCGCTGGTGCTGGTGCAGGAGCTGCTGGAGCCGGAGCCTCAGCAGGTTTCACCTCCTCTTTGACTGCTGGCTTCTCTGGCGCTTTGGCTTTGCATCCAATCCCCATGAAGGCTAAATTGATCACCAAAGCCAATGCGAGAAAAAGAAAAATCCACTTCCTCATATTCCTTCACCTCCTTTCTGATCGACATGGGAACCCTCCCTTTTTTTCCCCAATGAAGCACCCTTCGCTGCATCGGGAAAGGAAATCTCCCGTATGTTTCTCCTCAATATCCTCGGGTCAACAGGTTTCTTGATGATGCGCTGAATACCACTCTTTTTTAAACGGAGGATAAGCTCCTCTGTGATTAAAGGACTCATCAGAATCAAGCGATCATTCCATTTCTTCAGGAAAGGAAGCCATCCTTCCAAAACTTCAATCTCTACATCTGCTAAGATCATTCCCCCTTTGACATCCTTTGTTCTTCTCTCGAGTTGAGAAAAATCTTCGATTTCCTCCACCTGAAATCCATATTTTTTTAAAATTTTATTTAAGCTGAGTCGAACAAATTCATCCCTATCAAGGATAAAGGCCCATCGAGTCCTTTCTTTCATAAAAAGATTATGATATCAAGTTTCGTGCCAATCTTTCTTGAGATCAAAAGGACTCACATTTTTAAAAAAATTAATGATATCAATAGGTTAAAAATTTTATGCTTCTTTTTCACCTTTTCAAATCCAAAGTTTTGAGAAAAAAGGAACAAAATGGCATTTTGTCTTTAACAAAAAAGCGACAAAATGCCATCCTTCTTAAAATCAATTTTAATAACTGTGACTATTTGTCATTCTTTTGGATTTGTCGAGCCTCATTTATGCGGAATGGGGTTCATGCATTCCTTCCATTTTGCTGTGAATCGTTCGAACATTAACTCCCAATAACTCTGCCGCTCGGCGCTTATTCCCTTTTGTTGCCTTTAGGGTTTGAGCCAACATCTCCCTCTCCACTTCTTCAAGAGGTGTCCCTATCTTGATCGGGATCACCTCCGGTCTCTCCTTATATTCTCTGATCTCTTGAGGGAGATGCTGGAGGTCTAACACCTCGGGACTGTTGATGACTAAGATGGATTCGATCGTATTTTCCAACTCCCTGACATTCCCGTTCCATTGATAATCCATCAGTAGGTTCATAGCCCTCTGTGAAATTCCCTTCACCTTCATACGATATTTTTGATTGAATTTTTCAATAAAAAAATTGACCAAAAAAGGAATGTCTTCTCTCCGATCCCTCAATGCAGGCAGTTTGATATTCACCACATTCAAACGATAATAGAGATCCTCCCGAAATGCCCCCTTCCTGACCGCTTCCTGAAGATCGCGATTACTTGAAGCAATGATTCGGATATTGACTTTGATGGTTTTATTTCCACCCACCCTCTCAAATTCACTCTCCTGGAGAACTCGTAAAAGTTTGATTTGAGTTGCGGGAGGGATATCCTCCACCTCATCTAAAAAGAGGGTCCCTTGATGGGCCGCTTCGAATCGTCCCTTACGGGAAGTGATCGCGCCAGTGAAGGCTCCTTTTTCATGGCCAAAGAGTTCGCTCTCGATAATCCCTTCACTTAAGGAAGCGCAACTCACCTTAATGAAGGGCATGGATGCCCGCGGGCTGCGGTAATGAATGGCATTTGCAATCAACTCCTTCCCCGTACCACTCTCGCCGATGATGAGAACGGAGCTGTCATAGGGGGCAATATGGTCAATGAGTTCGAATATTTTAACCATCTTCTCACTTCTTCCGATAATATTTTTGAAATGAAATTTATCCTCCAATTTTGAGCGTAAATCTCGGTTTTGAAGGATCAGCGTCTGTTTCTCCAAGGCCCTTTCCACTAAGAGAGAAATGACTCTGGGATTGATCGGTTTTTCAATAAAATCGAAGGCACCCAATTTCATCGCTTGAACGGCCTTCTCGATTGTTCCTTGGGCGGAGATGACGATCACTTCCGTCTCAGGTCGCAGAGACTTCACCGCTTCCAAAAGTTGGATCCCATCCATCTTTGGCATCACTACGTCTGTGATGACCAGATCCACGGCCTCTTGCCGGAAGACATGGTGACCTTCCTTCCCATTCTGGGCCAAGAGAATGGTATACCCCTTTTTCTTCAAGAGGAGACGAAGGCTTTCCCCAACGGATGAGTCATCCTCTACGACCAAGATAACTTTTTTCTCCATACGTTCACGATCCTAGAATCTCATTAGGCTCTTCTTTATTCAAACTCCTCAAGATTGGAATATTGGAATAGTGGAATGATGGATTTCAAAAAAAGACGTCCTGTCTGAACTTATTTTCTTCTTCGCCATTGCCCAACATTCCATCCTTCCATTATTCCATGTGGGTTTAGTTTCCCTTCGGACTGATGGGGATTCTGATCCTGAAGAGGGAACCCTTATTGACTTCGCTTTTTACAGAGATTTCTCCATGATGGTCTGAAATAATCTTTTTAGCGATGGAGAGTCCTAAGCCAGATCCTGTCGGTTTCGTGCTGAACATAAAATCAAAGATTTTGGGGAGATGTTCTTTCGATATCCCCATCCCATTGTCTTGGATGACGACAAAAATATTTTTCTTCGATCCCCGAGTGAAGAGATGGATTTCACCCTTCTGG
This sequence comes from uncultured delta proteobacterium, assembly GCA_963739325.1. GTDB lineage: Bacteria > Desulfobacterota > BSN033 > BSN033 > UBA1163 > CAVTZZ01. The sequence continues at coordinate 55,899 of CAVTZZ010000022.1, read as the reverse complement.
GAAACGGCTTGAATACTATTAATCAGAAGATTGGAAATCGCTAAATTGAACTGGCTCACATCGATCTTCACCATGGGCAAATTTTTCTGAAAGTGAGTATCGATCTTTGCATTTTTCATCTGGGCATCTGACCCCAAAACGCGAACCACCGAGTCCAATACTTCATTGAGTTGGACCCATTCAAATTTTAGAGGCGGGAGACGATTAAAATCCAAAAAATCTTTCAGATTGTTCTCCAACCGGAGGGTTTCATAGCTGATAAAATTGAGAAGAGAGTGAATCTCCTCTTTCTGGGAAAGATGAACCTCTTCCTTTAACTCTTCCCTCAATAATTCAATATTGATGTTTAGAGAACTCAATGGATTGCGAATTTCATGGGCCATCCATCTGGCCAGGACTCCGATGGTGGAAAGATCTCGACTCTTACTGATCTCCCTTAAGAGCAACCCTTTCTCCGTGACATCGGAAAACGTGGCCAAACATCCCAAGAACTTTGCTCCTTTATCAAAGATGGGATAAAAGTTACAGTAAAGTAACCGTGCCTTACTCTCTGAAGAAGGGACTGCTGGAACATGGATGGCCAATTCGACATCGTGGTTGCTTTCCTTCTTATCGTATACGAAATCAAATTGTTTTCGAATATTTTTATAGGGAATCCCCCTCTCCAATTTCTTCCCCAAGACCTGTTTCCCACTGATCTCAAAATACTTCTCTGCAACAGGATTGAAGATTTGGATTCGGCTTTGTGCATCGGCAAAGACCACAGCCTCCTTGAAATTTTTTAAAAGAATCTCATAAAGGTCTTGATCGGGTCGATTCATGCCGAATTCATTCCTCCATCAAACCATTCCGCTTGAGGGCGTGATGAAAAATAGTCTTGACCAACCGGCCATAATCCCATCCCATTCGCTCTGCCATGATCGGAAGATCTCCATAGACAGGGGAGAGACCTGGAAGGGGGTTGATCTCTAAAAAGTAGGGGGTCTCATCTTTATTCACACGGATGTCCACTCTCGATACATCACGGCATCCCAGGACTTGATAAGATCGGAGGGCTACCTCCTCGATCTTTTTTAAAAGAGGAAAACTGATGGAAGGAGGACAATGGTAACGCAACCTTTTTCTCCCATTCCCTTTTCACCTCCAGGGAATAAATGGCTTCATCGGGGGGGCTTCCCTTGATCTCAATCTGCATGACGCCCAGCACGGCCGGATTCTCATTGCCGAGAATGCCCACCGTGAACTCGGGACCACTGACAAACTCCTCCACCAGAAGAGGTGAACCATAGGTTGTAAAAAGCCATCTCGCCTTCTCTTTCAAAGATCGAGAATCCAAAATTTTTGAATCCAACCGAACCCCTTTGCTCGATCCCTCATCACACAACTTCACGAAAAGAGGGTACTCAAGGTCTACATCATCGAGATCCTCCATCCTCTCCACTTTTTTAAATCGAGGCGTTGGAATCTTCTCGCTCATCACGATCCTTTTTGCCATCGATTTGTCTAAAGTGAGAGAGAGGGTGAGAGGATCAGAACCTGTATAAGGAATGTTCAGAAATTCTAAGAGGGCGGGGATATGAGCTTCTCTGTTTCGACCTCGAAGACCTTCGGCAATATTGAATACGATATCGATCGAGGTCTGCCTCAAGCGGTCGATCAAACCAGTGTCCCCACCCAATTTGATCACTTCGTGTCCATCGCTTTTGAGAACGTCCCGGATGGCATCGATCGTCTCCTCTGCATCGAACTCTTCTAAATCATCCATGGGTTGATTTTCTCGATAGGGTAAATCCTTTTTTAAATTGTAAGTAATCCCCACTCTCAATTTCATCTCAGAAATATCCACACTTGCGTCGTGCCTGCCAGTAGACACGACAGATACACATCAACTTTATTTCGGTATACCCCTGTTTTTAATCTTTGTCAACCCCGATCTCATAGAGATTTCTGAAAAGTTCAAAAATCTCTGTAATCAAAAGAGCGTGTAGTAGTTTTTCAGAGCTCTCGATCAAACACTTTAAGCAGACGACCTTTTATGTTACATTAAACTCGAGATCCATATGAATCGCAACGAGATCTTTCAAGCCCTGGCTCAGTTAAGAAAAGGCCTCCTCCGAATGATCATTGCCATTGTTCTCATCGGTATCGGTCTTTTCCCCTTTTCCAAAACATTACTTCACCATCTCTATAGCACAAACCTTCGAGTGGATCTGGTTGCCTTTGGCATTCCCGAGACATTTCTATCCCTCCTCAAATTGACCCTTTATGTGAGCCTTTTCTTCTCTATTCCAATCATCTTTTACCAGGTCTGGAAGTCCTTCGCTCCTCTGTTCCGTCTGAAAGGTCTGAAGTCTGATGCTCCCATCCTTCTCACCGCTATTTTCCTTTTTTATCTCGGCGCTTTTTTTTGTTACTTTGTAACCTTACCCTTCGGTGTTCAATTCCTTTTAGGGTATCAATCTGCCCATATCAAGCCGATGATCTCTGTAGGGAAATACGTCTCCTTCTGTACAGTTTTCATCTTTGGATTTGGCTTAACCTTTGAACTTCCCTTGATCCTCGCCTTATTAAGTTACATCAACGTGGTCAAGGTAGCATTTTTGACTCGAAATCGTAGGTATGCTATCTTACTCATTGCAGTGGCTGCCGCCGTTATCACACCAACGCCAGATGTCTTCAACATGGCCTTAATGGGAGGTCCCCTCTATCTCTTATTCGAGATTGGGGTCCTATTGGCTAAAATCATTGAAAGAAAAAGGGGTAGGTCGGTATCGTCCATTTGAAATGGATATGTAGAACTAGGGGTTCAACATTGCAAACTTTTAAAGTCACATCCTTATCCCTTTTCAACCAATGGATCAGATCTCTGATCCGTCGATGGATTCCCAAAAAACCTTTCGGATTGAAGGCCAAGATCACCTCCCTTATTATTTTCATTGTCGTCGGGGTTCTCTTTATTTCCAGCTATTTAGACTATCACTTCTCAAAAAGAGACCAAATCAACCTTTACCTGGATCGAACTCTCTATATTGCAAAGCAGATCGATGTTGGGATTCCAGATCAAAAGATCATGAGTAATCTCCCTCACATCCGCGAGGAAGTGGAGGAGTGGTTATTAAGTCGACCCAGCTTGATGGAAATAGATATATTTCTTTTTTCTACAAAAGGATGGGAAACCATCGTCTCCAGTTCCAAATTAAATGTCCACAGGACTGGATTGACCTTATCCAATGATCAAATCAAACGTCTGAAAAAGGACAAACATCTCTCCTCATTCCCAGAAGTAGAGGAGGAGAAACGATTAGAGGTGATCGTCCCTCTCCATTCTGGGAAAAATGTAATCGGAGGAATCCGGATACTCAGTTCCTTGAACGAGGCCAAAAGTTATTTGAGTAAAAAAAGAGATCGAGCCTTCATTCTGACCTTCTTCAGCATCCTCACCATCCTGATTACTTTGACCCTCCTTTTTGGGAAACTGGTCGGAAATCCAATTCAGAAATTGGTGGAGGCTATGTCCTACGCTGAAAAAGGCAACTTAGAGACGGAAGCCCATATTCGGGGTCAGGATGAATTGGGAGAGCTGGGAAGACATTTTAATCGGATGCTCAAGACGATCCAAGAGGCCCATCAACAAAATGTTCAACTTCTCTCCCAGGTCAACCAATTCAACGAAGAATTAACTCGAAGAATCGAAGAGGCCACCTCAGAATTGGCCAAAAGAAACGAAGAGCTGAGACTCCTCAACGAAGCCTTATTCGAATCCCAAAGACAGTTGAGCCAATCCGAAAAACTCGCTGCATTGGGGCAAGTCACAGCAATGATGGCGCACCAAATCGGCACCCCCCTCAATTCTATCTCCGGTTATATTCAACTCATGCTACAGGAAGGGAATTTCTCATTCACCGATCAAGACCGACTTAAAATCATTGAATCTCAGTTGGACCGTTTGGCAGATTCGGTCAAAAACCTTCTCTCCTTTACCCGACAACCTAAACCGCAATTGAGGCCTCTGGATGTCAATGAGATTCTCCGAGAACTGATCCAACTGAGTGAACCATGGCTTTTTTCCCGGAATATAAAACTTTTCTCCTCTCTCTCTCCAGGTCTCCCGCATGTCCTGGGAGACCCAACGCACCTACAAACTGTTTTTCTCAACCTCATCACGAATGCTCTCGACGCCATGCCGAATGGGGGGCTATTGGTGATCAAAACCCAAGAGGTTTTGCCCCAATCCCCCTCAGAGAATGGGAAATGGTTGAAAATCTCGATCACCGATACTGGCATCGGCATCACGGATGAATCGAAGAAGAGGATTTTCGATCCCTTCTTCAGCACAAAGAAGATAGGAGAAGGAACGGGATTGGGATTGGCCATCTGTGAGAAGATCATTCAAGAACACTCTGGAAAATTGGATGTAGAAAGTGAAGTTGGGAAAGGAAGTACGTTTTTCGTCCTCATCCCCATTCCTCAAGGAAAAGAAATCGATGAACAAGACATCAGGCCATCTTTTGGTCGTGGATGACGATCCCGTCACCGTCAATCTTCTCAAGGAAGTCCTCTCTAAGGAGGGCTATGACGTCGCAACTGCTTTGAGCGGTGAAGAAGCCATTGCTCAAGGATCGGACAGTATTTTTGATATCATCATCACAGATGTGCGGATGGGAGATAAGGACGGGATGGAAGTCCTCAAGTCTTTTAAGAAGATTGCTCCTGAGACCACCGTGATCATGATCACCGCCTTTGGATCGATTGAAACTGCCATCGAGGCAATCCGGGAGGGGGCTTTTGACTACATCAGCAAGCCCTTTAAACTTGAAGAGATCAAATTCACCGTTCAGAGGGCCTTAGAGAAGAAAAGGCTTCTTCGGGAAAACAGATTTTATCGCCAGGAGCTTCTGAGCAAGTACCAATTCAAAAATGTCATTGGACGAACCCCTCAAATGTTTCAAGTGTATAAGACGATCGCTAAAGTGGCGGACACAAAATCTACGGTTCTCCTCTACGGGGAGAGGGGTACAGGAAAAGAACTGGTGGCTCGTTCCATCCATTACAATAGCCTTAGAAATGACCAACCCTTTATCCCCGTCGATTGTGCAACATTGGTAGAGACGCTCATGGAAAGTGAGTTATTCGGTCACGTCCGGGGCGCCTTCACGGGAGCCCACTCTGCAAAAAGGGGCCTGCTCGAAGAAGCGGATGGGGGAACACTTTTTCTTGATGAAGTGAGCAACCTTAGTCTCTCGATGCAAACCAAACTTTTGAGATTTCTGCAGGAGCATGAAATAAAAAGAGTAGGTGGAACGGAAAGTATCAAGGTGGATGTGCGGGTGATCGCAGCTACGAATCAATCGTTAGACCCTCTTGTGAAAAGTGGAAAGTTCAGAGAGGACCTCTTCGATCGACTCAATGTCGTTTCAATCACTCTTCCTCCATTGAGAGAGCGGAAGGAGGACATACCACTCTTGGCCAACCATTTTCTCCATAAATTTTCTGAAGAGAATAAAAAGAGTATATCCCATATCTCCCCGGAGGTCCTCGAAATACTCATCCGATATTCATGGCCAGGAAATGTACGGGAGTTGGAGCATACCATAGAACGAGCAGTCATTTTTTCAACGCATCCCATTATCCTTCCCGAAGACCTTCCCAGAAACATGTTTGAAGAAATGAAAGGGCCTGAATCCTTACCGATAGGAAAATTACTACCTTTAAAAGAAATAGAAAAAAGGTATGTGCTCCAGGTCCTTGAAGAAACCAAGGGCAATAAGAAGAAGGCATCAGAAATTTTGGGTATTGACCGAACAACCCTTTACCGGATATTGGAAAAAGAGTAGTTGTTGTAATTTACAGCACAATTTTGAAAGTGTTGCATTTTGAAACATTTTTCTTCCTATCCGAATTGGCCCACTTAAAATTTACCTAATTATTTAAATAAGTTACAAATTACACATTCAGGGCTATCATTGGCACTCATTTTGCTCCTTCTATTCTTAGATTTAGAAAAATCCCCCAAAAGAAGGAGGTGAAATAGAATGAAGAAGATGATTCTCTTAGTTGCATTGCTTACTTTAGTAGCTTTTGTCTCTGGAGTCATGGCAGCAACCCCTGCCCCAGCTCCAAAACCCACAGCAACACCTGCTCCCGCATCAGCTCCTGCGCCAGAAAAACCTAAGCCGGCAAAGATAGAGAAATTTTCTGGTGCAATTGAAAAGATTGATGAAATGGCAAAGGCCATCGACGTCAAGGGGAAGGTGAAGAAGGAGGATAAGACTCTAACTTTTGCTACAGATGACAAAACAAAAATTACAAGAGGGAAAGACACTCTTTCTTTTGCTGATCTCAAGAAGGGGATGAGCGCCACTGTCGAATATCAAAAGGTTGGCGACAAAATGACTGCTGTAGCAATCAAGGTAGCTGCACCAAAGGCTGCACCAAAGGCCGCACCGAAGAAGGAAGCACCAAAAGAAGCACCTAAGAAGTAGTTAGAAAGTGAATCTTAATAAAAAGGCACACCCTTTAGGGTGTGCCTTTTTTTATCTCCTCGATTCTCCAAAGGTGGGGGAATTCATTCATTCGAATATCCCGCAAAAATGCATACTTGATTACGTCCTCCCCTTTTTGCATGATAGAGAGCCTGGTCTGCCATCTTGATCAATTCTTCTTTCGACCTCGCTCGATGGGTTGGAAGATTGGAGATTCCAATGCTGATCGTTATATTCATTTGACTTTGTCCGATATCGAAAAGAGTGGTTTCAACCAGTTGTCGAATGCGTTCTGAGATGATGGCCGTCACTTCCAATTTGGCCCCAGGCAATATCAGAACAAACTCTTCCCCTCCATAACGAGCCACCGTATCATCCTTCCGAACAGAATTTTTCAATAAGGAGGCAATCTTGCAAAGGACCTGATCGCCTGCATCATGTCCGAAAGTATCATTCACCTTCTTAAAATAATCAACATCCACCATGATCAATGAAAGAGGACTATTACTTAAAAAAGATTTCTGGGTTTCAGCTCCAAGCCTCTCCTCAAAGTGCCTCCGATTATGAAGGTTGGTCAGCGTATCATAGATGGCCATATCCTTGATCGAATTGAGCTTCTGAAAATGTTTTAGAGTCGCTGCCATCTGGTATCCGATTACAGAAAAAAATTGCAGATCTTGTGTATCGAAAGCATTGGGTTGATCGCTATCGAGTGAGATGCAACCCATGATCTCTCCCTCCGCTGCCAGTGGCAACGTAAGGTGGGACTTCAAAGTAGCACGTGGATCGATCGCCTGAGGGAGCTTCAACTTTCTTTTCTCTACTTGGAGGTTAATTCGTTTGACATCAATAGACTCTTCTCCGAAGATTGAAAAAACTTTGACCATATTTTCCACCACACTTTGGGTGAAGGAAGGTGGACAGGACTCTTCTTGATAAAGGGTGAGAAGAAGACCCGTTTTCCAGAACACCCCAAATGAGGAGAAGTTAAACAGGGTGGGGAGGTTCGTTCCAGCGGATTCGATGATTTCCCTGGTATCAGAGGTCGAACTGATAGCATTGAGGGTAGATCGGAGGATGTTTAGATTTTTAAAAATGAGCCTCACAGGCTTTCCCTATTTTAAGGAAATGATTCGGTCGGCTTCTTTGACTTTTGGGATGACCTTCGGAAAGAGCTCTTTATTGATCACTCCTTCTGCCAATGTTGAAAAAAGTTGGAAGAGATGATTAATCAGGCTTTGAAAACCTCGATGGATTTCTAAAGAGGAGAGGCTCTTCCCCTTCTCTCTCATTTCATTCAATGCAATACCTTCTTCAGACACTTTCAGCAAAATGAGGAAGGGATGCTTTTCTCCAATTTTTCGAATGGCTGAGACAAAAAGAAGTGCTAAAACAGTCTCCCCGACCAAAGCCGATACCATCTCCCAAATTTCCAGCAAAAGGTTTACATAGAGGTCTAAAATGAAATCTGTGGACCCTTTTCCTTCTTTATCCTCTTTCACTACTGATGTCATTATCACATCCTATCTTCTGCACCTCATATCTATGGTTTGATACTTCTTAGTTTTTTAACCCAATGGTGAATTGCTTCATGATAGATATAAAAAACTAAGATTCCCAGACTGGATATTCCTAAGAGGATAAAAAAACTTATATATTGATGATTGAAAGCCTTCGCCCCTTGAAGAACGGCCATCAATGTCCCAGGTATCCTTCCAAGGGTGGAAATGAAAAGGAAAATACCTATATGCATGGGGGTCAGACCCAAGAGGTAACATAAGGCGTCCTTTGGAAAACCAGGGATTAAGAAGAGAAGAAAACTGATGATGACCCCTTCATGGCCCATTAAATAATCGAATTTTTTAATGTTCTTCGGTGAAACAAACTTTTCAACAGCATATTTTTCAAAAACCCTTGCCAAACTGAAGGCAACCCATGAACCTAATATGGAACCGATCATTGAATATAAAAAACCTGCCCATTCGCCGAACAGATACCCTCCCAAGAACTCCACGGCCCCTCCTGGGACTGGAGCAATAATCACTTGTAGAACTTGAAGTAAAATATAAGCTAAAGGAGAATAAGGCCCGTAGGAAAGGAGGGTTATTTTTAATTGGTGCCGATTGTGAAGAAGATCGCAAAGATTAATGACTTTAGTCCATAATTGGGAGTTATATTGATAAATAGAAAGAAGAACCAACCCTCCTAAAATAACCCAAAACCATCTCCATTTCCGTTGAAGTGAAAAATTCATAAATTTAGATTCACCTCACCCTTGGACAATTTTGCATTTTTTCATAACATAAAAAAGAAGGGAAGTAAACCCCGTTAGAAATTCCAGCGGGGCATTAAACCCCGTGGCAGAGCAGTAGGGCATTATTTCTAACGGGGTAAAGATGATAAAAAAATAGAGGGTTAGCAAGATTTACTAACCCTCTAAAATTTCCTGGCGTCCCTAAGGAGATTTCCTTTGATGATGTTCAGGATAAGTTCCCCATATTGCCAGCGTGAAAGCTTACAATAAATGTTTTATTCCGCCATTTTCAAACCTTCCTTGGCCTGGGGTCACCCAGAGCTTCTGCTTTGGATGCTCAGAGGTGTTCTGAATTCTTCAAGTGAGTTAGAGGTGAAAAATGATCGTCTGGCCCTCCATTTCCCTTTGTATTATTTTCTTTTCCTCAAGATATTTCAGGTGAGAGATCGCCTCTCCGATAGCAAACCATTTTTGAGTCACTGGGAACAGATCCCAAGAGTCGTAGATAATTTCCCAGCTCATCTTCGATGCTATTTGAAAAGCATTCTGGCTCCCTTTTTCTAAAATAGAAATAATCTCATCCAGCCTCTTCTGGTGGTGATATTTCAACTCTTGAATTCTCTCTTTACAATTCCTAAAAATACTTCTATGACCGGGCAATACAAGTTCAATATCGAACCTATAGACCTTGTCTAAACTGGCCAAATATTCCTTTAAAGGGTTCCTGTCATCAGACCATAATTGAATGTTGGGCGTTATATAATTAAGAATATGATCTCCAGCCACGAAGATCTTTTTGTTGGGTTCGTAAAGACACATATGCCCCCAAGTATGGCCAGGGGTTTCAACACATCTAAAGAGATAGTCTCCAATGTTTATCGTATCGTATTCTTTTAAAATATGAAAATCCAAGTGAACCTTTGCTCTGTATTTAAAACCGGGATGGCTATGAAGGGCCGCTTGAAGCTCATCTTCAGAAAACCCATTCAATCGAGCAAAGTTAACGAAATCATTCAAACGGATACCGGAATTAAACCGATCAGCATCGGGCTGGTTAAAGAATATCTTCGAAGTATCTGGGGCGAGGGTTGAAACGAGGCCAAGATGATCTGAATGTAAATGAGTAATAAAAAAATCCGTTTTTTTTATATCGACTCCAAGTTCCCTCAAACCAGCCAGCATGGCATTCATACACTCATCTTGATTCCACCCTGTATCAATGATCAAATTTCGTTCCGAGGCCTTTATCACATATGAATTGATAGCTTTTAGAGGATTCTTCGGGAGGGGAATTTCTATTCTGTATAGATTTGTAAAAATTTCTTCAATCATTGCTCGGCTGATAAGGGTTTTAATTTGTAAACATGAGAAAAAATAAGAGGTTGACTGAAATCGCCAACCCCTCGCAATTTTCTGGCGTCCCCAAGGGGATTTGAACCCCTGTTATCGACGTGAAAGGCCGATGTCCTTGACCTGGCTAGACGATGGGGACCTCTTTTAATTGCGGAATGGGGATTGCAGAATGCGGAATTAGTATAAAGAATAATTCCGAAATCCGCATTCCGAATTCCAAATTTGAAATGGTGGGCCGTACTGGACTCGAACCAGCGACTCTCTGCTTAAAAGGCAGATACTCTACCGCCTGAGTTAACGGCCCATCTAAAATTCAAAGTAAGAGAAAACCTATTGAATTGTCAAGCAAAATCTAAGAGATTTCCGGAAAAGTCTGGAATCTCTGATGACACCGATTAGGAACCGATACCACAGATAAAAGTGCGTTGAAAAGCCAAGAAAATCTGTGTAATCTTCTTTTGAAATCTCTGTAATCACGAGAGCGTTTATGAGTTTTTCAGAGCTCTCTCTAAAAAAGGGTTTTGAACTTCTATTGTCTCATTCCTCTCCGGACCCACGGAAATCATCGTAATTTTTGTATGGATCAATTCCTCGATCCTTCGAATATAACGCTGCGCATTGGGAGGAAGCTCTGAAAAATTTCTCGCTTCTTTAATTTCCGTCTTCCATCCATCCAGTTCCTCATAGACGGGTTCGGAGTTTTTCAACATTTCAAGGTTCGAAGGAACATGATGATAGACCTTTCCATTCAAGCGGTAACCCACACAGATCTTGATCTTGTCAAAATCATTTAATACATCCAACTTAGTGATCGCCATCCTCTGGATACCGTTGATCCGAACGGAATGATTGACAATGACCGCATCAAACCAACCACATCTCCTTGGTCTCCCTGTGGTTGATCCGTATTCCCCTCCCCTTTCACGAATTTTCTCCCCTAAATGGTCTTTCAGTTCAGTGGGAAAGGGGCCTTCTCCTACACGGGTGGTGTATGCCTTTGCCACACCGATCACTGAGTCAATCATAGTAGGACCAATTCCTGAACCTGCGCAGGCATTGCCCGCCACGGTATTGGAGGCAGTGACATAAGGATAGGTTCCATGATCCAGATCTAAAAGGGCTCCCTGTGCCCCTTCAAAAAGAATATGCTTCCCTTTTTGAATTTCTTCATAAAGGACGAAGGAAGTATCCCTCACGTATTTTTCAAGTTGCCTCTTAAAATGAAGGTATTCATCAAAAATTTCTGAAAACTCAAAACTCTTCTCCTTTAATATTTGAACTAAATAGATATTTTTCTGGGTAAGGTTCTGTTCTAACTTTTCCCGAAATATTTTTTCATCCAACAGGTCAACCACTCGAATACCACAACGGGCCACCTTATCCTCATAGGCTGGTCCGATCCCCCGACCCGTCGTACCAATCTTGAAGATTCGTTCTCTCGCAACATCGATCTTCCGATGGTAGGGGAGGATGAGGTGAGTCTCCTCACTGATCATCAATTGTGAATCATCTTTAAAGTATCCCCTTCTCTTAATCTCGGCAATCTCTTCAAACAGTACTGCCGGATCTAGCACCACCCCGTTTCCGATCAAACATTTCTTATTTTCATAAAAGATACCCGAAGGAATAAGATGAAGGATAAACTTTTCATCCTTTAAAACGATCGTATGACCAGCATTATTCCCCCCCTGAAATCGTACTACCATATCCGCATACTGAGTCAACAGGTCAACGATCTTCCCTTTGCCTTCATCTCCCCATTGGGCTCCTACGATTACGACACTGGCCATATGAAATCACGCCCTCCACTTTTTTTGAAAATTACAGTTGAATTTGGCGAACTGAGATAATATTCGGCAGTCTCAAGATCTCACCCAACATTCCTGTGGGTAAGGGGGTATCTAAATGAAGTAGCGAGATCGCATTACCCCCCATTTGGTCCCGACCAAATTGCATGGTGGCAATATTGATATTTCGGCTTCCCAAGGCAGCCCCGATATTCCCAATCACTCCGGGTCTGATCATAATTATTGACTAACAGGATATAACCTTCTGGAATGGCTTCGATGAAAAAATCGTTAAGCTTGACGATCCGCAATTCTTTTCTCCCGAAAAGTGTCCCGGCAATATAATTTTGCTCCATCTTCGATCGGGCGGTAATGGCAATCAAACTTGCAAAATCCTCTGCGTCGGCACTGGTGGACTCTGTGATCCTTATCCCTCTCTCCTTGGCCATGACCTGAGCGTTGACGAAGTTGACTGTCTCACGCACAAAAGGTGTCAGGAGGCCCTTCAAAACCGAAGTTGTGATGGGCTTTGTCCCATACTCCACTACCTCACCATGATATTCGATCACCACTTCTTCAATGGCATAGTTTGAAATCTGGCCTAAAAAGCTTCCGAGTTTCTCCCCCAATTTAAGGTATGGCCTCATAAAGGGGAGGATATCCGGGCTGACCATCGGAAGGTTCACCGCATTTCGAGCCTCCCCCAAAGTTAAATAATCGACCATCTGTTGGGCAATGGCGATGGCCACATTCTCTTGGGCCTCCGCGGTAGAGGCTCCCAAATGGGGAGTACTGATCACTTCCTCTAATTCAAAAAGGGGATTTCCAATGGCAGGCTCTTTTTCAAAAACATCTAATGCCGCTCCAGCCACTTTTCCTCCTTTAATGGCTTCGTAAAGGTCCTTTTCGTTGACGATTCCTCCTCGGGCACAATTGATCAAAATCACCCCATCCTTCATCTTTCTAAAGGCATTCTTATCGATGAGATTTCGCGTCTCCTCTGTAAGGGGAGTGTGAACGCTGATGAAATCAGATCGGCTCAGCAGCTCATCCAAAGATACCAGGTCGACTCCTTTTTTCTCCGCCACTTCCTTTGAAATATAAGGATCATAAGCAATCACCTTCATCTTCATGCCCTTGCCCGATCGGCAACGATCGTCCCGATGACCCCTATGCCAATAATCCCAAGGGTCTTATTATAAAGTTCCACCCCCATAAATTTTTTCTTTTCCCATTTGCCCGCCTTCATCGAAGCTCGTTGCCTGGGGAATCTTTCTCGAGATCGAAAGCATCATGGCGATCGTATGCTCTGCGGCTGCAATGGCATTCTCCTGAGGAGTATTCATCACCACGATCCCCTTCTTGGTGGCCGCAGGAAGGTCCACATTGTCCAGACCAATCCCTGCCCTTCCAATGACTTTCAACCGGTCTGCCGCCTCGATGATCTCAGCCTTCAATTTCGTCTCACTTCTTACAATGATCGCATCATATTCCGGGATGATTTTTTTCAATTCTTCCGGGGAAGACCCGGTTTGAGATCATATTTCAGGTTTTTAGCCTTTCCTAATATTTCCAATCCCTTTTTCGATAAAGGATCGCTGATCAATACCTTTTAATCTCTTCCATTTCCATCTCCGATTGCATCACCTTCAAACCGCTATGATTGGATCCGTGAATCTAGTCTGCCTCCAATCTCCAATCAAATACTCTCTTCATGCCTGCTCTTCATGACCCCTGTTCCCAGTTCAAAGGCATAACCCATCTCCTTCAAAAGCATCTCCAGAGCTGAAATGACCATGACCATATCCAGTCTCTCATAATATCCAAGATGGGCAATTCGAATGATCTTGCCCTTTGCCCGATCCTGGCCTTCCGCCACAGTGATTCCAAACTTCTCAAAAAACAGATTCTGCAATTTCTCTCCATCGATCCCTTCCGGAATCTTGACCGCTGTCAGGGCATTGCTTGGTGAATCAGGGGCATAAGAGTTCAAGGCCCAATGCCTTCACTGCTGCACGGGTGGCTGCCGCCAACTTTTCATGTCGCCGGAAAACCGCCTCCAGACCCTCTTTTCGAATCAGGTTGAGCGACTCTCTCAGTCCCACGAATAAGGAAATGGCCGGGGTATAGGAACTCTGATTCTTCTGCGCAGACTTCAACTCCTTCTTAAAGTCAAAATAATATTTCGGCAAGTTCGATCTCTCCACAAACCTCCATGCCTTATCACTTAAGGCAGCAAAGGAAAGCCCAGGTGGCAGCATCAAGGCCTTTTGGGAACCGCTGATCACCACATCAAGCCCCCACTCATCCATCGGGATATCGAATACCCCGATCCCTGTAATCGCATCCACCACGATGACCGTATCCTCATATTTCTTAACAATCTCCGCAATCTCTCTGATGGGATGTCTCACTCCCGTCGAGGTCTCACTGGCTTGCGTATAAACCGCTCGAATGGAAGGATCAGATTTCAGTATTTCTTGAATCCGTCTCAGGATCAACGGCCTTTCCCCACTCCACATCGATGGGAATAAACTCGATCCCATAGGCCTTGCAGATCTCTCCCCATCTCTCGCCAAACTTTCCTCCCCGAACCACCAGGGCCTTATCCCCTTTGGAAAGGATATTGGAGACCGCCCCTTCCATCGCACCGGTTCCGGAGGAGGTGAAGACCAAGACTTCATTCTTTGTCTGGAAAAGGTATTTTAACCCTTCCCTGATCTCGGCAAAGATTTTTTCAAACTCTGGCTCCCGGTGGTGCATGATGGGTTCTGCCATCTTGAGAAGCACCTCCGGCGGAAGCATCGTCGGTCCGGGTGAAAATAGATATTTCTTTTCCATAACGTTCTCCTTTCTTGATCAAAACCTATAAATATTATTTTATATTCCACCTGTGTCAATGCCTCGGCTTGACTTTTTAGGGATTATCTTCTAACTTTGAAAGATAATCTTTATCGATGGGTACTCCATGGACCGAATATGACAAAAACATTGGCCGAAATCTATTTCCAACAGGGCCATTTTCAAGAGGCATATGAAATTTTTAAAGCCCTTTCTGAAAAAGACCCTTCGACAAGGAGATACAAAGAGAGATTGAAAGAATTGAGTGAAAGAGAAATTAAGCTCTCCCCTCCTCTTATCCGATCAATCTGCCTCCGTTCCACTGAAGAAAAGATTCGGCTCCTTCGAGAAATGGTTGGCCAACATTCGGAAACGGAAAAGAGCTTGAGGGAAAATTCTCTTTATGAGGACGGCTAAAGATCTGTTCGGAAAATCGTTCGGAATCAAATCATCTGGATGGAATCCTCTTCAGCAGTCTTGAAAATATTCGTTACCTTTGTGGCTTTACAGGCAGTGATGGCGCCTTGCTTCTCACCCAAAGAGAAGCCTTCTTTCTTACAGATTCCCGATACTGGACCCAGGCCGAGGAGGAGGTCAAGGGATCCCAGATCATCCATTACAAAAAGAAAATGGATGGGATTGCCTCCCTCTTTTTAGATTTGAAATTAAAGAATTGGTTTCGAATCCACTTCCCTGCCCTTCTCATCCTATCAATCCCTTTCAGAGAAATTGGCCAATGAGGCAATCTCATTCCGCTGGAGGATGAGATGAAAAATTTAAGGGCCGTCAAGGATGATCAAGAATTGGCTCTGATTCGAAAGGCCATTGATATCTCATCAAAGGCCTTTCTGCACGTCATGGAAATGCTTAAGGAAGGCGTCTGGAGAGAGAAATCGCCCTGGAGATGGAATTCTTTATGAAGAAGAAACGGGGCTGAAGCCATTGGCTTCGATATCATCGTCGCCTCCGGGAAACGATCCGCCCTTCCCCATGGGAAAGCAAGTGAGAAACGGATTGAAAAAGGCGATTTCATTCTGTTCGATTTTGGTTCAAGGTTTCAGGGATACCATTCCGATCAGACCTGCACGGTGGTCTGCGGAAAACCATCCTCAGAACAGAAGAAGATTTATCAGATCGTGAAGGAGGCTCATGACAAAGCGATTGAACTGGTCCGACCCGGCATCCCTATCCACGAAGTGGATGAAGCAGCAAGGGACCATATTCGAAAATGCGGATATGGGGAATATTTCGGTCACGGGACCGGCCATGGCGTTGGCCTTGCCGTTCATGAAGATCCTGTAGTCAATAGGGAAAATAAAGGTCTGTTCAGGAGGGAATGGTTTTTACCGTTGAACCTGGCATCTATATTCCGGATTGGGGAGGAGTTCGAATCGAGGACATGATTCGGGTCACCTCAAAGGGAGCAGAGATATTAACCCAGCTCCCCATGGATCTGAAAGTAGTCTGAAGTGCATTTAAGGGGGAGGCTGAGGTATCCAGTGCTCAGGAGATTAAACTTCAAATCAAAATACCCTTGACAATCTCCAATCATTTCTTATATTGGTTGAATTCTGATTGATGACTAAGGACTTCGGATAGTGACTAAAAAGCGGGCATAGCTCAGCTGGTAGAGCATCGGCTTCCCAAGCCGAGGGTCGCGGGTTCGATCCCCGTTGCCCGCTCCATTTTACCTCTTGAGATTTCAATAAGTTTCACTCTCTCCTCAAAGAACCTAAACGCAATATAAGCTCGTTGTGCTAAAGTGTTGACCAAGCACCCAACGCGCTTCCGCTTAAGTGCGTCATGGGAACAAGCAGAAGGACCAAAGTCAATATGCAAGCCAGACCTCAATTGTTCCCTCCCCAGAAAGCTTTATGATTTTTTGTTACCCAAATCCTATGGGGATTGAACTCAGCAAACTCCTTTAATTTCCAATCAGGTTTTTTCCTGTCGGGTAATATATGTCCATCTTTTATTACCCAAACGGAAAGAACCGGAGCGATAATTACAGAGGTTTTTGGTCCACTATCTCCTGCGGATTTGGGTAATAAAACATCATTCTCTTCCCTGTGAAGAGGAACCTGTCCTAAGAGATCCCGAAATTATCACACCTGGAAGTTTCGTTTCTCTCAACCTCATAACGACCGAAAGACAATGGCGAGAGCTTTACGGTGCGCTTTGACTTCTCCCATTCAGCATTCTGCCCCTGCCAAGACATTTCACCTTCCCAGACGATCGCAGATTCTTCAAAATCGAACGAACCAGGTCCAGACTTACGCCCGGGCATTCCTTCTGAATGTCGGAAATCCGAAACGGACCAAGCTTCCGTCCGGTAGCACTAATAACAAGCTCTGTCTTCGCCCCTTTGGGAGAAGCAATTTGCCCAATCCTTTCTTCAAATTCTTTATAAGCAGCCTTGAGGGTGTAAAGAACAAAGTTCACATAAAAGCGGATCGGTGTAGATTTTGCTAAAATGTTTTATATTCCGGGTGACCATTCTTATCCATGAATGAACAAACCGTATTCGCTATTTAAGCTATTCAGGACAAATATTATTACCGTGAAAAACTAAAAAGCTAATTCTCATCATGCAACAAGCTCGGCACGGCCACTTCGAGCATTGTATCATAGAAATTATCGTCTTTTTTTCAGTGGCCAGAGTATTTCCTTGATGGGTACTTGGATGCAACGAATGGCGATGAGTTGGCTGGTGTATCGCTTGACCAATTCAGCATTCTTATTAGGTGTCATTGGATTTGCCGGTCAAATCCCCATCTTTCTTTTAACTCCTATTGCAGGAGTTTTTGCTGACCGATGGAGTCGTCATCGCATTCTCCTTGTTACCCAAACCCTGGCTATGATACAGGCCTTGATTTTGGCACTTCTTGTTTTGACAGGCACTATTGCGGTTTGGCACATCATATCTTTGAGCATATTTCTAGGCTTTATTGATGCTTTTGATATGCCGGCACGTCAATCATTCGTTGTAGAAATGATCGAAAACAGAGGAGATTTAGGAAATGCCATCGCCTTAAACTCCTCAATGGTTCATAGTGCCCGATTGATCGGACCCTCTGTCGCTGGCATACTGATTGCCACCATGGGCGAAGGGATGTGTTTTCTTCTAAATGGCATAAGTTATTTAGCAGTCATCGCCTCTTTATTAGCTATGAAAATTAAATCAACAAAACAAGAAACAAGGAGAACTCACATTTTAGAAGGGTTGAAAGAGGGGTATTCCTATGCTTTTGATTTTATGCCTATTCGATCTATTTTGCTACTTACCGCATTAGTCAGCATGATGGGAATGTCTTATACAGTGCTCATGCCAATTTTCGCCGGGGATATTCTTCATGGTAACTCACATACCCTCGGTTTTCTTATGGGAGGTTCGGGCGTGGGGGCTTTGGTAGGAGTCATTTACCTTGCTTTTCGAAGAAGTATTCTGGGATTGGAAAAATGGAATGTCCTGGCTACAAGTATCTTCGGAGCTGGACTCATTGCCTTTTCCCAGTCTCGCTTTTTCTGGTTTTCCCTATTTTTGATGTTATTAACTGGTTTTGGGATCATGGTGCAACACACATCAAGCAATACGGTTTTGCAGATGGTTGTGGACGAGGATAAACGCGGACGGGTGATGAGTTTATATGGAATAGCCTTTAGGGGAATGATGCCCTTTGGTAGTCTATTAGCAGGTGCTTTGGCAAGTAAGATAGGCGTTTCAAATACTGTATGGATTGGTGGAGCTTCCTGTATTTTGGGTTCACTTGTGTTTGCCAGGAAGCTTTCTTTATGGGAGGAAATGGTCCGCCCGATCTATATAAGAAATGGTGTCATTTCAGAAGCCACTGGAATTCAGACAACGAGAGAATGTGTGGGACCGTCTGGTGATGGGTGATACAACTTTATCAACACAAATTTTGAAACAGGCTTTGTGTACTCAATGGCTCAATCCAATATACTCATCTTATTCCGTTAATCATCAAAAGATTTCATTCACACGGGAGGAGTTTTCGTAAAGGGGCAACCCACCTGGGCTTGCCCCTTTTTGTCAAAGAGACGAATAGAAAAGAGGATTAACTCTATTTCATATCCATAAGCATCTTCGTAAAAGGGAGGTTTAAAGAAGTCCTTTTTTATTTCCTGATGTCTGCCATCAGCTTGCCCCAGTTTGCTGGCAACTTTATCTTCTTACTTGTGGCAAAACCTTGCATATGATTATTTCGGTATACCGTATTCCGATTTCTTTTCGGATCGCCAGTAACAACGATTAGAAATTCACTTGAAGGCAATAGAATGGGAACCATTTTATTTGGATCGGTTGATTTGTACCACTCTTCCGGCAAGGCACCCTGCTCGACGAGATCACAGAGGGTCACAGGTTGAGGATGAGTGATTGACAGATTCCATTCAAATTCGTGTGCAGGGACGACCGCATGCTCCATGATATAGCGGTTAACGTCTTCCTTCGAATAGCCCCCCTTCGCTATTACCGAGGCAACAATCGGAGACAAAAGGACAACATTCGATTCCGAACGCTTCTCAAAGGCTTCAAATGGTTCTATGATCCTTTTTACCCAATCGACAATATAGTCGAGGTGCCGTTCTGCCTTTTCTCCCATACTCTGAAAAGGGTCACTGATGGCTCTAATAGAGGTAATCGTTACGACATTATCCTCCGGTTTGAAGCCCCGCTGGACATGCAAAGGCTTCCATCCTATCTCTTCACATGCCTCATCATTTTCTGGTACAACCGCTCTGAACATATGACCAAATGTTGCCATATCCGTTGTCCCCGGCAGGAATCCCGGCACATTTCTAAGAAATAGTCTATAGAACCGACCAATGCTGGTGTTCGCCTGATTACCAGGACGTTGGACCGCTATTTGGTAATTAAACCCTAACTGTTTGCGTATGGGCCCATTGAGAATGATCATCGCTTCCCATCCAGGAGTACTACCACTATGTTCAAGACCATAATTAACGTCTGCCATGACTTCCACAATGGCTAACAGAATTGGCATATACTCAGGCCGGCATCCTGCCATGACCCCGTTGACGGCAACCTTCCACACAGTAGCTTTGACATGACGGGGAGGGAGAATACCTAGCATCTCATCAGGAGAGCGGTCTGTATATTTTAAAAACTCTTCGACTTTCTTTATCGTCGGGGGGATGATCGGGAGCCCATCGGTCCACCTATTTTCATAGAAGAACTGATTCACCTCCTCCAAGGGTCCCGAAAACAGAATCTCTCTGTCTCCCCATCCTGCAGGGGTCGCTGGTTCTACCTTCTCTGCTGGTTCCAGCAATGCCTGGACGATCTGGTCGACGAGAACCTTTTCGACATTCTTCCGGATTGTTTCAGACTCATGTGTGTTAATGACACCAGGGTATGTAACCACACGCAGGTGAGGATATCCTGAACCTTCACCTATTGATTTAGCCATGATCGTAAAACCCTCTGTGGCAACCGTTACAGTTGGGATACCCATATTCTCAGCGACGATGCTTGCCCGTGTAGCCGCGGGCGTGCAACTTCCTCAACCACCATTACCGGAGATGACCGCATCACAGTGATATTTTTTAAGCTTATCGGGAAGAGCCTCAAGCATTGCTCTCTCGGTTTTTTCATCAGGGCCGTGTGTGCTGCCGAACTCGGTATAGCTAACGAACTTAATACCAGGATATCTTTTTGACAGCAATTCCTCAATGATAGGGAAAGTGACCTCACCCTGGAACATTTTATTCCATAGGTCACAGATCGTTTTGCCCTCCAAGGTTTTAAGGCTGGGAGCGAGAGGCTTTACCTTTGTCGTTGACTCACCTACAGGGCTTACGACTTTGTAACCTGGCTCTTTAGTTAACATGAGCGTTCTCCAATTCTACAGGAGTTCAATGGCATGTTGAAATATCGGTGAATGGGTTACCGTCCACCAATGACTGAATGATCCAATGACCGAATGCTTATTTGAGTATTTTTATAAGTGCCTTGATGAATTTCTGGTCATCTTCCATCCTTCCAATGGTGACTCTTGCAAAGGTGGAATAGCCCCATATCTTTCCTGGACGGATGATAATCCCTTCTCTCAAAAAAGCTTGATAGATCTCTTCTGAATCTTTCTCAAAATCAATGAGGATGAAGTTGGCCTGGCTGGGTATGTAGGAGATCCCCATCTTATCCAATTCCTTATAGAGATATCGTCTCCCTTCGTAAACTAATTGAATCGATCTGACTGCATGATCCATGTCATTCAATGCAGCAACGGCAGCAACTTGAGCCAATCGATGAACAGGAAAGGGGTCTCTTACCTGATAAAGACAATCCACTAAATCTTCTCTTCCTAAGGCATAACCAATTCGTAAGCCTGCCAATCCATAAACCTTTGAGAAGGTCCGGAGAACAATCACCTGTGTTCTTTTCTTAACATAGTCCAAACCATTCGGATAAAATGGATCTTCTGCAAAGTCTCCATAGGCTTCATCTAAGACGACGATGACCCGTTTGGGAAGTTTGGAGAGAAAATGATTGATCGATTCTTGGGAGACAATTGTCCCAGTAGGATTATTGGGGTTGCAGATAAAGACCAACTTCGTCTTTCGGTTGATCTTTTTTAACATGGCTGGAAGATCATGTGTAAAATCTCTTAACCTTACCTTGATCGGCTTTCCTCTCATGATCTGGGTGACATTGGTATAGACGGAGAATGTGGGATCTGCCATCACCACTTCATCCCCTTCATCTAGAAAGGCGTTGGCAATCATAAGGATCAAGTTATCTGCGCCATTGGAGACGACGACCATCCTTTCAGGAAGTGAAAATTTCCTGGCGAGAGCCTGTCTTAAAACGGTACAGGGTCCCTCTGGGTAGAGGTAGATGTTTCGAAGTTCCTTTCGGATGGCTGCGACTGCCTTTGGAGAAGGGCCGAGCAAATTTTCGTTTGAAGCCAGTTTAATCCACTTCTTTCCCCCCCACTCCTTTTGAACTTCCTCAATCGACTTTCCAGGAACGTAAGAGGTAATTTTTAAAATCCCCTTTCTCGCCAATCTTTCCGCTTTCAACTTTTCTCCTCTCTCTAAGAATTTATCATTCCATTGTTCTTGGCCAATGGTTTCCCATCTTATTTAATAACCCTCTTTTCCCTCCAAAGTCGATCGAACTCTCTCTGATAGGAAGCAACCACTCCACTCTCCTTCAGGATAAGGAGGCTGTCATAATTCCCTCTTTGCGAGGTTTCTGCCCAGTTATAAGAACCCGTGATAACCCTTTGCCCGTCGAGGATGGCAAACCGATGGTTCATTAATCCTTTCTCCTTTCCTCCGAGGACTTTGACAGGGATGCCCTGGTTGATCAAATAAGTAATTTTGGAAGACTTCATCTGTACCTGTTTTGAATCAGCGATGATCCTCACCTTGACGCCTCGTTGTTTTGCATGAAGCAGCACTTGAGCAAAATCGAAAGAGGAAATATCATGGACGGTAAGTTCGAGGGTTGAAGCCGTGGATTCAACTTCTTTGAGAAAGTGTTCTTTGATATTCCTTTCCGGAGAAAAGAGAGTCTCAACCTCTGCGAACACGGAAGAGTTGAGAAGCATCCATATGAAAAAGGGAAAAAAATTATGTTTTTTCGAAAGGGAGAAAAAACCATCAAAGAGATTCCTGAAGGATGAACACTCAATGTTTGCCTTCAGTCTTCCATATTCTTAATCACAAAGTCAAGTCATAAATGGCTTCCCTTTTGAAGTGATGGTTTCATCGAGAACCTTTAAAATTTGATCAAACTGGAATGGTTTGGGAATGAGAAAATCGATCCCATTCTCCTCTATCTTCGCCTGATCCACCTCCGCTCCCCAACCTGTGATCATCCCCACAGGGGTGTGAGGATTCATTTTCTTAATGGCTTTGCATACTTCCCAGCCTGACATTCCGGGCATTCCCAAATCAGTAAGAACCATATCAAAATCACTCTCTTTAAATAGTCGAATGCCCTCTTCCCCATTTTCTGCGGTAGTCACCCGATAGTTGATTTGAGAAAGAATTCTCGTAAGGACACTTCTGACCGTCTCTTCATCATCGATGACCAAGATCCGAGCTTCCATCCTTTTCTGGATGAGTGAAGGAGTCATTTCTTCTTCTTTTCCCTCTAACCCAACGGGCAGAAGGATGGTGAAGGCCGTTCCCTTTCCGACTTTGCTTTCAACTTCGATCTCTCCCCCCAACCTCTTAATGATTCCGTAAGACATACTTAATCCAAGACCTGTATTGCTAAAAGGTTTGGTTGTAAAAAAGGGTTCATAAACCTTTTTTTTCACTTCTTCTGTCATCCCCATGCCGGTATCGGAGATTTGGATACAGACTTTCTCTTTTCTCTGAAAAGTCTGAATTTCAATCTTACCGCCTTCGGGCATTGCCTCAATGGCATTAAAGATCATGCTGGTGACAATCTCTCTCATTTCAAAAGCGTTTCCTAAAACAGGGGGAATGTCATCAAAATTTGTAACCATTTCAATAAGGATTCCCCTCCCCTGAACTTCATCCTTCCACTTCGGTTTGGCGATCTCAATCGCATCTTTAACAATAGAGTTGATATCCAATTTAAAGATTTCTTGATGACCCCTCTTTCTTGTAAAGTCTTGGAGCCGCCTCACAGTCTGAGCACTATCCCGTGCCACTTTTTCAATGACTCTTAGACTTTCTTTTAACTCCTCGTCCTTGGCAGTATAAAGGAGTAATTGCGTATTTCCGAGAATGGCCGCTAAGGCATTGTTAAAATCGTGTGCCACACCGCTCGCCATCTCACCCAGTGCCCTCAGTTTTTCGTTCTGGATCATTTGTTCTTCCATCTTCTTCTTTTCAGTAACATCTTTAATGAAGGCAACGGTGTTCACATTGCCTTTAGAATCTCTCACAATGGTTGAGCTGATTTCTACATTCCTTATCTCACCCTCCTTCCGAAGAACATTGAACTCATACCGGGGAGGCACCTCTTCCCCTTTCTGTCTACGGACATATCGATCGGATACCAATTGCTTGCTTCCCTCATCCAGATAATTTCGGAAATCCATCCCCATCAATTCCACTATGCTGTACCCCAGTATTTCTGCCAACTTTTCATTAACATATTTGAACCGGAAGTCCTCTCCAACTACTAAGACCCCATCAAGAACACTCTCGACCACCGTCCTGTATTTTTCTTCTGACTGCTTAATCCCATCGAGTAAACGGGAATTTTCGATGGAGATGGCCAATCCTGTTGAAATTTGATTAAGGAAGTTAAATTGATCTTCCGAAAAGTGGTGGGGTTCCCTACTACTGAGGTTCATGGTGCCAATGATCCTCCCCTTATATTCCAACGGAAAAACGAGTGAAGACCGAATGCCTTCCTTAAGAAGCCTTTGGTAAAACCAGGAATCAATCTTTGCAGAATCTGTTATGATCACAGGAATCCGAGTGTCCACCACCTGTTGAATGGGCGTTCCTTCTATAGGATAAGTCACAGGGCCTATCATCTCTTTGGCCTCAAAATCTTCTTTGAACGAAAAAAATCGATACCATTCTCCTTTCTCAAGCAAAAGGGTAATCGTCATTCGTTCAGTATTTAACACTTTCTTTAATTCGGAATGGACCGCTTGCATTACCTGTCTGACGTCGAGGCTGGACGCCAGGATTTCATTGATATTATTAACAACCTCTTTCTCCATCTCCATCCGTTTCTGTTCCGTGATCTCCCTTGATAGATCGATCACGGCAATAATTTCCCCTGCCTCATCATAGATGGGAAAGGTATGATATTGAATTACACCCTTCAGATCTTTACTCTCTCTTTCCCCGAATGCAGGTTTTTTTGTTATTAAAGTCTTCGAAAGATGACATCTTTCACAAGGTTTATCCCTGTGATGGAGAGCCTCAAAACATCTCTTACCAATCATCTCTTCTGGTTTCAACCCGGATCTCTTAAACACTGCTCTATTGGCACGAAGGATTCGATAATCTTTATCTCTGATGGTGATGAGGTCGGTCACGGCGTCGAAGGTTGTTTCCCACTCTGATTTCGCCTTTGTCACATTTGAAAAAAGTTTAGCATTCTCAAGTGCGAGTCCAATCTGGTTTCCGATACTTTCCAACAAATTGATCTCCCTTTGACTAAGGGTATGGAGGGAACGGCTCACAAGGGTAATCGCACCTATAGCCTTCCCTTTTGCCAAGAGAGGAATGCCCACCATTGACTGAATCCCTTCTTCTCTTAAAAATGGAAGAAAACGAGGGAATGGGTATTCATCTATGGAGCGGACAATGGGTCGTTTTAATTTAACAGTTGTACCGGCAACCCCCTTACCCAATCCGATAATTTTTACATTTTCAGCAAAAACAGGGGAGTATCCTTTATTCAATTTTAATTCGAGGGTTTCCTCAACCTCATTCAACATGTAGATCGCTCCCATTTCGAACCCTGTTAAACCTGAAGCTCTGTCTAAGGCCATCGGTAAGACCTTGTCCAGATCTAAAGTCTGATTGATCAAAATGCTCAGGTCATAAAGGGTCTGAAGTTCTTTTGTCCTCTGGAATAATTCTTCCTCCATCCTTTTCCGATCGGAGATATTTTTAATGATTCCTTCATAACCCATCGCATGGCCTTTCTCATCCTTTCGCAAGTTTGCGGTGATGAGGCAATCAATAGTCGTTCCATCCTTTCTTTTTAATCTGGCTTCAAAATCTTTAATAAACCCTTCTTGGGAGATCTCTTTTTTGAATATTTGGCGTATCTTCGGATGGAGATAAGTATCACTCACATTCATTTTCATCAATTCATTTTTGTCTGAATAACCGAGCATCTCGACTCCTGCCTGATTGATCTCGATGAACTTGCCATCAATGGTTGTGATGAAAACCATATCTTTGGAGTTTTCAAAAATCGTCCGATATTTTGCCTCAGCCTCTTTTAATGCTTCGTGAGTTTGTTTGAGATCCCGGACCATCAATTCCCTTCTCCCTTTAAAAATCGATTCAACTCTGATTGAAGAACCCTCCATCCCTTTCCTGCTTTGATAGCCTTGATTCTTCCAAGGCGAATATATTTAAGGAATGTGGGCTTTGAGATTTTCAAGTATTGAATTGCTTCGTCGGTGGTTAATACTTCTTCTTTTTCCAATAAATACATTGAATTGCCTCCATTTTTTTTGATTTTTCCTTATTTACAGCAAAATATATGCCAATAGGACCAATTGAGGATTCATATCTTATAAACCTTTGAGTTTTAAACATTAACTCAATTTTTTCAATAAGATTCAAAGTTAAAATGATCGCTAAAAAAATGACAAATTGTCAATAACAACGAAATTGTGGACAAACATTTCTTTAAAAGTGTTTCGTTAAAGAACCTTATTCAAGTTTATGCAATCCGTGATTTTAGAAAAGAGAATTTCGAAGGTATGAGTTGTCTAATTGGGAAAGTTAGAATGGTTTGTTCTGAAGAGAATTTACATTTTAAATTTTCCAAAGTCTTCTGGCTTCATATTCTCAATGATCGTTTTCAATTCATCCTGCTCTTCCAAAAGATTGGAGGCAAAAAGTCCCATTTGTTTTGTCGCCTCAACCACTGATTCAGCGATAAAGATAGGGGCCTTCACCCTTACAGCTAAGGCGATGGCATCACTGGGGCGGCTATCCACAACCATCTCCCTACCTTCGACGTTAAGATAAAGGTTGGCATAAAATGTGTTTCCCTTTAAGTCATTGATGACCACCCGAGTGAGGGATACCTGAAAGGTATCTAACATCTGTTTCATCAGATCATGTGTCATCGGACGAAGTGTCACTACATCTTCAAGACCCCTTGAAATGGCTTCCGCCTCAAAGACGCCAATCCAGATGGGCAAGGCCTTCTGCCCAGTGAGATCCACCAAGACGACCACAGGGTTCGATGCTTTTGGATCCACCACAATGCCCATCACTTTAACTTCCATTAATTCCTTTTCCATCATACCCCTCTAAAAATTTTTCGTCTGATAAATCGCTTGATTTCAAAATCCGATCTCATTGTAACCTGTATAAGATGGATGTCAACTCCGATGTTAATAAACCGAAAGGAGCAGAGCGTCTGCCTACGCCTGCCTCCCGGTAGGTAGGGGAGGCAGGCATAGGGAATGGCGGAATACCTCGGCTCTCTGCGATTTAGACTTCGGCAGGCGATGGGAGTAATTCTTAAAATCAAGTAGAAGAGGGTTGTGAAATCTCAGTCTCTGGGGAGATCAATTCTCTGCGAACTTTTCGACGTCGATCCTTTGGAAAAGTGAGGGTGATCGTTGTCCCTCTCTTCAACCGGCTTTCCACTTGGATTTCCCCTCTGTGTTCCTCCATAACTCTTTTAGCAAATGTTAGATCCCAATCCCATCCGATCGGGTCAAGTGGAAAAAAAGGGTTCGAAAATGCGGTCGAGATTCTTTTTTGCAATTCCCTCTCCCTTATCGGCGATTGAAATCCCAATGGTTTCCTCGCCCACGGAAAGGGCCACCTTCACAGCCTTTCTCTTCTTCTCTGCAGGTATCTTTGCAATACTCTCCATGCTGTTTCTCAAAAGGTGACAAAGGGCCTTGATCACCAAATCCCTATCGATGAAAAGATGACCATCCCCTTCTAAAGTTCCTGTTTCTAAATTGAAGGAGATTCCCTTCTCGGTTGCTTCAATCGAAAACGTTTGGAGTGCTGCCTCAACCACCTCCTGAATTTTTTCTCTTTGGAAATTAGCCCTTGAAATCAGAACATATTCCTCCACCCGCTGAACGATTGTCTCCAGTCTCTGAGTTTCCTGAAAAATTCGTTCAAGATATGAACTACGGATGGATGTGGATGGGGGTGTCTTCAAAAGACGTTTCACATATCCTCCGATGGAGGTGATCGGATTTCGAATTTGATGGGCAATCTCCTCTATCATCATCCCGAGGTTTGCCCAACGCTCCATTTCCAATCTTTCCCTCTCCAATTTCTTTAATCGCTGAATTTCCTGAATGGAAAAGGCTAAAAAAACTTCTCCCTCTTCCTTGAAAGAGGAAGTGGAGACATGGACGAAGATTTTTTTCCCATCCTTTTGTCTCAAAAGGGCTTCTCCTTCAAAGCCATTTTGATAAAGGGTGAGGTAGACAATATTGGGAAGGAAATAGGTGAGATCCTCTTCTAAGAAGAGGATTCTAAGCCGCTGCCCCTCCATCTCATCTCTTGTATAACCAAAGAGGCGCTCAATGTGTCGGTTTGTAAAGACTATTTTTGAGTGGACATCGGTGAGAATAAATGCCACTTGAATAAAATCGAGTACCTGGTGCCTACTTTTCGGAATCTCGACCATCGTTGACCCCCGTCCACTTTCTTAAAGGCCCCTTCTCCATGAAGGAGGACATTTGGAAAAGATCGTCAGCCTAAAAAGATTTGAAAGTGACCTCATTTTATTCCATCATTTAAAAAAGTCAAGGGTTTAGATTCTTATCCTGGACAAATTCATAGGATCTATTTTTTATTGACCCATTTGGCGGCGCCGAGCTCCGCCCTTCAAGACAGTATGCAAGGTGCCGCTCAGGGTCAACCCTGAGCAAGTCCCAGCATTTATTCTGGGGAGCCGAAGGGTTGACATTTTAGCTTTGGCATTTGAAACTAAAGTTGACAGATAATATTGGGGCCTTGAATGAAGATTCAAACAGAAGTGTTAATCGTTGGTGGGGGTGCGACCGGAGTTGGGATCTCAAGAGATTTATCGTTGAGAGGGATCCCCTCCATCTTAATTGAAAGGGGAGATTTCACCTTTGGTGCCTCAGGACGAAATCATGGGCTCCTGCACAGTGGTGGAAGGTATGCAGTTTCCGACCCAGAAGCGGCCCGGGAATGCATTTCTGAAAACAGAATTCTCAGGCGGATTGCCTCTCACTGTATTGAAGAGACGGAGGGTCTTTTCATCTCTCTGCCTGGGGATAGTCTTGATTTTAGGGATCAGTTTCTTCGGGCCTGTGAAAAAACGGGAATTCCGACCACCCTTTTATCCCGAGAAGAAGCTCTGACATTGGAGCCAGAACTAAACCCCGATCTCCTCGGCGCAGTGAAGGTTCCGGACGGAGCCATGAATCCCTTTGCATTGGTCTTAGAAAATGCCAGAGATGCAGAAAAACATGGAGCAAAATTCATCCTCCATACAGAAGTCACCTCCCTTCAGATGGATGGGGATAAAATTAAGGGTGTTTGTGCAAAAGACCTCATCAACGGTGAGGAGTATCTAATTAACCCCTCCTATCTCATCAATGCCACTGGCGCCTGGGCAAATCAATTTTTGAAGCTTGCTGGTCTCCACATCGGTCTGGCTCTTTCTAAAGGAACCATGCTCATCACCAATCAGAGGCTCAATCAAAGGGTGATCAATCGCTGCCGACTCCCTTCCGATGGGGATATCATTGTACCCAACGATACTGTCTCCATTCTCGGAACCACCTCTATTCGTTCGGAAGAGATTGAAAATTTTGAAGTCACTCCCGCAGAAGTCTCCCTTTTGATCCAAGAGACTTCGAAGATGATTCCTGCTATCCAAGAAACCAGGCTCATCCGGGCTTATGCAGGTATCCGGCCCCTCTTCCAATCTGAAGAAAAAGGGGGCGATCGTGATATCAGTCGGGGGTTCACCCTAATCGATCATGGGAAAAGAGAGGGTCTGAAAAACTTCATCACTATCACCGGAGGGAAATTTGTTACTTATCGGTTGATGGCAGAAAAAACTTGTGACCTCGTCTGTCAAAAGATGGGAATCGATACTTCCTGCTCGACTCATCTTAAACCCCTTCCCGGTATCAGTGAACCCTCTAAACTAAAAGATCGCCTCAAAAAGATCGGTCAGCCTGCTACTGCTGGTGGAGGGGAGATCCTATGCGATTGTGAATGGATTCGAAGGGAAGAAGTGGAGGGAGTTTTAACGGAAGGGAAATTAAAAGATCTCCAAGATATCCTCCATCGAACCCGTCTCGCTAAAGGGACATGTCAGGGAGGTTTTTGTATCTATCGCCTTCTTGGGATGCTCCATGATTTAAGAATGACAAGAGGAGACTCCAATAAAATGTTGAAAGGATTTCTCGAGGAGAGATGGAAGGGGATTCGTCCCATCCTCTGGGGGACCTCTCTCAAAGAGGAAGAATTGATCGAATCGATCTACAAGGGAATCTTCAATTTGTAGGGTCCAAGGGACATAGTATTGCGGAATGCAGAATGCGGAATGTGGAATAAAAATTCCGAAATCCGCAATCCGAAATCCGCATTTGGAATAAACCATGCACTTCGATCTCATTATCATTGGGATGGGCCTTTCAGGGCTGATGGCTGCCAAAACAGCATCTGAGGCTGGACAGAAAATTCTCATCATTGGAAAAGGAATAGGCTCCCTCTCTCTTTTCTCGAATACGATCGATGTTCTGGGATCCGTTCCCAAAGCGATGAATATGGAGCCCCATGTCCAAACCACTGATACTAATCCTAAGTCCCCTTGGGGCGAACATCCCGTACCAGAGGACCCATTCGCCCACCGACAAGTCAGTGGTCCTCTTGGTACTGGGATGAACGACGGCCTTTCCCAATGGATGAAAGATCGTCCAAAACATCCTTATTCAAAAGTGGGGCTGGATAGAATTAAGGAAGCCCTCTCCTCTTATATCTCCCTGTTCCCACCCCCCTACTCTTTTCAAACCGTAGGTAATGGAAATTGCCTTATTCCTACAGGTGCGGGAACACTCCGGCCCACTTATCTCATCCCCATCACCATGGTCGCTGGAACCTCTCTCAAAGAGAGGGATGGGCTTATCGTCGGGTTTAAAGGCTTCAAGGATTTTTATGCCGATTATGTTGCCGACCAACTGAACTGTCGAGGATTGACCCTCTCCCTTTCTGAAGCCTTGCGGCAAGAAATCACCGCAACAGCTCTTGCCAGGTTAATGGAAAATGAACCATTCAGAGAGACGATGGGTAGGGAGATAAAGGAAAAACTCCATGGCGAAACACGAGTTGGTTTTCCCGCTCTCTTAGGAGTGCGAGAATCCTGGAAGGTGAAAAAAGATCTGGAAGAGATCATCGGTGCTGAAATCTTTGAAATCCCTATCCTTCCTCCATCCATCCCGGGGATGAGGATCTTTAATCGTTTTAAAGAATGGCTGATCCAGAGGGGGGTTACTTTCCTTTTAGGCCATTCCATTTCAAAAACTATTCTGAAAGGAAAAAGATGCGAAGGGGTCCATGTTCTCAATCCCCCTGTTTCCAACCTCTATTCTGCAGATCGTTATATCCTTGCCACAGGCCGTTTTATCGGAGGGGGATTGGTGGCTGATGAGAAGAAGATTTTTGAACCCATCTTCAATCTACCGATCGCTCAACCTGAGTCACGGGAGGACTGGTTTAGAAAATCTTTTTTTGACGATCTCTCCCACTCCAGTGCATCAAGCAGGCATTTTGACAGACTCATCGTTTCGGGCCATGGATGAAAAGGGAGAGGTATTATTGGAAAATGTTTGGATTGCAGGTTCGATTCTGGCCGAACCATCATTCTGTTGACGAAAAATCGAGAGAAGGCATCGAGATTGCGACAGGCTATATGCCGCAAAACAGGCCATGAAGGCATACACATAAATCCAAATTTCAAAATCCATATTCGGTCATTAAGTTATTCAGTCATTGGGTCATTAAATGACTTAATGACTAATGACTCAATTACGGTTTTTCTATAGATAAAACGAATTTGAGCTTTGACATTTGACTACACGGATAAGTGAATGGAAAGAAGTTTGGCCCAAAAATAATTCAGATGTGTGCATTCGCTGTGCCACCTGTATGGCCATCTGTCCTGTGTCTCGGGTCACACCACTCTTTCCGGGACCAAAACAGGCAGGTCCTGGGGCTGAGCGATTTCGAAGCCCGGATGAACCCTCTGTGGATGAGTGGATTGACCTCTGCATCGGTTGCCATCTTTGCGACATGGTATGCTCCTCCGGAGTAAATATCTCCGAGCTTAACCTCATCGCTAAGGCAAAATATCTGGATGAAAAAGGAAGACCCTTTCGTGATTGGCTTCTCACCCATATCCATCTCTTAGGTCCATTGGGAAGCTTTTTTTCATCTATCGTAAATCGACTTCTTAAAAATCCCACTATCAGATGGTTACTGGATGCTTTTCTTAAAATCGATAGAAGAAGGGAATTTCCGGGCTATCAATCCCCAACCTTTAGGCAGTGGTTTAGAAAGCATCAGTCTCAAGGTAATCCCCCCTCACCCCCCTTTAGTAAAGGGGGGATGGGGGGATTTGAACCTCCTTCCAAAGATAGAGAAAAGATTGCTTACTTCTATGGCTGTTATACCAATACGAATGAGGTGGAGGTCGGAAAAGCGACTGTTCAAGTCCTCGAGGCAAACGGTTTTGAGGTCACCCTTCCATCCCAACGATGTTGCGGCATCCCAATGCTCGGCAATGGAGACTTCAAAGGCGCAAGAAAGATGGGATTATACAATGTTCCCGCACTTCTTAAAACGATTCAATCTGGTTCTGACATCGTTTTCTCTTCAACCAGCTGCGGCCACATGATCAAACATGAATATAGCCGCCTGCTCTCTATTCCAGGCTCGGAGGAAGTGGCCGCACATACTTTCGATCTCTTTGAGTTCTTAAGGAACTTAAAGGAGTCAGGGAGCCTTCATACAAATTTTAAAGAACTCCCTCTGAAAGGTAGCCTATTTTGCCCCATGTCATCTCCGATCATTGGGAATGGGTCTTCCCGCTCTTGATATTCTCCGACTCATTCCGGGTCTCCAAATTGATAACATCGAGGCAGACTGTTGTGGCTTGGGTGGGACTTTCGGTTTCAAAAAAGAGAAATATGAAATTTCTCAGGAGATTGGGAAAGATCTGAAAGAGGCTATTGATCGTCTAAAACCTGAATTTGTTCTTACTGACTGCGAAGGCTGCCGCATGCAGATCCGACATCTAACCAGCCTAAAGGTTCTTCATCCCATCCAATTGTTGCGTGATGCTCTGCATAGGATAAAGAAGGAGGAGATGGGATGACAGGGTAGTTTCTATTTCTCCCCATCTCCCTATCTCCTTATATCCTTCCTCACTCTATCCGAGATACCCAACACGGCCTATTTTTTGATGAGTCCTCCAATGGCTTCAGCGTACCCGCCGATGAAGATCACCGAGTGTTTCCCTGCACCACCTGCGACACCGACGAGGATGTCTTCAGGCCGATTGACTACAGGAACCATGCAAGTGGCCTCCGGCGCTTCGGCAATCCACTTGGGGATAGCCGGCCAACCACCTCCTCCGGGATGAAACGTGAGAACGGCACGCGTCCCCATTCATAGAGGAAGCGACGGATATTCTTCAAGATCCCATTTATCCTTGCTGATGTCGAAGCATGTTCTGGCCCAGCAGCAGGATGATCAACCTGCATCACGCAGTACATGGAGTTTTCCACGACCGCCATCTCCTGGCCGATGTTGGCAAGGATACCCTTTTCCTGTTGTATTCCAGTGGTCATTCACATTTCTTCGGTGAAACATGGGGAAAGCGATGACCACATTGTCTTCCTTTTTGAAACCCAACTGCGTCCGAAGAGGCCCCCACGGATTGTCATCGCTCTCTGCGATGCACATGGAGAACTCACCTGATTGTCCGTGCGTGGCCTGGTTGGGACTGGGTGAATGGGCTCCTCCAACGTTTCTAAGGATCGTCTGGAAAGCCCGACCGATGGTGGCATTGGCATGGTATCCTGGTCCGAGCAATCCTGCCCCGGAGTGGACTCCGATCTCTTTGGCAATGGGGCCACTGACGATGAGCATGATCGAAACAGGATTGGTCGTTACCTGGGTCTGCCGGAGGTCCCACCTTCCTGTCGTATGCTTTGCTGATCAGCTCAAAAGCAGAAACCAAAACCGGCATGTATTCTGGTTCGCAGCCCGCCATCACCGCATTGATGGCGATTCCTTCAACTGTTAAACCGCCCTTGCGGGGAGGGATCTTCATGATCACTTTATCCGGAGGAGCGCTCGTCCCCGCAAGCATCGCCTTCACCTTCTCCTTGGTCGGTGGGATGATCGGGAAGCCATCCGTCCATTTCTGCTTGAAGTAGAAGTCGTTGACGTCGTCGTAGGTCCCTCGGATTTTGACGGTCTTGGCAGGATAGTAACTCTCTTTAGCGGTTGATACATCAGCCGCCGATTTCCACGAAGTCGCCTTCTGGATGATATCGTCGATGATTGTCTTTGCCTTCGCTTCAACCTCTTCTTTCCTGATACCTCCCACAGGATGTTGAATCTCTACAAAAGCCATGTCAGGAGCGCCCTGGCTTTTCATTGTGCTCCGGGCAAGCCCCATGAACTCGTTGGTAACGATAGTAACTGTGGGAATCCCTATCTTCTCAATTCCGAGCTGGTACACGACCAGCCACGAGGTACAGCCCCCTCAGTCGGCCTGGGAGCCAATCACTAAGTCCGGTTTATATTTTTCTTTAATCAATTTGGCCTCGGCTTCGATAGATTGCTCGGGAGGTCCGGGGGCCTCTGTATGAATGGTCGACCGTTCGACTTCATAGAATTTGATGATTTTTATGCTGGGAACTCTTCTCCTTCAACAGGTCGGCCACTTTGTTCAACAGGATTTCGCCATTGGGCTTCCCATTCCACCGAAGCCCGATGGTTTTACCTTCGAGGCTGGTGATACGGGGGGCGAGCTTTAACGGTTCTTGGATCACCGCTCCTTCGGGAACTAAGAGTTCCCAGTCCATCACTTGCTGTGCCTTAGCCAAAGGTATCCCTCCCTTCATTCAATATATCCTTCCAATCCGGCGGACAACCGGATCTCCTTGCTAACAGCTTTAGAAGCTCGACCAAATAATTTGTTAAAATGTCTCAAGTCCCAGAAGTCTTGCCGGATTCTTCTTGGTCATCAAATCGATCTCTGCTCGGCTTATTCCCTGCTTCATCAAGAGAAGGATGAATTCTTTCAACCCTTCTGTCGGAACAGGATTCAAACCTTGGCCGAGGTCTGTCGAAAGAATCGTATGATCTGCCCCAAGCTCTTTGATGGCCTTGGCATACTGCTCGATTGTGACCTGCTTCTGGTAGAGGTTTAGGAAACAGTGTTCGATGAAAGCTCCCATCTCCACCATCTGTTTCATTAAGTCCATGGGCACCCTCTGGGTTGCGTTCATGGCGTGGGTGATCACGATCTTCCGGACGCCTTCCTCTTGAGCAGCTTTAACAAGGACCATATCCTCTTCCGGCGAGATATGCCCTGTCAATACGGCGATATCCGCCTTGGCTATCATCATGAGAATCTTCCTCACTTCGGGAAGGACCTTTCCGGAGCTGTCATAGATCCGAAGCCCGCTTCCATCCCACTTCCTCCCTTTTTCATGAGCCTTGTGGGCGATGTGATGAGCCGCCGATTGACTAGGCATTTTCACGTATCTCATGCAGTCCCCTGAAAATTTCAGCGCCATTTCGACGGCTGCCGGGTTAATGCCTCCGATCGGGTAATTCAAGGCGACTCCGCCAAAGACTTCAATCCCGGAGACCACCTGCCTGGCGATATACGCCCGGTCATGGGTAGGGACTTGATGGTTGTAGAGGTTTACCCCGCGCATCCCCATCTCTTGAGCCTTCTGTGCAACCTGAATATCGTTGAGCAAACGCGGGACATTGTCCGGCCCTGAGTGGAGATGGAAGTCAATGCAGCCTACCAGGGGATTCTTTTCATTTGTGTTCATTTCTTTAAACATGATGAGATACTGTCCTCACCAAATAAGATGAAGCTTTTTCTCCCAGGATTGAGGCAAGAGCTTCCCTACCGAAGTCCAATATCGGCTTTTCGTAGGGGCAAATAGGATTACTAAGGCCATGGCCATCATGGGTAAGTCCATGAAGATCGTCACCGATGCCAATGTATCGATGACCGCCCCAAAACAACCACATTCGATGCTACGGCCCTGGGAAAGAACGATCGCCTTGGCAATGAAAAATGACAAGCTCATCAATCCAATGCCAAGCGCCGACAACCGCGTCAAAACCCCAAAGAGTAACCCAAGTCCACACAGCCCTTCGATGAAAGGCATGATCCATCCAAAAGGACGAGCCAAAACCATGGGCAAGATGCCGAAGTTGTAAACCGCATCCACCGAGTAGCGCTCGATGTCTACCAATTTTCCGTAAGACGATATGAGGAAGAAGGCTGCCAGGATGAAACGAAAAACCAAGATCACGTACCGGTTTTCCTCAATCGCTCTCAACCAACCAAAGTCCCCCCCAGATATTCCCTCTTCCCTACTCACTTCCTTTATCTCCATAAGCTCTGTCTTTTCAACTTTATTTCTTCCCTGCCTGCCACTTGATAGTCGACCGAAGAATATCAGGAAAGGCTACGTCAACTTTCTTCCGGATACCCTCGAGATTATGCCCAGCAATCGGATGTTCTACCACCACTAAAGCCATCTCTAAGACTCCCTGATCCTTCATCGTAGACTTTATCAACTCCTGAAAGGCTGTCGTGACAATAGTGACTGTAGGGATACCCTTCTTTTCTAAGTTGAGCTGGTCAACGACCAGCCATGAGGTACAGATCCCTCAGTCAGCTTGAGCCGCAATAACAATATCCGGCTTGAGCTTTGAGATCTTCTCAGTCACCTGGCTGCTCACTTCTGCATTTTTAGAGATCACAGCAGTGCCGGAGTCAACCTCCCACATCTTAATGACCTTTACATTCTTCACTTGCTGAGTGAGTCGTTCTCCTACCCGGTTGAGAAACTTGTCTCCATTATACTTGCCATTCCAGCGCAGCAAAACTATTTTCCCTTCCAGGCTGGCAGGATGGGGGTTTATCTTCACTGGCCCCACTTTAGGGAGACCCTTATCCTCGGAAGCCGCTCTTACAGAAACAAAAAGCCCATTCACCAAAAACATCAACAACGAAACCATCAAGCCTATGATCCATCTTCTACCCCTCATCCCTCCTCCTCTCTTCTTTTTATTTTTTATCAATGGGGTACTTTAACTCCTGCCACTTCGACCATCCCCCTTCTAAAATCTTGAGGTTCGTATAACCCCACTTCTTTTTCAATTGATTGGCTACATCCATTGAATCTTCTTCATGACCACAATCACAATAGAGAATGAGAGTCTTATCTTTAGGTAGATTCTTAGGAGTTTTGAGTTCCATCTCCCAAGGGAAGCTGATTGCCCCTTTGATATGACTCACGTCATAAACGCTTTTGGGTTGGGTGTCAACGATCACAAAGTCAGTCTTTTTATTATCGATCAACTTCTTCAACTCCTCAGGCTTGACCAGCTCAATTTCTGCAGCTGAAGCTGAAATGACCTGACTTCCAAGTATTCCTCCCCAAATTCCTAAAACCGCTACAAACACCATTATCACTGCATCTTTACCCAGCCTTTTCATCAGCTCCTCCTTTGAAAATAGGTGTCTCTATACTTCAATCAGAAGGTTCTGGACGTCGACGATACTTTGAAAGATAAAGTCAGGAGGGATGGAAGTCTCTTTAAGCGTCTTTTCATCCGTAACACCGGTCAGGACGATGCCTGTGGCAATCCCGGATTCCTTACCCATTTTGATATCCGTCTCTAAGCGGTCTCCGATGAGGATACAATCTTCGGGCTTTAATCCCATCACCTCTAAGGCCGCTTGAATCATGAGAGGAGAAGGCTTCCCTACGATGATTTCCACCTTCTTTCCTGTCACTGCTTCAATGGCTGCAATCATCCCTGCACAGTCCGGGATCTCTCCTCCCTCCACTGGACAGGTCCGGTCGGGATTGGTGGCCACAAAATGGGCTCCTAATTTGATGGCTTGGAAGGCGATGTTAAGTTTTCTGTAATTAAAAGTCCGATCAAATGCCACGACCACATACTCAATCTCTGTTGGTTCATCCGTGATTGTAAAGCCTGCTCTTTTCAATTCTTCAATGAATGGAGCCTCTCCAACTACAAAGAGTCTGGCATGGGGTGCATTCTTTTTAAGATAATGGGTCATCACAAAGGTAGAATTGATCACTTCGTCGGGTTGGGTTGGAATGCCAAGACGTGTCAATTTGGAGGTATAATCTTCCCGAGTCTGGATGGGTTTATTGGAAAGAAAGACGACCCTTTTCCCCTTCTCTCGAAGGAGTCGGATGACTCCTTCCGACCCCGGGATCAGTTTTTCACTTCGATAGACTGTTCCATCTAAATCGAAAATAAAACCCTTGAACATTTAACCAAACACTCCGCCCATTTTGGTCCCGGCAACCTTACTGATTGCAAAGAGACAGACAGCTCCAAGGATGATTAAAATCAAGCCCAGAGCAGCCGCCTCGTTCACCGAGCCTCCAATATAAAAGTTAAAAATCCCCACGGTCATCATCTCATGTCCAGGAACCACCAAGAGGAGTGTAGCCGATGCCTCCTGGAGGGCAAGAATGAAGGAATAGAGGGAGCCCACCAAAACCCCCTTCCAGATCAGCGGGAGGGTCACATCTTTAAAAGTCTTCATTTTCGGAGCCCCTACGCTTTCCGCTGCCTCTTCAAAAGACTTATGGACGATCAGAAGGGAAGCAAAGGTTCCCCTCACTGTATAGGGAAGCCGTCTCACACCGAGCACAATAGGAATGACAATCCATATGCCGATCAGGGCCGTGTTCATAAACGGCATGGGATCCCTAAAGGCGCGGAGGTAGGCGATGCCAATTCCAGTCCCAGGAAGCGCCAGTATCAGGGTAGTGAGAGAATCTAAAAGATCCCTCCCCGGGACTTTGGTTCGGGCCATCACCCAGGCCACAGGAACTCCAACGATAATACAGATGAATACAGAGATGCCTGAGTAGAGCAAGCTGTTGATGATAAACTTAGGTGTCTCAATAGAAACCCGCTCGAAATACCGCAGGGTATATTTTACAGGAATAGGGGTGAGGGCCCAGCCTTTGCCGAAAGAATCAAGAGCGACACCCAGATAAGGGATAAAAGCAAAGATCAAAACCACTGTTAGAAACACAATCACCCCTACTCGCCCCCAGGGTGAAATTTTTTTTCTCTCAATCTTTGAATAAGAAAGGGAGCTATAATCCTTGATGGCCACGTACTGTTTGGCGATGATGAGAAAGATGATGGCCAGTATGACCATGATGGCCGAGATGACAATCCCCATCTTGAAGAGTCTACGGTCTACAAACTGAACGATGTTGAGATATGCCTGGGCGGCAAGGAGGTCGTTAATGCCAACCACCAGCGGAGTGGCAAAGTCAGCGAAGGTCCAGATAAAGACCAAAAGCGCCCCTGAAACGTAACCCGGGGTCGTCAGTGGAAAGGTGATGTCCCAGAACTTCCGCAGTCCCCGAGATCCAATACTCTCTGCGGCTTCATCCAGAGAGGGGTCGATCTTCCCCAAAGCGTCAACGATGCTCAGGGTCATGAGAGGAAAGAGGTGAAGTGTCTCTACAAGCAGAACACCATGTATCCCATACATGAAATTAATGGGCTTGGAAAGCCCAAAATAATCCATGAGGATCACGTTCACTGTCCCAGCACGTCCCATGATGAAGACAAACCCCATGACACCGACGAGGGGAGGCATGATCATGGGGATGATGGTGAGGTAGGAAAAAAGATTCCTACCTGGAAATTCATAGCGCAAGAGAAGAAATGCAATGATGATGCCGATGATCGAAGTAGTGATCACTGTGGCCCCCCCGAGCAGAAGGGAATTCACCAGGGATTTGAGGTAAAAGGAGTCGGTGAAAAAGTCGTAGAAGTTCATCAGTGTGAAGATACCTTGATCGGTCGTAAAAGCATCATAAAAGAGTCGGATGAGGGGATAGATCAGAAAGAGACCAAAGAAGGCCCAGATCGCGGAGTAACCAAGCAATCCGCCAATTCTCACCTGCGGCCAAGCACGTGGCTTACTGAGAACAATGGTTGATTCTGTCTGTGGGCCCATATCAAGGCTCTTTTCTATTGGATTGGAACCCCTAAAGTGGTCTTTATTGGAAAACTGACATATACCTTCTCACCTATGGAGAAGGGTTGGTAACCCCAGGGGTTCTGAATGTCCACTTTGAAGATGATCTCACTATTGATTTCCACATCATAGCGGATCGTATTCCCGATATAAGAGGCAAAACTAACGGTTCCGGCAATACAATTAAATTCTTTTTGAGTATCTTCTGACTGGCTAATCGATGCGGTCTCTGGTCGAACGCTGATCATGCATCGGTCTCCGGGTTTATACTGCTCATCGCTGGTGCAGAGTAAAGGTCCCACCTTGGTTTGCACTCTCACCCACTTTTCAGTGGTATTGATTTCCTGGACATCTCCTGGGATCAAGTTGTTGATCCCAATAAAGTCAGCAACGAAAGGATTTTCGGGCCTTTCATAGAGATCCCTGGGGGTGCCAATCTGCTGCAATTTGCCGAGATTAATGACTGCGATACGGTCCGAGAGGGTAAGGGCCTCCTCCTGGTCATGGGTGACATAGATGGTCGTGATGGCAAGGTCCTTCTGGAGTTTCCGAATCTCGGCACGAACCTGAATACGAATCTTGGCATCGAGATTACTTAAAGGCTCGTCGAGTAGGAGGACATCGGGGTTCAAGACAAGTGCTCGCGCGAGAGCCACGCGCTGCTGTTGCCCTCCTGACAATTGCCCAGGGTAACGTTTTTCAAGCCCCATCAGGTTGACCAGTTTCAGAGCATGGAAGACCTTGTCGGCAATCTCTGCTCTTGAGAATTTCTTGAGCTTGAGGCCATAAGCAATATTGGCAGAAATAGTCATGTGGGGCCAGAGGGCATAATTTTGAAAGACCATTCCAATATTTCGCTCATAGGGCGGGATCAAAGTCACAGCCTTTCCATCGAAATAGATCTCTCCATGATCGGGCTTGTGAAACCCTCCGGTTAATCGAAGGATGGTCGTCTTCCCACAGCCTGAAGGTCCAAGAAGTGTGAAAAGCTCCCCATCATGGATTTCGAGTGAAACATGGCTCACTGCCTCCAGTGTACCAAACCTCTTAACGAGATCCCGTAATTGGATATTCATACATTGACCTTATTGTCTATTGGGGATTGGAAAAGAGATCTTTAATACCGGAAGACTCCTCGAGCGTGATACCCTCAAGGAGTCTTCCTATAATAAGAAACCACTTACCAGATCTTACTTCTATTTAACAATTTCCTTGTGTTTTTCAGCAATCTCCTTCCGGAAGTAAGAATTTACGTCCTCCATTCTTTTCTTTTCTCCAGCGATCTTGTCGTCGTAGACATTCCCTATAGGGCCATCAAAGAAAGATCTTACCCCCGCTGTAAATTGAACTGCCTTTTCTTGGTTCGAACCTGGGGTGCCCTGGACCTTAAATTTTGGAGTAATGGGATAAAGTCCTGATCCTGCTAACATCTTTTGGCCTTCTTCCGTCAAAAGGAACTCAATAAAAGCATGCCCCGCCTTGGGATGGGGTGCACCCTTCAGCACAGCCATGGGTTCAGGAGTCACGTAAGCATTGCTTGGATAGACGAATATGAGTTCATACCCGGCTAAAACCTCTGCAAAAGCCATGTAACTCGGTACAGCAAACCCAACAGCAAACTCACCTTTAGCAACTACGTTAGGAACGTCACGAGAGCGGGCAGTAAAAATCCCAGTATTGGCTGCCAATTTTTTTAGCCACTCCCATCCTTTCTCCCATCCCTGCATAGCGAGGATCACCTCATAGGAAGCGTGGCTGGAGCTTGATCGATCAGGTGTACATTGAGCAATGTTCCCCTTCAATTTCGGATTAAGTAGGTCATCCCAATCTTTGATGGTGACGCCTAAACGCTGTAATAGCTTTGGCTGGTAGATGAGTCCATAAGGCTCCAAGGTAGTTCCCACCCAGAATCTCTTCGGGTCTTTTATAGGGAGACCTATTGGCTTACCTATGGTTGCTGGGATCTCATCCCACATCTTTTGGGGTATTGTTACTTGCTCAAAGAGACCTTCCTTTGCTAAATTATCGAAAATTGTAGTTTCGCCACCCCAGAAAACATCTGCCTGGGGTCTACCCCTCCACTCCAGGATCTGCCCGTAAGCCACCGGCGTTCCTTGCGGCATGGCACTGGTTTTAACATCAATATTCCATTTCTTCTTCGCATAGTCAGCAAAAGCCTTCAACGCCGGGTCGTGGGCATCTTTGGAGACAGGGGTAATGAGGTAAAACTCATTTTCAATCGCCTGCCCAAATGACATCCCTCCAAAACAGAGAAAACCCATCAATAACACAGTCAACGCAACGATTATCCGTTTCATTCTCATCCCTCCTTTTCTCCTTTCACTGTAAATTTTTTTCTTCTTCCCTTCGATTTTTTCCCATCACCCCCTTTTGAATGAACCCACTCCCTGGGCTTAAGCCCAGGGTTTCAGGACTACTGACATGATCTGGCATAATTACCGACGCTGCTCTCTTATGTATCGCCGCACGACGTCTTCATCAACGTTGCCTACTGTTTCGGCAAAATACCCATCCGCCCAAAAGCTATCTCCCCACAAAAACTCTTCCAGCTCCGGATACTCTTTTCTTATCACCCGACTCGTTCCCCCTTTTAGCCTCTGTACCACTTCTGCCACACTATCGCTTGGCTTCGTCTGGATGATAATATGTACGTGGTCCTCTTCGATACTTAGCTCACTGATCCCCCACTTATTCATCCGGCATGCTTCGTTCAACAACTTTCTCAGGCGGATGACCACTTTGCCTCGCAGTACTCGCCGACGATATTTCGGTATCCACACCAGGTGGTACTGCAAACGGTGTTTCGTATGGGACCCAGTCTGGTATCTAGCCATAGCCAGATCATGTCCCAATTTGCTCCGCTTCGCCAGGTTCCACCTGGTTCCGCTTCGAAAGGATGCCATTCATCCCCAGGTTTAAAAGCCTGGGGTTTTCTGGCATATTTTATAAATCTCATAAATTCATTCAAAACAATAATATTAATATATTAGGGCACTAATAGAAGTCAAGACAAATTACCCTGGTTTTGTACTCCTTGACTTTTCATCAGAAATCGATTAATAATATCTTATTAATTGAATCTCCGAGCCTTCTTCCTAAGTCCTGCTTTGTGGATATGGGAGATGGCCGTTAGGGCGTGGCTGGAAACGGTCATACCTCCCGTGTTTGGAAAGGAGATGGAATCATCCGAAAGGCCGATATCTCAAACACGGGTATCGGCTATTTTATTATATAATTTAAACGAATGATTCGAATTCCACCGAATATAACGAATCTTGTAAAATTCCTTGTCAGATATTCGATGAATTAGCTGTCATTCGTTCCATTCGCTTATGTTGGTGGTAAAAATGAAAGAATTCTTTAAAGTTCAGACACCTGATCAACTCTATAAAAAGCTGGATCGTTTCACCCCTCTCTCTTTTGAGGAAGTCACGATCGAGGATTCACTCCACAGGGTTCTTTATGAGGATGTCATTTCTCCTATCAATCTTCCTGAATTCCGACGTTCTACAGTCGATGGGTTTGCCCTCAAAGCAAAAGACACTTACGGAGCCTCTGAAAATAATCCTGCTATTCTGCAGTTCGTCGGGGAGATCCCAATGGGACAGGTCTCTGACATTGAGGTGCATGAAGGAGAGGCAATAAAGGTGGCCACCGGAGGAATGGTCCCAAAAGGCGCAGATGCCGTTCAAATGGTTGAATTTACCGAAAGTGTCGACTCCCATACGCTTCATGTCTTTAAAACCCTCTCCCCATTGGAGAATGTGATTCAGATAGGTGAAGATGTCAGGGCAGGAGAGGCAGTTCTATATAAAGGTCATTTAATCCGACCTCAAGATATAGGCTTGATGGCCGGAATCGGGAAGACTGACGTTTTTGTATTTCTCCGGCCTCGGGTTGCGATCATCTCCTCTGGAGATGAAATTGTCCCCATTGAAAACATTCCTTCCCCTGGAGAGATCAGAGATATTAATCGCTACACCATCGTTTCAATGGTTAAAGAGATCGGTGGGATTCCCCTCTTTTTGGGCATTGCCAAAGATCGTTTCAACGACCTCAAAGAAAAGATTGAAATAGGCTTAAGAGAATCGGATATGGTGGTGATCACAGGAGGAAGCTCTGTTGGAACATTGGATCTGACAAGAGAAGTCCTACAAATCTTCCCAGGGACAGAAATCCTTGCGCACGGCGTTTCAATCAGACCCGGGAAACCAACACTCCTTGCGGACATCGATGGCAAACCCTTTCTTGGATTACCAGGGCACCCTGTTTCCGCCATGGTCATCTTCCATTTCTTTGGAAAACCCATCCTTAAAATCTTATCGGGTCTATCCAGAGAAGTCATCTGGCACCAGATAAAGGTAAAGGCGAAAGCCAGCCGCAATATCCCTTCTGTTCCAGGAAGGGAGGACTATGTGAGAGTGAAATTAGAGGAAAAGAATGGGACGTTCTGGGCTCATCCAATTTTCGGAAAGTCTGGGGCGATCTCGAACCTGGTCCATGCCAATGGGTTGATCCGGATTGGTATGAACGAAGAAGGTTTAGAAGAAGGGGAAGAAGCAGAATTTACTCTTCTTTGAAAAAAAATCGAAATGTCAAAATAGAATTTTAGTTATTAAGTTATTCAGTCATTGGGTCATTAAATGACTTAGTGACTAATAACTCAATTACTGTACCTCTATAAACAAAATAATTTGAGCTTTGACATTTGACATTCAAATTCAAAACCTATGAAACGTACCATTTACCTAAAGAAAAAGACTCTCGAAGAGGCCAAGGCTATTTCAACTGAGGTGGCAAAACTGATCCATCTCAAACCCGAAACCATCCCTGTGATCCATTCGCTAGGC
Source organism: uncultured delta proteobacterium (assembly GCA_963739325.1). Taxonomy (GTDB): domain Bacteria; phylum Desulfobacterota; class BSN033; order BSN033; family UBA1163; genus CAVTZZ01. The sequence goes on along the minus strand of CAVTZZ010000022.1, from coordinate 11,305 downwards.
AGAGTAACAGCAGAACCTTTATTCGCAAAGATCTCCTCCCCTCCTTTCCACTGTGCAGCAATGGATGGAATTGCTGTCAAAGCAGAGAGTACTTACGGAGCAACCGAAGAATCACCAAAGTCTCTACTCATCAATAAAGAAGCTCTCTTTATCAATACAGGGAACCCTATTCCACCCGAAATGGATGCAGTCATCATGATCGAAGATGTTCATCTCATCGATTCTGAAAGACTGGAAATCAGAGAAGCAGCCTACCCCTGGCAACATGTGAGAGCCATTGGCGAGGATATGATTGCCACAGAAATGGTTTTTCCTGAAAATCATAAAATCACACCCTATGATCTGGGTGCCCTTTTGGCATGTGGTCATCAGCAGATTAAAGTGAAGAAAAAACCAAGAGTTCTTATCATCCCAACTGGCTCTGAATTGTTGGACCCGGAACAAACCGATTTGAATCAAAACCCTCCTGTTGGCATCATCGAATCCAATTCCTATGTCCTCAGTGGATTGATCATTGAAGATGGAGGAGTCCCTGTCCGCCATCCCATTGTTAAGGACGACCCTCTCAAAATTAAGGAGGCCCTCCTTTCTAACGTTGAAGGGACTGACCTCATTCTTATCATTGCAGGCTCATCTGCAGGTTCAGAAGATTATACCCGTCCGATGATTGAGGAGTTCGGCGAAGTTTTTGTTCATGGTATCTCCATGATGCCTGGAAAACCAACCCTGATGGGTCGATTTAAAGATCGACCCATTATTGGAATACCTGGTTACCCTGTTTCTGCCATCATCGCCTATGAAGAATTGGTCAGGCCCCTTCTCTTCCAGTCACTTCATTTAATGAAACCGGATCGACCTAAGATAAAGGTCCTCCCAACAAGAAAAATCCCCTCTAAATTGGGGACGGAAGAGTTTTTGCGCGTGAAAGTGGGGAAAGTGGGAGAAAAATTTTTTGCAACACCCTTACCAAGAGGTTCTGGGGTGATTACCTCATTGACCAAGGCGGATGGAATCCTCCGGATTCCTATGCTTTCAGAAGGTCTGAATGAGAATGAATCAACTGAGGTTGAACTCTTAAGGCCTGTTGAGGAAATCCTGAATACGATTGTCATGGTGGGGAGCCATGACCTCACGCTCGATATTTTGGCAAACCTATTGGGAAAATTCTATCCTCCTATCTTTTTCTCCTCTCACCCTGTAGGGAGTTTGGGAGGAATCCTTGCAATAAAGAATGGGATCTGCCATATGGCAGGTCTTCACCTCCTCGATCCCGAGACAGGAGAGTATAATTTCCCATATCTCCGCCACTATTTAAAAGGAATCGCGGTCAGGGTCATTCACCTCGTCTATAGAGAACAGGGTTTGATTGTTCAACGGGGAAATCCAAAAAAGATCAAAGGATTGAAGGATCTTCTCCGAAAAGATATTGCTTTCATCAACCGTCAAAAAGGGTCAGGGACCCGAATCCTCCTCGATCACACATTGAAGACTCTTCTGCTTGAGACAGAGCCAGATTCAGGGATATGAAAAGGAAGAATACACGCACATGGCAGTGGCCTCGACCGTCGCCAGTGGCATCGCCAATGCCGGGTTGGGAATTCTTCCCGCAGCCAAAGCAATGGATTTAGATTTTATTCCCATCGCAAAGGAACGCTATGATCTCGTCATCCCCTCTATTCATTTTGAAGACGAGAAGGTCCAAAGGGTGATCCAGACCATTCGTTCGAATGAATTTAAAAAGATGGTGTCTCAAATGGGTGGATATGATGTGTCAAAAACAGGAGAAGAATTATTCGAATGATGAATGCGGAATGCAGAATGCGGAATTAAAAAATTTATACTAAGAAATTCCGAAATCCGCAATCCGAAATCCGAAATAGAATTATGTTATTCGATCCCTACAGACGAAAAATTAATTACCTTCGAATCTCGTTGACAGACCGGTGCAACCTCCGATGCTGCTATTGCATGCCGGAGGAGGGAATTTCACTCATCCCCCATGACGAAATTTTAACCTATGAAGAACTCTTGAGAATCGTTCGTGTCTTTGCGAAAGAAGGAATCTCTAAGGTCAGACTAACTGGAGGAGAACCTTTAGTTAGAAAAGGAATTGCCGATTTCCTCTCCCGATTATCCCAAATTGAAGGCATTGAAGATCTAAGTCTCACTACCAATGGAGTCCTTTTAAAGGAATCCGCTCAAGACCTCAAACGTGCCGGTTTAAAAAGAATCAATATCAGCCTTGATTCCCTTCGAAGAGAAAGGTTTTATCAAATCACTCGAAAAGATGAGTATGAACGGGTTTGGGGAGGGATAGAGGAGGCATTAAGAGTGGGGCTTTCTCCAGTCAAAGTTAATATGGTCGCCATCAAGGGACTCAATGATGATGAAATTGAATCCTTCGCTCGATTGACCTTCCATCTTCCTTTGACGATTCGATATATCGAATATATGCCTTCTGGCAATGGAAAGGAGTGGAAAGAGGACGATATTTTGACCATCCCTCAAATCAAAAGCCGTCTGGAGAATATTGGGAAACTAATCCCCATTCCCTCGGATCGATGGGATGGGCCAGCAAAGAGATTTCGAATTGAAGGGGCCGTTGGAGAAATTGGATTGATTGGTCCGGTCAGCAGTCACTTCTGTGACGATTGTAATCGACTTCGACTAACCTCTGATGGTAAGATTAGGACCTGCCTTTTTTCGGATGAGGAGTTTGACGTCAAGGAACTTCTCAGAAAGGGTGGTAGCGATCTTGATTTGAAAGAACGGCTTCTCCTGGCCCTCAGAACAAAGCCCGAAAGACATTCTATCAATACATATCAATTTAAAAAATGCCAGAGGAACATGTCAGCGATTGGAGGATAACAGAAAATCAAAGGTTAAGGCTCAGGTTAAGGTTGAGAACGAGGCGAAGAACAGGGCTAATAGTTTAGCTGAACATTATGAAGTATCTTAACCTAAACCTTAGCCTCAACCTGATGTTTTATGGAGGAATTTATGCCAAAGCTCACCCATTTCGATAAGAAGGGCCGGGCAAAGATGGTCGATGTGAGCAAGAAAACAGAAACCTTGCGGGAGGCGGTGGTTCGAGGCTCTGTTTTCATGAACCCCAAGACTTTTAAAAAAATCATGTCCGGTGATATCGCAAAAGGAGATGTCTTTTCAGTGGCGAGGGTGGCAGGGATCATGGCGGCAAAAAAGACTTCGGAGATCATTCCCATGTGTCATCCCCTTAATCTCTCCCATGTTGAGATCAACTTCTTTCCTTTTGGAAAGGAGAGTCGAATTGATATTGAGGCAAAGATCAGGATTAAAGCCCAAACCGGGGTGGAGATGGAGGGGTTCGTCGCAGTCGCTACCGCTGGCCTCACAATTTACGATATGTGCAAGGCCATTGATCGTGGAATGGTGATTTCCGATATTCATCTAGTTAAAAAAACAGGAGGGAAAAGTGGCACCTATTCAGTTCGGTAGGGAACGGTTTCAAACCGTTCCGTACAGGAGTTCGGAGTAGCCGTAACCTTTGGGTTGCGTATTATCTTGAATGTTTCACAAAGCATAGCATGTAGTGGTCATTAAGTCACTGAGTCATTGATTTTAATGACCTAATAACTAAAGGAATGGTAATGAAAGAAGTTCAACGTGGTAAAGTTCTCGCAGTCAATATCAGTGATGATAAGGGGACAAAGAAGACGAATGTTCACAAGTGTGCCCTGTTGAAAGATTTTGGATTAAAAGGCGATGCCCATGCAGGCCCTTGGCACCGTCAGGTCAGTCTGTTGGCAAACGAGTCGATTGAGAAGATGAAGGCAATGGGGTTGAAGGTTGGTTATGGCGATTTCGCTGAAAATATTACAACGGAAGGTGTGGATCTGGTTCACCTTCCCATTGGAACCAATATCCACATCGGAGGCTCTGTGCTCCTCCGCGTTACACAAATTGGAAAGGAGTGTCACACGCGCTGTGCCATCTACTATCAGGCAGGGGACTGTGTGATGCCCAAAGAAGGAATCTTTGCTGAGGTGTTAAGCGAAGGAGAAGTGAAAGTTGGAGATGAGATTGTCATTGGATGAACATCTGGAATAGGGTGATGGGGTGAAATGAAGGTATTCCATATCTATTATTTGCCTCTCCCTATCTCCCAATCCCCCCAACTCCCTATCTATCTACTTTGACCAATTGTGAGGAACAATATGATATTCAAGGTTGCCATTCTTACAATCAGTGATCGAGGTTCAAAAGGCGAACGGGATGATTCGAGCGGTCCCCTTATAAGAGAGATGATAAAGGGTCTGCCTGCCGAGGTCATTCATTATGAGATCATTCCGGATGAGAAAGAGAAGATCATTGAAGCTTTGAAGAAAAGCGCTGACAAATTGAAGGCAGATCTAATCCTTACGACTGGCGGAACAGGTTTGAGCCCCCGGGATGTGACACCAGATGCCACATTGAAGGTGATCGAGAAAGAGGTGCCAGGTTTTGCTGAGGCCATGAGGGCCGAAAGCCTTAAAAAGACACCTCATGCCATGATCTCCAGGGCTATTGTAGGAATCCGAGGTTCGAGTTTGATTGTGAATCTACCTGGAAGTCCTAAGGGGGTCAAAGAAAACTTAGAGGTCATCCTGCCAGCTTTGCCTCATGCCTTATCCAAATTAAAAGGCGATCCCTCCGAATGCGCCCAAGAATGAAAGTCTTTTCAAATTACCCCCTGCTAGAATGAAGCTCTGGGCGGGCGTTGTTCTGATCTTACTTGACAAGTGTCCAACCAACCGGCGCAACACCTCCACCTACTTATCTTTGATGTGAGCTAACCTTTAACCTTGATGATTACGGGAAGAAAGAAAGTATAACGCTCAGCTTGAGGGGTGGGGGGAAAGCGACAGCGGAACCCACGTCCCTCTCAAAGCTGTTGTTGGGCGTTCACAGCAAAGTGCAATCAAATACGGGTGAGACCTCGCATAGGTTATCGCGAAACCGAAGCGCCATGGCGGTATCATAATTTGCTGTTGCAGCGATCAACAACGTCACGAAGGTCGAGCAGGAGACTCGTATGGTCGATGTTCATCAAATGCAATTCGCACAAGCACTTTTCCCGATCTTTGGTTGGAATTCTGAATTTCACAATTACTACTTCACTTGGTCTCTTCCTTGAGAAACTCTGGACGTATTTCCCAATGTCGTTTCCGTGAAAAGCTTTAGTAAAGATTCCCTTTTGAGCCGTGAAGCGAGGATTTGGGTACGGCAGTTGGTCTATAAAAGGTACGGACCGATCTGAGGATAATATCTCGCTTGCTTTCTTTCGCTTTGACATCAATCGCTCAAGAGACCTGTTCAACGCATAGACATAACGGTAACGGTCATTTCGATCATTTGTGTCATTCCCTTCGTTAAAGGCGAAATACGCGGCAATATATGGGGACAGCGTCCAGTCGAGAAGAGGAGTCTTAAGTCCATAATGCTGACCTAATGCCCAAATGTCGACGTCATCCTGCGGAAGTACATTTGGGTAGGACTTATTCATCGCCTCCTTGAAGTTGTCGAGGTGGAGCTTCAGCTTCTTGGCACGATCATGTTGGTCCTTACTTTGAACTTTACGGTCGAACGATGACTGAAGAAACCAGCCGTTATCCTCGTCTTTTTTTTGTCCGCGCCACACATAACCTCGTTTGGACTTGAGGCTGCGAACCTTCTGATGGAATTCCTGCCACGAGGAGAGTGTTACGACCCGTACACCATCTTTCAAAATGATCGTCGCTGTTTTCATCCATCGGGAATTCAGTTCCTCTCAATAGAATATTTTTGACGCTCAACGCCCGCCATCACCGGGAGCCGGATTTATCGGCGATCCGATGGCGATTTGTTAGGCTCCTACATATAGTCGGATCTCAATATAACTTTTTCCACCGCTTGAAAGCTTTGATATCCTGAGAATTTAAACTGAAGGTTTCAGTTTCTTTCCATCGCTTATTCTCAAATCTTTTTTTCCAATATGCCTCCACACCGCTTGGGTCATCTGTCTTAAAAGAGTGAATTAATTTTAGTGTTTCTGGTGATTCTAACCTAATCTCTTTACCTCGACGAACCGGGTCATTACTGTGACCTATCTTATAATATTTACCATGTTTATATAGATATACTGTTCCTACGCTCGAACTCGAATTGTTAGTAACATCATCCTTTTCTTTTTCATCTAATCTTTCAAGAATAGGCTGACAAATTTCCAAAATATCATCATGACCTGGGTTTTTCTCACAGTAGCGGACTAAATCCCTTATAAAATCCCGCCCTCTTTTTTTAATAGCATTATAAGGAAAATCTGGATTACCGATCTGTTCTATTCGCATTTCATTTATAGTTGGGTATCGTTTACCTAATTTCCGAATTAAAAGGACCATCTTTTCTTCCAAGACACCTTCAGGATATTTTGTCCAAGGCAAATTTGGAGTAAATCCGGCCTCAATGACAACATCAGCATATTTTGGCCAATATTTCCCCCAATCCCAACTCCGGATTCCAGTTTCGTTTAAAAAACTTTTTTCTCCAGGTCAGCAACCTCAGGAAGAAAAGTTAACAGATAAAAAGAAATTTATCGCAGAAGAGAACATTTTCAATTATTTTACACTTATTAGTTCATAATTTCAAAAAGAAACTTTTCACAAACTATGCCACTGATTACCAGTTGAACTCTACACTATTAGGAGAAAATGACCTGTTAACGATTACAGGAAGAAAGAGTTAAGCTGTACTCCCAAGAATGAAGGATAAAAGTAATTGAAGCCCTGTCCCTTCATCTCTCAATGTAGGGTCTTTATTACAGGCATATTGTCACCCCCATTGTGACCTATTCTGTCACAAGTATCAGGTAATATATCCTTATCTATATGAGGAGGCAGACAGGAAATGTGGATTAAAGCAAATCAAAACCAATCCGAGCTGATTAGGGCATTGTTCGATGAAGCACGTCACGTAATAGAACAGGGAGATCACGAATGTGCTGTGAAGATGCTCCAGAAGTGCCTACATTTAGGACCTGAACCAAAGATGAGGGCATCAATTCTCAATGATTTGGGCTATTGCTGTTTAAGGCTGGGCTGGTTCGAGGAAGCGGCAACAGTCGTTTACCGAGTATCTTAAAATCCATCCTTTAGACAACGACGGCAGATTCTTCCTGGCCAGCGCATATGCCTCCATGAAGTGGACTGATGAGGCCATCGCGGAGTTGAAGACCATCCTGAGATCTGATCCTACCGATGTCTTGGCCCGACACGATCTCGCTCTATGTTTCGGAAACAAGGGATGGCTTAAAGAATCTTTTGAGGAGATGACGAAGGCCAATGAGTATGCAGTCCCCTTTGGAAACGCTGAGGAGAAGGAGATCATCAAATCCAGCCTTGGTCACATCGAGGAAGAGATTCAAGACGGAGATGAAGACGGGACAAAGGAAACCTTCTTACTACTCATTCTGCTGGTTACAATAATGAAAAGGTCAAAGCTGAAGACGGGAAAACCACCGAGGGAGTAGAAAAGGGTGTAGGTATAAAAATGTCTACCGGCTGGTGGCCGAGGAAGATCCACTGCCCGAACTGCAACTATCGAGTCTACGCCAGGTTGAAGGGAACTGGTTGTTTAGGCTGGATCATTTTGCTGTCTCTTTTCCTTGCATCGTTCCTGTTTTGCCCTCTATTCATAATCATTGGGTTGTCCTTCTTTCATCTCCTATTAAAGCCACCGAAACAAATCTATCCTGAATGTGGATGGGAATTTCCGATCCCGTGTCCTTCTATAAAGAGAAAATGAAGAACTAAAAGCGAAACCCAAAGGTAAGCAACATTCTGGCAGTGGAAAACATAATCCAAAGAGATAGGGAGCCTATTTGAGCATGACTCTCTATGGCCATGCCCATCTCCTTAAGTCGTCAGAAGCACCTCGACGATGAAGCTGCTTTTTCTTCTCTTTGCCTTTGGCTCCTCTAATACCCGGCGAGAGTACTTTCACCTCACAAGCTTCGTGTCATGTCCGGTATACATGTCCAAATCAGGGATGTGCTAAAGCGCGCCTCTGGATTGCCACGTTAGGTGGAGTTTTCGTGTTTGACGACATACTTCTCCTGCAACTGAGCAGCGCTGGGAGTGGTTGCGGCAAAAAGGATGGAGCATTTGACGGGAAATACTCGATTGCCAGAATTTCTATCCCAAATACTCAGGAAAACCGAATTTTGGGAGTATATCCCTGCCAACGAAAGGAAGAAACGCTTGCAGCGTGACCTTTTGCCAATACGAGACCCCGGCAATAAGGGGTTTTATGTCCGGCTGGCAGGCTATTCGTCCATTGGAGCCGCTGGGCGAAAGGACCTGGACCATCTCCTGAAGCTATCGCAACATTATTTTGGCTTGTTGGCTCGTGCTGCCGCGATGCGATTGGTTCGTATCAGCAATGAAGACGCGTTGAGAAGATTGAGCCTTATGACCGATGACTGCATAGACGAGGGGACGTCTGATAGCCTGGCAGAATCGATACGTTACGCGGAGATGGAGCTCTATGGCCTGGTCAAGTACTGGTAACTGATCAAAGAATCCTGCGCTATGTGAAACCCATTTAATAAGAGACTGGCTGGACAGGAAGTCAAGATCGAAATATCAGAATTTTGATTTAACCTCAGGGAAGGCAGTATTCCCATTACCCATGTCGACACTTATCGATTACCGCTTTCACTCCTGCCGGATCTAAGATACCTTGACCCTCTATCTCAATATCTGACTGCCCGGCACTCGATATACCAATCTTTCCAGCATTGGTGAGACGTTGAAGGGGACCTTGACTGATCTGAATATTGCGGATGTCCTGAATAAGCACCTCTTATCGCGAGTAATAGACATCAACCACGTAATAATTCTGATTCTTGAGCTGAAGTGTCAGGATAACCGTCTTGGCTATCGTATTCGTGGCGTCGTCTCTAACATACCAGCTTGTGGAGGCAGAATCATATCCCCACGTTTTCACCGTTGATGATGTTGACAAGTCCGTACATCATTGGTTTATATCGGTGCAACCACAACCCACTTGTTTACATTATACAAAAATCAGCGTGCTGATCAATAGGTTCTTCCATTAAAATATTAGAACATCTTGACAATATACAAAGATTGTATGTATATTTTGTCTAAATGGAGGTGGGAAGATGAAGTCCAGTACCGTAAATATTTCTTTCAGCGATGACCTCTTAAGGAAGATAGATCAAGTGGCACAAGAGGAGTCTCGATCACGGTCCGAGCTCATTCGGGAGGCGGCGCGAGGGTACATTGATCGAAAGCGTCGGTGGAAGCAGATATTTGATTTCAGCAAAATGAACGCTGCCAAGAAAGGAATCGTTGAGTCCGATATCGAGACTGAAATTGCAGCCTACCGCAGAGGGAAGAAGGAATAGGTGCTCAGAGTTGTTTTGGATACGAATGTTCTGATCTCAGCCATTCTTTTTGGAGGCAAACCCCGGCAGATTCTGGAGAAAGCCATCCGTGGGGAGATACGATTGTGTCTATCAGAACCAATTTTGGAAGAAGTCAAAGGAGTCTTGAAAAGACCGAAATTTGACTACTCCCCTGAAATGATCCAAATTATACTTACGGAACTTACGGGTATTGCAGATATCGTGAATCCATCGGAGACTATTCATGTTGTGTTAGAAGATCCAGATGACAACCGGATTCTGGAATGCGCGGTAGAAGCCAGAGTGAATTACGTTGTTACCGGAGACCTTCACTTACTGAAGCTAAGTATGTATCGGGATACAGAGATTTTGAATACGGCTGCATTCTTAGGAGGACTTTAATGACGGGCAGAACTCCCCTCGGCAATCTCAGGATAAATCGGTCACTACGGTGGAAATTACTTCTGTTGTTTGGAAGCCTTGGCGATTAAATCTAATTTCTTTATCCTGCTCCAACCTTTGAGCGTTCTCTCTCTTTTGAGGGCGTCTGATTTTGAAATGGGCCCCTCATAGTACAATGGGGCTGGCTGTCCGTGTTGCCTCATTCTGTTTTCCAAATCGGTGGTGATCCCGACATATAGCCCCGTCTTCTTCTCAATGATGTATACCCACCAGTTATCCATAAGGCCTCCACAGAACAAGGTTTTCCAAAAGGTAGGAAGACAAAATTTAAAAAGAGCTGGGCAGGACTCCCTTCGTTTCACTCAGGGTAAACTCACAGAGGGTCTCTCATCCAGAGGCAGGACTTCCCTCGCGAAGGGAGCCTGTCCCCTTCGGCTGACTCAAGGCAAGTTCCCGAAACGAAGGAGGGCAGGCTCACAAAGGTTCTTCCTGGCAGGACTTCCCTCGCGGGGATCGGGACAAGCTCACAAAGGTTTCCGTCCGCACAGGAAATCAAAATTTAGAAAGGGGTCTCAAAAAGACCCCTTTCTAAATTTTGGCTCCCCGGGCAGGACTCGAACCTGCAACCTAGTGGTTAACAGTTAATCGCCCATCAAATCGGCAAGATAGGGAAATTTAAAAAGAAATTAATCATTTCAGATAATTAGATTCAGAAGCTAAAATACTGATCTATACCGGTTCCTACCGAAGTTTACCTATTTTTGCTACGAAACTACTGCAATAATACTGCAAGTTAAGACTAAACCACATTTCTATTCAAAAAGTCTCTGTAATGAAGAAGATAGGGTAGCCCCCATCTGTTTTTGAGCGTTGATATCTCTTTCATATCTAAATTTTTAGGTCGGTGCGGGTTTTGGCAAGATATCTGGCCATCGGAGGAGGGGAACTTCTCAACCCTATCCTGTGTGTTTCTTCCTTGAAATCCCCAACCTTGAAGCGACCTCGCTTATACAATGTTTCAAGTGGAAAGTGTTGAGCAGGAATAATCGATAATAATAACCCTGCGGAATAATATTCGTGCAATATAACATTTCGCTTTTAACAAATTGGTAACGTTCAAAAGGTGAGGCATCACATTATTTCAACCGATTGGATTTGGATGGTGAAATAACCTTTGATGCCCAATTTTTCTTTCCAATATTCCTCCCATTTATCTCGGGCATACTGTCTGATTAGAATCATCTTGGATAGATTCGTTACCGCGCTATCCGACCATCCCCAAGCTACTTTCTTAAGACGGCGGCCAATCTCTTTAAAGACCCTCTCCAGCAAGGATGTGGTCTTAGGTGCAATGACTCCCGTTTTGAGCCAGAGTTTGATATGGGTAAATAAGCGATTCGAGAGATTTTCAAGATAGGCCGCTCCGTTGTGATAACCCTTTTCATAAAACGTCTGGATCAACTCCTTGATCTTCTC
>CAVTZZ010000021.1:0-16512 GCA_963739325.1 uncultured delta proteobacterium | reverse complement strand
TAAACCTACCGTGGGGTCGTGAGGTGCAAGAAACGGTGCAAATACGGCCGTGGCTGTCAATGCCAAAATTAGCACCAGACCGATCATACCAGTGACCTCAGTGGATAGTTCGATTCGCATCTTCTAGTCACTCTTCAAACAAATAGGGAACATGTCCTTTCGTCCTTATCCTAACACCCACGACCCTCTTTCATCACAGGTTACCAAACCTTTCTTCAATCGGTGTACCTAATGCGGGGGTCAATATAGGCATACAGAACATCAACCACCAGGTTCACTAACATAAACATGCCTGACATAAACAAAACAACCGCTTGTAGGACAGGAAAGTCACGCTCCATAACAGCTTGATAGGCAAGACGCCCTACCCCGGGCCAGGCAAAGACCGTTTCAACAACGACTGTTCCCGTTATCGCGCGTCCGAAAATGGTACCCGCAAAGGTAAGGACAGGGATCAAGCTATTTCTTAAAGCATGCTTCCAAACTACGATTGTCTCACTTAACCCTTTTATCCTGGCCAGCTTAATATATTCACTGCCGAGAGCTTCCAACATACCAGAACGGGTCAAGCGCGTGATCGCGGCTACTTGGAACCAGCCCATGGAAAAGGCAGGCAGGACGTAGTGTTTGAGCTTTCCATATCCTGAACTCGGCAAGAGATTGAGTTGAACGCTGAAGACATACATTGCCACAATGGCTATCCAAAAAACAGGTGCTGATTGTCCCAAGAGAGCCGACACTCTCGCCAACGTGTCTGTAAGCGACCCCTTTTTCATCGCTGATAGAACTCCCAGCGGTAATCCAAAAACGAGAGTGATCAACATCGACGCGACTCCCAAGCTTATGGAGGCGGGTAACCTCTCAAGGATCAAATCCAGAGCAGGAGAACGGTCACCCCTGATCGATCTACCTAAGTCTCCCTTTATCGCATTGACTAAAAAGATAGCATACTGCTGTGGAAGAGGTTTATCGAACCCCAGCTGTTTAGTCAAACGTATCTTGTCTTCTTCTGTACTGTATTCGGTCAGCAACAAAGCCACTGGGTCACCCGTGAGCCTCCCCAATAGGAATATGATCACACTGATTAAAAACAGCAAAATAACTCCCTGAATCAGGCGTCTAAAAATGTATCGTTCCATCTTCTTTGTTCAATTCGGTTTCACGCTAATCATCTCTCTTGGCGAAGAACTCTCTGCGTGGCTCTGCAGTTTTTTGAGCTCATCGCTCGCTTTAGTCGAACAAATACTTGTGTGTTACTTTAACAGCCTCCCTATAATGTGTCAAGAATTGAACTTTCTTGGGCTCTTATTGACATGGAAATAGGTTCGTTGTATTCTGAATAAAGGCTGTTACCTAAAACAGGTGGTATCCATCCTTTCCTCTTTTTTGTTCGAACCCTTTCTCTTACAGGAAAGATTTCGAAGAAAGGACAGAGAGATGAATATATCCAAGATGATCGTGCAAGGAGCGAGATGTTTCCCTCAAAAGAAGGCCCTGATCTACGGTGAAAAGAGCTATACCTATGAAGAATTTAATTCTCTGATTGACCAGATCGCTCTGTATCTGAGGGATCTCGGGGTTAAACGAGAGGATCATGTGAGCCTGTATCTTCCCAACATCCCGGAATGGCTCATACTCTATTACGGGATTGCGCGATTGGGAGCAACCTCGGTGTGCATTGCTGCTGCTTATAGACGCGATGAGATGAAACGGTTGGTCAAGGATTCACTTTCCTCTGTCTTGGTCACCTGTGAAGGACTGCTTCCTCAAGTACCTGAACGAAATGAGATCCCTTATGTTCGGAATATGATCGTTGTGGAAAGGGACGATACACTGAAAGCCATCATAGAAAAGAGAAGGCCAAAAGCACCCCCATTTGAATGCGTGGAACGCGAAGGGGATGACGTTGCTACTTTTCTCTATACCGGTGGTACGACAGGAGTGCCCAAAGGGGCCATGCTTACCCATAAGAACCTGCTCTATAGCGCTCAAACAATCTGTTACTACGAAAGGATGGTTCCTGAAGATGTGGCCCTCTGTTTTATGCCTTTGACCCACGTGTTTGGTCAATGCCATATCATGAACTCCACCTTTTATGGCTGCGCTACGCTCGTTCTGTTCAGAGGATTTGATATGGATGCCATCCTGACGTCCATCGTCGAAAATAAAGTCACCCGTTTCTATGCAGTCCCCACGGTATATATAAGGTTCTTGAACAACCCTGAGAGCAAGAAATATCTGAAGACCCTCGGCTACGTGTTTTCCGCCGCAACAAGCATGCCTGCCGAAATCGTGCGCCAATGGCACCAGGAATACCGACTTCCTATTCATGAATCCTATGGTATGACGGAGTCAGCCTCCATTCTCACCTTTAATCATCGATATCGCCACAAAGTTGGGTCAGTGGGTGTTCTTGCCGGATTGTCGGAGATCAAGCTCGTCGACAGTCAGGATAAGGAAGTTGGGCGAGGGGAGACGGGTGAAATTGTCATCCGGTCACCCAATATCATGAAAGGTTATTTCAACCAGCCGGAGGAGACCGCCAACGCCCTGCGTAATGGCTGGTTCCACTCCGGTGACATAGGTCGTTTTGACGATGAAGGGTATCTTTATATTGTCGATCGCATCAAAGATGTGATCATCACGGGGGGAGAGAATGTCTTCCCCAAAGAGGTAGAGGACGTGTTGTATACCCACGATTCGGTCAACGAGTGCGCTGTGGTGGGCTGGCCTCACTCTGAATACGGCCAGGCCGTCACTGCCTTTGTCACCTTGAAAGAAGGCAAAAATGGGGATGAGGAGGAAATGATCCGTTTCTGCAAAGAACATCTGGCCCGTTACAAGGTGCCCAAGAGGATTCACTTTGTGAAAGAGCTGCCCAAATCGCCGCAGGGAAAGATCCTGAGGAGGGAACTGAAGGAAAAATAAAGTGCGGCCCGCCAAAAGCTGACAATCCTGTCTACCGAACAGAGCGGCACAGCGAACTACCTGTGGTAAGGGACCTCCTTTGACGACCTTAAAATTATTTTGCGGAAAAATTGGAAAGACTGACTCATAATAGAATAGGGTCGTATCTTCAAATTAAGTGTGCCCAGCGAAGGGCAACGCGTTTCTGAGGCTTTTTTATTGTCTATAAAACGAAATGAACGTATAATGTTTTATAATTTTTTGTGATGAATTAAAAAGTTTATCCCATCTTATAGGAGGTAGAGCGATTTATGATTCGGGTGTTTAATAAGCATTATCGTAAGGCCATCGATCTTTTAGAGGATTCCTCAACCAGCGAAAAGATAGAAATGGCTGAGAAGGTCATGGAATGGTTCCGGGAATTACCCGAGGAGTATCTGATCTCTCTGGCATTGTTTTTTAACGAAGTGATCGATGACCTTGGGGATGAAAGTTTAGAAAAGATCAATTTGAGAGCGAAGCGAAAGGAAAAAGCGATCAAAGAGGAAGAAGACGAGGAGGAGGAAGACGAGGAGGAGGAGGAAGAGGATTTTGAGGACGAGGAGAAAGACTACGAAGAGGACAAAGAAGACTACTAAGGTTAAACAAAAAAATCCACATTCCAAAATCTCACCCTACGGCAAGCAGGACAAGCTCCAAAAGTTCACTAGTTATTAAGTCACTGGGTCATTAAGTCATTCAATGACTCATGACTTATTGACCTAATGACGCAGTAACTTTAGATACTGGGTGTTTGGAATTTGGATATTTTACTTGGAGGCAGGGATCGCTTGATTATAGGCCCAGCGTTCTATTCTTCCAATCTCCTCCCTCATCGTAATGGCAAGGGGGACAATATTTCCGGCAGCGATCACGATATCTTGTTCATTCAAAGGTCGCTCTGAATCGAAGGCTTCAATCATTGCCCCGTTGACCGCTTGCTCAATTTCAGCACCGTTAAATCCCTCTGTCACCTTCACCAACATATCTAGATTGATGTGGGATAGATCTGCCCCCGTCTTTTTCAGATGGATGGAGAGGATGGCCCTTCTTTCTTGAGGGTTGGGCAGGGTGACAAAAAAGATTTGATCAAAGCGGCCCTTTCTCAATACCTCAGGAGGGAGGAGTTCAATAATATGGCTTGAATCTTCATTCATTCTCCAATAGAATGGATAGGTAAAAGATAAACAATGGGGAGATATCGATGAAGGTCAATATAGATCCCATTTTGGTGGAATTGGGTCCGATTCGATTGAGTTGGTATGGATTAATGTATGTTTTTGGTTTCGCTGCTTCCTATCTGCTCGTTCGATACCAGATGAAGAAAAAGGAATTTAGCATTTCGAAACCAGAAGTGGAGAATCTCTATTTCTACCTTATCATTGGGTTGATGGTGGGTGCCCGTCTTGGGTATGTCCTCTTTTACGATCTCAAGATGTATCTCGCTGATCCTCTTGAGATCTTTGCTATCTGGCATGGGGGCATGTCGTTTCATGGAGGGTTGATCGGTGTTCTCATCGTGGGCATTCTTTTCTCTTGGAGGAATAAAAAATCGTTTTGGAGAATGGCTGACCTTATCATTGTGACCGTGCCTATTGGATTGGGATTAGGGAGGATCGGAAATTTTATCAATGGTGAACTCTATGGTCGGGTGACCCAAATCCCTTGGGGGATGATCTTTCCCAAAGGTGGCCCTCTTCCTCGCCACCCCTCCCAACTCTATGAGAGTGCACTCGAGGGAGGGGTTCTCTTTTTAATCCTTTGGCTTATCAAGGATAAGAAACTTCCCATGGGCGGGCTTTTGTCTTTCTTCCTCTTCCTTTATGGGGTCTTCCGTTTTCTTGTTGAATTCTTCAGAGAACCCGATGCGCATCTAGGATTTATCTTGGGCCCGTTTACCATGGGCCAAGTCCTAACCGTCTTTATGATCGTCGGAGGAATGATTCTGTTTATCTTTTTAAGAAAGAAAGACAATTCACCTCTTCAAAAACCTACTCGAAAGAAAAAAGAAAAGCGAATATAGATGACCCTCATTGTTTTGAGATTAGATTCCACCGGACGATTTAAATATCGTCACATCATTGATCATTTTCTTTATCTCTTTTATATCTTTCAAAACAGTCTCTATCTTTTCCTTTTTTTCTGAAGTACTCACAAGGCCATAAAGCCGCACAGAATCTACATCTTCCACTGAGAAATTGAGATATTGGCTCGATAGTCCGGCTTCAAGCAATGCCGCTTCGACTTTTCGCTGAAGAGAAAGTTTCCCAAGGGATTTAACTGAATCATGACCACAGGCTTTGACTTCATCAGACCTTGCGGCATCGATGAGAATCTTAACTGCAAAATCGACGCTCCACTTATCCGTATTCAAAATAAGATCATACAAAGAGGGATTCAGCCAGTCTTCATCAAAAGCATACCTGAAGAACCCTCTTTTATCCTGATCCGATTGGCGAATCATTTTTTCGGCAGCCTCTCCACCGATCTGTTTTTCTTCCATGATTCGTTGGATTCTTCTTTTCATCGAACCGGTCACAAGGACATGGAAAGCGCAATCAAAAGCGTTCAGCAGAAGTTGGCTCCCTCTACCAAAAAATAGAGCATCGCCTTTCTTGGCTAACTCGTAAATGACGGACTGGTATCGGTCGAGATAGATTTTCGGTTTTTCACTAAACATTTTCTCAAAAAAGGTTGGACCCTTTTCATCCAGCGTTTTAATGTCCGAGAGGAATCCCATTTCACCGGCAGCTTTAAATAATTCCTCCTCGCCATAATAGGTATAATGGAGTAAAGTGGTCACCTGTCTCGCAATCTTTTCCCCATTGGTCCCCAGCATCTCCGAAACCGTAATGAAATACATGGAAAATAGACCCCCTTTCTTTTACCCCGTTAGAAATAATGCTCCTTCTGCTCTGCAGCGGGCTAAAGTCCCAGAACAAATCCGGCGGTTTTTAATGTCCCGCTAAAATTTCTAATGGGGTTTATTTTTGAAACAGATGTTTCATCTCTTCCTTTTCGCCATCCTTGTTGGAGCGATCATTGATCGAGGATTGAGCCAACGACTTAATTCCTCCTTTAAGAGGATGCCTTCCTCCACCACCACTTGACGAATCGTCTTCCTCTGATCATAGGCCTTTTTAGCAATTCGGGCTGCTTCATCATATCCGATCCTCGGCGTCAAGGCAGTGGCGAGGGCAAGGCTTTCTTCAATCATCTCTTCGCAGCGTTGACGGTTTGCCTCCAGTCCTTCAATACATCTTTTGGAAAAATGATCGACGGCATGAGCAAGGAGACGAATCGATTCCAGCAAATCATAGGCGATCAATGGCATCATCACGTTCAGTTCCAGATTACCGCTGAGACCCCCAAGAGTGATGGATGAATCGTATCCAATGACCTGGGCACACACCTGGATCAGGGATTCAGGAATGACAGGGTTGACCTTTCCCGGCATGATCGAAGAGCCCGGTTGAGTTTCAGGGAGATGGATTTCACCTATGCCACATCGAGGTCCAGAGCCCAGCCATCGAATGTCGTTAGCGATTTTAATTAAACCGGTTGCTGCCGTTTTCAGAGCTCCACTCATTTCTACACAAGCATCCCGTGTCCCTTGAGCCTCAAAATGGTCAACCGCCTCACGGAAGCCTCCGCCGATCCTTTTGTTTATGATGGAGATCGTTTTCTTAGCAAAGAGAGGATGGGTGTTCATCCCTGTTCCTACAGCGGTGCCTCCTAAGGGA
The DNA here is from genome assembly GCA_963739325.1 of uncultured delta proteobacterium. Taxonomy (GTDB): domain Bacteria; phylum Desulfobacterota; class BSN033; order BSN033; family UBA1163; genus CAVTZZ01. Next base: position 9,823 of record CAVTZZ010000021.1, on the reverse strand, counting down.
AGTTCAGAGAGAGATTTCATGCCATTCTGAATTCTATGAATACTTAATTCTACTTGACGCGCATATCCTCCAAATTCCTGACCCAATCGGATAGGGGTTGCATCCTGGAGATGGGTTCTCCCGATTTTAAGAATGGGATGAAACTCCTTTTCCTTCTTCTTTAATGCTTTGTAGAGTTCCCTCAGGGCGGGCAGGAGTTTTTGTTTCAAGAGGTGGACGGAGGCAATGTGGATGCAAGAGGGGAAGACGTCGTTACTGGATTGGCCGAGATTCACATGGTCGTTGGGGTGGACAGGTCGATAGGTTCCTTTTCTGGTCCTAATAATTTCATTGGCCCGATTGGCGATAACCTCGTTAGCATTCATGTTGGTGGAAGTTCCAGAACCGGTTTGAAAGATATCCACCAAAAATTGTTCATCCCATCTTCCCCGCATCACCTCATCAGAAGCCTTCTGGATTGCCCGGGTAATCTTTTCTTCTAAAAGACCCAGTTCTAAGTTCGCCTCAGCAGCGGCATATTTGATGAGACCCAGGGCAGAAAGAAATTCTCTTTGGAATCGCCAACCGCTTATGGGGAAATTTTCAATCGCTCTCTGCGTCTGAGCACCGTAGTAAGCCTCTTTTGGGACCTTGACAGAACCCATTGAATCTTTCTCTATTCGATACCCTTTGTTGGAAACAGCCATATTCAACCTCCAATCTCCTTTATGCATTTTATTGGAAAAAGATTGAATTATCAACAATCTAATTTCATTGACAAATTGAAGAACCATCGCTTATGATTTTTCTAAACAGGATCTTTTCCCGGGTTCGAGGGCATCATCAAGGATCAAGAGATGAAGGATCTTCCGGATACTAAAAATATTGGGCTTCGAGGGGTGAAGGTGGCGGATACTCGTATCTCAGACGTCGACGGAGAGAAGGGGATATTGATCTATCGTGGTTTCAATGTCGTTGACCTTGCCCAATTCTCCACCTTTGAAGAGGTGTCGTTCCTCCTTCTTTACGGCTGTCTGCCCACTCGAGAAGAATTGAAGGTTTTTCAGTCGGGACTCGTCTCAGAGAGAGAAGTCCCTGAAGCTGTTTTGAGATGTCTGAAAATGATGCCGAGTTCCACCGATCCTATGGATGTATTACAAGCAGCTATTCCTATTCTGGCAGGTTACGATCCACAATTGCGAGAGGAGACGAGAGAAGCTAATTTGAAAAAGGTGGTTCGAATCATTGCAAAACTATCCACTCTCGTTGCCGCATGGGATCGCATCCGAAAGGGACTTGAGCCTCTACCTCCTCAGCCAGATCTCACGCATGCAGGAAACTTCTTATATATGTTAACGGGATCCCTCCCCGATCCAGAGATGGCTCGGGATTTTGATATCTGTTTGATCCTTCATGCTGAACATTCCTTCAACGCCTCCACTTTTGCAGGGAGAGAGGTGGCTTCGACCCATGCTCATCTCTATGCCTCCGTTGCAGCAGCCATCGGTGCCCTCTCTGGAGAACTCCATGGAGGGGCGAATCGTCAAGTGATGGAAATGCTGCTGGAAATTGAAGAAGTGAATCGTGTTAGATCTTGGGTCTCTGAGAAACTTCAAAAAGGTGGGAAGATCATGGGAATGGGCCATGCGGTCTATCACACGGAAGACCCAAGGGCTACGATTCTTCGGAGGATATGCGATCGGCTGGCCACTCGTTTGGGAGATCTAAAGTGGTGCAGGCTCTTAGGAGCCATTGAGGTTGCCACCAAAGAAGAATTCAGGAAGTTAAGAGGAAAAGAGATCTACCCCAATGTCGATTTTTTTAGCGGAGCGGTCTATCATATGATGGGAATTCCACGGGACCTTTTCACTCCTGTTTTTGCCATTTCACGGATCTCAGGGTGGTCGGCCCATATCATTGAAGAGAAGTTGGGCGAGGCCCAACCCAAACCCGAACTCTATCGACCAGATGCAGATTATATAGGCAATTATTGTGGTCTCCAGGGATGTGAATACATTCCGATTGAAGAACGATCATCCTAATTTTAGTTGAGAAAGATGGTAATCAATGTCCCGTGCCTTGTCATTCCTGCGAAAGCAGGAATCCAGTTTCTCACATAAGCCTCTTATTCTTCCAAAGTAAAAATATGGATTCCCGCCGGAGTTTACCCCGTACTTGATACGGGGCGGGAATGACATTCTAACTTGAATGGGATGGAGCGGGAACCACTTTTTCATAAGGCTTGGTTATTCATATGATTTTCACGCACGATATCGTTATCGTAGGGGCTGGTCTGGCAGGGCTTCGGGCGGCTGTTGAGGTGGCGGATCAAACCAATGTGGCCGTCGTAAGCAAGGTCTTTCCCACACGGTCCCATTCGGGAGTGGCCCAAGGGGGAATTACGGCTCCCCTCGGCAATGAGGAAGAAGATCGTTGGGAATGGTATTTCTTCGATACAGTCAAAGGAAGCGACTACCTCGGCGATCAGGATGCCATAGAGATCATGGTCAAAGATGCTCCCCGAGCTATTTATGAACTGGAGCATATGGGTGTCCCGTTCAGTCGCACTTCAGAGGGAAAGATCGCCCAACGAAACTTTGGAGGTCACACACGGGATTATGGTAAAAAGCCTGTAAAGAGGGCCTGCTATGCTGCAGACCATACAGGAAGAGTTGTCCTCGATACCCTCTTTGACCAATGCTTACGCCATCAGGTGGAGTTCTACTCAGAACACTACGTTCTCTCTCTCATCTTTGAGGAAGGAAGATGTTCAGGTGTGGTAACTTATGATCTCGCCACAGGTGAACTCCATCTCCTCAAGGCCAAGGCTGTTCTATTAGCCACAGGTGGGTGTGGCAAAATATATAAGACGACATCCAATAGTCGATCAACCACAGGAGAGATGTTCAACTTGGTTTACCAGTTGGGAATTCCTCTGGAAGATATGGAGTTTGTCCAATTTCATCCCACTGGACTTTATCCTCTGGGGATCTTGGTAAGCGAAGCAGCGAGAGGCGAAGGGGGAATTTTGCGGAACAGGTTAGGGGAACGATTTATGGAACGATACGCCCCCACTGTAAAGGACTTAGCAGCCAGAGATGTTGTCTCCCGGGCCATTCTCACTGAGATTCGAGAGAAGAGAGGGATTGCTGGAAAAGATTATGTCCATCTCGATCTCACGCATCTGGGAGAGGAAAAGATTTCAGAAAAACTTTGGGAGATCGCCTCTTTTGTGAGAATCTACTTAGGCATCGATCCAGTTTACGATCCCATCCCAGTCCAACCGACCTGCCATTATATGATGGGAGGCATCCCTACGACTGTGGATGGAAAAGTTCTATCTGATGAGAAGGGTTCGATTGTACAGGGATTGTATGCGGCAGGAGAATCTGCATGTGTATCCGTTCACGGTGCCAACCGGCTCGGCTGCAATTCACTGCTCGATTTACTCGTTTTTGGCAGGCGAAGCGGATTGGCCATGGAGGATGGGATCAAAGGGTTTGAAATTCCCTCGATCTCAACCGATTCTCTAAAAAAAGTTGAGGAGAAGATCAAACGACTATTGGACCATCAGGGGAAAGAAAAGATCGATCCAATCAAGCAGGGAATGCAGAGGGTTATGAGGGATTACGGTTCGGTCTTTCGAAATGAAGAAGGGTTAAAGAAAGGGATTGAAAAGATTCGAGTCCTGAAAGAGCGTTACAAAGAGTTGGAGATTGTGGATAAAGGGAAGCGGTTCAATTTTGAATTGATGGAGGCGATCGAATTGGGCCATCAGCTTGAACTCTCAGAGGTGATCCTCTTGAGCGCCCTTCATCGGAGGGAGAGTCGTGGGGCCCACTTTCGTGAGGATTTTCCCTTGAGGGCAGATCGATACTATTTAAAACATACCCTCATTTATAAAACCCCAAAAGGGCCAGAAGTGAGATATAAACCTGTAAAAATCACCCGATTCCAACCCGAAGCGAGGGTCTACTAAGGAGATTTTAGATTTCGGATTGCACTGCCTACCACAGGCAGGGATTTCAGATTGAAAAATGATGAAAGCGAGAGTTTCTTATTGTAAACAGCATAAACAACTTGGTGTAAATAGTTTGTCATTACGACCCCGTATTCAATACGGGGGAAGCAACCTCGGTGGTAGGTGATCGATGCTTGTTAAATTAAAGATCTTTCGTTTTGATCCTCAGAAAAATAAAGAGCCTTACTACCAGAATTTCGAGATAGAAGCAGATCCATTGGACAGAATTTTGGATTGCCTCAACCGAATCCGATGGGAACAGGATCCGACGCTTTCCTTTCGGTGGTCGTGTGGTCATGGGGTCTGCGGATCAGATGGGATGAGGATCAACGGGATCTGTGGCCTGCCCTTGTCAAAAGTTGGTCAGAAATTTTAAAGAGGAGATCCTCATCGAACCCCTTCCGGTGTTTAAAGTCATTAAGGACTTGATTGTCGACCTCGGTCCTTTTTTTGAAAAATATCATTCGATCAAGCCTTATCTGATTACGAAAACCCCTTCACCCGATCGAGAAAGAATTCAGTTACCTGATCAACAACGTCTGTTTGAAGAGGCCATCCGCTGTATCCTATGCGCCTGTTGCACCGCCTCCTGCCCGGTCAATCAGCAAAAAGAGACAGAAGCCTATGTTGGTCCTGCTGCCCTCGTCAGGGCTTTTCGATATCTTTTCGATTCAAGGGATGAGGCTCCAGATGAAAGGATAGGCATTCTCGATCGCAAAGATGGTGCATGGGGCTGTCAGACGAAGTGGAAGTGTACGGAGGTGTGCCCCAAGGAGATTCCTGTCACCAAACAGATCGGCCAGATCAAGAAACGCATTTATGAGGCGAAACACCCCAAAGAGTAGATTGGAGGAAGTGGAAATTTTAATTTACAGAAGGTGTTTTGTTTGACGCTTTTACAACTGTTCAATTGAGACAGCGTGTGAAGACTGAGGATTACTATTCGAAAGATTGAATGGAAAACTAATTAAAAAAGTAGAGCCATCTCTGACCCTGCCTTTGCCCTTTGATCATTGAATGACGACTCACAAATAAAAGAACTTCACCCAAACACAAAGGAACCTAGAAATTTATCACTTCAACTCTGTTACAGGTGACTCCTCTGCCCAAAGGTGGTAAACGTAATCGTAGAGCTCTTCGCTCACCGATACCTTGTAGGGAGTGGGGTTGATGTCCCTTAGATGGTCCTCTCTTGTGCTTCGCAGCTGATTCAAAACATAATCTCTGGACTCATTTAACGGAACTTCCGGGTAAATCCTTTTCCCATCCCAGACGCAATAATGGAGTGGAATAACTTTTGAGGGAGTGACATAAACACGTTTGATATGGTCAAACGGGTGATGGCATAATACACGTTTTGCTGGTTCCGGTGGCTTATCTCCCACTCGTATCATCAGATCCAACAAGCTGTAACCGTCTTCACCGAAAAGGCGGTATGCCTCTTTCTTCCCGGGTATGGTCATTTTGCTTAATTCCTGGGAAAGTTTTATCCGAGGTATACCTTTTGCTTCAACCAGTTTGTAAACGCATCCCATTGCAGGCTGGTCATCGCATGTCACAAGATGCGTGCCTATACCAAATGTGTCGATTTCATAGCCCTGCTGCTTCAGAGAAATCAGGACGTTCCTGTTAATCTCGTTGCTAGCTAGAATCAGACATTTTGAAAGATCGGGGTCAGTCCTAGGACCTATTTCATTGAACATTTTCCTTGTTCCCTTTGAAAGGTAGGAAAGGTCTCCGGAATCCAATCTTACCCCGATCGGCTTGTAGCCTAATTTGAGAAGCCCAAGTGCTACGCAAATAAAGTTAGGAACGCCTGATTTCAAGGTATCGTAGGTATCTACAAGGGCCAAGAACTCTCTGGGAAAGGCCTGAGCATACACAATAAATGATGTAAGTTCTCCTTCATTTGTATTATGGAAACCTAATTCTTTGCGGATTTCCAAAACCATTTTGACAAAATCATATACCTTTCCATCTGCTCCAATGAGAGTATCATTCTTCAAATCCCTAATGCCTGTAAAAGATTGCACATAAGAGTGGGCATGAGTTCCCCTTATTGGCACACCGAAAAGATAACCTGCAAGAACATTGCTCGTCCCATCAAAACCGCCCATATAACTGTAACGGGAAGCTGAAACCCCTCCATCCGGACCCTGCGCCCTTCGCAAACCAAATTCAATCAAGCCTTTGCCAAACCCGACCGTTAAGCGATATTTTGCTGCATTTGTGGTCATTAAGCTAGGATAATTCGTCAGCGTAAGCAGGGAAGTCTCGAGCAGCTGGCCAACCGCTATAGGTCCTTGTACTCTCATTAAAGGCTCACGAGGGAAAGATATCGTTCCTTCCTTGAAAGCGTAAATTTTCATTCTGGAACAGTCCACGCTCTTGAGCCATTCGAAAAATCTTTTCTCGCATTGTGGCATCTGTTCCTTGAGATAGGCAATGTGATCGTCGCTAAAATGAAAATTCTCAACCAGCCTGAGCTTTTCCTCGAGTCCGGCGTAAATTGCGAACTCTCCGTGAAAAGGATTTATGCGGAAGAAAAGATCAAATACAGCCTCCTCCTGGTGCACTCCGGCTTTCCAATAAGCATAAGACATGGTTATTTGGTAGAAATCAGTCAACATAGGATTCACCAGTTTGTTGGTGGGTTCCATCTTCCACACCTCTCTTCAGATGTACCAAACCTTAGGATTTAAGTATTACGGATAGAAAGTTAGATAATTTTCACACCATATATTAGTTGTAGATTCTAGTTAACCTAAGCCGTGAGTCCAAAGGGGGAAAATGATTGTTCACTCTGCCCTGCCATCCCCCGATTGTTTCTTTAATCATCTCCAAAATTGTTTCATAAAAAAGGCTTTAGAAATTATTTTTAAAATCTGCTTTATTCCAAATTAGTTGACGCCTCCTCACCCCAGAAAGAGGTACCCGGTAATAAAATAACAGGATTAGAGTTTTTGTCAACCAATGAACGCATAGATTCCAGGAATTAGATACACCCAGTCGGCTTATCGATTATTGGTTGAAATCTACATAATTAGGACAAAATATGAAGGTTGCATTATCTTATATTCCCAATATATTCTTCCAATTGTAATTATAAATTCCATTCTTTACCATAAAATTATCTGGGGATATTGAAATGATGAAGAGCTTTCAAAATCACTCTGGCTAAAATGCAAGGTTTCATAAAAAAATTAACCCTGAAAATTTAACATGTAAAGTTAAATTTTCAGGGATATTTTCACGGATTTAGCTTCGGCTTCCCAATCGTTTAATGGGAATTTAATCCTTTTCATCCTTCTTTGAAACCAAAGGGATGTTTTCAGAATAAAGAAATATTTTGAAATTTAGGAATTTAATGTAAAATAATGAAACAAAAGATTTAGGAATGACAAATCCTCCAAAATGAAAGACGTTTATATCACGATTCACGGCCATTTTTATCAGCCTCCTCGGGAGAATCCCTGGCTTGAAACGATTGAGACCGAGGCAAGTGCCCATCCCTTCCACGACTGGAATGAACGGATTGCCTTCGAATGTTATCGATCAAATGCCTATGCCCGGATCGTTGATGATAAAGGAAAGATTCTCGACCTCCTCAACAATTACTCCTCCCTCAGTTTCAATTTCGGCCCTACCCTCATTCGGTGGCTGGAGTTGAAATTTCCTTCGCTCTATCAGAAGATCATTGAGGCCGATCACGAGGGTCTAAGAAGATTTGGCCACGGGAATGCCATAGCACAAGCCTATAACCATATCATCATGCCTTTGGCCAACGAGAAGGACAAAGAGACAGAAGTTCTTTGGGGAATGGCTGATTTTGAAAAGCGATTCCACCGAAGACCGGATGCGATGTGGCTTCCTGAGACCGCTGTGAACCTCCCCACCCTTCGGGTATTGGTCAAATATGGAATGCAGTTTCTCATTCTAAGTCCCTTTCAAGCCCTAAGGATAAGACCCTTTGGAGGGAAGAAGTGGATTGATGCCTCTCAAGGAAGAATCGATTCCACTCAACCTTACCGCTGTTTTATCAAGGATGGATCGGGAAAGAAGCTTTCCGACCAGTTTATCGATATCTTTTTCTACGATGGAGGAATTTCAAAGGAAGTCGCCTTTGGGGATCTCTTGAAGGATGGAGAGGGCTTCTGCGAAAGATTTGCCCAAGCTTACCAACCATCGAAGAAAAGGCCTCAACTGCTCCATATTGCCACGGATGGAGAGACCTACGGTCATCACAAAAAATTCGGCGAGATGGCTCTGGCCTATGCATTGCAAGAGGGAATTCCTTCGCATGGGTTTGAGATCATTAATTACGGAGCCTTTCTAAAACGATTTCCTCCAATCTATGAGGTAGAGATTGACGAAGGGCCGAAAGGAGAAGGAACCTCCTGGAGTTGTAGCCATGGGGTGGGTCGGTGGAAGGAGGATTGTGGTTGCAGCACAGGAGGAAAGGAGGGTTGGAATCAAAAATGGAGAAAACCACTCAGGGAGGCCCTTGACCTCTTGAGGGACGAACTCAACACGATTTTCGAAAGAGAAGGGGGAGAGATATTTAAGGATGTTTGGGATGCGAGAAATGGTTATATCGATGTGATTTTGGATCGCTCGTCCGATAGCCTCAATCGATTTTTTGATCGATATGGCCTCAAAAACCTCGATGAGCAAAGAAGGATCAGAGGGCTTAAGCTCTTGGAGATGGAGAGGCATGCCTTACAGATGTATACCAGTTGTGGCTGGTTTTTTGCTGATCTCGCAGGCCTCGAGACGATTATCATTCTTCAACATGCCGCAAGAGCCAAGGAGTTGGCCCAAGATGTGGCGAACAAAGATGTCGAGGAGATTTTTTTGGGTTATCTATCCGAAGCAAAAAGCAACCTCCCTGAGATGGGAGATGGCCGCCAGGTTTACCAGCGACTCGTAAAGCCAAGATCTATCACATTCGATAGATTAGTGAACCACTATGCAATCTCCTCCCTCTTTGATGATGGAGAAAGGGAGAGGAAAATTTACTCTTATCGAATGGAGAGAATGAATTATAAAAGAACGGAGAGAGACAATAGCCTATTGGTCTTGGGACAGGTGAGGGTAACTTCAGAAATCATCCCAGAGCCAAAGGAGTATCTCTTCGGATTGCTCTCTTCTGTGAAAGGTATTTCGCGGACTTGGGTCAGGGAGTGTAAAGATGTTTTTGAATTTGAAGCCTTAATAAAAAGAGGCCTTGAGAGCTTTGGAAAAGGTGAGGAAGAAACGGCCAATGTTCTTACCTCACTTCTCGGAAATCGTATCTTCACGATTCGAGATATATTGAAGGAGGAGACACAAGTCATCTTTCAGAAACTGATTCAGGAAGAATTGAATGAGCACCGCCGGATCTATGCAGAACTTTTTGATAAGACGAAAAAGACCATTGCAGCCCTGGTCAGAGAGGGTTTTGAGATACCCTACGAGATTCGTGTGGCTGCGGAGGTGACGCTCAGCGATCGATTATTACGTGAGATCGAAGATTTGAAGAGAGATTTTAAGACGACAATGGAAAGAGGGGAGATTGATAAGATTATTGATGAGGCAAGGGAATACAGTTTTCAGCTAAGAATGGAAGAACCCATTTTGATTCTGAGTGGATTGTTAAAAGAAAAGATGGAGATTCTTCAGGAAACGATGGCTCATTATCAGTCCGCCTTATCTGAGGAAGATAAGTTGAAAACAGAAAAGGTGGAGGAGGTCATAAAGCTCTTGGATTTGGTTGAAAAATGGGGTTTTAAACTTCAGATAGAAGAGGTTCAGGGCTTGATGGGGGAGATGCTAAAGGAATAT
>CAVTZZ010000020.1:0-11174 GCA_963739325.1 uncultured delta proteobacterium | reverse complement strand
TTATTGGTGTTTATGTGGCGAATGAAAGGGCATTGTCGCAGTTTCAGCAACTGAATATCAACTTGCCTGTTTGTATCAGGAGTGATATATTTTTCTAAGAGGGAAACATGAAAATCTTGGTCGGCGACATTTTGAAATCCAAAGCGCAAACCCTGATAAACACGGTCAACTGCGTGGGAATCATGGGGAAGGGAATCGCCCTGGAATTCAAGAAGCGCTTCCCGGAGATGTTCAAGGACTATGTGGAGAAGTGCGAGCGTAAGGAAGTCAAGCTCGGTGTCCCCTACCTTTATAAAACCCTGTTTCCACCGCAAATCGTGAATTTTCCGACCAAAGACCACTGGAAATCGGTTTCCAGAATCAGCGACATTGAGTGCGGGTTGCAGTATCTTTTGCGGCATTACAAGGAATGGGGCATAACTTCCCTTGCGATTCCACCGCTCGGCTGCGGAAACGGCCAACTTGAATGGAGGGCTGTCGGCCCATTGATTTACAGGTATGTCAATCAAATGGACATCCCTGTTGAAATGTACGCCCCCTACGGGACGCCTTCAAAAGAGTTGACTATTGAGTTCCTGAAGCAAGGAGCACCCGCCGAAAATCAACGCAACCATGGGACCGTTCAATCCACCATGAATCCGGCATGGATTGCTCTTGTGGAAATCCTGCGCCGGATTGAAGAACAGCCGTATCACTGGCCGGTTGGGAGAACCATTTTCCAGAAGATCGCGTATGTTGCTACCCAACAGGGTTTGCCGACCAGATTTGTCTATCAGAAAGGCAGTTTTGGTCCGTTCTGCAGGGAACTGAAGAACGCCGAGACAAAGCTCGTGAACAACAATCTGCTTCAGGAAGAACGGATACGCAATATGTTTATGGTCAAGGTCGGGCCGAATTACATGCGGAATAGAAAAGACTTCAATTCGTCAATTTCGCAATGGGCTGCCATCGTTGAGAAGACTACAGACCTGTTCATGAGAATGAATACTGATCAAGCCGAGATTGTAGCTACGGTTATTTATGCCGCTGACTCCCTCAAGAAAAAAGGCAATGGCAGTCCAACCGAAACACAAGTCCTTGAATCGGTCTTGCAATGGAAGCAGAAGCGGCGTCCATCCTTGGATAAATCGGTTGTTGCCTCGATTATACGGAACCTCGGCATGCTCCGTTGGCTTGATGTCAAACCTGATGCTACCCTTCCCGTTCCAGATGATGAATCCATGCCGGCGTAAACGTTCCTTACCATATCTGGCTAACCCTGAATGGTGAAGTTCAGCATCTGGAATTCCTGCGTTTTCTGGAGAAACTTGGCAAGGAGCGCCTTGAGTCCTTCACCACCCAAGAAAGGAGCCAAAGGCAAAAAACTGGTATCAAGAAAGATTTCCGGGGTCAGACTTGCAAATTGCATTTAGCTCTTTTTAGAAGACGTTGGTGTCATCCATAAAAAAGTTGGCCGTTTCGTCTTCGTTTTTCTTGTTACTCTGGTCTTTTTCGTTTCTCTGGTGCGATTAGAAACAAATTTCGCCTTGCCTGGTAATTCGTTCCGTTTATTTAATTGATTATTTTTTGACAAAGACCCTTAGAAAAGATAAGATTACGCAAGATGCGTTACGCGAGGTGCGTAATATGAAGAACCCTTTCCAATATGGTGGCGTGGTAAGCGGCGATGCATTCTGCAACCGTAAGAAGGAAGTTGAAGATCTTTTGAGAGCCATGGAAAATGGCGAGAAATTATTTGTCTACTCCGAACGCCGTTTCGGTAAAACCTCCTTGGTACGATTCGCTCTTGATAAGCTACCAAAGAAACAATATGTGAGTGCCTATGTAGACCTGTGGCCTACAGATGGAGCCCTTTCTTTTGCAACGGTTACGGCGAAGGCCATTGCGGAATCTATGAGCACCAGGGCGGAAAAGATGTTGGAGATAGCAAAATCTTTCTTTGGGCGGCTTTCGCCGAACATCACACTAAACGATCAGGGAAGACCAGAAGTCACCTTCGGTAGCAAGAAATTCGGTGAGCCAGGACCAGAATTGGATGAGGTACTTGAGGCGCCACAGAAGATTGCAACGCAGGGGAAATGGAGAGTCGTGGTTGTGTTTGATGAGTTTCAGCAGATTTTAGAATACGGTAGTGATAAGGTTGAACGCCAACTACGAAGTATCATCCAGACCCAGGCCGATGTATCTTACATCTTTCTTGGCAGCCGGAGGCATTTGATTCAAAAGATGTTTTTGGACCGATCACGTCCACTTTACCGTGCAGGGGGCCATTATCCACTCGGACCGATCAAAGAAAAGGACTGGCTGCCATTTATCCGGAGGAGATTCTTGGAGGGAGGTAAAAATATTGAGGATGAGCAGATTCACTCGATTTGTCGTCTAACAGAAGGACACCCTTTCTACACTCAACATCTGTGTCACGTTTTGTGGGACGCCTGTGAAAAGAAAGGACAGATCTCAGAGGATTTGATTGAATCAGCTGTCAGGACTCTTCTCGCCCATGAAAGCTACGCCTATACTACGCTTTGGGAGTCTTTTGCAATCAATCAACGCAGATTCTTGAAGGGATTGGCATCTGAATCGACAGGGGTGAAACCCTTTGCATCAGATTTTATTCAACGTCATGGTTTACGATCGGCATCGAATGCTCAAAGGGCTATTGAATCCCTTCTGGAAAGAGATGTCATTGACCGTGATAACAGCTCATTCATTATTATCGATCGGTTTTTCAAAATCTGGATACAGAAAACACAAAGCGGCCAGTAGTCAGGAAACAGCCATTTAAAGGGGACAATCCAGGAATTTAGGAGTTATTTATTTTTTGGTGTCATCCATAAAAAAGTTGGCCTTACTAATTGCGGAATGTAGATTGCGGATTGCGGAATTAGATCAAAGCTAAAAGCTCAAAGCAAGGCAGTCATTTCTGACTAAATTTTGTAGTCAAGAATTTCAACCTCTCTGACTGGGACAAAAAACTGCTGAAAAAAACTGGTGTCAGGCATGCGTAATAAACTTTTTAGAGGATTAATTTTTATGGATGACCCCCAATAATTCCTCTTTTGAGGAACTCCTCATGTCCCAGGTAATCCAACAAGAAGCCCTCACCAGGTTGCTTGTGGAGAAAGGGATATTCACCAAAGAGGAGTTCTTGGAGATGGTGAAGGTGGTGGATCGGGAGATGAATAGAAAAAGAATCTTTTGATTCAGAATCATATTTCACTGGAGGTTACAAATGAAAGGTAAGGTTAAGTGGTTCAATGAGAAGAAGGGATATGGATTCATAACAATGGAAGACGGAAAGGACGTATTCGTTCACTTTTCTGCCATTCAGAGTGAAGGGTTTAAATCCCTCAATGAGGGGGACGGAGTTGAATGTGAAGTCACTCAAGGTCCCAAAGGTCCTCAAGCTGCCAATGTAAAGGTGATTGGTTAAGCTGTGAAGGTCTGAATTTGATCCTGCAGACACTCTTATGTAAGGCCGTGCAATCTTCAGCAATGGAATTTACAGACTGGCTTTGCTGTATACGAAGAACTGGCAGGGGCACGCTCGGCATTCGGAGACTTATGTCGGAAGAGGGTGGTAGAAATGAGTAAAATATCCATCAATGGGGAATATATCGTTATTAGTGTCATGGGGCAGCACGCTGGTGAATCAGAAGATGAAATCTTCAAACGCAAAATTGGAGATATAGAGAAAATCGGCCAGACTTTTTGGCTGATTAAATCCTACCAAGCAAAGCCAAATATGGTTCAACAAATTTGTCAGTTAACCAAGAAAGAAAATATGGAAGCCTATTGCTTTTTCATAGAAGCCTCATCAAGGAAAGCAGCAATAGCAACAAAGGAGGCGTCCCTTGCAGAAAGTTATTCCATTGATGGAAAGACTTGGAACATTTTGCCGAAAGGATTAAGCCCAGTGACAGGAAAGATTGATGGAAGTGCTTATGCGTTAGTGTTTGACCAATTAGAATTAGTCCATGGGAAAAGAATTGATTTGTAAAAATCAGGGACGGGGTCACATTGAGGATCGTGAGGACTCGGAAGTATGCACTTATGCTCGAGCTTGTGTCTTCTCCTGCTCAACTTTTTCGTGGAGCCACATGGACATAAGCTGGGTAAAAGGGAGCCCTTTGCTACGAGCGATGCGTTTTAACAGTGCAAGATCAAAAGGATCTAACCGTACCGATACTGGCTGTCTCGGTGGCCGGCGGGCAACGAATAATTGTGCCTTGCCGAGAAGTCCAGAGACCTCTTCGGGTTTCTCTTTCGCAATCGAAGAATCCCATGCGCGGGCTTCCCTTTTCAGTCCTATTTTGGTTCTTTTGGGGAGTTTTTTCATTTTTTGGTTCTCCTTAAGTAAGCTTTTTGAGTCGAGGGCGACATAGGAAATGCTGTAACACATCTCCAAAGGCCGTATTCAGGGTATGGGGCAATAATAGCTTCAATATACATTCCCGATGCATCGGTGCCCCATAGCCGGTAACGATATTCAGTAATTCGCCCTCTTCTCTTTTTAGTTTTAACAGCCAGAGTAGGAAATGGCCCTTCACCATAGTAAACTTCTTCAACCTGTTCTCGTCGGAGACCATGTTCGGCAATATGGTTAACATTGTCCTCGTCCCAATCGGGTTCAAGAGAGGGGTCAGGCTTAATCACAATATCAAAATAACGTAATTTTTTGATTACGTCAAGATAATCTATTACAGAAAAAACAAAAAAAACCATTTTTCTGTCATCCCAAAATGATAATGTCCTAATTGGCCAAAATAGAAATGTCCTCTTTGTGACATGCTACAATGCTCTTTTTTTGGGAGGAGGGCATGATGGCAGAAGAGGACATGATCATGGCACGTCAGGGAGAATTGAGGCGGTTACATGTCATCCAGAAGGTTCTGGAGAGGGTCATCAAACAGGTAGAGGCGGTAGAGATACTTTCGCTCAGTTCGAGGCAAATCCGAAGGATCGTCAAGAGAATAAGAATCGAAGGGGATAAAGGCATCATCCATAAATCGAGGGGGAGGCCTTCAAACCGCCGGATTCCGGGTAAGATCAGAGACAAAGTAATCCAGCTCTATCGGAAGCATTATGGGGATTTTGGTCCGACACTTGCTTCGGAGAAGTTATTAGAAAGAGATGGGATTCGAGTCAATGATGAAACCTTACGGATGTGGCTTATTGAGGCGGGAGATTGGAAGAAGACCCGCAAGAGAAGAGGGCATCGTCAATGGAGAGAACGGAAGCATCATTACGGGGAAATGGTGCAGATGGACGGATCTCATCACGATTGGTTCGAAGGGAGAGGACCGGGGTGTGTGTTGATGGGCTATATCGACGATGCGACGGGGGCTGTGTTTGGGAGGTTTTATGGGTATGAGGGGACCCTTCCGGCGATGGACAGTTTCAAGCGGTATATCAAGAGTCACGGGTTACCGCTGTGTGTCTATTTGGACAAGTATAAAACCTATAAATCGACGGCGAAGCCTACCATTGAGGACGAGTTGAATGACCGGGAGCCTTTAAGCGACTTTGAGAGAGCCTTAAGAGAGCTTGGGGTGGAGGTGAAGCATGCCAACTCGCCACAGGCCAAGGGGCGGATTGAGCGACTTTTCGGGACGCTTCAAGACAGGCTGGTCAAAGAGATGCGCTTAAGAGGAATCAGGACTTTTGAAGAAGCAAATATCTTCTTAGAGGAATATCTTCCCATCTACAACCGAAGGTTCTCTGTGAGTCCAAAAGAAAGGGGCAACTTACACAGGCCCTTGGGGAGAGGACTGGATCTGGAGGCGATCTTATGCAAGAGGACGGAGAGAACTCTCCGGAATGACTTTACCGTGGCTCATAACAGCAAACTTTATCAGGTGGAGGATGCCATTCAGGCATCCAAAGTGATGGTCCAAGATCGAATCGACGGTTCACTGCGCATCTCTTACAAAGATCGAACCCTAAGATTTAGAGAGATCACCGAGAGACCTCTAAGAGATAAGAAGCCTTTAGCTCTTACAAAAAAGACCAGCTCTTACACTCCTCCAACGAACCATCCCTGGAGGAAATTCAAGTTTGGTAAACATCGTTATGAACGGGGAAGACCCATTGAATCTCAACCCTGAAAACAGGACATTTCTACTTTGGTAAGAATAGGACATTTCTAAATTGGCTTGACAAAAAAACCATTTTTCTTGACTTCTCTGTCTTTATTTGGTAATTTCAAAAATTCGTTTCTCTTAAGGGTAGGCTAATGATAAGAAAAGGGAAGTCAAAATTTCTCAGACAACCCATTCGGCATTTGGATCTCAAAGAGACTCAGAGCCTATTCGATTTAGTCAAAAACTTTCGATACACCTCTTTTCAAAGCCGGAATATCTTTAAATGTTTTGAAGTTTTCCGAAAGATGCTCAGTGATCCTACCTGCGTCATCTTCTTGGGATTATCTGGAGCCATGATCCCGGGCGGGATGCGCAGGGTGATCCGTGATATGGTCAAAATGAAACTGATCGATGTGATCGTTTCTACAGGCGCCAACATCTTTCACGATATCTTCGAGAGTTTTGGATATCGGCATTATGTCGGATCTGGAGAAGGAGATGATGATGCCCTGAGGAAACATCGAATTGTGCGGGTCTACGATGCTCTTATGGACGATCATGAAATCAATCAAGTGATTCATCTTCTCTCGAAGGTTCCAGAAGAGGGTGGAAAGAGGGTCGTCTCCTCAAGACAATATTTGGAAGTTTTAGGGAAACGTATCAAGGATGAAGGATCGATCCTTAAAGCTGCCTTTCAATTTGGGGTCCCTATTTTTGTTCCCGCCCTGAGCGATAGTTCCATTGGTATTGGTTTGACCTTTCTTCACTCTCAAAAGAGGAGTTCTTCAGAGGGGCTCATCATCGATCAGATTCGGGACAGTTTCGAGATCGCCCAATTGAAGAGGATGGCCGCTGTGACTGGAGCGATCTATATCGGTGGAGGAGTCCCAAAGAACTATATTCAACAATTGGGACCGGTAAGTGAGCTTCTGTTCAAAACAGAGAGCGGTCATCGGTATGCCTTTCAAATCACGACCGATGATCCCAAATGGGGAGGACTCTCTGGTTGTACCTTTGAGGAAGCAAAGTCTTGGGGAAAGATCGAGAAGGAATCGGCCCATGCTGCTGTCTATATCGATGCCACCATTGCCCTTCCGTTATTGGTCGGCGCTATCCTTCAGGAAGGAAAGGTCTATCGGAAGAGGAAGAGGCGCCATTTTATCTGGAAGGAAGATAGACTGAAATCCATTCAGTTCATTTAGCACCCTTAATTTTTGTTTGGAATTTTTTACCCTTTCTGGCCGCTATTTCCAGCTCGATATTTCCATTTAGGACTCCAGGATTCTCTGCCTGCCGGCAGGCAGGCTCGAATCCTCGAACCCTTCTCATAGGGAGGGAAAAGGAGTTGAAAAAAATGTTGGGAGTGATTATATTTAAAGTTAATCATTTGGAAAAGGAGTATAACATCGATGAAAGATTCTGATTCTAAAATTCCAGACCAGAAAGAACTGGAGAAAGAGCTGAACGAATATTTAGGTAAAAAGTACGGAGACCGGATCCGGTTGGTTGTACCCATGCTCTTCCCTAAACCACAGACGGAAGAGGTCTTGAAGGAGGAGAAGGAACTCGGTGAGGACAAGAAAAGTAAGATCGATTTCAATTTAAAGCCAGAGGAATTGGAGGCTTTTCTTAATGATTACATCATCCGACAAGAACAAGCAAAAGAGATCTTGGCTACAAAAATCTGCACTCACTTCAATCGGATCAAATTCACTGAAATGACCAAAGGTAGAAATCGATATGAAGGGGTGGGCCATATTAAGAACAATATACTGATGGTTGGTCCCACCGGAGTGGGAAAGACCTACTTGATCAAATTGATTGCAAAAAAGATTGGTGTCCCCTTTGTGAAGGGAGATGCAACGAAGTTCAGTGAAACCGGATATGTCGGAGGGGATGTAGAGGATCTCGTTCGAGATCTGGTATATGAAGCCAACGGGGATATTGAACGGGCTCAGTACGGAATCATTTATGTCGATGAGATCGATAAGATTGCCTCATCCAACAACCTCATCGGTCCGGATGTCTCCCGAACAGGAGTTCAGCGTGCTCTGCTCAAACCGATGGAAGAGACAGAGGTAGACCTTAAAGTTCCCCATGATCCCATCTCTCAATTGGAGGCCATTGAACATTATCGGAAGACCGGGAAAAGGGAGAAACGAACGATCAATACAAAGTACATTCTCTTCATCATGAGCGGCGCATTCAATGGTTTGGAGGAGATCATCAAAAAACGTATGAATCGGGAGGGAATCGGGTTCGGGGCCGAGATCCGATCAAAAGATGAAAGATCCGAATATCTCAAGCAGGTGAAAGCGGAGGATCTCATCAACTCTGGATTCGAATCGGAGTTCATTGGGAGGCTTCCGGTCACGACCGTTTTTGAAAAACTTGAGATCGACGATCTCTATGCCATATTAAAAAATCCCAACAATCCCATCACCCTTGGAAAAAAGAAAGATTTTAAATCCTATGGGATCGACATTCAGTTCGAAGAAGAAGCCCTTTACGAGTTGGCTGTCAAGGCCTATGAAGAGAAGATCGGAGCCAGAGGATTGGTCAGTGCAGTGGAGAAGGTTCTTCTCAAATTTGAAAAGAAACTCCCCTCTACCGATATCCAGAAGTTTGTAGTGACCCAAGCCGTGGTGGAACATCCGGATCAAGAGTTGGAACGATTGCTCCAGGAACCCTCCAATCCCGAGATGCTCTCCAAATTTGAGATGTTGCTCTCCAGAGAGAAGATGGCCTTAAAGGAGTCCATTCGAAATAGGGAGGATGAATTTAAAAAACGTTATGGAATGGTTTTCCCTGAAAGCCGAATCGATCTGATGGCCAATCGGATGGTCGAGAAGGGGTATGATGTCAACACCGTCTGTGAAGAAGTGGTAGAAGTTCAACGGCAGGTAGAGGATTTTGAAAGGGATTTTCAAAGGAGGCAAGGGATTCAGCTCCAATTTAGTAATGAGGCGATCGATCGGGTTATAGAGATCGCTCTAGACGAGGATGGGAAGGGGACCGCCATCTGTACTCGGCTATTAAAGGATTATGAGCACGGGATGAAATTGATTCGTGATAAGATAGGTCGAAGGGAGTTCATCATTACGAAAGAGGCGGTCGATGACCCAGAGGGATATCTCAATCGGATCATCCGTGAGATTTACAAGAGGCAGTCAGACCAAGGGGTTGAGGATAAAGAATAATGGCCACCAGAGATTATTATCATATTTTGGGTGTGAACAAGAATGCCAGCGGCGAAGAGATAAAGCGAGCCTACCGAAAACTGGCAATGAAATATCATCCGGACAAAAATCCTAACAGAAAAGAGGCCGAGGAGCGTTTCAAGGAAATCAACGAAGCTTATGCTGTCCTGAGCGATAAAGAAAAAAGGAAGCAATATGATACATTTGGGGCGGAAGGGTTCCGTCAACGATTTACCCAGGAGGATATCTTCAGGGGATTCGATATGGAGGAGATTTTATCAAGCCTCTTCGGAGGAAGGGGTAAGCGGGAGTTCAGATCTGGAGGTCGAGGTGGTTTCGATTTCGGAGACTTTTTTGGACAAACTCCCTACCAAGATATGGGTCGGATGCCTCAAAAAGGAGAGGATATTCTCTACGAATTAACCATTTCACTGGAAGAATCTGCTTTGGGTGGTGAGAAGAGGATTTCCTATCGGAAGAATGGGAAAATGGAAGAGGTTTCAGTAAAAATCCCACACGGCATTTCATCAGGAAAGAAATTGAGACTTGCTGGAAAGGGGACGGAAGGTAAAAACGGCGGTCCTTCAGGCGATCTCTACCTTCAAATTAACATAAAAGAGCATCCCTTTTTCACCCGAGAAGGAGATGACCTGATTATAGATAAAGAGATTAATTTTTCAGAGGCCGTGACAGGAACGACCATCGAAGTTCCGACCCTTGAGGGGAAGAAAAATTTAAAGATCCCCCCAGGAACTCAGAGCCACACAAAGATGCGGTTGAAAGGTCTTGGCATCCCTCATTTCCAAGGAGAGGGGAGGGGAGATGAATTCGTAAAGGTGATCGTTAGAGTCCCTAAAAAATTGACAGAAAAAAGCAGGAAACTGATCGAGGAACTTGCCAAAGAAGGCATCTAAAAAGTTTAAAGTCCAAATTTCAAAGTTCAAAGTTCAAATTTCAAAATTATAAAGTTCGATATTTTCACTGATAGCCCATCACGTTGCTAATGTTGACTTTTCTCTCATACTAATGGAGAATAATTCTAAAAAAATTGCACTGTTAAATGAATAGGGGGAGAGAATGGTAGCTAAGACTTTTGAAGAAGTTCCATTGGAACAGTTGAGGTGGAGATGTGACCCCAATACGTTGGCCTTTGAGACCACAGAGGCTGTACAGCCCTGTCAGGAGATTATCGGCCAGGAGAGGGGCTTGGAAGCGATCCGAGTGGGGGTCGATATCAATAGTATCGGGTATAATATCTTTGTGACTGGTCTGGCAGGGACAGGTCGTTTTACCACCATTAAATGCGTTCTGGAAGAGATCGATGTAAAGGAGAAGATGCCTAACGATTTCTGCTATATCAATAATTTCAAGAACCCGGATATGCCACACATGCTCAGTCTTCCTGCAGGGCAGGGAAATGCCTTCAAAAAAGAGATGGAGACTTTGATCGAAACCTTGAAGAAGAAGATCCCTCTGATGTTCGAGAATGAAACCTATCTTAATAAAAAGAAAGAGGTGGTCGAAAGATATCGGAATAAACATGCTGAGATATTCCGGGAATTTGAGAAGAAGGTGAATAAAGAGAATTTTGCCCTCGTTCAGATTCAGATGGGGCCCTATTCCCGGCCTGGTATTCTTCCCCTGGTCGAGGGTAATCCTGTCAACATTGAGCAGTTGGAGACGATGGTAGAAGAAGGGAAGTTGCCCAAAGAGGAAATGGAAAAGGTTAAGGAGAAGCAAACCGAGCTGATCAACGAATTGGAGAATATCTTTAAAGAGACACGGAAATCGGAGAAGGATGTCAAAGAAGAGCTTGCCTCCTTAGACAATGAGGTGATCTCTCCGGTGGCCAAAGACTCGATCTCGGATATTAAGGAAAAATTTGATTACG
>CAVTZZ010000019.1:0-4474 GCA_963739325.1 uncultured delta proteobacterium | reverse complement strand
GATTCTTAAGAAATTCTGGGAACCCAAGGAGCGTCGTAAATACATTCGTGCTCCATCCAGTTCTTTTGTTAAATTCAGAATCCTGGATAGCAAAAACCCTGCTATCTGTTCCCGAGTCGTTCAGGGAAAGGTTTTTGATATCTCTTTAGAAGGCATCTGTATTGGGACGAACACAGTTCAGATCGATGGTTTGCATGTCTTCCATCCCTCCTCTCCCTATCAAAATAAATTGGAAATTGAGGTTGAACTCAGTCCAGATCTGCCGCGATTGAGAACTTTAGCCGAGGTGAAATGGTACAGCCGAGTTGAGGATGAGTCGGGTTGGATTTACAAGATGGGAGTAAACTGGGGACCCCTAAGTGAGAGTGACCGGCAGACTCTCAAAAGCTTCTTAAAAAAGAAAGATTACTCCTTGATTCAGGACAAATAGTTCCACCTTCCTTTAGAAAATCGCCTTAATCAGGTATTCTCAAAACCCCTGCTCCTTGGACCTTTCCTTGTTTTAATAAAAAAAGAGCCTTATAAGCCATGCCAGAAAACCCCAGGCTTTCAAGCCTGGGGATGAATGGCATCCTTTCGGAGCGAAGCGGAGGCCTTTTCCGGCATATTCTGGCATGGTCGAAGGTCATGCCAGGTATGCCAGAGGCCTGAAACCCCGGTCTTTAGACCGGGGAGTGGTTCATTTGCATCTCTTAATTCAAATTCCTGTACTTCAGGGACAATAGGAATCTTGGCAGCCAAAGGAAGGAAATCCTGGACATCCTCCCTCGTAATATTGGCGACACTTTTTATCTCTTTCTCATCCCAAAGGAGCTGGGTATAGTCAAGTGGTGGGATCGGATTTCTCTTTCGAATAACCGCTATGACTAATCTCCCACCTTTTTCCAACACCCTTAAAGCTTTCGGTACTGTTTCTCCAACGGGGGTAAAATCGATGGCGCAATGGATCTTTTGGGGTGGTTCATCCTCTGGTTCACCTGTCCATGAAGCTCCCAATTTCTTAGCTAAATTTCGGTGAGCTTCACTTCTTGTGAACACAAAAACTTTATAACCCCAATATTTGGCCACCTGAATGACAATGTGAGCAGAAGCGCCAAAACCAAAAAGTCCTAATGTTTGACCGCTTTTTATCCCAGAGATTTTTAGATCCCGATACCCAATGGCACCGGCACACAAGAGAGGACCTGCTTCAGAATCAGAAAATTGCATGGGAATCAAATAGGCAAAGTCTTCTGATACGAGTGTATATTGGGCATAACCACCATTGACATGACATCCCGTCGCTTTGAATTCTTGGCATAAATTTTCATTTCCCTTTTGACAAAAAAAACATTTTCCACATGACGAATGGATCCAGGCAATTCCCACTCTGTCACCGAGATTAAATTTTTTTGACTCCGGGCCTAAACGGTCTACCCTTCCCACAATCTCATGACCCAAGACGATGGGGAGTCTTGCTTGAATTCTTCCTTCAATTTCATCGAGTTCAGTATGGCAAATCCCACAGGCAGAGACCTTTACTAAGATTTCTTTAGGGCCAGGAACAGGATCTGGCAAATTGGCCATTTCAAGAGGTTCTTTTTCGATCGGTAAAACCTCTTTCAGAACCATTGCTTTCATTTTTAAGCCTCCTATTCATTCTCATTTTATCGATGAGACATTGTTATAAGATTTATAAGGTATAGTCAACCTTTTGCCCCTATTTTTTGCTTGACAGATGATGGGGTTTCTCCTATACGTATTTCATATCTTTTACAAGTTGGGAGAAGGCCTCCTGAATAAGTTGAAAATGACAAAGGACAATAGAGAGAAAAACCAAGAAGATAAGGTTCTGGATGTAAAATGGCGATTGTTCGATCTCCTCATTCACGACCTCACAGGCCCTTTGTCTATTGTTTCTACCAGCACGGACAACCTTCTTCATAAAGCAGAGAGGTACGGCCCTCTCACCGATCAACAAAAACGCATCATTGAGCGCATATTGAGGAATGTCCATAAGGCCCAAGCCCTCCTTAACGAGATGATAGAAATCTTCCGTTCCGAGGAAAGATTATTTCGGAAAGAACGTTTTTCAATTGAAAGGGTCCTGAGTGAGTCGATCTTGGAGGTTCTGGAAGTTTTCGCTCCCGATGTAGCAGAAAAGCTCT
The DNA here is from genome assembly GCA_963739325.1 of uncultured delta proteobacterium. Taxonomy (GTDB): domain Bacteria; phylum Desulfobacterota; class BSN033; order BSN033; family UBA1163; genus CAVTZZ01. The sequence continues at coordinate 2,327 of CAVTZZ010000019.1, read as the reverse complement.
GCCAGACAAAGAATCAGGAGGAACTTAAACAAAATCTTGAGGATCACGGGATTTGCATTCAAATCAAAGGGAAATATTGCGAGTCTCCCTTCTGCCATGATCAGAAGAAGATCAAGCAGATCCTTCGGAATCTCATGAGCAACGCTTTAAAGTACCGGCGAAAACGCATCAATGCATCTATTGAGGGCGATTTGGATTTATTGGTATCGATTGAAGATGATGGGTTGGGAATTCCCCCAGGAGAACAGGAGATCATCTTCGAGCGTTTCGTTCGGCTGAATGACAAGAAAAATACTGATGTACCAGGGCTTGGTCTTGGACTTCCAGGCGTCAAAGCCCTGGTGGGGGCTATGGGGGGCGAAATTACATTGGTAAGCCGTGAAGGCCTTGGGACGTGTTTCACGGTGAGAATTCCTCCCCTTAAACTCACGGAGGGAGAATAAGTCATGGCAGAATCCATTTTAAACAATAAGAAGATCCTGGCTGTAGACGACGAACCAGATGTTTTGGAAGTTCTTGAGGAAGAAATTCTGGAGGCTGCTCCAACCTGTAAGTATGAAAAAGCTATGACCTATGAAGAAGCTGCGGGTAAATTAAAATCAAACCCCTATGATGTCGTCATTCTGGATATCATGGGGGTCCGGGGTTTTGACCTCTTGGATCTGGCGGTAAGCCGCGGTTTTAAGGTTATCATGCTCACCGCTCATGCTCTTACTCCAGAAGCCTTGAAACGATCTTTTGAAATGAAGGCCCGTGCCTATCTTCCCAAGGAAAAACTGGGGGAAATCGTTCCCTTCCTTGAGGATGTGCTGAAGTACGAATATTTGCATGGGTGGAAGCTCCTCTTTGAGAAATTGAAGGGTTTTTTCGATTCCAAATTCGAATCAGACTGGGAGAAAAAGGCCGGTTTGAATTGGCAAGAATGGGGAAAACTATAAGGGGGCATTTAAAAAATAACCCAGCCTCTAATCCTACTGGCAAAAGGAGAGGGATTTATGGTGGAGTCGATTTTAAATGAAAAGATGATTCTGGCAGTGGATGACGAACCGGATGTCTTGGCAGTTCTAGAGGAAGAAATTTTGGATGCGGCTCCAAAATGCAGGTTCGATAAAGCCACCACTTATCAAGAAGCGGTCGAAAGGATGATCTCTTTTACCTATGATGTGGTCATTCTGGATATCATGGGTGTCCGGGGATTTGACCTCTTGGAACTGGCGGTGAGCCGCAACTTTCCAGTGGCCATGCTCACAGCCCATGCTCTTACTCCAGAAGCCTTGAGACGATCTTTTGAATTGAAGGCCCGTGCCTATCTCCCTAAGGAAAAACTGGGGGAAATTGTTCCTTTCCTTGAGGATATACTAAAGTATGAATATTTGCCAGGGTGGAAGCTGCTTTTTGAGAAATTGAAAGGATTCTTTACTGGTCGTTGGGGAGAAAACTGGCAGAAACGCGATGAAAAGTTTTGGAAGGAGTTCGAAGAAAAAACGGCTCACCTCAAGGAGTGAATGAGAGAATTTTCCCCATGGCCACTTTCCAAGATTTCCAACTTGGTATTCGATTTCTGATCACTCCCCATTGCTCCGACCCTTTGGAGAGTTTTTGTCTCAGGCGTTTCTTCGTAGAATGAGTCTTCTTCTCTTCTTCTTTCTTTCCATGGCTCTTGCGGGAACCGGGGTCAGGTATTCTTCGCTTTCTTGGTTGATTCAGTTTAAGAAGTTTCTCCCTTAATCTTTCAAAAGCAAGATTTCGATTTTGTATTGAGATCGATGTTCGGTAGCAATCACAGTGATCCCAGAGGGAAGGTGCCTTAAGCGGACAGCGGTCTCCGTCTTATTCTTCCTCTGACCTCCAGGACCACGAGAACGATATGTTTCGATGATCACCTGTCTCTTTAAGCTTCGGGATCGGTATTAAATCTTCATGGTTTATATTCCTATTAAATCGGCATAGTTCGGCATTAGAGCATTGAGCATAGGATTAAATTCTTTTACGCTATGCGACTTTGCAACTATGCCCTTATTATCTTCTTCTTTGACATCGGCATGATGTTTAATCACCAAAGCATCGACCATAAAGATCACATCTTCAGCGATGTTGGTGGCATGGTCAGCAATCCGTTCCAGGCAACGGCACACGATCATCAGGTGAACCGCCCGGGTGATGGTCTTCGGGTCCGAAATCATATAGGTGAGAAGCTCTCGAAAGACCTGATTATTTAACCCGTCTACCAAATCATCCCTTTCACAAACCGAACGAGCCAATTTGGGGTCCTTGTTCACAAAAGCATCCAAGACATCCTTGACCATGGATTGGGTAATCTTCATCAT
>CAVTZZ010000018.1:0-4856 GCA_963739325.1 uncultured delta proteobacterium | reverse complement strand
AGGCTAAGGTTTAGAACCGAATGATTTAAACTCAACCTTAACCTCAACCTTTTCTTCTGTCTCTTATCTTCGGCCTTCCAATTCCAATACTGCCTGGAGGGCACAGAGAGCGACCTCAATTTGGGCCTCTGTGGGTTCACGAGCGGTCAGCCGTTGAAGCCAAAGGCCAGGCTTGATGAAATACTGAATGCCTCGGTTTTCACGTTTTCGATCAGAAAATCGAATAATCTCATAGGAGACCCCTGCAATGAAAGGAATCAAGACCACCCGAGAGGCTACCTTATATCCGAACGAAAGGTGATGAGGGATGAGGGCGAAGACCAATATGCTCACTACCATGACGATGAGCAGGAAGCTTGTTCCACACCTGGGATGAAGGAAAGGGAAATCCTTTACCCGATCGATCATCAACGCCTCACCAGCCTCGAAGGCAAAGATCGATTTGTGCTCCGCACCATGATATTGAAAAACACGCCGGATCTCTTCAACCAAGGAGATGGTCCAGAGGTATGCAAGGAAGATGATTAATCGTATCGTGCCATCCACGAGGTTAAAGAGAAGTCCGCTTTCGGAAACCATAGGAATAGCAAACCGTAACCACCTCGTTAAAAAAAGGGGGATCAGGAAGAAGAGAAAGATGCCAAAGCAGAGAGCCACAGTCAAAGTCAGGCCCATGGTCCAAGGGTTTGGTTCTTTCTCTCCTTTGGAATCGGAAAGGGCCTGATTTGCTGAAAAGTTGAGTGCTCGTATCCCTAAGACGAGAGCAGAGAGCAGGGTGATGACTCCTCTGACCAGAGGCAGTTTAAAAAGAAAAGTCTTCTCTGAAAAGAAGGTCAATCTCTCCTGTTTCACCACAATCTCGCCATTGGGCCTCCGGACGGCAATGGCCATCGATTTGGGAGACCTCATCATCACCCCTTCGATAACAGCCTGTCCTCCCACTCGAAGGGCTTTCTCTTGTTTCCCAGACACAGGATTCTTGCATAGAGAAATCCCCTGATCGGGAACCTTTCTCCCAAAGAACATAAGAACCCTCCAAACGAACTAATGCTGAATGCCTACTTTTAAAAGTCGATAAGACCCGACCACGGGAAGACGGGGCAGGACGACGTGGGTGTGGTAAGGCCCCTTTCGTACAGAGCCATGGTGTCGATCACCTTTGATCGATTGGAAAAAAAGGAACTGAATCGGTGAGCTTAAATCAACCAGTCTTCTCAATCTTCTCACCATATTTCTTCTTAAACCGCTCAATCCTCCCAGCAGTATCCAAAAATTTCTGTTTCCCGGTGAAGTAGGGATGGCAGTTGGAACAAATCTCTACACGGATCTCCTTCTGTGTACTCTTTGTCTCGAAGATCGCTCCGCAGGCACATTTGATCACCGTATCAAACACTTTGGGGTGAATATCCTTTTTCATCTGTTTTGTCTCCAAATTTATTTAACTGATTTCTCAGAGATTTTCAACTATTATTAATTTTAGCCATCAGCTTCCAGCCCAGAGTCCAAAGAGGAAAGGTAAGACCTATTGATTCATCGAATCGAGGAAGTCCCGATTGCTCTTGGTGGCATGCATCTTCTCTAAAAGAAATTCCACGCTCTCCACCGTGTTCATCGGCTGGAGCACCTTTCTCAAGAGCCAGATGCGATTCAGATCGTTCTTGTCCAATAACAGCTCTTCCTTTCGGGTCCCGGAGCGTTGAATATCGATCGTGGGAAAGACCCTTCGGTCCAGCAAGCGTCGGTCTAAGTGTATTTCCATATTGCCTGTTCCCTTGAACTCTTCGAAGATCACCTCATCCATCCGACTCCCTGTATCAATGATGGCTGTCGCGATAATCGTGAGGCTCCCGCCCTCTTCAATGTTTCTCGCCGCGCCAAAAAAGCGCTTCGGCCTTTGGAGGGCATTGGCATCAATGCCTCCAGAGAGGACCTTCCCACTGGGCGGGACGACTGTATTGTAAGCTCTGGCAAGACGAGTAATGCTATCCAAAAGAATGACTACATCCTTCTGATGTTCCACCAATCGCTTCGCCTTCTCGATCACCATCTCCGCCACCTGGACATGTCGTTGGGCCGGCTCATCGAAGGTGGAACTGATCACCTCTCCATCCACAGATCGTTCCATATCGGTCACCTCCTCAGGCCGTTCATCAATGAGGAGAACGATGAGAACAACATCTTTATGGTTTGCGGTAATGCTGTGTGCGATGGTTTGGAGGAGCATCGTTTTACCCGTTCTCGGGGCAGCGACGATGAGGCCTCGCTGACCTTTTCCAATTGGGGTGAGGAGGTCCATGACCCGTGCAGAGTAATTATTCGATTGGCCGTCCATCTCCAAACGAATCTTTTCTTGAGGATAAAGGGGAGTCAGGTTGTCGAAGAGGATCTTATCCCGTGCCACCTCCGGGTCTTCGTAATTGACCATTTCCACTTTCAGCATGGCAAAGTATCGTTCTGTATCTTTAGGCGGTCGAATCTGACCAGAGACGGTGTCTCCGGTTCGAAGATTGAACCTCCGGATCTGGGAAGGAGAAATGTAAATATCATCCGGTCCAGGCAGGTAATTGTAATCCGGTGCTCTCAGAAACCCAAAGCCATCGGGCAAGATTTCCAGCACTCCTTCTCCGAAAATTAGACCGTTTTTCTCCGTCTGGGCTTGAAGGATGGCAAAGATCAATTCCTGCTTTCTCATCCCACTCGCCCCTTCGACACTGAGCTCCTTGGCGATCTTATTCAATTCGTTAATCTTCAGTTTTTTTAAATCCTTAATGTTCATACATCTCTCCTTTATCCTCCTGAATTTTTGGCATATTTCATTCGAAGATCAATAACCTTGAATCCTAGAAATTAAATGGCAGGTTGTTTCAATTCTGGTTGGCTCCTTCTTTGAAAGGCGATTCTCTTTAATTCCTGGAAAACCTCCTTCACCTTCTTTTTTGTCTCCTCAAAGGATCCCTCATTTCGGATCACAAAGTCGGCCACTTTCAATTTCTCCTCAAGTGGCATTTGAGAAGAGAGGATCTTTTCTGCTTCTTCTCGATCTACTCCATCCCTTTTCTTAAGCCTCTCGATCTGCTGTTTCTCCGTCGAAGCCACGACGATAACCTTATCCATCTCTCGGTGACCCCCAAGTTCAATGAGCAGAGCTGCATCGATTACGACGATCACATTCGGATCTTTTTGGCCAATCTCTTTCACTCTCCTGTCCATCTCCGCCTTGATCCGAGGATGAAGAATTTGGTTCAGAAGATTCCTCTGCTCTGGATTGGAAAAAACTTTAGCAGCCAATCTCTTCCGATGAATTGATCCATCCTCTTGCAGGATTTCCTTCCCAAATACCCTGATCAACTCATTCCAAGCGGCCGTGTGGGGCCGCACCAGCTTCCTGGCGATCTGGTCTGCATCGATGAGGGTGGCACCCTCTTCTCTTAATATTTGGGAGACAGTCGTCTTTCCGCTCGCTACCCCTCCCGTCAACCCTATGATGAGCATGCTCCTGAAAGTCTCCTACAGGTTGCTGAAAAAGCTCCCGAAATCCTTCGTAGGGAACGGTTTAAAACCGTTCCCTACAGGTGGACGCCGCAACAAGCCTGCCCCGTGCTTGATACGGGGAAGGATGAGCCTGCCTGCCGGTAGGCAGGGGCGTTTTTCAGCAGCCTGCTAAATATCGAGGCGCTGGACAAAGAGGGCGTTCTCTTCGATGAAGTGGCGCCTTTCCTCCACCTCATCACCCATTAAAATACTAAAGGTCTCATCGGCCGCAACGGCATCTTCCACCCTCACCTTGAGGAGGGTTCGTGTCTCTGGATTCATCGTCGTCTCCCAGAGCTGTCCGGGGTTCATCTCTCCCAATCCTTTATATCTTTGGATAGAAAGCCCTTCCCTTCCCAATTGATTGAGCGATTGAAGCAACCCCTCCTCCTGATCGATGGTCACCTTCTCGGTACGAGTCCCCGTCTGCCGGTCGGGCAGGGATTCCGACCTTCCCTTTTTCACCAAGGTATAAGAAGGGGGGGCGATCTCTTGAATCTCTTGATAAATCTGAAAGAGATGGCGATATTCGACCGAGGCGATGAGATCCCAATGAACTCGGCTTCGCTGATCCTTTCCTCCATTCGATTCCTGAACTTCGAACCCGTAGAGGTTATGCTCTTCGTCCCAATAAAGATCGAAAATCTCAAATCCACTCTTCCTCAATCGCTTCTGAAGATCGGAGAGCTTTCCCTTGTCCTCAAAGGTCGATTTGCTTCGGATCCCATTTTTAAGGAGGAAATCGAGGAGAGATCGGGGATATCCCTTTTTCTGGATCCGCTGAATCAACTCATGGTAATTGAATATCTTTTCCAAGAGAGAGCCCAGTTTCTTTTCGCTCAGTTTTTTACCGGTGGTCTCTACGATCACTTCACTCCTCGCCACCGCTCGATTCATCAAATGCCGATTGAAGGCTTCTTCGTTCTTAATATAGATCTCGTTCTTTCCCTCCGTCATCTTGAAGAGAGGGGGTTGGGCGATATAGAGGTATCCCCTTTCGATCACTTCTGGCATATGGCGATAGAAAAAGGTGAGGAGTAAGGTTCGAATATGAGACCCATCGACGTCGGCATCGGTCATAATAATGACGCGGTGATAACGAAGGCGCTGGATATCGTAGTCGTCTTTTCCAATACCTGCGCCCAGAGCAGAGATGAGAATACGTATCTCTTCATTGGCCAGCATCTTATCGAACCGAGCCTTCTCCACGTTGAGGATCTTCCCTTTGATGGGAAGGATAGCTTGAATTGATCGGTCCCGACCTTGTTTGGCCGAACCACCAGCAGAATCACCTTCCACAATAAAGATTTCGCTCAGCTGGGGAT
>CAVTZZ010000017.1:0-12560 GCA_963739325.1 uncultured delta proteobacterium | reverse complement strand
GGCAAAAGCCAGCTCAATGGTAGCTGGAAAGCGATCCATGATCTCTATTGAGACCTTCTGTCGTGTCCAGATGGTTTCACCGAGATCGAATTTGGCCGTTCTTTTTAGAAACATCCAGTACTGGACATAAAGGGGTTTTGTGAGGCCTAAGTATTCTCGCATGGCGTCAAGAGAATCTTTCGTCGCTCGCTCGCCAAGCAACAGCTCAGCTGGGTCGCCAGGTGTGATAGCCAGCATGGAGAAGATGATGATGGTCACTCCAAGAAGGGTGGGGATAACAACCAGGGTTCGGCGAATGATAAATCCGATCATGATTTGCAGGGAGTCAATTTATAGGTCGCCCCTTGGACCCGGAGAAAAGATCACTCTTTTCTCCGGGCCCAGGCGGCTGACTTACTGAAGCCATACACTCCTTAAAGACACTGATCCAGTAGGATGGAGTTTGAAATTTTGAACTTTTTTCAGGGCTGGCCACATAACTGTAGAGTGAGCGATGGGAATGACCGGACACTCGTCATACATCAGTTGCTGTGCTTTTTTGTAGATTTCAGCCCGTTTTGCCTGATCAATCGTCTGTTTGCCTTCAAGCATCAACTTGTGGTAGCTCTCATTGTGCCACTGAGTACGGATAGCTGGAGAGGCAAGACCATCAAAGAGCACAGCCAAGAAGTTGTCAGGATCCCCATTGTCACCTGTCCAGCCAAGCTGGAAAAGGTCCATATCCTCGGGTTGTTCGCGCTGGCGCTTAAGATATGTCCCCCAGTCGTAACTGACAACCCGGGCTTTGATTCCAATCTTACCCAAATCGCTGATCATGGCAACACCGACCTTAAGGCCTTCGGGGTTATAAGGTCTTGCAACCGGCATGGACCAGAGGGTTATCTCAGGCAGGTCTTTGCCTTCTGGGTAACCAGCCTCTGCAAGCAACTTTTTGGCTAATTCAACATCATAGGCATATCCGGGAACATCTTGGTTATAGCTCCACATGGTGGGTGGGATGCAGTTTTTAGCCACTTCACCCATGCCCTGGTAAATATTGTCAACAATTGCCTTGCGGTTGACGGCGTGGGCAATGGCATTACGAAGTTTCGCATTGCTTTTCCATGGCTCCTTCTTGAGGTTGAAGCCCAGGTAGCCGATGTTCATGCCAGGTTGTGTAGGAATTTGAAGTTTAGGGTCTTTCTTGGCAAGGGGGATGTCTGCTGCGTTGGGAAACTGACAGATGTGGAGGGTACCAGCCTTAAGCTCTAAGAAGCGGACTGAGTTTTCAGGAATGGCCCGAAAAATCGCCCTGTTCAAATAAGGACCCTTTGCCTTGTCCCAGTAGTCTTTAAAGGCTTCTAAAGTGATATGGTCGTCCTTAACCCACTCCACGAATTTGAATGGACCTGTACCAACAGGGTTTCGAACAAAGCTTTTCGGATCTTTCATGAAAGCAGTTGGACTGATGATATCGGCAAAGTCCATACCCATATTGGCCAAGAAGGGTGCCTCAACCCTTTTGAGTTTGTAAACAACCGTAAACTCATCCTTTGCCTCGATGGAGTCTATTGTATTATCCATCTCCATGGAAACCCAATATTCAGGCGGACGATCCTGCTTGGGGATATCCCAGCCTTTCCCAAAGAATTTGACCTTACGCTCCTTCATCATCCGCCCATGAGAAAAGACAACTGCATCAGCATTGAAGGGAGAACCATCGTGGAATTTCACTCCCTTTCGAAGTTTGAATGTGTAAGTAAGACCATCAGGGCTTACTTCCCAGGAGGTAGCCAGGCCTGGCTCTAGGGCAGTGGATTCATCTTTATAAAAAATGAGGGCTTCAAAGACATTGTCGCAGATCATAAAGGAATTCCCATCTGTCTCATAGGCGGGGTCCAGTCCTACACTGTCTCCGCCACGCCCAAATACTAAGGTCCCCCCTTTTTTTGGGGTTTGGGCGAGAGTTTCCTTTTTCGCTGCGGGTTGAGCAGTGGGTCCAGTCTTTTTGGTGGGTTGAGCAGGGGGGCTACTCTTCTTGGTGGCTTGAGCAAATACAGTCACAGCGACTAAAAACATAAAGATACAAACTAAAACTACTACCTTTTTCATCATTTCCCTCCTCCTTTCTCGTTATGGGTTAAAGAGATCCCCCAGTGGGATCTAACATCAAAAACAATCATACAGAGAAAGAATTTCCTTGTCAATCTCGAAAAAAACGATTTTTTTGGTGGGTATAAATCGTTTTGTAACGATCGCTGAAGACAGTGATATAAGTTTTTTGAATTCTTCTTCTTTCAGTTTGTCTCCAAGTTCACGAAAACGATTTAAGATTCAACACCCTCTCACCTCGAAGATGTCTTGGTCAACTTGAGTGAGGATCTCGTAGCCGGTCTGAGTAACAAACAGAGTGTTTTCAAGCCCCACCGAGCCTTCTCCAGGGAAGACGATTTTGGGTTCTACAGCGAATGTCATTCGCTCTTCCAATGGGTAGGATTGGTTTGGGGCCATGAAAGGTAATTCGTTTAGTTCAAGACCGATGCCGTGAGCGATGAAACGGGTCTGAAGCCCTGGAGGTCCCAGATAACTGTCCCTGTATCCCAGTTTCTCTGCCAGACGAAGGGTCTTAGCAAAAATGGCCTCACAGTCCGCCCCCGGCCGTACTTCTTCGAGAACCGCATCGTGAATCTCTCGGCAGGCGTTGTAAGCGTCAATAAATTTTTGGCCCATCTTGCCGATGGAGAACATGCGGGTTTCATCCACCTGGTACCCATGATAGCATGTTCCAAAATCCACCAAGATAGGTTCATTGGCTCTGATAACCCTGAGGCTGGCACCTACGGGAAAGGCTGGAGAAAGACCGAGTCCTCCCATGGGAGAATCCGACTGACTGACGATTCCGCCACTGGGTCCACTCAGCACATGCCAACTATAAGCTTCGTAATTGAGTGATCTAACCCTGAGAAGCCCTTCGTGGCCATATCTCTTTGCAGCCGCTTCAAGGAGGCTGCCAAACTGGATTTCGGTCATTCCTTCTTCGAGAATCTCTCTGGCTTCCAGGTAAACCTTACGCCCTATGTCTCCCGCCACTCTCATGAGATTGATCTCAAAAGTAGTTTTTATCTTACGGGCACCTTGAAAGATTAGGAAGGCGTCCATCAATTTGGTGCCTGGGAAAAGATCCTGCAACCTAAAGTAATCTCTCACAGGAAGGACATCTAACTCCAAGCCCAAGCTTTGCGGGAGCCTCCCCCAATAGTCCTTTATCATAGAAGGGAGTTCCCGGTTGGAATCCAACGCCACCACGTTCTTCATCGGCGACTCGACTTTGGCTCGCTCCAGCTCCCTCCTGATCATGAGTAGAGGTTTTCCCTCTAAAGGTACGAAGAGAATTCCATCTTGGGTGGTTCCGGAAAGATAGTAAAAGTCCATCTTCTGAATGACCAGCAATGCCTCTATCTCTTGCTTCTCCATACCCTTTCTGACCCTGGTCAACCGTTCCTCTATCTCTTCAAACGGGACATACTTGAAGCCAAGAGAGATGCCCAATTTTCTCAATTCTTTCTGCACCCAATCTTTGTGGTTCATTCTTTTTCCTTTCTCTTATTGATAATGGATTCAATGGATTGTAGATGATGCAAAAAATTATTCTGAGATGGCTCGCAATGCGATGTATGGGATGTCAAATTTGGCGCGTGTAGATGGTCTTATAACGATCGCTGAAAACGGTGACACAAGAGGTGCATTCTTCAGAGGATGTGTCTACAGGTTCAAGAAGTACCTCAAATCCGAGTTCTTTATATTGTTCCACCATTTCAGAGAGACGAGACTCATCGGTCGTAAATCGCTTCTCCCATCCCTCTTTTTTCAGTTCTTCTTCTCGGGTCATTTCACATTCGGTGAAAGGTGTTGATTGATAATTGCTAATTGATCATTGGCGGCATTTGACTCTTAGAAGAGATCTTCCATTAATTGTAAGATTTAAATTGTAAATTGCAAAGCCTATTTACAAATGAGGTTGCAATTTACAATTTGCAGTAGTATTTAGCGTCCCGCTGGAGATGGACTCATTACCGTCCGTATAGAATCTTCCATCCCTCTGAGTGAGAGATGGCTCTCGGTTCGCAAGCAGCGACACAGGGTGCAAGTCCTACACCGTAACCAGGTCGGCAGGGAGCGCAACTATATCTCACCTTCTTGTGCCCCTCATGCTTTACGCTGACCACCGGTGTTTCACGGAAGATGTCGAATTCATCCGGACCCACTTCAAGCATCGATGCTGGGCAGACCGCTATACATTTTCCGCACCCATTACACTTATCCGTATCGATGGTGACGTACCAGCCGCCAGACCCATCTTTAAAACCATAATTTGCAATCATGCTTTATCCTTCTTAAGGTTCGTAGTTCGGAGTTTAAAGTTCGTAGTTTCTTTACTACGAGCTCCGAACTCATCACTCAAAACTACCATTAGGCTTTCCTTGCACTCTTTGCTTTGCCCATCTTGAGAAGGGCATTTCCGAAAGATCAGAATGGAAGATGTCTCTGAGATCGTTGCCATCCAGGAATCCATATTGCAGAAAAAGAGTATCGGATTTTGATCCTCCTCCCCATCTCCTTCTCAATCAATCCGAATGATCTTGACATGTTTTCCCACCCACTCCGGAGGGAGATAAACGCGGCCGCTATTGCCGCTCTGTTTAACTTCCTTTTCGATCATCTCCTCGCCATAAATGATAACCTGAAAAATGTCAAGAAACAAAATTAATGAAAATTCAATAAAAGCTAAGTATTTGAATTTAAATAATATTTATAATAACCAATCAAGGTCAGGTTACTTATACCTTTGACTCCGGTCGTCTGCTCCGATGAAAGATGAGGTTTTACGAGTTTGTACTCTTTTCTTAACCGAGGTGCGTAGCGCAAAAACAGAAAAAATTTTGACAGATTCTTTTATTTGTGCTATTAAATTGGAAAACGTAATACCGGATGGATATGTCAGATCTATTTCGATTTGGGATTTCATTAGACAAAAGGCTACTGGACAAATTTGACCGTTTGATCAGAGAAAAGAAATATACCAATCGCTCCGAAGCCTTTCGTGATTTGATTCGTCAGGAATTAGTTAAGAAAGAATGGGAAGAGGGAGATGAAGTTGCTGGAGCCATCGCTATCGTTTACAATCATCACCAAAGGGAGCTTTTAAATAAGATCATGGATACCCAGCACGATTTTCAAAAGATAATTATTTCCACCCAGCATATTCATTTAGATAATGAAAATTGTTTAGAGATCTTGGCAGTAAAGGGAAATTCAAAGGAGGTGCAAAAATTGGCAGATATATTAAAGTCGGTCAAGGGAGTAAGGCATGGGACTTTGAGTATGTCAAGTACTGGCAAGGATATTGAATAGAGTTTTTTTTAACCTTTGCGTAGCACGAATTTTATATTAGTGCGATTTTAATGCCCTTCAAGGGTTGGGTGGATTAAAAAACCATAGGCGATTTGGCTCGGGAGGAGGAAATCATGGAAAAAAGAAAGGATTTTTTTGACCGTCATGCCCAACGCTGGGATGATCGACTCCAATATGAGAAGAAGTTCTCTCACCTCTTAGAGATCGTAAAAGGCTTCGAACTTCAGGAAGGATATTGGGTGCTTGATGTGGGAACAGGGACAGGAGTTCTGCTTCCTCTCTTGAGAGAAGTGATTGGAATGAAGGGAAAGCTCTTTGGAATGGACTTCTCATTCAACATGCTGGGTCAGGCAAAAAAGCGGAGGAATGCTGAGGAAGGGGTCCTCATCAATGCCGGGATAGGGGCGATCCCGATTCGGTCTGATCGATTTGATAGGGTCACTTGCTTTTCAGCCTTTCCACATTTTCCCGATAAGAGTAGAGCCCTCTTAGAGATGGTGAGGGTACTGAAAAGCGGGGGCAAACTATTTATCGCACACCTTCATAGCGTGGAAGAGATCAACCAGCTTCACCAAGGAATTGGAGGACCAATCGTCCATGATCTTCTTCCCCATCCCGACCGGATCCAAAACCTTATGGGGGATTCCGGACTTTATGAGGTTTCGGTTATCAATCAACCTGGGAAGTTTTTAGCTAAAGGAAAGAAAATATAATGCATCACTCTATTGAATTAATCAATGTTCATGCCCGAATTGGGAATGTTGAGATTCTTCGGGAAGTGAATGTTGAAGCAAAGCCTTGGGAGTTCATATCCATTGTAGGAGCCAATGGAGCAGGGAAAACGACCCTTCTCAAGGTAGTAAATGGGGTCATCAAGCCCTTTATGGGAAAAGTCTCTGTTTTGGATCAAGATCTAAACCTGTGCAAGAGTTTAAGCGCCTTGAGAAAGGATATTGCTGTCGTGCCTCAAAAACCGAATACCATCCAATTTCCCATCCGTGTTGAAGAAGCAGTCATGATGGGTCGCTATGGGAAAGTGGGTTTATTACGAAACCCAAAGCCGAGTGATTGGGAGAAAGCCTATGAAGCCATGGAGGCAGTGGGAATAAAACAATTTTCAAAGAAGTTAGTCAGCGAACTTTCTGGCGGGGAACAACAGAAGATCGCCTTAGCCCGGGCTTTGGCACAGGAGCCCCAAATCCTGCTTCTCGATGAGCCCACGACTTACCTGGATAGCGCATCCCGGTCTGAGATCATGGAGATTATTCACTCCGTTCACCATCAAAGGGGATTGACGACCCTTTTGGTCTCACATGATCCTCATCTCGTGGAGGAATACAGCGATAAGACTTATCTCTTAGAAGGTGGAAAGAGCCACCTAACCTGGAGCAAGGAATGAGTTGGACTGAAACGTTGAGCTTTCCTTTTATGCAGCATGCAATCCTGGCTGCTCTTTTCGCAGGGATCGCATTTCCCATGATCGGCGTATTTATTATCTCCCTTAATCTCATTCCTCTCCGTTTTGCCATGATGCATATCGCATTGCTGGGAGGAGCCATCGGCCTTTTTCTAAAAATTGATCCTATATTTTCAGGCATGCTTTTTTGTGCCCTCTCTTCTTTAGCTCTGGGGCCGATCTCAGAGAAGACAAAATTGGGTGTGGGCACCATTTCAGGCTATTTTATGGCCCTTACGCTCGCCTTGGCCTTCATCCTCTTTTATAAAGCCGATATTCATGTCCTCCAGGCCTTTAACATCCTATGGGGAAACATCCTTTCGCTCACCTTGTTGGATCTTATTTTTGTGATTGTGATCAGCCTTATTATTTTAAGCGTGATCATCCTCTTTTTTAAAGAGATCCAGGCCATTCTTTATGATCGTGAAATAGCTCTAGCCGTAGGCATTCCGGAAAAGGATCTTCTACTTTTTGATTATCTTCATGCTCGGTCTCACCATTGCTGTCTCCATGCGAGTCATCGGAGCCCTTTTGGTAGATGCTTTTATCCTTCTACCCGCCATGGGAGCGATCCTCATCTCGAGAAGTTTGAAACAGATATTTTTCTTTTCGTCCCTCTTCGGTTTAATATCGGGGATGATTGGCCTCTACCTCTCTTTTCTTTTAGACATTCCAACGAGTTCAACAATTATTATCGTGGCGTCTTTGATCATCGCAATCTGTTTTTTAATACAAAGGAGGTCAACCATGCAAAAATTGAAGAAGATGATTATAGAACGGAGGATGAGCGTTTTGGTGTTCTTGATGAGTTGGATATTGTTCTTAAACTTATCATCGCCTGCCATAGCACAGGAAGCAGTGGTTGCCTCAACTTCTTTAGCAGGAGCGATCGCCAAAGCAGCAGGAGCAAAGGATGTTCGGGTCATTGTTTCCTCAGACATGAGACATCCCCCGGAATATGATTTGAAGCCCTCCGATCTTTTGAAATTTGAAGGGGCAAAGGTGGTGATTTATGGGGGGTATGAGAGGATGGTCTCTAAGCTTCTGGAAACATCCAAAAATAGAAATATCCTCGCCATTCAGATCAATACGGATACTTCTCCAGAGAATTTAATCTCACAAGCGAAGAAAGTCTCCGAGGTTTTAAAAACAGAAAAGGAGGAACAAATCTGGGAAAGGAAGTTCTTGGAGAAATTGAAAGAGCTTCAGAAAAAGATCAGTCCATTTTCAGGAAAGCGAGCCATTGTCCACCGTTTTGCCCAGCCCTTTGCTCAATGGGCAGGACTGCAGGTTGTTCAGATCGTGAGCCCCGGGGAATTGACCCCTAAGGTGATCGGAGATGCCATTGCTAAGAATCCCGAACTGGTCGTCGATATTTACCATGTTCCAGTGGCTCAGGTCATCGCAGAGAATGCAAAATGCAAATATATTCAGGTGATCAATTTCCCTGGCATTGGGAATACCCAAAGCTTGGAGGACATCTTTGAATATAATGCTATACAATTGCTTAAAGTATTTCAATGATTCTCGATTACATCAAAGGGGTAACACTCCTTTTGATAATTAAAGAGTTTGTAAATTTTCTTTCATAGAAAAATTTGATAATAAAGGAAATTATTATTGAAATTTCCGATTTGACATACAGGAATTTTTTATGTATTTTTTGCGAAGTTTTGTTTTTCTATCACAAAATATAAGGTGACGACATGAGCGAACATCCGACGCCCTTTTCTCTCAGATGAGGGGCCATTTCTGGTCCGGAGAGACCTAGGTTAGGTCTCCAGTTTAGTAGCAGGAGAGAGAGAAAAGGGGCATTCCTAACTTATTTCTATCCTTTTATGTCCTGAGTCTTCTGCCCATCTTTTCCCTCCCTCCTGGCATTTCTCTGTTACGAGTTGTATATGATGCAAACCCATTTTTAGGAAAAGGAGGGTAATCTATGACTACCATCAAAAACTTTTTCGCTTCTCGTTGGGGGATCATCTCTGCTGGGGCCTTTGTTGGAGTTTTTGCTCCACTTTTGCAGAGATGGGGCAATCCAGGCAACATGGGTATCTGCGTGGCCTGCATGGAGAGGGATATCGCAGGAGCGCTCGGACTCCATCGAGCTGCACTGGTTCAGTATATTCGACCAGAAATCATCGCCTTTGTCCTGGGGGCATTTATAGCCGCAATGCTCTTCCGAGAATTCAAACCCCGAGGAGGTTCTTCACCGATCATTCGATTCTTCTTAGGATTCTTTGCCATGATTGGTGCATTGGTGTTCCTGGGATGCCCTTGGAGAGTTTTGCTCCGTTTGGCAGGGGGAGACGGGAATGCGATTCTGGGATTGGCCGGCTTGACAGTAGGGATCTGGGCGGGTGTTCTCTTCCTAAAATCAGGATACACCTTGGGTCGAGCTACAAAAGTGATGTCATTTTCAGGTTGGGTTTTTCCAATTGCCATGGCTGCTCTCCTTGTTCTGCTCCTGGTCGCTCCGCAATTTGGAAGAACGCCCGAGGGGACTCCCACGGGGCCAATCTTCTTCAGCGCAAAGGGACCTGGCTCGCAACACGCCCCCATCGTCATCTCACTTGTGGTGGGTCTTTGCGTCGGATTTCTTGCCCAGCGGACGAGGCTCTGTACAATGGGAGCAATCCGGGATGTGATTCTGATCAAAAATACTTATCTCCTGAGTGGTATTCTGGGAATCGTTGGGGCCGCTTTTATCATGAATTTAATCTTGGGACAGTTTAAGGCAGGGTTTACGAATCAGCCTATTGCCCATACCGATTATCTCTGGAACTTCATGGGGATGGCCCTTTCTGGGTTGGCATTTGCCTTGGCCGGAGGGTGTCCCGGAAGGCAACTCTTTCTCTCAGGGGAGGGGGATGGGGATGCAGCCATCTTTGCTACGGGAATGATCGTGGGAGCGGGTTTTTCGCATAATTTTTCCATGGCCTCCTCTGCCACAGGTCCGGGTGCCTATGGTCCGATTTCTGTGATCATCGGCTTGGTTTTCTGTATTGTCGTGGGATTTACGATGAGAGAAAAAATGGCTTAAGAAAGGAGAAAGACGATGACAGACAAGATCGATGCAAGAGGGCTTTCTTGCCCTCAGCCCGTGATTCTAACGAACAGGAAAATAAAAGAAATGGGAAAGGGGGTATTCGAGATCCTCGTGGATACCGATACTTCGAGAGAAAACATCTCTCGGTTAGCTCAGCAAACCGGATGGAATGTTGAAATCAAGAAGGTCAACGACGACTATTGTCTTGTCCTGAGAAAGGATTAAATGGTGATCTATTTAGATAATGCGGCCACTTCCTGGCCAAAACCTCCTCAGGTGAAAGAAGCGATGAATCGATTCATGGAGGAGATCGGTGCTAATCCGGGCCGGTCCGGACATTCCCTCTCCATTGAAGCCGCTCGAATCATCTATGAGGCCCGGGAGTCGCTTTCCGTCCTATTCCATGTCAAAGACTCCTCCAGAATTGTCTTTACGCTGAATGCCACGGAGTCTATCAATTTGGCTTTGAAGGGTCTCTTGAATTACAAAGATCATGTCATTACAAGCAGTATGGAACATAATTCAGTGATGAGACCTCTTAGAGATCTAGAGAAGAGGGGAATCGAATTGAGCATCATCCCCTGTTCCAAGGAAGGTATGCTGGACCCACAAGAAGTGGAGAGAAAAATACGATCGAATACGAGAATGGTCGTTCTCAATCACGCCTCAAATGTCGCAGGAACACTACTTCCAACAAGGGATGTTGGATTCATTGCAAGAAAACATAACCTCTTCTTTTTAGTCGATGCTGCCCAGACTGCTGGGGCTTATCCCATCGACGTTGAAAAGGAGGGAATCGACCTTTTAGCCTTTACCGGACATAAGAGCCTTTATGGGCCTCAGGGGACAGGAGGACTGGTCATTGGTGAACGCATCAATGAAAAAGAAATGATTCCTTTGAAACAGGGTGGTACAGGAAGCCGGTCTGAATTTGAGGAACAGCCGGACTTCTTACCGGACCGCTTTGAAAGCGGAACGCTCAATACTGTCGGTATTGCCGGGCTCCTCGCTGGTATTAAATTTGTCCTGAAAAATGGAGTGGAACTAATCCGTCAAGACGAGATGACCCTGACCAAAAAACTCATCGAGGGGTTAAAAGAAATTCCTCAAGTAAAAATTTATGGTCCTGGGAGTCATCAAAATCGAATTGCCACTCTTTCATTTAATTTTCCTCGTCTTTCTCCTTCGAATGGGGCCCTCCGTTTGGAAAAGGAGTTTGGGATCCTTTGTCGTCCAGGGCTTCACTGCGCGCCCGCAGCTCATCACACCCTTGGGACTTTTCCGGAGGGGACGATCCGGTTTGGCCTGAGCGCTTTCAACACCGAGGCAGAGATCGAAACCGCCATCCAAGCCGTCTCCCAGATTTCCAAAAAATAAAGATAATAGATCTTCTCTTTTTTGGTCTTAAAGAAATGACGGGCAGTTTTTGGGTTATGAAAGAAGGTTGGGTTATCTATGAAAAGAAGAGGGGATATATGGTAAAATATCAAATAGACGGGAAAGTGAGAGGGTGAAAGGGAACAGATCGTTTGATCAAGCCATGAAGTACGTCTTCCTTTTCGAATCGGTCCATCGCGTCATGAAAGCTGAGAAACTTCTTAAAGGAAAAGGGATAAAGGTTAATCTCATACCCGTACCACGGGAAATCAATTCCGATTGCGGAGTGGCTGTTGAAGTAGATGCTGGAATAGGTGAAAAAGCTTTATTTCTCCTCGAAGAAAGCAACATAACCATTTTGGAATGTTATACAAAAGATTCATTAGGGAGATTTGAACAGAAGAAACAGCAACTCATGGATGCAGAGAAAACAGATCTTTAGGACGGAGAAATGGGATGAATAGTGTGTGTTTGACCGATGGACTAAAGGAAAAAGGTTTACTTATCCACCTCCATTCCTACCATCCTCCCCACCTTCACGTAAAGATCGGGTAATGGATACTCGGACCTCATATCAGGAGCATATCGACTATATCCTCGGCCAAGCTCATCGAAATACCTCAGCCCTAACATTAGGTCTTCCAGTCTACTCGTGGGTACGGAAAAGATCATCTCATCGTCTTGAGCCAGTGCATGCGAGCGGTCGCCACCACAGGGTACGGTAACCTGACACTCCCCGGTTTGTATCACTGGCACCGTGCATTGAAGGCAGGCACCACTCGGGTCAAGTTTGGATGTAACCGAATATCCTTCCTTGTATTTCATCCCAGTAAGCAAGCATCTCAGTTGATTTGAGTTACAATAGATCACCACCAAATCGGGCTCGAAACTGGCTGTCCTCAGAGGACTTGAGACGACACCCACATATTTCCCATATTCCAGCCGGGGTAAACTATTCGCCATTTTCTTAGCTAATTTCAAATCCGCAACGCTACGTTTGAAATACGTATTTCCTTCCATAAAAAAATCTGGAGGTTCCGCAAGTCCATAGGCGATGACAGGTAAATAACACCAGTGGTCTTCCTTTAACATTGCAATGGTTTCTTTGTCTCGGCGCGACATCGCAAAACCTTGGCAAAGGGATAGATGGAAGCCCAGATCCCTTTTGGGTCTAATGGCACCTTCGGGTATATCCGCTTCCCTTTTTAGCAATTTTATTGCGATTGGAGATGTTCTGAGCTGCAGTAGCCTTTCAAGTTCCTCGCCATAGCCATTAAATTCCAACAA
>CAVTZZ010000016.1:0-66189 GCA_963739325.1 uncultured delta proteobacterium | reverse complement strand
CGATCGGACAACTGAAGGAGAAGTTGATTCTTGCCAATAAGGTCTTAGACTTTTTAAAAATGGCCACTCCTTTTGGCCATATTAGCGTCCGAATTCCAGGTACAGAAACCTTTTTCATCATCGGGCCTATTGCTCCTGTTATGGCTACGATGGGGGACATTGTGGTTTGTGATATGGACGGAAAAGTTCTTCAAGGGAAATATAAAAGTACCTATTCAGAGGTGGTGATTCACACTGGAGTCTACAAGAAGCGGAAAGAATTTAATAGCGTGATACACTCGCATGCTCCCTACACCAACGCTTTAAGCATAGCAGATCTTACTGTTCTGCCTGCAGATGTTGCATCAATTTGGGCGGGCTCTCAGCCCATTGCCTTGTTTAAGAAGGTGGGCTACATCGATAAGCCGGAGTTGGGAGAAGAAGTGGCTGATCTGCTTGGACCGAATAGGGCTGTCATTCTCAAGGGGCATGGCGCAGTGGTTGTCGGGAAAAGTATTGAAGAGGCCATTTTTATTGCACAACAGCTGGAGACTTCAGCTAGGCTGCAATGGATGGCCAGATGTGTTGGGAAAGTGGTACCTTTAACGGAGCAAGAGATACAACCATTGAACGAGTTCCAAGAAACATGGGGAAGACAACCATGGATGGCAGCCGATAGAGAATGGAAATATTATGAATATTTGTTGAAAAAAGGAGTCTTTGCCGGAGGCAAACCCAGGGGATAACTTTTTACATGGATGAAGAAAGGAGGAAAGAAAATGAAGAGAAAGATGGTAGGAGTCTTATTGGTTGCGAGTGGGTTAATTTTTATTAACTTCTTGATGCCTTTTCAGGCTTCATCTGCAGTCTTTCCTGAAGAGGGAAGGGTGATTCGATTCATCGTTCCTAATCCGCCAGGGGGAGGGATGGACCTTTATCCAAGGACCCTCATGCCTTTTCTTAAGAAGCATTTACCTTGGAAAAAAGGGGAAGCCGTGGTGGACAATGTCATTGGTGCAGGGGGTGTGACGGGTTCAAGGGAAACTTACTTCTCGAAACCGGATGGGTATACCATAGGTATCATGCAGACAAGAGTTGTAATCGTTCCCCAAATTATAGGACAAGTAGCGCATTTTGACTCTTCTCGATACACCTTCCTTGGCCAATTTAACAATTTTCCAGCTATTGTTTTCACGAGTTCAAAGCATCCATTTTTAAAATCAGCTTCAGATATTAAAAATCCCCCAAGACCCATTACCTTTGGCATGGATATGGCGCAGGTAGGAGATTATTGGCTCCTAAAAGAGAAGATGAAATTAAACCTCAAACCCATATTGGGTTTTCAGGGTTCGCCTGATATTCGCCTGGCAGTACTTAAAGGAGAAGTCGATGTGGCTGCTGCGGAATTCTCATCATTCTCTGACCAATACAAGGCTGGCGAATTGAGGATGCTCTATCATTATGGGGATAAACCCTTAAGGGATGCTCCTGGTATCCCGTCATTAATAGATTTGGGATATGAAGAAGAATATGCGGCGAAAATTACGGTGGACCGAACTATCATAGGACCTCCGGATATCCCCAAGGATCGAGTCGACATTTTACAAAAGGCTATTTGGGCAGCATTGAATGACCCAGAATTTGTCAAAATATGTGAAAAGTCAGGTCGTCTTATATTAGATGCCCGAGACGGGAACAGTACCAGGGAAAGTAGTTTAAAGACCATAAAGTTTTGGACTAAATACGGAGACGAAATCAAGGAAGAGATGAAGAGGCTTGGGTATCGTTAGAAATATTAAGGAACAGATTTTTATACAACGAGATATGATTTGGGGGTCGGTATGTTTGATAGCTTAATCAATGGTCTGCTATTGCTCTTACATTGGAAAGCCTTTCTCTATATGCTGATAGGAATTTTTATTGGTTTCTGGGTGGGGATTCTTCCTGGAATTGGAGGTGGTACAGCCCTGGCTCTCATGCTTCCTTTTGTTTATAAAATGACCCCTCAGGAGGGTATTCCCTTTCTTCTGGGGATGCACTCTGTTGTGTCAACGACTGGAGATATCACCTCGGTTCTCTTTGGGATCCCTGGGGAACCAACGACGATTGCTACCATTATGGATGGTTACCCAATGACTAAGAAAGGGGAAGCAGGCCGGGCGCTGGGTGCAGCTTTGATGAGTTCATTGGTTGGGGCTGTGATTGGCGCTGCTGTTCTTGTCGCTGCCATCCCGGTGGTTCGTCCACTGGTACTGTCTCTCGGTACTCCGGAGATGTTCATGGTCATCATTATCGGTTTGACCTTCATAACTAGCCTGAGCGGCCGTGGAAAACGTAGCCTTCTCATTGGATGGCTGGCCGGAGCCCTTGGTTTTTTATGCTCCTTGGTTGGTGAAGATCCACAGACAGGAATCCTCCGTTTCACCTTTGGGTCTCTTTATCTGTTTAATGGAATACCTTTAGTTCCTGTGGTACTTGGATTTTTTGCCATTCCAGAAGTTGTTGATCTCAAAGTTCGAGGAACTGCAATCGCAGGAGATCTTCCTTCTGGTAATCTTGGAAAAGGAGCAATGGAGGGAGTAAAAGATACCTTTCGTCACTTCTGGCTCACTGTGCGATGTAGCTTGATCGGTTGCTGGATCGGGCTTTTGCCTGGACTGGGTGGAGCCGTCTCGCAGTGGGTTTCTTATGCCCATGCTGTGCAGAGCGCCAAGACTGAAGAGGAACGGGCCGGTTTTGGTAAGGGAGATGTCAGGGGGGTCTTAGGTCCGGGGGCAGCCAATAACTCCAAAGAGGGATCGGGTCTGATCCCTACCGTTGCTTTTGGTATTCCTGCGAGTCCTGGAATGGCCATTCTTCTTGGGGGGCTTTTGCTCATGGGGCTCGTGCCTGGTCCAGAAATGCTAACCAAAAATCTTTCCTTGACCTTCTCAATGGCCTGGACGATCGCTTTGGCTAACATTATTTGTGTACCAGTGAGTTTCCTTTTTCTCAACCAACTCGCCAGAGTTACAACGGTCCGGGGAAGTCTCCTCATCCCTGTTATTGTCGTGCTGTGCTTTCTCGGCGCCTTTGGGACGAGTATCCTGGTCGGTGACTTGATTGTATTAGTGGTTTCCGGAGGGATAGGGTATTTCATGGTGAGATTTGGTTTACCGCGACCCCCCTTCATCATGGGATTCATCCTGGGCGAGCTTGCGGAAAGTTACCTTGGCCTTTCCATCTCGATATATGGAGCCGCCTGGTTGTACCGGCCCGGAGTAATCATTTTCTTCTGCATTGCCATTGCGGTTGCCCTCTATCCCTTTTTTAGCGGTAAAGGTATAAAGAGGGGTGAGGAGACGGAGGAAATATGAGATATAGATATAGTGGGAAGGTTGTGATGTTTTTTTGCCTGGTGGTGATAGGCATCTGGATGCTCATTTCGGCTCTGAAGTGGCCGATGAAAACCGCCATCTTTCCAATAATCATTGGCAGTGTTGTCTTTCTCTTGGCCGTAACCGAATTGTGTTTTACCCTATTTGAGAAAAAGGGTACCGAAAAGACGGAAACAATGGATTTTCAACTCTCCAAGGATATAGATCAGGCATTGGCGAACCGACGGACCCTATCGATATTCGCCTGGATCATTGGCTTTTTCTTCCTGATTCTTCTCCTGGGCGTACCCATTGCCTTGCCTCTTTTCATGTTTCTTTACTTGAAACTTTCAGGCAGGGAAGGGTGGAGAATTTCCCTTGGTCTGACCGCTTCGGTCTGGGTATGTTTCTATTTTCTCTTTATATGGTTTTTAAGGACCCAGTTCCTATCCGGGTGGATACAGCAGTGGCTGAGTGAAATTATTTAAAATTCAAGAGTAAAAAGAGGAGACGATCATGTTTAAAGAATCTAAGGTTAGAGGAGTTATGATTTCAATGTTGTTTGTATTGATGATGGTAACAGTTCATCTTACATCGAGTTACGGGGCTGATGAAGCAACGATCAAGCAACTGAAGGAGAAATTAATCATCGCCAATAGGGTTTTAGGAATGGAAAAATTGGCCACTCCTTTTGGTCATATTAGCGTCCGTATCCCAGGCACAGAAACGTTTCTCATTACGAGGGGTGTTGCTCCTGCTATGGCAACCCTGGAGGATATCGTGGTTTGTAATATGGACGGAAAAGTGATCGAAGGAAAATATAAGAGTACCTATGGAGAGATTTTTGCTCATACAGAAGTCTACAAGAATCGGAAGGATTTTAACAGCGTGATACACACGCATTCTCCCTACGTCATTGCCATGAGCATGACAGGGAACACTCTCGAACCAGATATTAGATCACTTGTCGTGGGCCCCGGGCCCATTCCCATATATAAAAATGTGACCATGATCAATAAACCAGAAATTGGAAAGGAAATTTGCGATTTGCTCGGAAAGGACTTTAGAGGAGTTATTCTTCAGGGACATGGGGGGCTGGCTGTAGGACCAACCATTGAAGATGCCATCTATGTTGCGACCCAACTGGAGCAGGCAGCGTATTATCAATGGATGGCTAAGTGTGTCGGTAAAATAGTGCCTTTAACGGAGAAAGAGTTGAAGGACCAGATCGATTACCACATGTATGCACGGCAGCCTGGGCATGGCGGCGCAAGGGTGTTTGATTATTACGAGTGGAAAGTAAAAATGGAGTATCCTGATCTAATGCGAGCTAAATAGACCCTTGAGGTACCTTGTCTCTGAGAATGGCCAGGCAAAAATAGTCGCCCAGGAGTCGTCCTTTATTGTCTCCTACAGCCAATCATTGAAACTCTGATGAATCATTTAAGGTTGGTTTGGAGGATATCAAGGGATATCTTGAAAATAGTATTTCTAACAGGAGGGATAAGTATAGGTGACAGACAGTGAAAAGAATGGAAAGCGTTACATTGTAGGGGTGGACATTGGAGGAACCTTTACCGATGCTGCGGCTTTTGATACCAGCGGTGAGGCTTATTACTATGCAAAGGTTCCTACTTCGGGTGATAACCCCACGGTGGGTGTCCTGAATGTGATTGATCGTCTTAGCCAGAATATGGGCATTACCTCTGAGGATCTCCTGCACCGTACCTGGAAGTTTGCCCACGGCACGACTCATGCCGTTAACGCCATGGTCCAGCGCCGCGGAGCAAAAACGGGCCTGATCACCACTCGAGGCTTCAAAGATCACCTTATTGTGATGAATGCCAATCGTGGTCGAGGCTTGCCAAAGTTTGAACAAAGAGATCTCGCACGAGTGGTCAAACCAGAGCCGCTGGTACCCTGGGAACTTACGGAAGAAGTTACGGAGCGAATTGACTTTGCCGGGAGAGTCGTTGTCTCTCTTAATGAGGAAGAAGTCAGAGTTGCAATCAAGCGCCTCTTGGAAAAAGGGATCGAAGCAATGACGGTGTCCTTCTTATGGTCATTCAAAAATCCTCAACATGAGCAGAGGATTAAGAAGATTGTGAAAGAAATGGCTCCGGATCTGTTTGTCACTCTTTCGAGTGAGCTGATTCCTGTCATCGGTGAGTACGAACGGACTTTCACTTCAGTAACGAATTCCTTTTTAGCTCCTACGCTGGCAAGATATGTTGACGAACTGCAGAAACGTCTCACTGGAAAAGGGCTAACCTGCCCCTGTCTCATTATGCAATCTTTTGGGGGACTCATACCTGCGACTGAAGCTCCCCGCCAGGCTGTTACGATGTTGATTTCTGGCCTTGCGGGTGGAGTGGTGGGTTCCCACTACCTGGGCGAACTCCTGGGTTACAAAAATATCATCACGGCGGATATGGGTGGCACGAGCTTCGAAGTGGGTATGGTCTATCAAGGCCAACCCATTATGGCATCCTATCCTTATGCTCCAAGGCTTGGTCCATACATCAGCCGGTGGAGGCTTTCCGTACCAACCGTTGATATCACCGCTATTGGTGCAGGGGGAGGAAGTATCGCAAGGGTGGACGACGGAGTACTCAAGGTGGGGCCACTGAGTGCCCAGGCTGTGCCTGGTCCGGCCTGCTATGGGCGTGGTGGGACAGAACCTACGGTGACCGATGCGGATCTGGTTTTAGGCTATCTCAATCCTGACAATTTCCTTGGCGGCCGAATGAAGTTGCACAAGGACTTGGCTCAAATAGCCATCAAGACGAGAGTTGCCGACCCGCTTGGCATATCTGTTACCGAGGCAGCTCAGGGTATATTCGAAGTCATCAACAGCCATATGGCCGATCTGATGAGAAAGCTGACCATTGAGAAAGGATATGACCCCCGTGAATTTATTTTGATCGCCTTTGGGGGTGCCGGGCCTGTCCACATAGGGGCCTTTGGGCCACCCATGGGTGTGTCAAAGATGTTGATTCCTGGGAGAGGATTTGCAACGGCCCATTCGGCTCTGGGCGTCGCTGTAGCCGATATGAGACAATCTTACGCACTCAGCGAGTACATGGGGGCCCCGTTCGACCCAGGTAGGGTTAATGATATCTTCAAGAGTATGGAAGCAAAGGGAGTTGAGACGCTTCGTAGTTGGGGTGTTCAGGACGACCAAATTGTATTGAAGCGCTTAGCGGATATGCGCTTTAAGCGGCAGGTACATACGCTTACCGTGCCATGGCCATCAGGGGTCTTAACAGAATCGGAACTGACCCAAGTAGAGACTGCTTTTGAAGCTGCCTATGATGCTCAATACGGCTATGGCGCAGCCTACAGAGAGGCAGGTATAGAGGTAACCGCTTTTCGCCTTGAGGCTATAGGGTTTACCTCCAAGCCAGGTTTAACAAAATATGTAAAGGATTTGCGGATCGCTCCGTCGGATGCTTGTAAAGGAAAAAGACTTGTTCTTTTCCCAGACTGCCACGAATATATCGATACGCCTATCTTCGATGGAGATCGCTTGTGTGCCGGGAATGTTGTGCCAGGTCCTTCTATTATTGAATATCCAGGTACGACAGTGGTTGTATACTCAGGTCAGCGAGCGGTGATCGATGAATATTTGAACCTGATTTTTGAGAAGGAGGAGTAGAGCGATGGAGTACAAGGTGGACCCCATCACATTCGAGGTACTCTCTCATAGGTTTTGGCAGATTACAGAGGAGGCGAAATACGCCCTCATCGAGATATCCGCATCGCCCATTGTGGTGGATGTTCACGATTGCTTTGCCGCCTTATTCATGGGTGATGGTATTCCTGTGGAGGGTTTGGTGGCCAATGATTCTGTATTCAGCGTTTTGAAAATGTGTAGCGAAGATCCAGGGATCTTTGAGGATGATATGTTCTTGGTGAGCGATCCCTGGCTTGGCCCAAGACACCAATCGGATATTACTTTGGTCGCACCTTTTCATCATGATGGGAAAATTATTGCTTGGGCTGGTTCGATGGCCCATCACCTCGATATCGGGGCGATCACACCGGGTGGATTTAATCCCGGTGCAAGGGAGGTGTATCACGAAGGCCTTAGAATGCCACCCATCAAACTTGTCGAGAGAGGCAAATTGCGCACGGATCTCTTCAAATTCATTCTGAATATGGTCAGATCACCGGAGAAGTGCGCCCTTGACTACAAAGGGCAGATCGCCTGCAATAATGTGCTTAAGCGAAGGTTGGGTGAGATTTGTACTCACTATGGAATTCAGACCGTGGAAGCTGTTATGCAGGAGATCGTTGCTCGGACTGAAAGGCGTATGCGGGAGAGACTTCTCCTGTTTCCCGATGGTATATACAATCACGTTATATATACCGACCACGACGGTGTCAGACCCCGGCTGCTCAAATGGGTTTTAACGATGACAAAGGAGGGAGATGAATTGATCTTCGACTTTACTGGAACCGATCCACAAGTCGAAGGACCCATTAATTCGCCCCTCCCGAGCACCCGCTTCGGAATTCAGAGATCCCTGCAGCAGATCCTCTGCGTCGGAGGGGATTATATTGATGCCAACTATGGGATGTTAAAGCCTGTCACGATTGTTGCTCCCGAGGGTAGTCTCGTGAACGCCAAACCTCCAGCGCCTTGCAGTTTCGCCTCGACCTCTGTGGTTCAGGATTTATCGCAAATCTGTATTGCCAAAATGATTGCGTGTAATGAGAAATACTGGCCTAACGCGATGGGTACATGGGCAGGCGGCCCGGTGATAAAAGTGATGTTTAGTGCGAATAATCAATATAACGAAAGAATAACGTATACGATTATGGACAATGTATCGACGGGCTGCGGTGCTGTGGCCATTAGAGATGGGGTGGAAAGTGGTGGCGATCCTATGGAAGACATAGGAATGCCCAACATTGAGACCCATGAGGCAACCAATCCGATTCTCTACCTTTTTCGAAGAGAGTTACAAGATTCAGCAGGACCTGGAATATTCCGGTCTGGGGTGGGCATGGAGGTGATGTTCATGCCCTACTGCACTGACGAGTTGCGGGCGAGTCTGCTCTCTTATGGAATGGAGACACCGACCGTCTATGGAATAGGTGGAGGGATGCCCGGAGCTTTCAATGCCGCATGCATTCTCAGAGACAGCAATATAAGAGAATTGTTTGCGAAGGGCAAGATCCCTGGCAGCATCATGAATGCAGAGGGAAGGATGGAGGTGCTCCCACAGGCGATGCAGATGATTCATATCGCTTCTGACGACTTGTTCTATTTTCGGTGGCTGGGTGGTGGTGGCTACGGTGATCCTCTGGATAGGGATCCCGATGCGGTGGCAAGGGATCTGAGGGATGGACGTGTCTCTTTGCAGAATGCCCGGGAAGTTTATGGGGTTGCGATCACCAGTGACGGCTCGAAACCAGACCTCAATGAGACAATTGAATTAAGACATAAGATCAAGGAACGACGACTTGGTGTCGCCAACAAGGCACCTTTTCCATCATGGGAAGCATGGAAAGAACTACGGAATAAAAGTACTCAAAGCCAACGGCTGGGCGAGTACCTTGAGATATCGGAAATATCTGGGAGAAAGCTCGTTAGGTGTAGAAAGTGTAATCATGTTTTTTGTCCGGCAGACGGCAACCCAAAGGAGACCGCCGTTCTTTACAAATCTTCTTTGCTCAAGCTGCCTTACCTGATCCCTGAGTGGAAAGCCAATGTTCCCCTGGAAATAATGAGCATGCTATCCCTCCGTCAGTTCGTTTGTCCTGGGTGTGGGACTGCCTTTGCTGTGGACGTTGCTATCGAAGGCGACCCTATCTTGGTAGATGTTCAGTTGAAAGGTT
Organism: uncultured delta proteobacterium; assembly: GCA_963739325.1. Classification (GTDB taxonomy): domain Bacteria; phylum Desulfobacterota; class BSN033; order BSN033; family UBA1163; genus CAVTZZ01. The sequence continues at coordinate 57,007 of CAVTZZ010000016.1, read as the reverse complement.
AGGACCAGCTGAGATAGCTCCATTCTCCTCTTTGAGAGGATTGAAGGATATTCGGAGAATCAATTTTAAAGAGAAGGTGTTAAAGGAGGAAGCGATCATGCTTGAGGTACCACGGTTTAGTTTGGCGGAACGGGATAGAAGGTGGACAACAGTGCGGCGTATGATGAGCGAGGCAGGCCTGGATTGTCTTGTGGTATGGGGAGGATCGGGCAAATGGGATGGACAGATTTCGAATATTCGGTACCTAACTCAAATCGGAGGGAATGGAGAGGAGGGTATTCTCATCTTTCCGGCAAAGGGGGAACCTGCGATTTTTCTCTGGTCGAGTATCATGGAGCCATTTTGGCGGCATGCGCAGGATTGGATCAAGGATATCCGAGGACAAAGAGGAGGCAAGAGCTGGGCTTCTTGCGTTCAGGGGGAGCTTGCTGAACGGGATCTGCTCAAAGGTAGAATAGGTGTTGTTTCCGGGAGCTTGCGGGAACGAGACACCATACCCTATGGGGTGTATACCGAACTGCTTAAGGAACTAAGCCAGGCTCATATTGCTGAGGCCACCGATATTCTGGAAGCAGCGAGGATCATCAAGAGCCCGGAAGAGATCCGTTTCTTGGAAAGAGCGGGTGAAATTGGAGATGCGATGACAGAGGCATTAAGAGCTACGGCACGTCCTGGTGTGAAGGAATGTGATGTCTATGCTGAGGTACTTCGTGTCATGCTTTCGCAAGGGGGAGAAGTTCCCACATTACTCCTGTGGGGATGTGGGTCTGGTCCTGGTGGATCGGGTCCATTTGCCCATCCTGGCCGGACGCCCACAACTCGCACCATTCAAAAGGGCGATGTGATCATTATGGAGATGCACCCGAAATATGGTGGGTATGTGATTCACCAGGAGAGGACTGTCTTTGTTGGGGAGCCTCAAAAGCTTTACCGAGATTTATATCAAGCTGGACTGGCTGGCTTCAGGAAAGGTGTGGAGAAATTAAGACCCGGATATACTATTGGCGAACCTGTCAAGGCGTTGAGGGATTCCATAAGGGAGTCGGGATTTAGCTTTAGGGAGGCGGGTATCCATGGCCATGGTCTTGAGTCTGGGGATCCTCCTAATGCTGGCGGCGTCCCTTCCAAAATAGCAGACTGCTTTGAGCCTTTCCCTATGCCACCCCTTAAGTTTGCACCAGGGATGACCGCGGGGCTCAATATAGACATTACTCCCAATGATTGGAGCACCAGCACAATGTTGGCAGATACCTACTTGATCACTGAAAGAGAACCCAGGAAGCTGACTCAATACAACCTCGAACCGATCATTGTGAAGTGAGGACATTATCAGCGTAAAAGTTAGAAGTTCAACATCTATTCAATGTCATAAGACAAATTTATTTTCACGGATGAGGAAGGGAGGAAAAAGATGAAAAGCAAGATGATGGGAGTCATATTCGTTGCAAGTAGTTTAATTTTCTTTAACCTACTGATACCTTTTCAAGCTTCATCTGCAGGTTTTCCTGAAGAGGGGAGAGTGATTCGATTCATCGTTCCCAATCCACCCGGGGGAGGGATGGACCTTTATCCAAGGACTCTCATGCCTTTTCTCAAAAAGCATTTGCCTTGGAAAAAAGGAGAAATAGTGGTGGACAATGTGATTGGTGCAGGGGGTTTTACAGGTTCAAGGGAAATTTACTACTCGAAACCGGATGGATATACCTTAGGCATCGTGATGTTAAGGCTTGTCGTGATTCCCCAACTTTTAGGACAAGTAGCATATTTTGACTCCTCTCGATACACCTTCTTTGGCCAATTTAACAATTTTCCAGCCATTATTTTTACAAGTTCAAAACACCCATTTTTAAAATCAGCTTCAGATATGAAGAATCCTCCAAAACCCATTGCCTATGGTATGGATATGCAGCAGATATCGACTTATTGGATGCTTAAAGAAAAAATGAAAATGAACATCAAACCCGTGTTGGGTTTTCAGGGTTCGCCAGATATTCGCCTTGCTGTACTAAGAACAGAAGTTGATATTGCTGCTGCGGAATTTTCATCATTCTCTGACCAATACAAGGCCGGCGAGTTGAGAATGCTATTTCATTTTGGGGGTAAGCCTTTACCGGAAGCTCCTGGTGTTCCATCCATGATAGATTTGGGATATGGAGAAGAATTTGCGGGAACCACTACAGTGGAGCGAACCATCGTAGGACCTCCTGATATCCCCAAGGATCGAGTCGAAATTCTACAAAAGGCTATTTGGGCAGCCTTGAATGATCCAGAATTTGTCAAATTGTGTGAAAAGTCAGAACGGCTTAGATTAGATCCCCGAGATGGGAAAAGTGCCAGAGACCTTTGTTTAAAGACGATTAACTTTTGGAGTAAATACAAAGATGACATAAAGGAAGAAATGAAAAAGCTTGGGTATCGTTAGAGATGAAGGGGCAGATTTTTATGCGAAGATAATCCTCTGAGAGAGATAGGCTTGTGGTAACTTATACCAACGGCCTGTGAGCGATATTACATCCGGATTTCCAAATATGAGTATCTTTATGTTAAGAGGGGGATGAAGATGAGAGGTGTAGATATTATTGAAGGGATCCAAAACTATGTGATGAATTGGGTGAAGGTTAAAAAGGGAGAAAATGTACTTATTGTAGCTGATAGCCTGGCTGATCCCATGGTTGTGGACCTGACTGCAACCGTTGCAAGAGCCCAGAAGGCTAACGTGGTTGTCTCTTGGATAGAGTTTAATCCGATACAAGCTCAAGGCGGGGGAAAGATCATCGAGGCAGCTTTAAAAGGGACTGACAAACTCCTTCGGTTCACGTTTTCTTTAAGCCATGACAAAGGGACGGTAGAAGCCTGCCAAGAATTTGGCCTGAGGATGTACGGAGTGGCCAATCCCACCAAAGAGTTTTTTGCCTCGGAGGCGGCAACATTTCCGATCCCTCTCATCATAGAGATCTCTCGTGAGAGCGTTCAGAGGGCTCGGGGGTCCAGGCAGGTTCATATCACAGATGAAAAAGGCACAGACCTCTGGGCAGAAGGAAGACCCGAGAACTGGGGTTGTGATATCCGTCCAAGAGATTTCGAGGGAAACTATCTGAGCTGGGATTACGATACCAATCTTCCTGGTAACTATCCGATGACTTTTCCTGGGGCTCATACTGGCCTTATCCCCCCAGAGAATGGAAATGGAGTGACAATTTTTGATGCTTTTAGCCGGATAGGTATTTGCAAGACCCCGCTGAAACTTACTTTTAAAGATAACTATTTCATTAAAGTGGAAGGAGGAGATGAGGCAGAAACGCTAAAATCGATGATTGAGGGAGTGCCCCATGCCAACTTTTTTGTCGAAATCATGTTTGGGCTCCATCCCAAGACCCGGAATATCCTGGATCAGAAACCGATTCCCAACGAGGCGGAGAGGAGAGCGGGAAACCTTCACATCGGTGTAGGAAATCGACGAGTCATGAGCATGAGGCCTTTCGGAGAGACCTCCAAGATACAGTACCACCTTGACGGCTTTATCTTAAATCCCACGATCACCATTGGAGACGATGTATTAGTTAACAAGGGGAGGCTCACTGTTCTTGACAGCCCAAGAATCCGGGAGTTGGCAAAGGAATATGGTAACCCGGATAAACTTTTGGCTCAAACCTATGGAAGGGGGTAGGAAGATGACGGATATCGGGAGATCTCTGGAGGATTTCTTTAAAAGAATAGAAGAAAATGCCGGGTTAAAAGAGGTTCGGAGTATGTTTCGCCGGATCTTTCAATTTAGGCTGAAAGATGGAGATTCCTTCTTCCTTGAGGCTAAAAATGGGAAATTTTCCCTTAAGAAAGGGGAAGTTTCCAACCCAGATTTCCTCAAAGACGTGACTCTTGTGGAAACGGACACCCAAACACTTATGGATATTATTCAGGGGAAAATAAGGCCTTCGGAGACCTTAGAAGACGGTCGGATGTGGATGTCAAGCTTAATGGCCGTTAAAGTCCAAAATTTCTGGCTTCTTCGACTGTTCAGAATAGGCCAAGATCTTCGTTGTTGATTTTAGTTAATTAAAAAAGTATTTTTTGGGACTGTAATGTCAAAGGAAAGGGAAAATAAAAATTATAAATTTATATGTACTTTTTGCGAAGAGGTCATCCTTTGGGACTTGACCAATAAAGATTTGGGACTTAGCGAAGACGAAGGGCCTCAGATTGGTACTATCTATCCATACTCGGGTTGCTATTGCGGGTGGGGTAAGTATGTGGTATGTGAAGGGTATTGGTGAACAAACGAAGCTGCCTTCAAATTGTGAATCAAGATTTGCCTAAAACACCTAAGGGAGGATGTGAAAATTATGAGTTCCGAGCAACCTCTGGATAAAGCAAAAATGATTGTGGAGATTCCAATCGAGAAGGTAGTTCCCAATCCCCATCAGGTCAGGAAACTTTTTGATCCTGATGGGATCCAAGAATTAGCAAACTCGATTCAGAGACTGGGACTGCTTGAGCCGATTTTAGTAAGACCGAAAGACGATCAGTACGAAATTGTTCATGGCGAAAGGCGATGGCGAGCATGTAAATTGATAGGACTCCGAACGATCGGGGCGAATATCAAGCAGTTGACAGAAGACGAGGCTTTCGAGATAGGTTTGGTTGAGAATATCCAGAGGGAGAACTTGACTCCGGTAGAGGAGGCTTTCGCTATAAAGTCGTTTCTGGACCGGGGTTTGAGACAGGGAGACGTGGCTGAGAGAATCGGCAAAATGAAAAAGAAGCTGGCAGAAAGATTGAAGATCCTGAGTTCTCATTATTATACGCAATATCAGGAAGAGGAGATCGAGAGACTCAGGAAAGAGTTAGACTCTTTGAAAAAAAAAGATGATGATTAACCATCCGTGTAAGCGACAAGGTTGGGTTTATACGAAGCGATTTGTTGACAGGAAGAGAGGGTGGCAAACCAGTTGAAGAAAGGAGGTGAGATAGGGAGCTTAGGAAGTTGTCTCACAGCAAAGGGGGGTATAAGAATGGTTTTCCTGCGTCCCTAAGGCGCAGTTTCGGGTTTTGTTTTGAATAAAGAATTTTTGAAAGGAGGAAAAAATGAAATCTATCTTTTCGAAACCAAAGGCAATTTTTTTCTTATGTTTTGTTCTTATGTTTCTCTCTGCAAAATGGGGATACTCTCAAGAGGATGTTGCCAAATTTCCCAGTCGCCCGATTACTTATATTGTGTGCGTTCCTCCTGGTGGTCCAACCGATCTGATGCACCGTTTATTAGCGAAAGAGGCAGAAAAATTTCTTAAACAACCGGTGGTAATAGCGAATAAACCTGGTGGTGCGTTGATGATTGGAACGGCAGCCATGACCTCTTCTAAACCGGACGGATATACCGTGGGGCACTATGGTGCAGGTTCACAGCTTCTCGTCCCGCTTCTCGAGAAGGTCCCCTTCCATCCAATGAAGGACTTGATGCCCATCATTCAGTTTAGCGGAAGCCTTTACTTTGGAATAGGTGGGAAGGGCGATTCTCCTTACAAGAGTTTTAAGGATCTTGTTGCATATGCCCGCCAGAATCCGAAAAAATTGACTTTTGGAACAACGGGTGCCAACAGTTGGGGTTTTTTCCTTACGGAATACCTCTCAAGGCTTGAAAAGGTTCAATTTACCCACATCCCTTTTAAAGGGACGACAGAAGTGGAGCCGGCAATTTTAGGAGGGCACATCGACTTTGGAGCTGGCGATTTTAGCTATCCCCTTGTCGAATCTGGGCAAATCAAACTTTTTCTTCTATTTTCGGAGATTCATAACCCAACACGTCCTGAAATTCCGCTTTTAAAAGAGCTATATGGTATCCCTATGGCTTCCGGAATGAGCGTAGGTACCCGAAGAGGTGTACCCGCAGGAATTCTGGCAAAGTTGGAAGACGCATTTACCAGGGCAACGAAAGAGCCGACTTTCATCAGCGGAATGAAAAAGATTGATATGCCCATCATCTATCGTAATCAAAAAGATGTGGACAAGTTTTATACCGATATGTTTGAGCTTTTTGAAAAAATGGTAAAAGAAATTGGCGTTACCAAATGAGGAAGGATAACATAGATAGAATATTCTGATGAGGGAGGTAAAAAAATGAATACTTTTAAGCAAGCGGAAGTTTTCTTTTCACAAATTGCCCAAAACAAAGAAATTGTTGAGCACGCCAAGAGATTTGATCAAGAGGTACAATTCCACTTTAAGGATGATGAGCCCTTCTACCTTGAGATTAGATCAGGCAAATTTAATCTTAAAAAAGGGGAGAGCAGAAAGGATTATTACGATAAAATTGATATCCTAACTGACAGTGATACCTTTGGTCTTTTGTGTGATGGGGCAATTGGTTTTGCAGAGGCTATGGAAGATATGAAGATGGAGTGTCGGGATATGATCAAGCGATCGGTGGTCGGCTGGTTTGGCAAAATGGTCAGGCTCGGCCAGGAGTATCGAATCCGGAACAGATTGATTGGAAAAACAAGTTAATAAAAGGAGGTAATAAGAAATGGTAATGGAAATTACAGAATTGATGGAAGGCGCAAGGAATTGCGTGAATGGTTTTTGTGGCATAAAATCCGGTGAAGAGGCCCTCATTTTAACGAGTCCAAGCAGGAAAAATGATCCACTTGTGATCGACGCTCTTGCGGTTGCCTGCAGAGATGTGGGGGCAAATGTTACCACGTTGGTATTTAATCCCCCCCCTCATGAAATGTGGCATGTGCCTCCAATTATAGCAGCCGCGATGTGCCAAGCGAACGTTATATTTGGGGTGGGGACGATGGCACCTTTACACGGTAGAGCCGGCGGGAAGGCAATGTATGAGTACGAGGCAATGCTTTGTAATGTGGCAGCAGATACACCCGAGCTGATGGCATCAGATTGGGCCCGGTTTCCCATGGAGGTCACCTGGGCAATTGCCCGGAGAGTCTTTGAGGTGACAAGGAATTCGAAGACGTTGCATGTGACTGACGAGGCCGGTACAGATATGGTGGCAGGTATTCACCCAACCCACATCACCGGCTTTCCGGTAAACATTGAGCCTGGACCTGGGCTCCGAACGAATCACGGTGTTTGGCCAGGGGCCACCTGCGGCCTCCATCCTGAGGGGGATGTTCATGGAGTAATCGTAGCCTCCTATGACCATGAGCACAATCTCGCAGAACCAATGAGGGTACTTGTTGAAAAACACCGGGCGGTTAAAATTGAGGGTGGTGGGATAGATGGAATCCGTTGGCGTACCAACCATAAAAAATTTAGGGATGCTAATTGGAGTTGCGAAATCATGTGGGGTATGCATCCAAAAGTTAACATCTGGAAGTCTCCTGGAGTGATGGCTCCAATGGCATCCCGGAGGTCAGGCACGTTGCACTTTGGATTTGGGAATGGCAGGGCTTTAGGGGGGAATATCGTCACAAATTACCACGATGATGTAGTACTCTTGAAACCTACACTTTACCTGGACGACTTCAAAATGATTGAAAATGGGAGGTTAGCTATCTTGAATGAGCCTGGGATAAGAGAAGTTGCCAACAAGTATGGAAATCCCGATATCATACTTGCTGAGGTGGATTAGCATCTCAACGGGATAGTCGTACCTATAACTCTGCACGCCGTTTACCCTTGGTCCCATGGGGTGGGGTATTCAAAGGGGTTTTTATAAAGATGAAAAACCAGAACTTGATAGCCGGTTTATTCTGGTTGATGGTCGGTCTCTTACTCTCTGTCTGGTCAACTCGTTATCAGATTGGAGGGTTGGGCCATCCCGGGGCTGGTTTTCTCCCCCTCTTATTGGGGCTTGTTTTGATCTCTCTCTCACTCTTTTTATTGTTGAGAGGGGCAAAAAAGGTTGCCACCACTGCTCAAGAAGCCCCGATTCCTTTTTTATTTAGTGGATGGACAAGGGTGGCCTACACAGTACTGATATTGCTCCTTACCACTTTTTTATTTGAGAAAATTGGCTATCTTTTCACAATCTTTCTTTTGGTAGTTTTCTTGATGTGGGGAGGAAAAACAAGAACCTGGAAGATGATTCTTCTTGTAGCACTTCTCTCCACATTGAGCATCTATTTTCTATTCGTTCTCTTATTAAAACAGCAACTTCCTCGAGGGCTTCTAGGGGTTTAGTCTATGGATATCTTAAGCAATCTCGCTTACGGTGTAAATGTGGCGCTAAATGCCAATAACCTCTTCATGTGTTTTTTGGGGTGCCTGATCGGAACCCTGATAGGTGTCTTACCCGGAATCGGACCGATCGCAACCATCTCCATCCTTTTACCCATGTCATTCGACATGGAACCGGTTCCTGCTATTATCATGCTCTGTGGGGTCTACTATGGAGCTATGTATGGAGGGTCGACGACATCCATTTTGGTGAATATCCCTGGTGAGGTCGCCTCTATAGTTACCTGTATAGATGGCTATCAAATGGCGCGCCAAGGTCGCGCCGGCCCTGCCCTCGGCATATCGGCCTTTGGTTCCTTTATTGGCGGCACAGTAAGTATTATTGGCCTCATGTTGATCGCCCCCGTACTTGCAAAATTCGCCCTTAGGTTCGGACCGCCTGAGTTCTTTACCCTGGCACTTCTTGGTCTGACCATGGTCACTTATCTCAGTGCGGGATCCATGATCAATGCGTGGATTATGGCAGTGGCAGGCCTTGCCATTTCGGCAATTGGAATGGACCCAGTGGGTGGTGTTACTCGCTTCACATTAGGAAGTATAACCTTAATGGATGGGTTAGGGATTGCACCGGTATCGATGGGATTGTTCGGAATTGCAGAGGTTTTAACTAATATCGAAGAAGGCATTAGCCAGCAAGAAGTATTTCACGCCAAAATTACCGGACTCCTTCCCACCCTTAAGGATTGGTCCGACTCAAAGTGGGCGATCGTCCGAGGCTCATTGATAGGCTTCTTTTTAGGGGTTCTTCCGGGCACGGGGGGCGGGATGACCACCTTCATGGCCTATGGTGTGGAGAAGCGCCTCTCCCGCCATCCTGAAAAGTTTGGGAAAGGTGCGATCGAAGGTGTGGCATCTCCTGAGACTGCAAACAATGCAGCTGTTAGCGGTGGACTGGTTCCCCTCATTTCACTGGGAATCCCTCCGAATGCGGTCATGGCGGTTCTCGTGGGAGCTTTTATCATTCACGGCATCCAACCCGGTCCCTTTTTTATCGGAAGACACCCTGACCTCTTTTGGGGTTTGATTGCCAGCATGTATATTGGCAATATAATGCTTTTGATTCTAAACCTCCCCCTGATCGGTATCTGGGTCAAGATTTTAAAGATTCCATACGACATCCTCTTTCCTTTAATCTTCCTTTTCTGTTTTTTAGGTGCCTATGGCCTAAATAACAATATGTATGAAGTTTTGATCATGGTTGTTTTCGGAATTTTTGGTTATCTGATGAGGAAATTTGGGTTTGAAGGAGCGCCGTTTCTTTTAGGGTTGGTCCTTGGGCCGATCATAGAGATACATTTCAGACAGTCATTACTTTATGGAGACCCCCTTATATTTTTTCAAGCGCTCTATTCCTGCGATTTTCTTGAGTATCAGTCTCTTTCTGGTGATCACAGGATCCTTTCGTATGTTCAAACAGAAGCGCGAACAATTACAGAAAGCATTAGAAGAGGAGCCATGAAGCACCTATTCTCTTTTTCTTCTTACACCGATCTCTTTCCAGCTTCCCCCGATTTCTTGGGCGGAGCCATTGGGCCATGAACGGAGGGGGACCAGACCACAGATAGGAATACTCATGAGGGAAAAGTTCATTGATGTAAAGGGAATTAGGACACGGTATTTAGAAGCAGGCACTGGAGAAGCACTTCTGCTGCTTCATGGGGCAGATTTCGGTAAGTATGAAAGTGCTGATACCTGGGAACTGAACATTGATAGTTTTGCTAAGAACTTCCATGTTTTTGCCATTGATAAGATAGGGGCAGGGTTTACGGACAATCCGAGAAGTGATGAGGATTACGTCATCGGGAGCACAGTGCGGCATGCTTATGATTTTTTGAAAGTTATCAAGACAGAAAGTGTTCATGCGGTTGGGCATTCCCGGGGAGGGCATACCGCTTGCCGATTAGCCCTGGAGCATCCTGAGTTGGTCAAAACTTTAGTCCTTGTTGATAGTGCTACATTGATGACTCCCCCTAATCCTATTTACGACGAATGGGCGAGGCAGGCGGCTCTTATTAAAGATGTAAGGGAGAGGTGTCGTTATCTAATCGCAGTCAACTCTTTCAGTGACAAGCACATAACGGATGCCTATCTGGATGTGACCGTAAAAATAACAACGTCGCAGAAATTTAAAGAGGCAGAAGCGAAAATGGAAGGCGGGCTGAAAGCGAAGTTCGCCCAGGATTTGGTAGTTAGACAAAAAGAAACTCATGGATGGATTAGAGCTGGTAAGTTAAAGGTACCCACTCTCATTATTTGGGGATTTAATGACCCCTCTGCCAAATTTGACCCTGTGGGATTAGCTACCTTGCAGTTAATATTTTCCTCTAATCCCAAGGCACAAATGCATATCTTCAATCAGGCAGGGCATCCATGTTATCGAGAGCAGGCTGAGGCTTTTGTGACGACAGTCACGAGTTTCATCAAATCAAACACATCATGACTGATATCTCTGCTGGCTAACTCAGCTGCATGAACAGGCAGGATCAAATGATGAATTTGATTTCGCCTCATCGTCACCTGTGTGGGGGTGACACGTTTCTGCTTAAAATAAGCATTCACTTTTCATTTTTAAATGGTTTTAACTAAACTTGGTTAAACAATAAGGTGTGTTTCGGAGGTGAGATATGTCTTCTGTTCTTGTCATCGGGGGTACAGGTGTCATTGGCTCATGGGTTACCCGGAAGCTTGTCGATCAAGGGGTGAAGGTGGTGACCTATAGCAGGCACCCGGATACAACACTCCTTAAGGATATCGTAGATAAGTTCGAGTGTGTATCAGGGGATGTCTTGGACTTACCGAGCCTGATCCAGACCATCAGACATCATGGGATTGAACGCGTTATTCATCTGTCTGCAAACTTGTCCGGCGCATTGGAGAAAAATCCATTCATGGGATACAGGGTGAATGTGGATGGGTCATTAAATGTTTTCGAAGCCTGCAGACTGATGGATATCAAGAGGGTCATATTTGCAAGTGCCAAGGCGATCTATGCTATGGTGCAGGGGGAGTACGCCCATCCCACCTACAAGCCCATCGATGAGGATTATCCCAAGGCACCTTATAGCGTTTATGGGGCGACGAAGCTTTTTGCAGAGAACATGGGTTTCCTTTATCATACTATTTACGGACTGGATTTCATCTCGTTGAGGTTTGGAGTTACTTACGGGCCGGGGAAGGCGGCTCGGCACGGCGCAACTACGATCAATAGTAAGATTATTGAATGTGCAATGCTTGGAGAACCCCTGACGGTAACTCAGGACATAGACCGAATGAATGATATGGTCTATAACAGAGATGTCGCTAACGGTGTTGTTCTGGCTTGCTTTGCTGAGAATCTGGAACATTGTGTTTTTCATTTGGGGACTGGTAAAGGAGTAAACCTTCGAAATATCATAAAGATTGTTCGTAATATTTTCAAAGGAGCGCCCATCGAGATCAGTTCGGGACCACCCACGCCAAGCATGAGCAATCATTGTGTTTTTAATATTGACAGGGCGCGCAGGGAACTGGGGTATCATCCTCAATACGATTTAGAGGCAAGTATAAGAGACTACATCGAGACGATGAGGAGGCTTGACATTAAACCTGTTATCGTCGCCTGATGACCTATCTCTCAAACCTGAATATTTACCTTGGGTGGCGTCCGGGAGAGCGAGATCATTCAAAAAAGGAGGGATGGGATATGGATCTGATGGATGCGATCAGAGGGAGAAGAAGTATTCGGAAATATAAGCCCGATCCTGTTCCTGAAGAGACACTCCTAACGGTCATGGAGGCAGTGAGATGGGCTCCTTCATGGGCCAACACCCAATGTTGGGAAGTCATTGTCGTTAAGGATTCAAAAGTTAAATCTGAACTGTCAACAGCTCTTCGCGAAACGAACCCAGCCCTCTCCTCAATGACCGAAGCTCCCTTGATTCTTATCCTCTGTGGGAAAAAGGAGATTTCCGGTTACTCCAAAGGCCAACCGAGAACGGTCAAAGGAGACTGGTTGATGTTCGATGTCGGCCTTGCCATGCAGAACCTCTGTTTGGCTGCTTATTCCCTGGGTCTGGGGACAGTGATCATCGGATCTTTCAATCATAAAAAAGTAGAGGAGATCATGGGGGTTCCTCAGGATGTTGAAGTGGTGGCAATGACTCCTCTCGGATACCCTGCCGCTGGAGCAGGTTCTCCAAAGAGGAAAGAAATTTCTGAGTTTGTTTATTATGAAAGATACGGGAAGAAATAAATTCAAATGGCAAAATACAATTTTAGTCATTAAGTTATTCAGTCATTAGGTCATTCAATGACTTAATGACTAATGACTCAATTATTATAGGCAAGACAAAATTTGAACTTTATTCACCGATGGTTCATCACTTCGTGCGAACTTTGTCATTTGACATTGTATGCGGGTAATATTCAGAGGAGGTGGTAGAGAGATGATTCCAGAAGAGATTCTCCGTTCGCTCGTTGTCCAGACGGATTCGAAGTTGGTGATGGTCGTCATCGATGGCCTGGGTGGGTTGCCAGTTCGGGGCAAGACAGAATTGGAGGCAGCAAAGATTCCAAACCTTGACCGGCTGGCCTCGAAATCGGTCTGTGGATTAATTGATCCTATCTCGTTTGGCATCACACCTGGAAGCGGGCCTTCCCATTTGGCTCTCTTTGGGTATGATCCATTTCGATATGAGATTGGAAGAGGGGTGATGGAGGCATTAGGGATCGGGTTAAAACTGGCCAAGGATGACTTGGTAGCCAGAGGTAATTTTGCAACAATCGACGAGGCAGGAATCATTATTGATCGGAGAGCTGGCAGAATTTCGACCGAAAAGAACCAAGAGATCTGTAAATTCCTCCAAAAGGAAATCAAAGAATTTCAGGGAGTCCGGATCTCACTTCATCCTGGGAGAGAACATCGATTTGTCATCCTATTTCAAGGAGAGGGGTTGAAGGATGACCTCACGGATACTGATCCACAGAAGGATGGACTGAGAGCAAAAGGAACAGAAGGTCTTTCTCAAGGGGCGCGAAGGACGGCCGAGATCGTGAATGGTTATATCAGGAGATCAACCGAGGTTCTCAAGCCATTGCATCCTGCCAATACGATCCTTCTCAGGGGGTTTTCAAAAATCCCGGACATCCCAACGATGGCCGATCGGTTTAAGCTCCGACCCGCAGCCATTGCTACCTATCCAATGTATCGGGGACTTGCGAAAATGGTAGGAATGGAGGTTTTAGAGACTGGGGAGACCCTACCGGATGAAGTGACCACTCTGAAAAAATATTTTAATCAATACGACTTTTTCTATCTTCATTTCAAAAAACCCGATATGGCTGGAGAAGATGGGGATTTTAAAGCGAAGGTAAAGGCCCTTGAAGAGGTTGATCGAATCATCCCTTCGCTCCTTCAGTCGAAACCTGATGTATTGGTGATCACCGGAGACCATGCTACTCCCTCCCTTTTGAAATCTCACAGTTGGCATCCCAACCCTATCCTTTTTTATTCCAAATACATACGGCCGGACGGCACCCGACGCTTCACAGAAAAGCATTGTCAGAGAGGAGAATTAGGGAGATTTCCAGCCGTGGATCTCATCCAATTGATGTTAGCCAACGGACTCAAATTAAAGAAATTTGGAGCCTGAGCCTGACAATGCGAAAGGCGGAATTGAAAAAGAAGATTGGGGAGATGAGGAGATAGGGAGATCGGGAGTTGAGGTTTTTGGATTTTCTCCCCAATTCCCTACCTCCCCAAATCCCCACTTTCTCAATTCCCGGATTGACAACAGATAGGTTGATTACGAGCGACCCTATGACCAGGAAATTCCGTTATCTTTATGGTCCCGTCCCTTCTCGAAGATTAGGAAGGTCGCTTGGAATTGATCTTGTCCCCCATAAAATCTGTACCTATGATTGTATCTACTGTCAGATCGGAAAGACGACAAAGAAGACTCTTTTACGGACAGAATACGTTCCCGTGAAAGAAGTGCTCGAAGAGGTGAAAACCTTTCTTCTGGAAGGAAGCTCATCCATCGATTATCTTTCCCTGAGCGGTTCAGGGGAACCCACCCTACATTCTAAAATCCATTCCATTATTCAGGGCATGAAAGAGATCACTCCTATTCCAGTGGCTGTCATTACCAATGGTTCTCTCCTATATGAGCAAGAGGTGAGAGAGGATCTTCTTCAGGCGGATGTTCTTCTCCCCTCCTTGGATGCTGTTTCCCCTGAGGTCTTTATGAAGATCAATCGATCTCACAAGAAGCTTTCCATCGAAAGGGTCATCGAAGGGATGGTCGAATTTCGAAAAATATATAAGGGGCAGATCTGGCTGGAGATACTATTCTGCAAGGGTGTTAATGATGGCCAAGATGAACTCCTGAAGATGAAGAGTGCCATCGATCGGATTCAACCTGATCGCATTCACTTGAACACCGTTGTCCGACCTCCATCAGAGGAATGGGTGGTTCCATTGAGTCAGATGGAGATGGAAGAGATCAGAGCCTTTTTTGGTGAGAAAGCTTCTATCATCTCGGAATTTGATCGCCATCTATCCTCCGTCATAGAAAGAGATATAAAAGAAGAAATATTAAAGATTCTGAGGCGAAGGCCCCTTTCTCTATCCGACCTTTCAAAAGGAATGGGAATTCCCCAGAGTGAATTGGATAAACACATCAAACCTCTGGTTCAAAAGGGAAAGATCCAGACTCGTGAATTTCGAAATTCGATTTATTATGAAATAAAGTGAAATTTTCTTAACCCTTGATCTGAAAACTATTTCTTTGCCAGAATAGTCAAGCCCATATAAAACTGTTAGAGCTATTCTGGTCATCACTGTCAGGAACGACAATAAAAAACAAACAAGGAGGGAGTAAAAATGGCACTTAAGCTCACGATGTCTTTCTTAGACAATCCCCAGTCCTTCTTAAACAACCCTCGGATAGAACCTCTCAGGGATGGCACAGTCAAACCAGAGAACATTGACCTGGAGGTCGTCACGATTGCGTTTAGGGGTGGTATGCTCTTCTATGATACCCTCGCAAAGGGTTTGGAGTGCGACGCTTCCGAAATGTCCATCTCGGAGGCTCTCCTCGCCAAAGAAAGGAACGAGCTCCTCGGCAGAGGCAGGTGGGACTGGACCGCCATTCCAGTATTTATGAGCAGGGGCCACTGGTGGGCTAGACTCTATGTCAACACTTCCTCTGGTATAAAGCACCTTGGAGACCTCAAGGGAAAGCGGATGGGTGTCCATGACTACGCCATGACTGCTGCTCTGTGGCTCAGAGTGACGCTGAAGGATCTTTACGGCATCGAGGCTTGGGACAATATCTGGTACAACTGGCGCACCAAGGAGCTAAGCCACGGAGGGGCAGTGGGCCTCAACCTGAAAGGGCATGAGGTGACGAACGGTGTTGCTCTCCATTGGCTCACCCCTGACCAGACCCCGGACGTTATGCTTGACCGGGGAGAGCTGGACGCCATATTCCAGCCCAACATGTCGGAGGGGATTACTGCAGGCGATCCCACCGTGATCGACCGCTATGGTGGCACCCCCATGACTGACAATCCCAGGATTCGAAGGCTATTCGATGACCAGGGGAAAGCGGTCATCTCCGAATTCTTCCGCAGGACCGGGTGTTACCATGCGAACCATCATGTGATCGTTAAGAACAGTGTCCTGCGGGAGCACCCCTGGGTAGCGATGGAACTCTACAAAGCCTTCCAGCGATCGAAAGAGGTGGCCTACGAGCGGGCGAGGCGGGCTCAGTCGGCCTATCTATACTTTGAGGGGAACGATTGGAAGGAGCAAGTAGCCGTATTTGGAGAAGATCCTTACCCATTGGGTCTTCGGTCTATGCGAAAAACGGTTGAGAGGGCTATTCAGGGTTCCCTGGAACAGGGGTTGATCAGAAAGCCTATCAAGGTTGAGGACCTTTACTTTCACACCACACTGGATACTTAGTTTTGGTTGACTATTCTTCCTAAGACGACTGGAGAGAAGGAGAACGAAATGAATTCAAAAAAGCTAAATGGAAAAGTGGCCATCGTCACTGGGGCTGGCAGAGGGATCGGAAGATCCATCGCCTTAGCTCTTGCCGAAGAAGGGGCAAATATAGTAATTGTCTCCCGCAATCAATCAGAGATTGATGCCGTAGCAGTAGAAGCAATAAACTTGAATGTGAAATCTCTTGCCATAAGAGCAGATGTTTCAAAAGAGGATGAAGTGAATGCGTTGGTTAAAAAAACAGTCGCAGTTTTTAACAGGATAGACATTCTGTTCAATAACGCTGCGATTCTTGGTCCCGCTGGCCTTATTACTCAAACCAAGGTAGAGGACTGGGAAAGTGCCATCGACATCAACATAAACGGGGTATTCCTCTGCTCCAGGGCGGTACTGCCTCAAATGATGAGCCAGAAGGGAGGTAATATCATCAATATTTCATCCGGGGCGGGGAGAAAGAAATTGGAGGATTCCTTCCTTTCTCCTACTGACCACGTGGTTTACAGCGTTTCGAAATTTGGAGTTGAAGGTTTCACCCTGGCCTTAGCAGCTCAGGTAAACCGTTTCAGGATTAACGTCAACGCTATTAGACCAGGATGGACAGATACAACATTTAATCCTAATCCTCCTCCGGAAAAGAGACCCAAGATGCGGAAGGCTGATGATATTAAGAAGGCAGCCGTTTTTCTGGCCAGTCAAGGTCCGATGGGGATCACAGGTATGTCCATGGATGCCGAAACCTGGGGAAAAATTTATCTCTCTCGAAAATCCTGATGATGGAGTGCTTATATTTCTTATTTCAGAGTCGAGGGTTTTTTCATAACAGATTCTATTGATCAGGCTTTTGTAATCTCGAAGGAAAGCTGACCATCTTCGTATTTGAGAGTTTTGATGACCACGTCCATACCCACCTTGATATCTTCAGGCTTGATGTCCTTTGTTAGCCGGGCGAACAGCTTCAGACCTTCACCAAAGTCCACAACACCCATGGTGTAAGGAGGGTCCGCCTCGAAACCAAACGGCGCATAATAGGCGGTGGTGAATGTCTCAAGTTTGCCTTTCTTGGGCATCTCGAACCAGTCTATGTTCTTTGAGAAACATTTTGCGCAGTCTGCTCTTGGAGGAAAGAACTTCGCACCACAATTCTTACAAATGGTTCCTTCAACCTTGCCTTCTCCCAGGAGATCCACAAACTTTGCCGTCTTTGTTATTGCCGTAAAGCTTTTCCTTCCAAATTTCTCGAAACCCATACCTCACCTCCCGAAAATTGTGACATTGCCGTATAGTCCAACGCCGCCAATGTTATGGACAAGACCGATATTCGGCTCACCGGCTACCTGCATGGGGCCTGCCTCACCACGAAGCTGCAGAACAATCGTACGGATCTGGGATCCACCGGTTGCACCAATGGGATGGCCTTTTGAAAGGAGCCCGCCATCGACATTCACGGGGAACCTTCCCTCTTTATACGTCGCTTTCTCGCGAATAAGCTGCTTTCCCTCACCCATCGGCGCGAATCCGAGACCCTCATACGCCATGATTTCTGCGATGGTGAAGCAGTCGTGCACTTCAGCCACCTTGACATCTTTTGGAGTAACTCCAGCCATCTTATATGCCTGCGCGGCTGCTGCATAACCTACGCTCAGACCCTTAGTAAAATCGGGTCTTGCTGCCATGTTGACAGCCTCTGAGGCCGCTCCGATACCTAAAACCCATACGGGTTTCTTAGACAAGGCTTTTGCTTTTTCGGCGTTTACAAGGATGATACAGGAACTCCCGTCCGCATTTGCGCAACAATCACCCACTCGGAGTGGCCATGCTACGGGGCCTGCCAATTTTGCTTCCGGGTCGCCCTGCTTAAAGTCTTCTGGTTTTACCGCTTTCCTATAGACCGCCCTTTCGTTGATCACACCATAGGTGGATGCCTTCATTCTGACATTCATCAAATCATCATGGGTCAGACCATACTTCGCCATGTAAGCCTGTGCATAAAGGGCATAATACGCCGGCATCATGGTTCCAAAGGGTGCCTCCCACTGGATGTCAGCGCCGCGACCCATTCTCTCTTGGGATTCGGCAGACGTGATTTCAGACATCTTCTGGAACCCGAGGATAACCACCACGTCATGGAGGCCTGACTTAATCATGCTGTAACCCACTTTTACACCAGTGCTACTCGAAGAACAGACACTCTCGATGTAAAACGTCGGCTGAGGAATAAGACCTAAGTATTCTGCGAGGACGCCCGCAGGGGAGCGTTGTTTATCATATTCAGGGGCCGAACAGAAAATGGATGCATCAACATCTTTCTGGGTGATGCCCGCATCTTGCATGGCTTCCCTGAAGGCCTCGAAGGCCAGTTCCCGAATAGACCCCTCATAACCTCTGACGAAGCTACTCTGACCCACACCAATGACCGCTACCTCTTTCATGAAAAACCTCCTTTTTTGTTAGGAACAGATTTCGAAGATAAATGAGAATTCATTTTTTTGTCAAGTTATTTTTTGAGATTTCTGAAAAAGTCCATCAATCTCTGATGAGGCGGATATCAATTACACAGATAAAATTACGCCGTTAGAATCTGTATAATCAAATCAAAATCGGTGTCATCAGGGAGCTCTCGTGATTTTCCCAGAGATCCCTTTTTTAGATTTTTGATATTTCCACACAGCTTGATTATGTTCTTCGATATTAGAAGAAAAATAGTGGGATCCGTCGTTTTTTGAAACAAAGTAAAGATAGGTGACAGGAGCAGGATAAAGGGCAGCAAGAATGGATTCTTTCCCAGGGTTACAGATCGGTGTAGGGGGAAGACCGCTGATGAGATAAGTGTTATAAGGAGAGGGCTTCATCAAATGTTTTTTGGTCAGGTTTCCATCAAAAATTTTAATTCCATAGATCACAGTAGGGTCGCTCTGGAGAGGTATCTTCTTTTTTAGGCGATTGTGGAGAACAGCAGAGATGAGAGGTTTCTCTTCCAATAACGATGTTTCTTTTTCGATGATGGAGGCTAAGATCACTGCTTCTCTTTGTGAAATTCCCAATTGAGAAGCTCTGGTTTGTAGTTCTGGTCCAAAGACTTTTTTAAACTGCTGGACCATTAATTTGACCACCTCTTCTGGGGCCATCTCTTTGATCAAGTGATAGGTTTCAGGGAAGAGATAGCCTTCCAAAGTAGATAACGTCCCACTTTGAGTGATCCCTGAACCGTGCTGGCTCTGTACCGTACTAGTATAGGGCCGGTTCAGGGTGGGTTGAGAGAGGCCGAGGGAAGCAATGAAAGCCGGTGAAGATGCCTTTTGAAGAAATGTCTCCTTTCCCATGATATTTAAATCTTCTAAGTATTGGGCGATTTGAGAGAGGGTGTAGCCTTCTGGGATAGTGACCAGATGACGCTTTACCTGGCCCTTGACGAGGGAATTTAATACCTCTAAGGGAAGCATGCTGGTATGGAATTCATATTCTCCTGCTTTGATCTCAGCCTTTTTCCCAAGGAGGGTGGCGATTCCAATAAAAAAATCTCTATTTCTAATGATCCCTTCCTGTTCGAGCATCGTTGATATCTTTTTGAGGTGCATTCCCTTTTTAATGGTGATCACTTTGGTCATGGAGGTTCCAGAAGGAGGTCTGAAAAGAAGCCAATAAAGGGAAGAGATGAAAAAAATAAGAAGAAGGCCCAATAAGACAAAGAGGGCTTTATGTCGAGAGAGAAGATTCATCGTTCTGTTTCCTGCTCTGGTTAAGGTATCCCTGGAGAATAATAACAGCAGCTAACTTATCGATGACCCCTTTCCTCTTTTTTCTTGAGAGGTCAGCCTCCAGTAAGATCTTGGAGGCCTCAACCGTTGAAAGACGTTCATCCCATGTTTCTACAGGGATATTGATTTTTTCTTGGGCAGTTTTTATCCATTGAAGAACCAACTCTGCCTGTTTTCCAATCGTCCCATCCATATTTTTAGGAAGACCGACCACGATCCTATCAATCTTAAATTGTGCAATAATGATTGAAATTTCTTTTAAGTCCTCTTCCATTGACCTCCGCTTGATCGTTTTGAGACCTTGAGCTGTTATTCCCAGTTCGTCACTGATTGCTACTCCAATGGTACGTGAACCAATGTCCATACTCATGATTCTCATTGAGTTTTTTATCCCTCATTTATCTTAAATTGTCAAGGAACCCTTCATCCCAGTTTTTATGTAAAACTAATTTTTAAATAAATACAATAGGTTGGAATTAATATTCCTGCATTAAATTTATCTTGACAAAAAAAGAGGAGTTTGTTATAAAATGCACAATCTGAAAAAGAAGGGAGTGGTGTTATGGATTTTAAATTGACTGAAGAACAAGAGGCAATGCGAGAGATGGCCAAAAATTTTGCAGAGAAGAAGATTGCGCCTACAATGGAGGAAGATGAAAAGGAGCATCGTTTTCGTCGGGAAATTGTCAAAGAAATGGCAAGACTGGGGTTCTTTGGATGTATCGCACCTGAGAAATATGATGGAAACGAAAGTGGTTATCTTGCAGCTTCAGTGATGACGGAAGAAATTGCAAGAATTTCCCCATCCTGGGGACTTCCATTTAATCTCCAGATGAACTCGATCCAATCGGTGCTT
This sequence comes from uncultured delta proteobacterium, assembly GCA_963739325.1. Taxonomy (GTDB): domain Bacteria; phylum Desulfobacterota; class BSN033; order BSN033; family UBA1163; genus CAVTZZ01. The sequence continues at coordinate 36,213 of CAVTZZ010000016.1, read as the reverse complement.
CTGGCATTTGGGACAGAGGAACAGAGACAACGCTGGATACCCAAATTGATCAATGCTGACCTGCTCGGTTGTTTTGCTATTACTGAGGCCAATACTGGTTCTGATGTTGCCTCGATGAAGTCAACAGCACAGGAGGTGGAAGGCGGATTTGTCATGAACGGGACAAAGATGTGGATTTCAGGAGTGCCAGTGTCCGACCTTGGCATCGTTTATGTTTATACGGACAAGGCAGCAAAACACCGCGGGATGTCGGCTTTTATCGTCGATATGCATTCTCCAGGGGTGACCCAGAAGGCCATCGAATCGAAATTGGGTCTTTTCTGTGCTCCCACAGGTGAGATTATTTTTGAGGATGTCAAATTACCCAAAGATAGTCTGGTTGGACAAAAAGGGGATGGGTTCAAAATCTGTATGGCCATGTTGGATAACACCCGACTCTCCTCTGCGTCCAGAGCGGTTGGAGTAGCCCGAGCATGCAAGGAACATTCCGTCAAGTATGCCAATGAGCGAGAACAGTTTGGACAACCCATCGCCACTTTCCAAATGATCCAAGAACAGATTGCAGAAATGTATGTAGAGGAAGAAGCGGCTAGGCTTCTGGTCTATCGAGCTGCTTGTAATAGGGACCTGGGACAGCGAAATACGATCGAAGTTTCTTGTGCAAAATATTTTGCAGCAGAAGTTGCGGTCAGGGCTGCCAATACGGCAGTTAAAATTTTCGGGTCTTACGGTTTTTCATCGGAATATCCTGTGGAGAGGTTTTATCGCGATGCAAAGTCCTACCAAATTGTGGAAGGGACATCCAATATCCAAAAGATGATCATCGCAAGAAATGCATTAGGCCTTAAATAAAAAGTTTTTTGAGAGGAGGAGAAAAATATGGCAACACCCGTGACTGTTCCAATGGTGGGCAAGATTGTTGCTGTTTCGGTAAAGGTGGGAGATAAGATAAAAGAGGATGATCAGGTTGCTGTTTTAGAGGCGATGAAGATGGAGATGCCCGTGGTCGCCCCAATCACCGGAACCGTGAAGGAAATTCTTGTGGCAGCGGGGCAGGAGGTCGAGGCAGAGGCGGTCATTGCGGTTATCGAATAGAGAGCTTAAAAGATGGAGAAGGACCCATGGAAGAGGAGCTTTTAACTGGATTACTCATCCGACCTCTGACGATTGGGGATTTGGATGCAATCGTTGAGATTGACCGTAAGATTTTAGGAAAGGCCAGGCGAGATTATTGGAAGAAGAAGATTGAGATTCCTGATGTTCGATATCCTCTTTCTTGTTTAGCTGCTGAATACGAAAGGAAAGTGATCGGTTTTATTGTGGGCGAGGTGAGCGGATGGGAGTTCGGGGTTCCGGATACGATCGGGTGGATTAGCACCATTGGGATCGATCCGGCTTATCAACACAGAGGTATTGCGAGAAAATTGGGTCAGGAGTTTATTAAGAATCTGAAGGCGATCGGAGTCAGCGTCGTCTATACCTTAGTCAATTGGAACGATTGGGACCTCCTCAAATTTTTTCGTGCCATGGGATTTACAAGAGGCGGGGATATGATCAATCTCGAACTTAAGGTCGATTGAGATTGGAGGATGGAGGGTAAAGCACTGTCCTCCAACACAGCGCTCCTCAAGGGAGAGGTCCTCTTACGAGATGAAAGGAGAAGTGAATGGGTAGGTTAGAGGGTAAGGCGGCTGTTGTTACAGGTGGGGGAAGAGGTGTTGGAAGGGCGATCTGTCTTGCCTATGCAAAAGAGGGGGCGGATGTCATTGTCAACTATGCCACCCGAGATCAATCCGCCCAAGAAGTCGTCGAGATGATTCAGAAGATAGGTAGAAAGGCTGTGGCTGTAAAAGGAAATGTTGCAGTAAAGGCAGATGCGGTAAGGATCATTGAAGCCTCTGTAGACCATTTTGGAAAGATCGACATTTTAGTCAACAATGCAGGGGCAACGAAACCGGCCATGCTCTATAAGATGACAGAGGATCAGTGGGATGAGGTAGTGGATATTCATCTCAAGGGACCTTTCCTCACCATCCAAGCAGCTTCGAAATATATGATGCAACAAAAAAAGGGGAAGATCATTAATGTCACATCAACGGCTGGTCTTGCAGGAACGAAAGGGCAGATTAATTATAGTTCAGCTAAAGGGGGTGTGATCACTTTAACGAAGTCTGCTGCCCGAGAGTTGGCTGATTATGGGATTACAGTGAATTGTATCCTCCTAGGTATCGTTGCTACTGAAATGAGTGAAAAGATCCGTACCGATCCTAAATTGCAGGAGATTTATATGAAACGGATCCTGGTGAATCGATTTGCTGAACCAGAGGAGGTGGCGCCGGCATTCGTCTTTCTTGCATCCGATGAATCAAATTATATTACAGGCCAACTCCTGCCTGTAGATGGGGGATACGGGATGACGTAATAGAGAAGAAAGTTTAAAGTTCAAAGTTGAAAGTTGAAGATCTTGAGTTTGAATTAAAATTAAATATTGTAATTTGCAATCTGCAATCTAAAATCTAAAATCATAAAAGGGGGTGAAGAGAATGGCAACAATACCTGAGAAGATTGAGACTTGGCAAATGGCTCAGCCGACCGCAAAGGATAAGGACACAGGAGAGGTGAAGCCTGGCAAATTGGCAAAGGCTTCGATTCCAGTTCCATCGTTATCACCAGAAGATGTGCTGGTCAAAGTGGCTGGATGTGGTGTCTGTCACACAGACCTTGGTTACTTTTATGACGGTGTACCCACTGTTCAAAAACCACCTTTAACCCTCGGGCATGAAATCAGCGGGACAGTGGTAGCGGGCGATGAGAAATGGATTGGCAAGGAAGTGATCATCCCTGCAGTGATGCCCTGTCGTAAATGTCTCCTCTGTAAAACCGGAAGAGGGAATCGTTGTTTAGCACAGAAGATGCCTGGGAACAGCTTGGGAGTTTATGGCGGATTTTCGAGTTACATTCCAGTCCCTTCCGTCGACCTCTGTGAGGTGAGGAATCGTGGAAATACTCCTTTAGAGCATCTCGCGGTAGTAGCGGATGCTGCGACCACACCTTATCAGGCTTCTAGAAGGGCAGATCTGAAGCCCGGAGATAATGTCATTATCATCGGAGTGACTGGAGGTGTGGGTGTGTATATGGCCCAAACAGCCAAGGCTCTGGGTGCAAAGGCAGTCATTGGTATTGCGAGAAATCCAGAGAAGTTAAAGAGAGCTTTAAATTATGGGGCTGATTTCGTCATCAGTTCTCAAGACAAGGTCGTAAAAGATATTCGAAATGAATTTCGAGAGATCTGCAAGAAGAATGGTCTTGAAGCAGGGTTTGGTTGGAAGATTTTTGAGGTGAGTGGAACCAAAGCAGGACAAGACATGGCTTTAGAATTTCTCTCTTTCACCGGTAAATTGATTGTGATCGGATTCGGGATGGCAAGAAATGAATACAGTATCTCCCGGCTCATGGCCTTTGATGCGGAAGTCATTGGATCATGGGGATGTCTGCCAGAGTATTATCCAATCGTTCTGGATATGGTTCTCTCAAAAAAGATCAATATCGCTCCATTTGTAGAGACCCGACCGATGAGTCAGATCCAATCTGTTTTCGATGAGGTCCATAAAGCTGGGTCACCCGAGAAAAGGATTGTGCTTACACCTGATTTTTAGCTATGGAATCCCCCCTCTACCCCCTTTGCTAAAGAGGGGTTGGGGGATTAAGAAATTAACTTTTATTACAGAGAAAGGAGGAATGTTTATGGCATTAAATTGGATGCCGAGAGAGCATGAAATTAAATTTCACGATCGTTATGGCAAAGAGCATTGGGGAACAGAGGCCCCGTGTGTGGTGTATGAGAAAAAGCCTTTGAAAGACCCGAAAGGCAATATCATTCAGGGACTCTATAATGCTTGGATCAGACTCAATAACCCTGCCCAGTACAACTCCTACACTACGGAGATGGTAAAGGGCGTCATCGCCGGTTTCGAGAATGCCTCCACGGACCGCTCCGTTGTAGCAGTTATATTTACCGGCACCGGTCCCTATGCTTTCTGTACCGGTGGCAATACAAAAGAGTATTCAGAATATTACAGCATGCGACCCGAAGAGTACGGGGCTTACATGGAGCTCTTCAATAATATGGTCGACTCCATCCTCATGTGCAAGAAACCAGTCATCTGTAGGGTGAATGGGATGAGGGTGGCTGGAGGACAGGAGATTGGAACCGCATGTGACCTCACGATCGCCTCCGACCTTGCTATTTTCGGCCAGGCAGGTCCTCGGCATGGATCAGCCCCTGTGGGTGGTGCTTCTGACTTCCTTCCCTGGTACCTGAGCATCGAAGATGCCATGTGGAGCTGCATCAGCTGCGAGATGTGGTCTGCGTATAAGATGTGGCGGAAGGGACTCATCACAAAGTGCGTTCCGGTTCTCAAAGATGAAAAGGGCAAATGGGTACATAACCCGCAGATCATTACCGATGCTTATGTGAAAGACGGTGATCTCGTGTATGGCGAGTACAAGGCAGGCGACGAATTCAAACAGGCACGAGAGTCGGTGAATAATAAACTCAAAAACAACGAATTTGACTTCGCACTTCTCGATGCGGAGGTGGAGAAGATTTGCTGGACATTTGCAAATCTCTTCCCTGGCTGCTTGATTATGTCCATCGACGGTATTAGAAATAAGAAAAAGTACTTCTGGGATCAGACGAAGAACACGAACAGACACTGGTTAGCTGCAAACATGATGGGAGAGGCCTACCTCGGGTTTGGTGCTTTCAATAGCAAGAAGATTACGGGCGCGGATACGATTGACTTCATCAAATATCGCCAGAATATTGCAGAAGGCAAACTTGTGGATGAAACATTCTTTGAGGAAGTATTGGGCAAACCCCAGAAGAAGTAAAATCTTATAATCCCTCCTTTCCCCCCTTTATTAAAGGGGGGTAGGGGGGATTAGGGAGTGAACCAAATGGCGTTCAAACATATTCAGACAGAACTGAAGAATGGAGTGGCTTATTTGACATTGAATCGGGCGCCTCTGAATGTCCTCAACATCGAAATGATGGAAGAGATCAATGCCTATCTCGAAGGATTGAAGAAAGAAAAGACATTAAAGCTCCTGGTCATTCAGGCTGCGGGAAAGGCCTTCTCAGCAGGGGTGGATGTTGGAGAACATATTGGTGATCTGGTTTACAAGATGATTGAGGTTTTCCATAAAATGTTTCGATTGATGGATCAATTAAAGGTCCCCTCCATCGCCGTCGTGAATGGTTCGGCCTTAGGAGGAGGATGCGAACTTGCCCTCTATTGTGACATGGTCATTGTAACAGAGAGGGCAAAATTTGGGCAGCCTGAGATACAGGTGGGAGTTTTCCCACCCATTGCCGCTCTCATCTTCCCAAGAATGATTGGAAGAAAGAAAGCTCTTGAACTGATTCTCTCCGGGGACGTAATCAGTGCTCAGGAGGCTTTGAACCTTGGTCTGGTCAACAAAATTGTACCTGAGGCCTCCCTCGTTCAAGAGGTGAATGGGTTTATTGAGAAGTTTACGAAATTAAGTGGTATCATCTTGAAGTTGACGAAAGAGGCAGCCCTTGCAGGTCTTAATGATGATATGGATAAGGGACTGAAAGCCATAGAGAAGATTTATCTCGATAAAGCCATGAAGACCCATGATGCCATTGAAGGTCTTAAAGCCTTCTTAGAGAAGCGGAAACCCACCTGGAAAGACGAATAAACCTTTTTGGGGAGGCTTCCCTTAACCTCCCCACCATCTCCTCAACAAATTCAATCCTACCATGGTTATATAATTCATTTTTAGTGATGCCAATTTTTCAATTGAAATTGGCTGAAGGTAAAAGGAAATGTGATGCTTATGCTTTGGATGCCTTACCCCCAGGGGGACAGTCGCCAATGATTCCGTGCAGCACGTATTCAATAATAGCGTTAATGATTTCCTCCAGCGAATTGCGTCCCTCGGGACGATACCATCGTAAGAACCAGATGATGGTGCCAAGGGTGTTGAACGCCGCGATGGTAGAGTCTCCTTTTCTCCCCATGCTTGATAGCAAGCGCTCTATTTCAGAACGATAGATTAAAAACGTTTCTTTATGGAATTTCTTGTTCAAATCATTCTTGCCAGAAGAAAGAGCCTCTTCGCTGAGAGAGAAAATTTTGCTCTCTTTCCTATGAGCATCCATATACGTGAGATGGGTCCTAAGAAGCAGGGTAAAGCGATCCAAAGGTGGCAGATCGAGACTTGATATTCGCCTAAATTCCCGTATGATTGGCTCCAGAGTTTGGTGCCCTATGGCAGAGAGAACGCCGGCTTTCGTGCCAAAATAGTGATATATATTGGAAGTGGTCATACCCATTTCCGCTGCAATATCGCGAATTGAAGTTCCTTTGAAGCCTTTGCGGGAAAAGAGATCGATAGCTACATCAATCAGCTTTTTAGGAGTCTGCCCTGAAGTTTCTGGACCTCTTGCTCTGTTTTTAGGCATATTTTAATATATCAACCATTCGATCAGTAGTCAATATTTTTGTAAAGATATCAACGACAAGATCAGTTGTCAAAATATTCTCTGACACATCTGCCCATAGCGCAGGAATGAATTTTTATTTCTCTGCTTCATAGGACCAGAAAAATGGACACAGTTATTTTTTGATCAATGAGGAGATTTTTTTTCTTGACAATGTATCGATCGATTGATACAATTAAAATCCAATATTACAATTTGTAGTGGGAAATAGTTTCATAAGGTGAACCACGATACAAAATGTTTGACCGAGAGGAAGAATAAAGGGAAGGGAATAAAGTCATTTGGTTGGACAAAAATTTGGAGTAAAAAGAATGCTGGTAAACCCAGCTTAATATTAAATAATGAAAGGAGTTTGAGAGATGGAGTGGACAAGGAATTGGACTAAAGTGCCGGGATACTCACCAGATACTATTTACGAGAAGAAGTATTTTGACCAGGGTGGCATCGCCAGAATCACCATGGCTCGTACAAACCCGAAGGGCCTCAATTTGATAACAGAGACAGGGATACGGGAGATTGTAGCCTGTCTACGCGATGCTCGTCTGGATCAGAGTATTGGAGTAGTGGTCATCACAGGAGCCGGGGATAAGTCATTTAATGCAGGTGGAGACGTATCAGGAGAGAAAGAAGACTCCCAGAAGGTGTTTGAAGAAACGCCTAGTATTCATCAGCATTTGAGGCTGGTTGGGAAGCCGGTGATTGCCGCAGTGAAGGGTTTCTGCATAGGTATGGGTAATCACCTTGCCTATCACTGTGATTTAACTATTGCCGCTGATAACGCTATTTTTGGACAGGTTGGCCCGAGAGTAGGGAGTCCGGCAGGTGGAGAAATATTAGCCTATCTAGCCAGAGTAGTAGGTCACAAAAAGGCAAGAGAGATGTGGATGCTTTGCAGGAGATATACCGCCCAGGAGGCCCTCCAGATGGGTTTGATTAATGCCGTGGTCCCACTGGACAAAATGGATGAAGAAGTAGACAAATGGTGTCAGGAACTCCTTGCGATGAATCCTACTTGCCTGCGAATCGTTAAAGCTAGCTTTGACAGCGATATCGAACTTATTCCCCACACGGAAGCCTATTTCCCAAATCTCATTTCCCCTAAGTTTTTTGGTGGGGAAGAACAGCTGGAAGCAATGAATGCATTCTTAGAAAAAAGAAAGCCTGATTGGGGCAAGCTTATTAGAAAAAGACCAGATAGTTTCAAATAGGAAAATACTTGATGCGGGTTAGACTGCATAAAGTAAAATAAACTTATTTGCAAGGAGGTACAGCCATGGGGTTAGAAGGAAAAGTGGCCATCGTTACGGGTGGAGGACAAGGGATAGGGAGAGGGATTGCTTTAAAATTTGCCCAGCAGGGAGCTAATGTAGCCATCGTTGATATAAACCCTGAAACTGCCCATGCGGTAGCCGATGAAGTCAAGGCGTTAGGACGGCAGGCAATGGCTATCAAAGCAGATGTTACAATTAGTGCACAGGTAAAACAAATGGTACAGCAGGTGCTTAGTAACTTTGGCACGGTGGACATTCTCGTCAATAATGCGGGATATGTTGCCCCTAATATGACACCCTTTATTAAAGAAACGGAAGAGTATTGGGATAAGGTCATAGCAGTATGCCTGAAAGGTGTCATCCTTTGTTCCCGGGCTGTGGCCGATACGATGATAGCAAAAAAAAGCGGGAAGATTGTGAATATAGCCTCAGACGCCGCCAGGGTGGGACAATCGGGACAGGCTGTTTACTCTGGCGCCAAAGGTGGAGTCGTAGCCTTTGCCAAAGCGATAGCCAGGGAGTTGGCCCGCTATAATATTAACGTTAACTGTGTTGCACCCGGTGCCACGAATACCCCAGCGTTTGCAGCTGCGCCAGTAGAGATGAGGGAGGCGGCAGCTAAAATATACCCTCTCAGGAGAGTCGCTGAGGTGGAGGATATTGCCAACGCAGTAGCGTTCCTCGCTTCAGATGAGGCTGCTTTCATAACAGGACAGACGCTCAGTGTCAGTGGTGGTTATACAATGATATAGGCCAACCTGAGGTTAGGCTACCCTAATTTTCATATAGGAGGGAAAGATGGCGTATACGGATATCGTTGTGGAGAAAAAGGGGGCAGTAGCTTGGATTACTTTAAACAAACCCCAAGTCATGAATGCGATGGGTAGGCAAACATTCTTAGACATATTAGCGGTGCTTGACGATATTGCGAAGGATACAAAGATCATGGTGGTAGTTTTCAAAGGAGCAGGAGGCACATTTTGCTCAGGTGTAGACCTAAAGGAGCACAGTCAGCGCGTGGTTTCACCAGACGCCTTATCCCTTAAGGCTGAATTCACCGCACTTGCCGATAGAGTATTTTATGGCATTGAAAACTTCAAGAAAGTCACCATTGCTATGGTAAATGGGGTCTGTATGGCAGGAGGTTTCGAGATAGCAGAAGTTTGTGACTTTATATTTGCAGACGAAAAATGCAGGATAGGAGACGGCCATATCAAGACGGGGCTTGTCCCTAATGGTGGCGCATCGATACGGATGCCTCGTTTAATTGGTCTAAGGAAAGCAAAAGAGCTTCTTTACACGGGGGCCCTTATCAGTGGGAAAGAGGCTGAGCGAATTGGACTTATCAACCAAGCCGTGCCTGCCGATAAACTGGAGCAAACGGTTGAAGAGTTTATCGCTAAACTTACTGATAAGCCACCTCTCGCATTGGAAGCCATGAAGGAGCTTGTCAATCGTAGCTTGGGTTGTACCGTGGAGTCAGGTATCATTCTGGAGCATCAGACAGTTAAGTTTCTTGAGGGAACCGAAGATTTTCATGAATCAGTGAAGGCCTTTACTGAGAAGAGAAAACCAGTCTATAAGGGAAGATGATCGCTGTTGGCCTGTATCTACAAGGTGAGCTTTTCTAAGACAGCCGACACAACAAAAATAGTTCTGCAAATCAAGGCATTAGGAGGATAACATGGCAGGCGTATTGGATGGCATTAAAGTGTTAGATTTCACTCAGGTATATTCCGGGCCTTTCTGCACATTATTGTTAAGAGATTTAGGTGCTGAGGTAATTAAGGTTGAGAGACGTGAGGGAGACGTGGTTAGAAACGATGCCCCTCTCACCCAAGGCTTAGAAAGTGGTACTTTCATTATATTAAATCGGGGTAAGAAAAGCATTACCGTTAATTTAAAGTCTGAGAAGGGTCGAGATATCTGCAGGGAGTTAGCTAAGAAAGTGGATGTCGTCGTCGAAAATTTCTCCCCTGGAACAATGGATAAACTTGGTCTTGGCAGTAAGGAGCTCTGTAAGCTAAACCCCAAACTGATATACGCTTCGGTGTCCGCTTATGGACAGACCGGCCCTCGCCGGGACGATTTAGGATATGATCCGGTCGCTCAAGCAATGGGAGGTTTGACGAGCGTTACAGGATTTCCAGACACACCAACAAAATGTGCGGTAGCCATAGCAGATTTCTCTGCGGGTATCTTTACTGCGCTTTCTATCATGGCTGCTTTAATGCATCGGATGAAAACAGGTGAAGGGCAGACGATAGACATTTCTTTACAGGATTGCATATGGCTTCTCACATCCATAGAATTTTCCCCACATTATTTCATAAATGGTAAAGTTCCGCAGAGACTGGGAAATGGTCATCCCGCTATGATACCCGGTAACCTTTATCCTGCCAAAGATGGCTCGGTCATCATTGCTACCGGCGCACTCGCTCAAGTTCAAAGGCTTTTCAGACTCATTGGGGGAGAAGATTTAGTGAACTCTCCACTCTGTTCTAACCAGAAGGACCGAGTAAAGTATAGAGAGCAAATCGATGCTTCAGTGACGGAGTGGACGAAAACAAGGAGGTCCAAAGAAATAGTGACCCAACTCAAGAATATTGACGTGCCATGCGTGAAAATTCCTACCTTCGACGAGGTGTGCAATGATCCACATCTTTTGAGTAGGGAGATGATGATCGAGGTGGAGCAGACCATTTCAGGCAAAGTCAAGGTGCCTGGTTCCGTGTTTAAGCTCTCCAAGACGCCAGGAGATGTAAGGTCTTCCGCTCCCTTTCTTGGTGAGCATAATCTGGAGGTGTACTCTGGCATGTTGGGGTATACTGAACAGGAAATAAATAACCTTGCGAATGAATGAAAGGATAGTTTAAGGGATTATCCTCAACCAGTTCAGAAAACATATTGACGAAGTATCAATGGAGTGATAGCTTACCAAAAGCAAGAGATCGTTAAGAGCTGATTACATAGACGACAGGGAATATCAAGTCTTTGACATACGACCCAGCACGAAGCGTGCGGAAGGGGGTGAGAGATGAGCTAACCATATGAAAACCGGGTTAAGCAGGGAGGTGCAATGGAATACAAGAGTTGAATGAATCGAATGAATCTTCAACTGGATTTTCCGTATTCCAGCATGAGATGACAAGAGAGAGAGTAACCAATGCCGTTATCTATTAAGATGAAACAGGCTGAATTACCTCTTCGTAAAAGGAGGAACAAATGAAAGTTAAAAGATTAACACTACTGGTGGTAAGCATTTGTTTAGTTCTTGTGTTTGCATCGATATCTTTAATAGCTGAAAGGGCTAACTGCGCCGAAAAGGCCCCGGTATTAGTACTATCAAACCCGTATAATTGGAAGATGACCGCATGGTTTCCCGCCGGACACAATGAGAATCGTCACCTGATTCAATTTATCGAGAAAATGATGCAACGCACCGATGGCAAGTTGAAAATAAGCATATACGAATCTACACTCGGTGCTCCTACCGACCACTGGGATATGTTGAAGGGCAATGCTATCCAGCTTGCCTTTTTGGCAGAAGGATATTCCGTCGGTCGCATGCCGGTGGGTACGCTCTATAATCTTCCTTTCGAATTCACCAATTATAATGATATGTTTCGGATCTATAACGAGTGGATGAAGTCCGGTTACCTGAAGGAGATGACAGATAACTTTAAGATATTATATTTCAAGCCTACCAGTTTCCAACAACTCTTCCTCCGCAATAAAAAGGTCACCACCCTGGAAGGCCTTAAGGGGCTTAAGCTTAGGGCTTTATCAGGTTTACAGGGGCAGACAATAGCCGCGCTGGGAGCTACCGGAGTTAGCATGTCGGGTGGAGAAACATACATGGGACTGCAAACAGGAGTTATCGATGGCACAATTACTGGCGTTGATAACGTGGTTGACCGCAAATTCTACGAAGTATGCAAGTATGCCCTGCAAATGCCTATTTATTCGGGAATATGGGTGGTCTCGATGAATAAGGAGACCTGGAACAGCCTTCCGAAAGAGCTCCAAACGCTTATCGATGAGGTCAGTGAAGAGGTCGGTGCCGCTGAAAAGAAAAGAACTTTAGAAGCGGATAATGCTTACTGGGAAACGACTCGCAAGGCGGGTGTAGAGGTTTACACTGTCAGTTCCGAGGAACAGGCACGGTGGAAGAAGGCAACAGCAAGTGTTGCTGATAAGTATGTACAGGATTGGGCCGCCAAGGGTTTTCCTGTTAAAGAAGCCCTAGAGATGATGCGGAAGATTGCAAGCAAATAGCAAGACGTGTTGATAGGAATAGGATTACTGGAGAGAATTTTCCGTCATCCTATTCCCTAAGTGCATGGAGGGGGGGAGAAATGAGCTAACCATTGGAAACCGGGTTAAGCAGAGAAGTATAAAATAATACAAGCGTAGAATGAATCGAATGATTCTGCAACTGGCATCTTTGGGTTCCAACATGAGATGACAAGAGGGAGTAATCAATGCCGTTATCTATGATGAAACGGGCTGAATTACCTCTTCGTAAAAGGAGGAACAAATGAAAGTTAAAAGATTGACACGACTGGTGGGAAGCATTTGTTTAGTTCTTGTGTTCGCATCGCTATCTTTCATAGCTGGAAAAGCCCTGGCACAATCAAAGACTTATAATTGGAAGATGACCTCACCTATGCCTGCAGGAAATATTCAGAATCGTTCCATTATCGACTTTGCTAAGACGCTCGAGCAACGCACCAATGGTGCGGTGAAAATAACCATCTACGAATCTACACTGGGTGCTCCGACCGATCAATGGGATATGGTTAAGACAAATACGATCCAGTTTGCCTATACGCATGATGGATATAATGCGGGTCGTATGCCGGTTTTTTCTCTGTTTGGTCTCCCTTTTGAACTCACTGATATGAATGCCGTTTTTAATGTTGCTAACGATTGGTTAAAAGCTGGTTACTTGAAGGAACTGACAGATAGCTTTAAGGTATTGCATTTCATGCCTACGAATCTCCTCCAGCTTATCATGCGGACTAAAAAGGTCGCCACCATGGATGACTTTAAAGGGCTGAAGATTAGATCTGGGACAGGTTTACAAGGTCAAACATTATCTTCACTGGGAGCTGCCGGGGTTAGCATGGCGGGTGGAGAAGTCTATATGGCTCTGCAAACAGGAGTCATAGACGGTGCAATTACTGGCATCGATGTCGTCAATGATCGCAAACTTTATGAAGTAGCCAAATATGCCCCGCGACTACCTCTTTATGGGGCGTGCTTCGTGGTCTTGATGAGTAAAGAAGTCTGGAACGATCTCCCCAAAGACCTCCAGACGCTTGTTGAACAGGTCAGCAAGGATGCCGCTAACGTTGACTTGAAAAAAAGGACTGACGAAGAGAATTCTTTATGGGAAAGAATTCGTCAGTTAGGTGTAGATACTTACACCATCAGTCCTGAGGAACAGGCACGGTGGAAGAAGGCAACGGCAGGCATTGCTGATAAGTATGTATCAGATATCGTAGCCAAAGGTCACCCTGCTAAAGAAGCCCTGGAGTTGATGCGGAAAGTAGTCAGCAAAAAGTAAAGTCTGAAAATAGGAATAGGATGACTGGAGAAAATGATCCTTAATCCTATTCCTATTTTCTCCATAAGCCTATAAGAGCGGAGGTTGCTCATGTGGCTGAAGTCAGTTGCTCTGAAAATTGAGAGGGGGATTCACACATCAAGTCAAAAGCTCTGCTGGTTAAGCATTCTTATCCTTTTCCTGATGATGTTGTTCATTACTACCGATGTTGTCGGGCGCTATGTGTTTAAAAGCCCCATCACCGGTTCTATCGATTTTATCACTGTAATGATGGTTATTCTGGTTTTCCCTTGCTTTGGTTACGTGACTTCCGAGGGCGGTCACGTCCGTACAGACCTACTCTACGACCGCTTATCAAAGCGTGGCCAAGGGGCCATTGATATCTTTAACTCTCTTTTCAGTATCGTTTTTGTTGGTCTCATAGCCTGGCAGTTAGGCGCTCGGGCTTGGTCTATTATTCAACATCCACCCGGCATCTCCACGAGCTATTTCCAGTGGCCCCATCTACCCTTTATCTGTATTGCTACAGCGGGATGTGCGTTAATGTCTTTGGAACTCATTCTCTGGTTTTGCCATTCGGTCAATCGGGCGGTGGGACGGGATAAATGATGAATAGTAATAAGAAATGCTATGCCATCATAAATTCATTTCGTCATGTAAATGCAAGGAAAGCAAACGAATGAGTCCGGAAACGGTAGGGCTTATTGGATTTTCACTGATGTTCGTTTTTCTGTATATGGGAATGCCAATCGGTTTTTGTATGGGATTTACAGGCTTCCTTGGTGAAGTGGTCCTCTTTGGGTTAAACGGAGCGTTGGTCCAGTTAGGGATGGTTCCTTATGCTAATGTAGCCAGTTTCACTCTATGTGTTTTACCGCTTTTTGTTCTCATGGGTGAATTGGCATATGCTTCCGGGTTGACTGACGGTGCTTATAATTTTGTTTACAGAATCCTGGGGAGATTGCCCGGCGGTTTAGCCATGACTAATATCGGAGCCTGTGCTATCTTTGCCGCCTGCACAGGTTCCAGTTTAGCGAGTGCTGCTACCTTCACAAAGGTTTCCCTGCCGCCGATGAGGAAGTATAAATATGACCTTGGATTAGCAACCGGCTCTATTGCCGCTGGCGGAACCCTGGCTATTCTTATTCCGCCCAGCAATCCCATGATCATTTATGCGATATTAACAGGGGTCTCTATCGGCAAACTGTTCATAGGTGGCATATTCCCTGGAATAATCCTCAGTAGCTTGTTTATGCTAACGATCTACATTATAACAAAAATCAAACCCTCGATGGGGCCCCCTGGAGAAAAATCTAATCTGCGTCAGGTTCTTGCAGAGGGGAAGGGGCTTTGGCCCGCGATATTATTGATACTGGTGGTATTAGGGGGTCTCTGGGGTGGAATTTTCTCTGCCTCTGAAGCTGGAGCCGTTGGCGCTTTTATTTCTTTTCTAATCATCATAGGAAGAAAAGGATTTGCCTTAAAGAGTATTGTTGGAGGTCTCAGGTCAACAGCCAAAACCACCGCGATGATTTTTACCATCATTATTGGTGCCATGATTTTTGGTGACTTCATGACGACAAGTAACCTTCCAGCGCTCCTGGTTAAGTTCATAGAGGACTATTCCTTATCACCCCTTACGGTTGTGTTCATTCTCATGTGCATTTATGTTATCCTTGGGGCACTTATGGACGAACTTGCCATCATGCTCATCACGATACCAGTCATATTCCCCGCTATCACGCATTTAGGTATTGACCCGATATGGTTCGGGATACTCTTCATTATTAACCAGCAAATGGGCCTGATTTTACCACCCGTAGGCATGGTCGTGTTCATACTTGCCGGGATGATCCCGGATGTCCCAATGTACACGATATACAAAGGTATATTGCCATTCGCTGCTGCTATGTTCGTGTGTATACTTCTGGTCATGTTCTTCCCTCAAATCGCCATGTGGCTGCCCAGTCACATGATAGGGAGATAAGAAGATTGATAGTTTCATACAGCCTACTTAAGATGTCATAGTATTTCGATGAAATTATACTGAAAATTGAGAATAAAAAGTGCAAACAGATTAGCGGTGGCGACTCTTAGGAAATGAGAAGATAAGTGTTTACTGTCAAATCTGGCGTAAAAATAGAAAGCCTTAAAAATCATGTGGAGGTTACCACATGGATGCAATAATCGGTACAGGGAAGATATCGAAAAGAGAGTATGGTATGATTGCCAATCGTAACGTGTCTATCCCCATGACCGATGGTGTTACCATTGACGTTGACATCTTCCGCCCAGATGGTAAGGGAAAGTTTCCGGCCCTGGTGGCGATGTCAGCATTTAACAAAGTTATGCAATCAGAGCGTCTCTGGCCTGCGGCCACACGGAGCCTGCGTATTCGCGGGACACCAAACGCCTGCCTGGAGGCGGGACCCTTAGACTTTTTCGTCTACCGTGGTTACACCTATATCATTGGCAGTGTGCGCGGGACAGGAAGATCCGGAGGGACGTATAATTTTTTATCCCCGAGAGAAGTCAGAGATACCTACGAGGTTATCGAATGGGCAGCAAAGCAGACTTGGTGCAACGGTAATGTAGGTATGATAGGGCTGGGCTACTTTGCCGCCCACCAACTTATGGTCGCACCCTTGCAGCCTCCGCACTTGAAGGCCATCGCTCCCATTGGCGGATTCTGGGATAATTACAGAGAATTCTGGTGGCCTGGTGGTATCCTACAAAAAGGCTTTCTCAGATGGCTGATTTCCCTGAATAACCTTGATGTTCATACTCAGGAGAGTGCGCTCAGAAAGGAACTGGGGGAGAAGGGGTACAAAGAGGCTATCGTCTGTGCCCTGACGGATAAAGACTTAAGTGCAGCCCCGGAAATTGTCGAAGCTTTGAAGAACCCGGATTTGCTTACGAATGCGAGTTATTTAGACATCATTCTACATCCTATAGACGGACCTTACTGGCGGGAGCGCGAGCCAGAGTATGACAAGGTCAAGGTGCCTGCCTATCTTGGCGCGGCAGGGCACCGCCCCGGGCCATTCAATCACTGGCATGAGTTGAAGGGGCCCAAGAAGTTAATCTTTTTCCCGCCCAGTTATACGGATCGGCCTTTCTATCAGATCTCGTGGGAGCAACTGCGATGGTTTGACTACTGGTTGAAGGAAATCGATACGGGCATCATGGATGAACCAGCGGTTAAGATGTTTGTCCGGGGCACGGACGAGTGGATCATGGCAGATGACTTTCCTATACCAGATACAAAATTTATTCCTTTCTGCCTCCACGAAAACTACAGTCTATCCGAGATAGAGCCGTGGCCTGAAGCGGCGTCGGGTTCATACGATGATGCTCCAGACAAGCGCGGTAGTCTGAAGTATTATTCAGCGCCGATGGTGGAGAACACAGAGGTCGCTGGCCCGATTGTGTTGAACCTTTATGCCTCGTGCCGAGGTGCTGATACGAATTTCTTCATCAGTCTGTGGGATGTGGATCCAGATGGCCAGGAAACCTGCCTGACTCGAGGTTGGCTGAAAGCTTCACACCGCGAGCTGGACGAAAAGAAATCAAAACCGTGGTTTTCCTATCACACACATACGAACCCACAGCTTTTGGTTCCTGGCCAGGGGTATCTATTTTCCATTGGTCTATATCCCACAGCCAATCTATTCAAGGCGGGACACCGGATTGTGCTTAAAATCAGCAGTGGGGACGATGAACCAGAGAATCTCTACCAGGTGGGTCAAGAACATCTTTTGAATCAAACGCCTAACACCCTTACGGTATACCATAATGCAGAATACCCTTCGCATTTGCTCTTACCGATTACCAGAGGAAATATTGTTGGCACTTATGTTTCCGGGGGCGACATAAGCCTGAAGAGCACGGAATTTATGAAGCAAAAGTAAGCCCAAAGTCAGATATTTTAATGATTCTTTGTTTTGGGGGTTCATGTACATCACCATACCACCTTCAACACTTACACATCCTCTTTATTTCCTCGATGAAAACTGTGTGAGGAGGTCATCTAGATGGAATTTGGGAGTATAAACCTAGTAGTGAAAGACGCGGAGGCGGCTTTAAGAACATATCTAAAGATGTTTGGGACAAACAATGTCGAACAAGTGATCAAACTGAAAGGATTGAGCGATACCAGCGATACAATCGATGGGTATTACCTTAAGACAAAGCCGGTCCATCTTGGAGTTTTTAGGCCCCGGGAATCAACGGGCAGAATGGGAGAATCCCTCAAAAAATATGGGGAGGGGATTCATCATATTGAACTCCACTTAGGACAAGACGAATTTGAGGAGACTTATAACAGGTTTAAACATGAGGGTCGGCCCGTTTCCAAAAAAGTAATATACATCGGGAAATTCAGCGAAGCGATATTCTGGCTGGAAGAAAGTGGAGGACAGGGATTACCGATCAAATTTGCAACAAAGGCGTACCGCGGTTTAAAGATGTGGGAAGATACGATCTATTTGGACACCCCACAGAGATTCGAGAAAATGAGCATGACTGAAGAATACCAGAGGCCAGGCGTCGCTTTGAAAAGTATTATGGTGACTGTTAATGAGTTTGAAACACAACAGCAAATCTGGTCAAGCATCCTTTCACGGCCCGCCGTGCACGTTGGTGACATTTTCACAAACGAACATGCAGAAGTTAACGACGGACGGGGAAACATTTTTGTGCCTGTTAGATACCAATTTCCAGGGGGTGGGGGGATAAATCTATATTGTGCGCTAAACGAAGATGCACCGATTAATAAAGTGATGGCTCGCAGGGGAAGCCATGCAATGTACCATAACTCGGCGGGTTATATTGTCCGAGACAGGGTTCACGAATACTGGAAACAATTGGAGGAAGCTGGCTTTGCCATGGTCGATCCAAAACCTCTCCTTAACAGAAACAGGGGTAATGGGAATTACTTCTTCTTTGTGCATCCGATGAGCACACACGGGGTACTCTGGGAGTTCGTGTCATTGATTACGAGGGACGAAGCGACGAGGGCACGTTACGATTGGGGTGGTACGGAAACGTATATGGTATCTCCTGATATCCATTGAGTTCAATCATTGGGGTGGGAGCTGCTTATACCAAACGGAATGGGGTGGATGATCCTGCGCTGGAGGTACCTGTTAAGGGAGTAACCAATGGAAAAATTTGCAAGTATCGAATTAAGATTAAACAAAAGTTTAAAGAAAGGGGATAAAGAGTCTCTGCTCTCCCTATTCAGTGCTGCTGAAAGGTTTAAACATATGGAGGTGCTTACGAATACGGATGAGGGTGTGAGCGTTAAAGTCATCATAGAAGGATTGGGGGAAGCTGACCTTCAGCTTGGTAATGATATGGAAAAGGGGCAGCAAAAAACGATCATGACTCTCTTCTGGTACAGTGAAAGATCAAAACCCATTGAGATAAAAAGGAATGCCAAAGCAGGTGAGATCGTTACCATAAACATGTGGAAGTGAGGCCTGCCCATTATTCGTTGAATACTTTACCCCAACACCTACCCACGAAAGCCAATGGTATTGCGAATTTGAAGCATCATGATCATTGCCCCGTCATTCTGGAGTTCGCCTCTGTGGTGAATGCGAGTTCGTTTCCATGATGGCTCGACTTATTCTTTCATTGAACCGCAGCTTTACTGTCTCTATTGGCTCATTAGTGTATGTGGCCCATATCGAACCGAGGTAATCCGACCTATCCAAAGAGGTTCTTAGGGGTTCTGACCCCTTTCAATTACATTTTTTCACATTTTTTCTTGACAAAATTTTGGGCAGATTATAAAATTTGATTCTGGATAGAGAAACATGGTTCTCTATAGAGAACTAATTCTTTAAGGCCAAGCAAAAAACCTAATTCCTTTAAGTTTTGAGTAATATTAATTCTGTTGCTTACCCGATTGATACCACATGTGAGCAGTAGGGTGGAAAAGGAGATAACAATGGAACAGACAGCGGTAACCTTAGAAACGGCGGACTTAACCAGGGGACAGAGGCTGTGGCAAGAAGTGCGTGATGCCAGGGATACTACTCCTATTTCCCTATGGCGGGCTAGGCTGGTAACAGCTTCTTTCAAAGAAACGGAGGGGGTACCTCAACCAATGAGATTGGCAAGAGCCTTTGAGAGGGTTGTGACGAAAATCCCCATCTATTTCGATGATGGACAGTTACTGGCAGGGGATCCCGCAGCCTTCACCTCGGGGGCTGAATTACACCTCGAGAACTCCGTCGATTGGGTCAGGCGGGAGCTTCAGGCGGGGCGCCCTCCTGTAGGACTGAGCGAAGAGGAATTAAAAGAATTAAAGGAAATTGTGGAGTACTGGACCGACAGAAGCCTGCGGGGGGGGTTACTCGCCTGCCTTGGCGACGAGGTTGTAGAGCGGCTGGAGAAGGTAGCCGACCCCGGGGCCCGCGTTTATATGGCTTTTGCCCAGATGTCGCGCAGCAAGGGGTGGTATTCTCCGAATTACGAGAAGGCGATCAAGCTGGGCTTCTCGGGGATTCTCTCAGAGGTTGAAAACGAGCTCAAGAATACGCCGCCCCTTGATGACAGTACCCGTGAGAAGAACTACCTGCTCAAAGGCCTGGTGATAGAACTTAAAGCGGCCATGCAGTACGCCAAACGCTATGCCGCTCTCGCAAGAGAGCTGGCTAAGAAAACTAAAGAGCCTAGGAAATCGGAGCTTGAAAAGATCGCTAGGGTATGTGACTGGGTTCCTGCGAATCCGGCGCGCACGTTTCACGAAGCGCTGCAGACTTTGTGGTTCGTTCATGTGCTGGGGGAACTCGACTGTGGCCTGGTCGGGTGGTCTCCTGGCAGGGTGGATCAATATCTCTATCCCTACTATGCGAAAGATATTGCCGAGGGAAGAATTACCAAAGAAGAGGTCATTCAGCTTCTCGAGTGCTTTCGAGTGAAGATGAGTACGAGGCGGTCATTCGAGAACGTCTACGGCCACGTCAGTAGCGCGGGTGAAGGTCTTTTTCATAACTGCACCCTTGGTGGACAGAAGGCTGATGGAAGTGACGCCACCAATGAACTCTCCTTCCTCTGGTTAGAGGCTGCCTTCAGGGTGAGGAGCCCTCACCCCACACTCTCGGTGAGATGGCATGAGAAGCTCAACCCGGAATTCGCCATTAGGGCGGCGGAACTCTGCAGTCTGGGTATGGGGTACCCGGCCTGGTTTTACGACGGCAGCATCATACCGTACCTATTGGGGCCGAATATGCGGGCAAGCCTCGAGGAGGCACGGGATTACCAGCTGAGTGGTTGTATACTCCATACGATTCCCCATAAGACGCCGGCAACCACTCCTCTGATTATGAATATGGGAAAGATCTTTGAGCTTTCCCTCTACGACGGATGGGATCCGGCGACCGGATATCAGTGCGGCCCCCATACGGGGAGATTCCAGGATATGAAAACCTGGAATGAATTAGTAGTCGCTGTCCGAGAGCAGGCCAGATTCTTTATGAGTGAAGCTGCGAGCGTCCAAAACCAGATTCGGCTCTTTCGCTCGAAGATGCTTCCGCAGGTGTGGGCAACGGCCTTCTTTGACGATTCCATCAAGCGCGGCCAGGATCCGACCGGAGGCGGCTGCGTGTACCAGGGATCTGCGATGATGCTCTGTCCCGTCGGTGTGATGGACCTCGTTGACTCGCTGGCAGCGGTGAAGAAAGTGGTTTTCGAGGATGGCAGTCTGAGCAAAAACGATCTCTTGAACACCCTTGCAGCGAATTTCGAGGGCTATGATGAAGAATGGCGTCTTCTCATGTCCGCACCGAAATATGGAAATGATGATGATTATGTTGATACGATTGCTGCTGATACATACAAGTTCTTGGTAGAAATGTGCGCCCAGACGGACGCATGCTATGGAGCTCAGTATGTGTGCGCTCCCCATAGCATCAACCTTCAGGGAGAGAACGGGAAAAGAGTAGGGGCGCTGCCGAACGGACGATTGGCCGGCGTATCCTTAGCCGACGGCGGGGTATCACCGTGCCAGGGAGCCGACGTCAAAGGTCCTACGGGCGTGATCAATTCGGCCGGCAAAATCGACCATATCCCTATTTTTGGCACCCTGTTCAACATGAAGTTCACTCCCTCGGCCCTTGTCACCAGGGATGATATTTTGAAGTTCCTGGCTATGATCAAAACCTATTTTGAAGGCTACATCGGGAAGCACATCCAGTTCAATGTCGTAAGCAAAGAAATGCTGCGCGATGCTCAGGCGCAACCGGAGAATTATCGGAACCTCGTGGTACGTGTTGCCGGTTACAGCGCGCTGTGGGTTGAGCTGGAGCGTGTGCTACAGGATGAGATCATTACCCGGATGGAGAAGACGTGGTAGTTCACCTTAATGTTGCATAAAATCTGCAGGTGAGTGTGCTTCCAAAACTTTATAATGCGGTTCTTTTCTATATTTTATGGGGAACCTGCGATTCACCTAAGGTGACCTTTGTAAAGTATTTGGAAACCGAGTAGCGATACTATAAAAGGTGCCGCTATAAAGTTCTTCCAGCACACCCACCTGCCTCTGGCAATGTTTCTTATGCAAATGTAAGGCTCACAGATTGTTTACCCTGTTAGAAATAATATCCCGTTGTTCTGCTGGGGGGTTAGATTTTAGAATAATTCCGGCGAGGTTTAATGCCCCCGCTCGGTTTCGAGTCGCAACGACTGGAATTTCTAACGGGGTTTACGATAAGGAGGTGTACGGATGAGTGCGTTAAGTGATGACTGGAAGTGGTTGGAGGAACCCAACAAAGTGGAGTTCGAACATACGGGGATCAAGTGCTTGATCCTTCGGGACAGATTCATGTGGTTAGGCGGGTACGTCGGACTGGAGTCCGGCCATCCTCATTTTGGAAAGCATTACAGAGACATTGGAATCAAGGGGGTCCATCAGGGTTTGAATTTTTCAGGGAGGGGCGACGGTCAGCGCCGGAAAGAAGGCCTCTGGTGGATAGGGTTCTATTGTGATCGTCCCGGCGATCAAGTACCTGGCCGCATGGACAACTTAAAGGGCGGCGAAGTGTACCGTAATATCGAGTACGTCCGGGGAGAGGTCAAGAAGCTGGCGGAGCAGATGCGGGATGTGAAAGAGAAGGGGAAAAACAATGGTAAATGAGGAGTAAAGGATAATGAAAAAAGAAACGATTACTCTTGTGGGTGTAGGCGATGTCATTATAGATCGGGAACAACCGGAAACGATATTCCGTCACGTGGCTAATGTATTACGTTCAGCAGATATTGCGTATGCAAACATGGAACAGGTTTTATCCGATAAGGGAACCCCTCATCCAAAGCAGGCCGTTTATTCCAGTCCCAAGATGGTAGATGCGTATGTGTCTGCCGGTGTTGATGTGGTTTCTCTGGCTACCAATCATATTGGCGATTGGGGCACGGAGGGCGTGCTGGAGACCCTGAAGACTCTCAAGGCAGCAGGAATTCCTTACTGCGGGGCTGGTGAGAATCTTATTGAAGCACGTAAACCTGCGATTCTGGAACGGAAAGGTACCAGGGTGGGTTTTCTAAACTACTGTACTGTTCATATGGACGAGTATGCGGCAACGGACACCAAACCTGGTCTGGCGCCGATAAGGGTATGGACTGTGTATGAAAGAGTGGACTATCAGCCGGCTACTCCTCCACTGATTGTCTCCATAACCCATAAAGAAGATCTGGCGTCCCTGGTAGAGGCCGTTAAGAATCTGAAGGCCCAGGTTGATGTAGCCGTTCTCTGCATGCACTGGGGACAGCATATTTTACCCGCGATTATTCCCGATTACTGTATTGAAATCGGTCACGCAGCTATCGATGCTGGTGCCGACATTGTCCTGGGGTCTCACACTCATATTCTCAAAGGGATAGAGATGTATAAAGGCAAACCCATATTCTATTCCTTAGCCAACTTTGTTCTGGAACTGGGGCCGCACATGAGAGACCATAAGCACGTGAGTCTCTTAGATAAGCTTTACAGAGTGAAAGACTGGCATGATCGCAGGAAGACGATGATCGCCAAGGCTGTTATAGAAGACGGAAAAGTTGCACGCATATCCTACATTCCCTGCTATGAAAACGATAATAAAGAACCGGAAATGGTGAAAAGAAGCGACCCCCGCGGACAGGACGTATTCAATTATGTGGAGGATATTTCCAGAAGCGAAGGGTTGTCCGTTCATTTTGAGTGGGATGGAGACGAGGTGGTCGTTCTACCATAGGCAAGATGACAGGGGCTATCCTCGAGCAGGCATAAAGAATAAACGTCCCTTGGCATACTGTGGCTTGAGTACCTTGCCAGAACAAATTCAGGAACCCTATGTCCAACAAAAGGGAGGTAAAATATGTGGGATAAGGAAGCGGATGTGGTAGTCGTTGGTTACGGGGGGGCAGGAGCGGTGGCGGCTATCACGGCTCACGATGCCGGTGCCTCGGTCATCCTTTTGGAGAAGGATAAACGGGGAGGCGGTAACACCCGATTGGCTGGAGGTACGATCCGGGAATTTCTGGACGTTGATAAAGCAGTCAAATACTTTGCGGCTATCCTGAAGGATGTGAACCCGGAGATGAATCGGGCTTTCGTGGAGGAAGGCGCCCGAAATGCGGACTGGATGAGAGAGCTGGGGGGCGATCTCGAACGTGGGGAAGCGGGACGTTTTCCACCGGCGCCTCACGTTATCTGGCCCCACCTCGATGGTGCAGATGGGATAGGAGGCCGATGGAAGGTGAAAGGTAGGAGCACGGTCGGCGGCGTTAACTTGTGGGCTGTTCTGGAGCAAAGCGTAAAGAAAAGGGCGATTGAAGTCCTCTTCAAGACCAGTGCCAAGAAGCTTGTTACAAACGAACGCAAGGAGGTCATTGGCCTGTTAGCAGACGACCCCAATGGCGAGATTCGAGTAAAAGCAAAGCGGGCAGTTGTCCTCACATGCGGCGGATTCCAGTATAACCGGGAAATGCAGCAGAATTTCCTGGGCATTGACTACTACGCCCAGGGATGCCTGGGTAATACAGGAGACGGAATCAGGATGGCGCAGGAACTGGGAGCAGATCTGTGGCATATGAGCGGTGTCTCCTGTGGTATCGGATACAAGTTTCCGGAATACGATATGCCTATGGGCATCGGGATACGAACAGGTGAATATATTTATGTTGATCAGAATGGGAAAAGATTCATGGATGAAGCAGATATCGATGTGCATGCTATGGCATTTGAGTTTTCTTATTTCGATCACAAAACCCTCAGATACCCAAGAATCCCTGCATATCTCGTCTTCGATGAAACGACACGACGGGCTGGCCGACTTATTGGCTGGTGCCCGGGGGCGGTGATGGACTATTATGAGTGGAGTCAGGATAACAGTGCGGAGATTGAAAGGGGATGGATTAAGAGGGCACAAACAATCCGGGATTTGGCCCCCCAGATAGAGCTTAAGCCTGGGACACTTCAAGAGACAGTCAGCACTTACAACATGTATTGTGTCGGGGGATACGATCCTGAATTCGGCCGACGTCAAGAGACGCTAAGCCCGATTCATAAGCCACCTTTTTATGCCGTCGCCGTGTGGCCCTGTCTCTTAAACACCCAAGGGGGACCGAAACGGAACCTCAAAGCGCAGGTGTTGGATGTCAATGGACAACCTATTAAGCGATTGTACAGCGCCGGCGAGTTAGGTTCCATTTTCAACACACTATACCCTGGCGCGGGCAACGTGTCTGAATGCCTTTCCTTTGGGCGTATTGCTGGAAGGAATGCAGCGAAGGAGGAGCCGGCAGCATAAGTGAGAGAACGAGAAGAGAAAGTGATTGTTAACGATTCATAAGACCTGGATCGCAAAAGGCTTCCGGGTTTTATGAGAGAATTCAGTGCACACAGGAGGTGGCTGTGTATAAAGGAGAAGAGGATCATTCAGTCTCCCGGGCTGAAGGTGGTTCGACCGGAATGAAAGGCAGCGGCATGGGGGAAACCCAGGCGCAGGATGTGGGCTATGTACTTGCAGCGAATATCGCAAGAGTTAAGTATGAAGACATTCCTGGCGATGTGGTTGACGTTACAAAAAAGACCATTCTTGATACGCTCGGTACCATCATAGGGGGAAGTGGGGCCGGGGCAGGTACTAAAGAGATTGTTGAACTGGTTAAGGAAGGGGGCGGCAAAGAGGAAAGCTCTATTATTGGCCATGGCGTGAAAACGAATGCCTGGATGGCTGCCTTTGCCAATGGAGCCATGGCACATGCACTGGATTACGATAATGTCCACGACGACGCCTTTACGCATCCCAGTACCTCGACTCTTCCGGCTGCCTTAGCTGTTGCCGAACGGGTGGGACGAGTAACCGGTAAGGAATTTATCGCGGCGATGACCCTGGGCGATGATTTGCATTGCCGATTAGCCTATTCGTTGTCGCGGCCAGGGAATCCTTCTATCCAGGGTGCCTGGATGCCCCCGTTGGCGCTGGGCGGATTCGCTGCTGCCGCTGTATCCGCTAAATTGCTGGGGCTGGATCAGGAGAGGATAGTGGATGCTCTTGGCATCGCATTTAACCGGACAGGTGGATCGCTGGAGATCATCCTGGATCCCGGACTGCTGCGTGGACTCTATGCCGCCTTTCCAGCGATCACGGGTGTCCTTGCCGCATTGATGGCTGAGCGGGGAATCCCCGGTATCAAGACCTGCTTCGAAGGTAGGGCAGGGCTCTACAACGTGTATTTTAGGGGAGTGTACGACCGCGCGTCGTTAACGAAGGGCTTGGGTGAAGTGTTTGAAGGCGCCGGCGTCAGTTTCAAGCCTTGGCCGTCCTGCAGATTCACGAACCCTTATATTGATGCTACACTCCAAATCGTGAGAGAGCAGGATCTTCACCCTGAGGACGTAGAGGAAATCATGGTGGGCTATGAAGCTGAGAATGTGAAAAACTGTTGCGAACCACTTGAGGTAAGGCGAAACCCACTGACGCCCCCTGAGGCCAAATTGAGCATACCATTTACTGTCGCCATGGCCATTGCTCTGAGGAAAATTGAGATAGGGGATTTCTCCCCCGACAGCATAAAAGCCCCGGTCCTTCTGGGACTTGCCCGAAAGGTGATTCCCAGGTATGATCCACAGCTCAAGAGCGACTCCAAAACGATGTTACCTGCAGTAGTTGAAATAAAGACCAAAGATGGCAGGGCGTACTCAAAGCGGGTGGACCTGGTCTACGGCCATCCCAAAAAACCTATGAGTTGGGAAGATCTCTTCCAAAAGTTCCGGGACTGTGCTTCCTATTCGGCAAAGCCGGTCCCCCAAGAGAATATCGATCAGGTGATCGAGAAGATCGCAAGGCTTGAAGGCGTTCAGGATGTGAGGGAGATTGTGAGCTTGGTGGCTTAACGACAAACGTCGGATCTTGGATCCGTCTAAAATTTTTGCGGGCATCTTTAATGTTTTATAAGGAGAACCGATGAGGAGGGAGAGGGACCCGAAATCATATGATCGGTACGTCGTACCGGCAGTGGAGCAGGCCGCCCATGTACTCTTCTGTCTGGCCGACACCGAGACCTCACACCTGAGTCTCACTGAGATCTGCGCGAAGGCGGGCATCCACAAGAGCCAAGCCTTCTCTATCCTGCATACTCTACAAAAGTTCGGACTTGCTCAGAGGAACATTGATGGAAAAGGTTATTCTCTTGGCCCGGGCCTGATCACGCTCTCCCGCAAAGTTCTCGACAACTTCAATGCCCCACGCCTTGCCGAGCCTTTCCTCAAGGAGTTGGCAAGAGAGGCGGGCAGTACCGCAACGTTAGGATTAATAGTCGATGACCAACTATTTGTTGCTGCAAAATATGAGGGCGGACACGACGTTGGTATCACGGTCCGCATCGGCCGTCGCTTCCCCCTTACCCACGGCGCCGATGGGAAGGCAATTGCTGCGTTCCTGCCCGAGAAAAAGCTCGATGAGCTCCTTCAAAGGGACGATCTCTATTTCCATGGCGAGCCGGAGAGACTTGACAGAGTCCGGCTTCACGAGGAGCTCGCAGAATGCCGTCGTCTGGGCTACGCTCTTGACCTGGCAGAGGTGAACCAGAAGTTTAATGCCGTAGCCGCGCCCGTGCTCGGCCCCGGTAGAACTCCGATTGGCCATATTAACGTGATCGGTCTCTTGTCCGCTGAGGAAGCACGGCAGCTTGGACCGTTGGTTGCCGAGGCGGGCAAAGCACTCTCCCGACAATTGGGAGCTACGGTAGACTAAGCTGCTTGCTAATTTTGGTTAGGATCGTGCCATTAACGGCCACGAATCTACTTGCTTGGTGAGAGATAGATTATAAGCAGAAAGGGAGATAGAAGATGACAAGAGAAGGAAAATTTAGGAAGCTTTTAGAACCCTATCATATAGGTCAGGTGAAGACCAAGAACCGGATGATAAAGACGGCCTCTTCGCTGGGCTACCAATATGGTGAGAAGGACGGCCATATCACCCCGAGGCAGATAAGCTTTTGTGAAGCAATTGCCAGAGGAGGTGTAGGTCTGATGATAGTAGAAGGGGGCATTTTCGATTGGCCTCAAGGCGCACATGACTTTTGGCACTTCCGTATTGATGATGATCAATACATTCCAGGATGGGCTAAATTGGCCGAGGTTGCCCATAAATACGGTTGTCCAGCATTTGTGCAGATGGTCCATTCCGGGCCCTGGCATATAAAAGATATGGATGGGCTTGATCCGGTAGCTTCTACAGCGGGCATTCGAGTGGAAGAAGGCGGACGTCCGAGTACAACCAGAGCCTTAAGCATTCCTGAGATTGAAGAGATTGTGCTTAAGTATGCTCTGGCGGCTGAGCGGTACCAGAAAGCCGGATTTGACGGAGTGGAGATAAATGCGAGTGGTAATCACCTGCTTAATAGTTTTTTGTCTCGTGGCTTCAATAAGCGACGAGACGCCTATGGCTGTGAAAGCCTAGAAAACAGAAGCAGGATTGTGATTGACATCATACGAGAAATTAAAGGGCGCGTGGGAAAAGATTTCCCGATCAGTATCCTTATTAATGGTAAGGAATATGGAGTTGAGAATGGCCTGACCATTGAGGAGACTCAGGGATTAGCCCGTATATTCCAGCAGGCTGGTGCTGATTGCATGCATATTCGAGTCGATGGCGTCGGCAAATACCTAAGTTCGCATTACCCTGAGCTCATTCACTATCCGGAACCTCCAAAGCCCTTGGGAGAAATGCTTGATGGAAGTCGCCATGGGGCAGGCGGTTATGTGCCTGTGGCGGCAGCAATCAAAAAGGCAGTTTCTATACCGGTTATTGCTGTGGGCAGACTTGACCCTGAGCTTGGAGAAAAAATCCTGCGGGAGGGTAAGGCAGACTTTATTGGCTTCACTAAACGTATGTTAGCAGATCCGGAGCTGCCCAACAAGGTTGCCGCAGGAAGGCTGGAAGACATTGCGCCGTGCACAGCTTGTGAGTATTGCATTAGCGCTCGCGTCTATCGGAAACCTATACAATGCCGGATCAATGCTGCTTTGGGGGGTGAAGGCGGGTATGAGATCAAACCCGCGGAGAAGAAGAAAAGGGTTATGGTCGTTGGTGGCGGACCGGCAGGGATGGAGGCGGCAAGGGTAGCAGCACTAAGGGGTCATGAAGTCATCCTGTATGAGAAAGAGCATAAACTGGGAGGACTACTGCCTTTGGCTGCTCTTGTGAAAGGAATTGAAGGAGAAGACCTAATAGCCTTTGTTCGTTACTTTGAAACCCAGATAACCAAGCTGGGCGTCAAGATTAGACTGGGAGAGGAGTTTAATCCTTCACTCATCAAAGAGATTAAACCCGATGCGGTCATCGTAGCTATCGGAGGCACACCTGTCATTCCGGAGATACCTGGGATCAAACGACCAAATGTGGTCAGCGGTCCTGACCTACACCGCATGCTAAAGGTTTATTTGAGGTTCCTGGGGCCGAGGGTCCTAAGGTGGCTGACGAACCTTTGGATGCCCCTTGGTAAAAGGATTATTGTTATCGGTGGTGCCATACAGGGCGCCGAACTGGCTGAGTTTCTCGTTAAGCGAGGCAGAAAGGTGACCATCGTGGCCGGGGATGAGCCGATTAGTGAGGGATTGCCACGGAGAAAGCAGCAGCGGCTTGTTGAGTGGCTGGGTGAAAAAGGAGTGACGATGATCACCAAGGCTAAATGTGAGGAAATAACAGATAAAGGGCTTACCATTACGACTAAAGAAGGAAAGAGACAGACGATTGAAGCAGATACCATAATACCTGTCATTCCTTTCAAATCAAATACCGAGCTGCTCAAAACATTGAAGGGTAAAGTTCCCGAAGCTTATCTCATCGGCGACTGCAGTGAGCCCCGACTGATAATGGATGCCATTGCCGATGGTTGGCGCATTTCTAATGCCCTATAGACCTCATTTCTCCGAAAGGAAGCTGCAAAGTCTATCTGATGGGAGTACTGTTATTTACTATCATGGCTGCAATATAGTCAAGTGAAGATTCGACCCCAATGGCATAGATAAGATTTATCTCAATAAAGCAATGAAGACACATGATGCCATCGAAGGTCTTAAAGCATTTTTAGAGAAACGAAAACCCACCTGGAAAGATGAGTAATTATTGGGGAGGTTCTTGATGCCCCCCCAAACAATCCTCCACCGAGTTATCTCCTTGCCTTAAATAGCCTAATCTGATATTAGCTTTTCATTTCAGTAAAACGTCATTGCTAACCCTTCATTCTTGTCATTCTGAGCGAAGCGAAGAATCTCATCCTTTTGTATTGGGCCACCTCAGGTGCTTCGAAATAGATTCAGCAAGCCATTCTTTTATAAAACACAGGTTATCATTGTAACACCTTTGTATTTTTGATATATTATCCGCAACTTGTTACTTTATAATAATCCTTGAGGCCTTTTAATCTGATACAGAAAGGTTGATAAATGTGAAATATAAAGAAAAAAAAGTGGTAGATAAAGAGGGCAAGGAAGTTGTCTGGAAACACCCAGGTGGCAAATTAAGAAGACTTGGCCCGGCCTCACTGACGGATGCCGAGATTCTAACAGTGATCCTTGGTTCAGGAATTAGCGGCCGGTCGGCTCAAGATATTGCTGACGAAATTATTAGTAGGTACTACTCGTTACAAGGGTTAATGGGAAAAACAATCGGCGAATTAATGACCATTAAGGGGTTAAAAGAGGTTAAAGCGACACAAATAGCTGCAGTCTTTGAAGTTGCACGGAGAATTGTTAAGGCTTTAGAAAGGGAGTAGAATGTCAGAATTTGATACCAAGATTCCAACCATAGAAAAATCTGAAGTGAATCATCTGAATAGGCAAATCCCGCCCTTAGCCCATACCCCTATGTATAACTGGCACAAATTCTGGTCAAGAAAAACCTGGAATGTGGTTGGTGAGTTTATCAAGACATATTCTAAAGAGGGTGAGATAGTATTTGATCCATTTGCTGGCAGTGGCGTGGTGGCAATGGAGGCGTTGAGGAACAAAAGAAGGGTAATAATTTGCGATCTTCTTCCAGTTGCGACAGAAATTGCACGCTTAACTATTAGACCAGTCTCTGAAACCGAACTTTATAATGCTTTTAAAAGAGTTGAGGCAAAAGTAAAGAACAGAATTTTGGATCTTTATAAAACAAGATGTCGAAAGTGCAGTAAAGAACTTCCTTTTTCATGCTCAATCTGGGAAAACCAAAAGATGGTTGAAGTCCGGTACCAGGGGTGTCCTCATTGTGGAGATAGAAGAGAAAGAGAGACCCCCCCAATAAAAGAAGACTTAAAACTAATAAATGATCTTGAAGATAAAGAAATAAAAGAATGGTATCCTAAAAATCCATTTTACTATCCTGATGGCCAACCTTTCAAAGAAAAGCAACAATATGAATCGCTCGATGAATTATTTACAAAAAGGAATCTTCAAGCTTTAGCCTTGGTAATGGAAGCTATTGAAAGAGAACCCAATAAAGATTTAAGAGATTTTTTAAAAATTGGGTTTACATCGATGGTTCATTTGGCAACTAAGATGATGCCAGACAGGCCTACGAGACCTTTTAGCTCTGTTTGGAATGAACATAGTTACTGGTTCGCTGAGCATTTTATGGAACAAAATGTATGGGTCCTATATGAAAGTGCAATTACTGGCAAACAAGGTATCTTGAAAGGGAAGGAAGAATCAAACAAATTCTTTAAAAACGTAAGATTTGGTAGGAATTTCAGTGAGGTTTTTAGTGGCAAAGCCGATATCTATATTCATTACGGATCTTCATTGGAATTAATGGAAGAAATGCCGAAGGCCACCGTCAATTATATTTTTACAGACCCACCTTATGATTCTTCAATCCAATATGGTGAACTTGCTTATCTATGGATTGCCTGGCTGAAAAAGGACAAGGGATATTTAGATAATATAATCTCTAATGAAGTTATTCATAATGAGAAGCAGCATAAAGATTTCAGTGTCTATCACAGCTTACTCTCAAGGAGTTTCGAGGATATGTATGAAGTATTAAAACCAGGTGGTTATTTAACTGTTACCTTTCACAATCCAACCTTCAAAGTTAGAAATGCCACCATCAGAGCAGGAGTTTTCGCTGGATTTGAGTTTCAAAAAATTCATCATCAAGAACTTGCTCGCCCATCAGCAAAATCACTCTTACAACCATTCGGCTCTGCTCAGGGAGATTTTTATCTTAGGTTCTGTAAACCGAAAATAGGTGAGACAACTCTTCCACCTCAAGAAATTGATGAGACAAGATTTGAAAACATAGTCGTCGAAACTACGAAAGGTCTTTTAGCAGAGCGTGCTGAGGAAACTCCTTATACTCAAATAATAAACTTTATCGACCCTGTTCTCGCCAAAAACGGCTACTTTTCAAGTCTTGAAACAGGGCTTGATGTCAAAAAGGTTTTAGAAAAACATTTGGGCAAGGAATTTATTTTGGTGGATTCAAAAATGGGCGGAGCTACCGGGAAATTATGGTGGTTGAGAGAACCCAATAAATACATCAAATATGATATTCCCCTTTCAGAGAGGGTTGAGGAGACAGTTTACCGAGAGTTGTTAAGCAAGGGGAAAGTTACCTTTACTCAGGTATGGGATGCGGTGAGTACAAAATTCCCCAATTCTTTAACCTCTGATAGCAGCAGCATTATGGATGCTTTGATTCAATACGCGAGGAAAGTACCTGGTGGTTTTTGGATGTTAAAACCAGATTATTTTGCTCGTCAGAGTCAGCATAACGAGGTTTTAGCTCTTTTAGCGGAGATAGGAAAAGGGTTGGGTTTTAAGATTTGGGTTGGGAAGAAAGAACAATCTGAATTTGCGGATGGTTTGGCAGGGCATAGTAAGCTTTCTGAATATGTGACCGCCAACCTTGGTAGTATAACAAATGCAGAAAACAAAAAAACGATTCAGGGAATAGACGTTTTATGGGTAAAAAGCAACCGTATTTTAAGTTCCTTTGAAATTGAGTTTTCGACTTCCATGACAAGTGGATTGGTGAGAGGATCGAATATTGATTCAAAAGTTCCCAAATACTTAGTAATTCCTGAGGAAAGGGAAGAACAATTTAAAAGAAAACAAAAATCACCGATGTTTGCCGAGCGGTTTGAAAAGGATAATTGGAATTTATTGTTTTTTGATTCTATCAGGCACTTATATAAGAAGTTAAAATCAAAGGAAATTGAATTAAACTCAATCATTAATAAAAAGGGGCCAACAGCAATGCGCCCCGATAAAAAAGATAATAAACAAATGGATTTGTTTTAAGGTCAAAACCAGAGAGGGAATGGGGGGCAAACCTTCAAGGTTCGCTGCACTCACCCAAATTGCTTCGCAACTTCGTTTAGCCTAATCGTTATCCGCTCATGGTGGATAAAAAGGAGATTATTTTATGTTGAGGAAGATAGTAACACTATTACTCGTAATGATCTTTGTTATCCCAATCAATGTATTGGCAATCGATAGGGATGAGCAAATAAAGATATTTGAAAATAAATTAAGAGGTATGCTGAAGAAGGGAACCTTGCCCATTATTGATGTCGAGTATCATCATGGAGGAAAGATAGGAATTGAGAGAGTCATGAAGAGGATGGATGAGAACGGTGTGGGATTAACATGGCTCGGCCCAAATGAAAATCTCGGAAGCGAAGAATCAATAAGGCTCAATGAATTATACCCTGACAAATTCGTTCCTACTACGATTCACGGTGATGGCAAACTATGGCATAGCAGCGATAAAGGTTTTCTTGAAAAACTTGCAAAGGATGTGCGGTCAGGACAGTACTTTGCCATGGGTGAATTCGAGGCGAGACATTACGCTTCAGATACAAATTCAAGGGATATCCATATGCCTGTTGACTCTGAGGCCATGCAGGTGGTCTTTGAGCTCTCGGCTGAAACAGGTATTCCGTTTTTGCTCCACCATGAGGCAGAGGATAAACTCCTTCCTGAGTTGGAGAGAATGCTTGAAAAATATCCAAAGGCAAAGGTGATATGGTGCCATATTGGCCGCAACAGGAATCCCACGACATGGAGAAAGTTCAGAAAGACTGATTCAGTTAAGGAGTTCTTAGAAAAATATCCAAATCTCTATTTTGATTTCCTTGCTTCAAAACCCGGTTCCAAATATCCTGGCACAGGATATGTGGAAGGGATTATGTATGATGTTTCATTTTCCAGTGCTTTTCTTAACGCTGAATGGAAAAAAGTAATTGAAGAATTCCCTGACAGGTTTGTTTTGGGTTCTGATATAAACACTGGTCGCTTTGACGGCTACGATAGAGTCATGGACACTTACAGGGGCGTCATCCTTAAAGGAGTAAGAAAGGATGTTGCCGGGAAAATAGCGTTTAAGAATGCATGGAAGTTGATGGTGGGAGAGGATTGGAAAGATTAGTAGGCTGTTAGGGGTTTTTTAAAATATGAATCATTCAGAACAAGTTAAAGTAAATCATCTTTTGCACGCAACGGCAGATAACACCGGCACAAAGGAGGTTTGCTTATGCGGCTTTGGACAATAGGAATGACCTTTCTTTTAATGGTTTCACATGGATACGCACAGGAAAAAGGTGAACAGGGGCTGATAACTGTAACAGGGAAGTTAGTTAAGATCGTTGCGATAGGTGGAGAAACAACAGGGTGGGCTGTTGATCTTGATTCCTCTCTGGAAATTGATGGCAAAAAATTAAATCGTATCGAGATCGATCCTAATCGAGAGAAAATAGATGTCTTTAACAACAAACGGATAGAGATTATTGGGGCCTTGGAAAAACGGTCTGGTATTGAAAGAAAAGAATACTGGGTTATTGCGGTCAATAAAATTCAAGAGATTAAAACTCAGTAGATTTTAACAGGGTGCTGAAAAATACCATTTTACTGTCACTCCCGAGAAAGCGGGAGTCCAGAAGGGCCTGAAAAAACTGGTTTCCTGCTTCCGCAGGAATGACGTTCTAATGATAGGTGGGACTTTTTCAGCGCCTTTTAGACTATATAATGCCCGAAACGGAAGATAAGGTGCCATGGAAGATAAAATTAGAGCGAATGCAGAGCTTGTCATTAAGCAGCTTGGCCCATTGAGCGATTTAGCATTTGGATATAATGCTGAGTCTGTTGCCTGGGTTGACGGGTTTATTGAACAGCAGCGTAACCGCTCAGACATAGATAAAAACGCAATCAATGGCCTTGTAAATGTCCTCGGCTCCTTCTTAGGCGAATGTATTATCCGGTGCTTTGGCGGAACCTGGCAGAATGGTGATGGGGAATGGTCTGTTCGATTTGGCGACGAAAATGCAGCTTATCCATTCAGAAAGGTTAGAAAGCAGTTTGACAACGGCCAGGAGGATTCAATCAAAAAGTTTTTTGAGGTCATTCCAGTGATCTTCAAGAAACAAACCGAAACTTCCGATAGCATGAAAAAACTTGAATGTTTTATCCATCAGGCAGAAGATGCTTATAGCCGTCTTTATGATGAGCCGTCGCGTTCCGGGCGAGCAGCAGCATATAATGAGTGTAAGGAAAGCATGGCAGATGCTATTCATCTGGCGCGAGAGTTAGGGCTTGAGGATAAGGTAATAGAGTTAGAGAAGAAATTGGAACATTACAAAAACGTATTTCGTCACCAGATGGACTTTTAAGCTTTACAAAAATTTATCTTTTTGATAAAAGATTTCTATGCCGCCGAATCAGAGAGAAACAAAGAAAGCATTGAGGATGGGGATTAAAACCCTGATCATTCAAGAGGTCAGGGTTCTACAATTGGAACGAGCCTATGTCCCTTCCTTCATTATCGATGAAATGGTCCGTTCCATTCAGGAGGCCAAAAGAAAGGTTATCTCATTGGTTCGGTTAATGCCATCTCAAGAGAGAAATGCGCTCATCAAAAGGTTAATCCGTCAATCGATAGATGAGGAGATCGACCAAGGCATTCAAGTCAGGGAGAACAAATGTATTCGCTGTGTCCATGTGAGATTTTATGATGAGGGTGGAACTCCCTTTATGAACCTGCCAATCGGGATCACCCAGGTTCAAACCATCGGATGCGATAAGCTCCAGCCAAGCCTTAGAAAGAATTGCCGACGATTTATAGAAGCGGCAAGGGCCACTTCACTCGAGGGTTATCTCGACGAAATGGTCCTTCTATACGAACTCCGGGAGATATTCGACCGATTCAATGAGATATGGGAAGATTACTTCCTACCTTAAAAAGCATAGCGCTAAAAGGTTTCTTTGGTTTATGTGGTTTATCTGGTTTCTCTGGTTTTAAAAACCAAACAAACTAAAGAAACCAAACAAACTAAAGAAACCAAACAAACTAAAGAAACGGTCT
>CAVTZZ010000015.1:0-5180 GCA_963739325.1 uncultured delta proteobacterium | reverse complement strand
TCCCACTACAGGAAAAGGCAATGGCTTTAAATTCGTCCGCTATGATGCCAGGGAATTCCTTAACCAGATCAGGGTGGCGATCGGTTTTTATTCTAAGCCAGAGCAGTGGAAACAACTTCTTCGGAATGCCATGGAAGCAGATTTCTCTTGGCAAAGATCGGCCAATCTATACTTTCAACTCTATCGAAAAGCCTTGGAGAAGAAGGGGGGGACATTGTAAATTGCAAATTGCAAATTTAAAATTGAACATTAAGATCTTCCTGCTCTTCTTTCTTATTCCGAACCTCGTCTATGCCAACCCACCTCCGCTCAAAAATTTCGACTACCCCAGGCTTATTGAAACAGGAGAACTGGCAACCGTTATGGATCACCCCTCTATTCGTATTGTCGACATGCGGACCTCCCTTTTAGACTACCTGAAGGGTCATATTCCCAATGCCGTCTATCTTCATTTTGAGAACCTCCGCGTTTCCAAAAGTGGTCTACCCGCTCAATCACTCGATCGGATCTGTTTAGAAAGATTGCTGGGAGACAGTTTAAGCGTCTCCAATAATATGTGGGTCCTGATCTATTCAGAAAGATCCAATCCAAATGCCACCTTCCTCGCATGGACTCTCGATTTTTTGGGACATAAAAAGTTCGGGATCTTAAATGGTGGTTGGGAGAAGTGGTCCTCGGAGAAACATCCAACCACTCAGGCCTATCCCTCTCTTGTTCCCAAGAAATTTTTTGGAAAGGCGATCCGTGAAACCCTGGCTGAAAAAAAATGGGTTCGAGATCAACTTTCAGCAAAGGATGTGGTGATTGTAGATGCCCGACCGCCAATACAGTACAGCGGGGAAGAAGGTGAGGAGATCCGAAGGGGACATATCCCTGGAGCCAGGAATATATTTTGGGAGACAACTTTGGAAGGGGATGAAATAAGAACTTGGAAAAAGAAAGGGGACCTGGAAAAACTCTTTGCAGATTATGAGATCATGAAAGATAAAAAGATTATTGTCCACTGCCGTACAGGAAGGGAAGCAAGCCATGTCTACTTCACGCTGAAACATATTCTCGGGTTTCCCAATGTTCGTCTTTACAGGGGGTCCTGGGTGGAGTGGTCGGCCGACAAAAACTTACCGATCAAAATGGGAATGGATCCTTAAAAACCTTCCTCCCACTCTCCTGTTATTTTGGCATAAAACTTGCTCATCAAATTTACTCATGATCGATTGAATATCCTCTCATGTGAGGAGTGATAAGTTACCTTCTTCGAGATTTTCACGTTTAATTTGATCAACCCATTTCATTGAATTGGCAATTTTAAAAATAGAGAAGAAACGATATAAAAAATAAATTTGAACACTTTTTACAAAATTGTACACAGGATCGAATTAAAATATCCTAAATTTAACTTGACAAAACTGAACAGTCTATGCCATTTATTCATAAAATTTTATCTATTATCTTCTCTTTCCAAATCTTTTCGTACTCTTGGGAAAAATTTCAATGATGCATAAGATCTTGTCGATAGGGATGATTCTGTTTTTCTTAACTTCATGTATGCCCTCCATGGGTTTCCTCTCTGAAAAAACCCGTACGGAGTTCCTCTCAACTACCGAGACACCCTCTTCGCTCTTTACCCAGGTAGAATTGGACGAACTTTTATCAAATGAAACCATTCTTTCTCAAATGGAAATATCCACACCTTCTTCCTCTCCACTTATGAATGGGCTTTCTGGTGAACGTCTGGAAATTCCCATCCGTGACGAATCCAATGACGACTTTAGTTTAGAGGTCTTTCCGAAAAGCCCATTGAAGAAGGAGCCGGACTTTGATATTCCCATCGTCATCAATGCAAGGGTTGAACAGTTCATTCAATATTTTCAAACGACAGCCAAAAAGGTTTTTTCCAATTGGCTTGCCCGATCTGAAAAATACATTCCCTTCATGAGAAATCTTCTGAAGGGAAATGGTCTCCCTGAAGATCTTGTCTACATGGCCCTCATTGAAAGCGGTTTCAACCCTTACGCCTATTCAAGGAGCAAGGCCTCTGGGCCATGGCAATTTATCTACTTAACAGGAAAGAGATACGGGTTGAAGGTGAATTGGTGGGTGGATGAAAGACGAGATCCCGAAAAGTCCACCATTGCTGCTGCGAAATATCTTAAAGACCTCTATGATCTATTCGAATGTTGGTATCTGGCTGCAGCAGGTTACAATGCAGGAGAGGGAAAGATCGCCAATGCCATGAAACGCTATCGAACAGAAGACTTTTGGGAACTGTCCAAATACAAATACCTGAAACGAGAGACAAAAGATTATGTCCCCCAGATGATTGCTGCAGCCCTCATTGCAAAAGATCCTGAAAAATATGGGTTCGTCGACATCCCATACGAAGAATCACTTCGATACGAAAAAGTGAACGTGCCCACCGTGACAGATCTCCGTGTCATCGCCAAGGCCTGTGAGATTTCGGTCGATGAACTGAAAGACTTAAACCCCGAACTCCTGAGATGGTGCACACCTCCCGATCGTCCCGACTATGAAATCAAAATTCCTTTCGGGAGACAGGAACTTTTTCTTAAAAATTTTGAAGCCCTTCAACCTGAGCAAAGGTTCCAGTTCAAAACCCACATCGTCAAACGAGGCGATACCCTTTCAGGAGTTGCCAGATTGTATCGAGTTGAGATAGAACCTATGCTCGAGATCAACCGGATAAAGAGGACAAGCCGCTTGAGCCCAGGGGCGAATCTTCTGATCCCTATTCCCATGACCCAGGAGATAAAGCCCACTGTCACAGCAAAGAAAATGGTCAACCCACAAAATCCATCTTCCAACCCTAGAGAGATCATTTACACCATTAAAAAAGGGGATACGTTATGGAGCATTGCAAATGAGATGGGAGTGAACATCGGCGCCCTTAGCCGCTGGAA
Organism: uncultured delta proteobacterium; assembly: GCA_963739325.1. Taxonomy (GTDB): domain Bacteria; phylum Desulfobacterota; class BSN033; order BSN033; family UBA1163; genus CAVTZZ01. The sequence continues at coordinate 2,262 of CAVTZZ010000015.1, read as the reverse complement.
CAATCTCCATCCTGAGAAAAAACTCATCCCTGGAGATAAACTAAAAATCCGATTGAACCGTGACCCTGTCCCCTCAGAGGAGCCCCCTGGGGTAAGGAAGGGAAAAGAGATCATTTATGTGGTGAAAGAGGGGGATACCCTTTGGGGGATTGCCAAAAAATATAACATTACAATTGCGGAAATCAAAACCTGGAATCATCTTGAAAAAGACCAAATCCATCCTGAAGATAAACTGAAATTGAAGATGGGAGGGATCAAATCTTCAACTCTAAATTGATCATATCCCCCCGTATAAATCCCATGGTATGAAAGAATTGAAGAAGATCCCAATCATCCCAACTGACCAACGTATAAATCGTTCTGACACCGGTCGCTTTCAAATGGTTCATCAGCTCATGGGCCAGGGCCGTAGCTAATCCTTTCTTCTGATAAACGGGATCAATGCCAATCGTTTCGATCCAGCCGATCGTATCTGGCACCCCAAATTCCCAACCGCTGACATCTCCCAGAATAAATCCTGCGACCTTCCCATCCACCTCGGCAACCAATGAGATTTTGGAGGCTTTATCATTCATCAATGGAAACTTTCTCTCCCAATAATCCTTCCGATTTTCCCCCAAGACCTTTTCGTCAATCTCTACAATGGTCCCAAGGTCTTCTTTTTTCAGAGCCCGTATCTTCACATTCTCCAGGGGATTCATGATTTTCCTCTCTCCATATAAGTTCATTAAACGAGAGTCCAAAGTTTGTCAAGAAAAAAGGGTGAAACCTCATGGTAAATTGATCCATTGAATGGAAATTCGTTCCTTCAGCTTCCGGAACTCGGGATCACCTGTGACAAGGGAAGCGTTCAATTTCACGGATAGGGCGACCGCGAAACAATCCGCATAAGCAATACGATACTTCCCCTTTAATTTCGCTGCCTCATAGGCGAAGTTTCTATTTACCTCGACAATCTGAATCGGAAATTTATCCAATTGAAGGATGACCTTTTCGGCCTCTGCTATACCCTCCTCCCTCATGGTGTTGTAATAAACCTCACCCCAATTCACCACGCTCATGTACCCTTTTGCTTTGCCTTGGATAAGTTGCCTCAATATCTGTGCCACTCGGTCTGCGCCCACCTCGTCTTCAAAGTAGGCGATCATGGCGTAACTGTCGAAGACGTATCGTTTCATTGCTTCGCTTCCCTCTTCCTGTCCTCGATCAGAGACTTTAGTACTCTACCTTTGGTCTTCAACATGCCTCGACCTTCTTCCACCGGGTCTCGATCCACAGGCTCAAGGATGATACGGTTCTTCCCACCATAAACACGCAGAGGGGTTCCCCTCTCAATTCGATATTTTCTTCTCAGTGATGCCGGGATGAGAATTTGGCCCTTTACCGTAGCTTTCACAACGTCCATGGCCACTACCTCCGTATTACTTTTTTATAAATTATGTATTACAATTTGGCCCCTTTGTCAATGACTATTTCAATGCGGAGCAATACGACCAACAAAACCCATTGAAGCGTAATCGCCGCTACTTATGTCGTTAAAAAATTATTCTTCTTTTCACACGGCCATTGCAATATGGCAAGCTTGACCCCAAGGCTTCTAATGGGTAACCCGCAATCTTTTTAAGGGTTCTCGTTTGTATTGGTAGGGCATAGAATTCCAGTCCCGGGGACCGTTAAGATTTTTCAATTAATAGTTCTACCTTAGGGGGATCAGATTGCATTTGTACGATACGGACACCCTCACCCGGGAATAGAATCTTTGCTATCTCAGTAAATGCCTCTTCTGTTGTCAACGACCGCGCCCAGGGTTTAGCCTTTTCATGGATGACATATGTAACAAATTTAGTATCTCTGAAGGATACTTCTAAATCAGAATTTTGCTTTTTGTAATGTGATTTGAGGATTTTTTCGAATTCGCGGAAATTAAATAATCTTCTTTCTTCTTGCATTTCCGTTCGCCCTCCTTTTGTTTATTATACCAAAAACCAACGGGTGTCGCAAATTATTTATCCACAAGTAAGGAAAATAAAGGACTCGTTAAGGGAAGAGGATATAATAATGTGGCCTTTTTACGCAGAAAGCAATAGCGATTTAGGCAGCAAAATAGCACCCAGGATACCTCGCCCCATCTTCGTTTTAATTGAAACGGCCAACTTTTTTATGGATGACCCCACTTGATTTTTTGATTTGTCCTGTGTCAAGGACTGACCCCAGGCTCCCCAAAGTTAAATCAGTCCTCCTCTAAGACTTTGATCACGTCTT
>CAVTZZ010000014.1:0-12476 GCA_963739325.1 uncultured delta proteobacterium | reverse complement strand
AAGACCTTAGGAATAACTTGACAATTATATATGCATTTATATAATATGGCACCACTTTAACAAGAAAAAATTTGAGAGGGGGTGATGTGTTTAACATAAGGGAAAAGGAGGGGTTTGGTTTCTAAAAATTAATTTTATTTCGTAGAGGAAAGGAGGTCACTATGAAACGTTTATTCTTATTATTCTTCGTTATTGCCATTATGGCAGGCCTTGTTTTAACCTCAGTTGCACAGGAGAAGCCAAAGGCAGTTCCGGAGAAACCAAAAGCAGCTCCGGAAAAGCCTAAAGCAGCTCCTGCAAAACCAGCAGCATTTGTTTATGAAGACAAGATTGGTGTGGTGAAGATCAAACCCAACGATCCCATCCACATTGCCTGCTGGATGGTCGTCGCAGGGCCGGACGCCTCATTGGGTACAGATACCAAACGTGGCGTCGAGATTGCTATTGAAGACAAGGGTGGAAAAATCCTTGGCTTCCCTATCAAGCTATCCGTTCAAGACACGGGCTGTAACGCCGAAGGTGGTCAAGCCGCCGCAACCAAACTTGCCGCCGACCCGACCATTGTAGCGGCGATCGGCTCCAACTGTTCAAGCGAGGCCAGGCCTGGTGCACCGATTTTATGGAAGGCTGGCATCGCCACGGTATCGCCCTCGAATACCGCTCCATTTTTAACAGACCCGAAACGCGGGCCGGAATATGATGGTTATCTTCGAACCGCCCACAACGATAAGGTACAGGGCGCCGTGGCAGCGGAGTTTGCCTTTAATCAATTAAAGGTCAAAAAGGCAGCGACCATCCATGATGGAAGCCCCTATGCTGAAGCCTTGCAGGCAGTTTTTGCCGAGAACTTCAAAAAGATGGGCGGAAGCATCACATCTCAGGAAGCAGTTGCTCCAACGGACACAGACATGCGACCCGTTCTAACCAAGATCGCCACAGGCAAACCCGAATTCATCTACTACCCCATCTTTATTGCAGCAGGTGGACACATTACACGTCAGGTGAAAGAGGTGAGGGGTTTGGAGAAAGTCGCCCTGATGGGTGCTGACGGAATATTCTCAACAGATTTCTATAAGGCCGCAGGTGAGACAGCGATTGGAATGTATCATTCAAGCCCTGACTTCTCAGCCTTTGCTACCGGCTACAAGAGCTTTCTGGAGAAGCATCAGAAGAAATACGGTGAAAAACCCATTGCACCTTTCCATGCTCATGGCTATGATGCGGCGTTGATGATCTTTGCTGCTATTGAGAAGGTGGCCAAGAAGGCCCCAGACGGCACACTTTACATTGGCCGCCAGAAACTAAGGGACGCTCTGTTCGCTACCAAGAACTTAAAAGGCTTGACAGGAAATGTTACCTGCAATCAATACGGAGACTGTGCGGATCCGAGGATCGCGGTCTACAAAACAACAGTAGATAATGTTAAAAAGTTAGCGGTGCCTGATAAACCTTTCTGGACGCCTGCAGCGCCAGGTCCAGCTAAGGTGGCTCCAAAAGCTCCGGCTGCAAAAGCACCAGAAAAAGCTCCAGCTAAAAAGTAACCTTTTTTAAAAAAACGGGGTTTTTTTCTAAAGTGGCGGCCCCTCCCCCACTCCCTCTCTGCCTACCGGCAGGCAGAGAGGGAGTGGGGTGAGGGGTTTGTTGCGTGGTGTTTATCTAATAACTTTTCAAGTTCACCCCGTTAGAAAGGACGGGGCTTTAACCCCGCCCTTTCTGTTAGGAATTGAAGTTTTATTCTATATTATCCTTGCCATAAATGGTGGGGCTTTCTAACAGGGTGAACTCAAGGGGCGGAGACCCTTATGCTGAAACGGTGGAGAGAAAGGATTACCCCCACAGATATCGTCATGTGGCTCATTGGGGGAATAATTTTAGCCGTGATTATTTGGGGTTCCACAGCCACATTAACCACAGGCCGATACACCCGCCATCACTGGTTTGATTTCCTCATCTTCGGTTTGGCTCAAGGGAGCATCTACGCCCTCATCGCCATGGGGTACACCATGGTCTACGGCATTCTGCGAATGATCAACTTCGCCCATAGCGAAGTCTTTATGAGCGGACCTTACACCGCCTATTATGTTGCGGCTGCTTTTTACTCATCTGGGTTTTTAGATCGTCAACCGATCCTCTGTTTGATCATCATTTTTCTCGTCTCCATGGCCACCTCTACTTTAATCGCTGTTCTTCTGGAACGGATTGCTTACCGTCCCCTTCGAACGGCACCTCGCCTCGTTCCCCTCATTACTGCTATCGGAGCCTCTTTCTTTCTTCAATACACGTTTAGGGGACTCTATGGTTCTGGTTTCCAGGCTTACCCTGTAGTAAAGATACTGGAGGGCGAATGGATGATGGGAGGGTTTCGTATTTTGAAATTTCAGGCAGTGGTCATTTTGGCAGCAGCATTGCTGATGGCTGCTCTCTATTCCTTTGTCCAGCGCACACGCGTTGGAAAGGCGATCCGCGCTGTTTCCGAGGATAAGGAGATATCCTGGCTGATGGGGATTAACATTGACAGGATGATTGTGACGACATTCGTTATCGGTGGGATGTCTGCTGGAGCGGCAGGAGTCCTCTATGCCTTGATGTTCAAACAGGTGCACTTTTTCATGGGTTTTATCCCGGGGATTAAAGCTTTTACTGCGGCGGTATTGGGCGGCATTGGTAATATCCCCGGGGCAATGTTGGGCGGAATTTTTCTCGGCCTCGTCGAATCAGTGGGCCCCAGCCTCTTCTTGGACGGCCTGGGGATTGTGGCCCCTTACCAGCTAAAAGATGCGATTGCCTTTATCATGCTCGTGCTTGTGCTGATCTTTCGACCGACAGGTATTCTGGGAGAACGTCTGACTGTGAAGAAAGCCTAAAAGATGCCGTCAGAACGTTATGGCCGTTTAGAACGTTGAGATGGTTTGGCGAAATTAACGATCTAAACGAACCTAACGATCCAAACGATAAACAGGCTATGAGAAAAGTCTGGAAACAAGGGATAAAGATTGGACTGATTGGTGGCATCGTAGCAGTACTGCTTTCACTTATCGGGATGGTCGAGGCTTTTAGCCAACGCGATATTATTAGCAATGTTATCTCCATGGGCCACACTCTTTTACTCTCGGTTGCAGTCTTTATGGGGTATCTCGCAGCCAAACGCACCACTCCGGCTGAGCCACTATGGATTCTTGGAAATAGCTTTATTTCAGGCCTAGTGATAGGAGGCCTATTAGCTCTTCTCGTCATTGCAGGGAGCTTGATTAATCTCCGTAAAGTCTTCGTCAATGCCATGCCTATCCTTTACGAATTACTCACTTTTAAACAAGGAACACAAACTGGCATTTTCCTGCTTCTTGCTGCTGGAGCCCTGAGTGGTCTATTGGCAGGTCTGTTCTATCTATCGCCCAACCTTGTCCGTCGGGTGTTGATCATGTCTCTGGGTAGCATTGTGATGGCGGGTGTACTGCAGGATTTGCTCCGTCCCACCTTTTCCCTTTGGGGGCCTCTGGCGGTTATCAATGAATGGCTTTTCGCCGCCAATGGACTCACCCTCTATGGGGCTATTGGATTGTTCATTTTGATTGCTGCGTCGTCCTTTTTTTGGACTAAAAGGGGAAGTTCGATTCGAGCAGGTCTTCGGCGGCTGCCACCTAAAGGTCAGCGTATATTAAAAATGACGAGTCTACTTATTCTCATCGCTATCCTACTTGTTTTACCTCAGGTACTTGGCCTCTTCCTAAGCGAAGTGCTCACGATCGTTGGACTCTATGTTCTTTTAGGTTGGGGATTGAATATTGTCGTCGGCTTTGCTGGTCTCTTAGATCTCGGGTATGTTGCTTTCTTCGCCATCGGCGCCTATACCACTGCCGTATTGACCTCCCCTGAGTTGGGCTTCTTTCACCTATCCTTCTGGGGAGCTCTGCCCTTTGCGATCTTTATGGGAGTGGTGGCGGGAGTGCTGTTAGGCATCCCTGTTCTGAAGATGCGTGGAGATTATCTTGCTATTGCGACCCTTGGCTTTGGTGAAATTATCCGCATTCTCGTCCTCTCGGACTTCTTGCGACCCTGGCTGGGTGGTGCACAAGGGATTGGTAAAATTCCTAAGGCATCTATCGGTGGCTTTGAGTTTGCCGGCCCTCCACAGATTTACTATCTTATTCTCGCTGGCTGTTTGCTCGTTGGTTTTATCTCTTGGCGGCTTAGAGATTCCCGATTAGGGCGAGCCTGGATGGCAGTGCGTGAGGATGAGGATGTGGCCCAGGCCATGGGGATCAATCTCGTCACCACTAAACTGATGGCCTTTGCTACAGGTGCTGCTTTCTCTGCTCTGAGTGGTGCCATCTTTGCCAGCAAACTAAGTTCAGTCTATCCACACAGTTTCAATATCATGATTTCCATTAACATTCTCTGCCTGATTATCGTAGGTGGCATGGGAAGCCTTCCGGGTGTGCTCGTGGGTTCGATCGCCCTTGTTGGCTTGCCTGAGCTCCTCCGGGAGTTTGCTGAATATCGCTTATTAGTTTATGGTGCTGCTCTTGTGGCCATGATGCTTCTCAAACCGGAAGGCCTCTGGCCAGAGGCAGTACATCGCCGCGAGTTACACGAGGCAGAATCTGTCGAGACAGAATCGGAATCATGATCAGGCAACGAAGCCGATAAGGTGGAAGGTCTTATGACGATTCTCACGGCGCGCAAATCGACGAAACGATTCGGTGGGCTGATTGCTGTGAATGAATTGGACTTAGAACTGAAGGAGTGCAGTATCCACAGCATCATCGGACCTAATGGCGCTGGCAAGACAACCTTCTTTAACTGTGTCACCGGTTTTTACCGGCCTGAAGCTGGAGAGATTCTTTTCAACAGCCACTCGCTGGTTGGCCTGTTGCCCGATCAAATCGTACGCCTGGGCATTGCTCGAACCTATCAGAATATTCGTCTCTTTCCTAATTTGACAGCGATAGAGAATGTGCTGGTCGGTCTCCATGGTCACTTGAAAGCGGGGTTCCTTGGCATCGTTTTAAGACTGCCTGCCACCCAGCATGAGGAAAAAGAGGCAGCTGTAGAAGCACGGCGCCTCCTCAAATTCGTCAACTTAACCGGTAAGGGCGATTTTTTAGCTAAGAATCTTCCTTATGGTGACCAGCGGCGGTTGGAAATCGCCCGCGCCCTGGCCTCCCGTCCCAAACTTTTGCTCCTTGACGAACCGACAGCAGGGATGAATCCGAGGGAAACACAGGACATGATGGACTTTATTCGCCATCTCCGTGATGATTTGGGTATCACGATTCTTCTCATTGAACATCAGATGCGGGTGGTGATGGGCATTTCTGAGACAGTGACAGTATTAGACTATGGGGAAAAGATTGCCGAGGGCACTCCGGCCGAGATTCAGAATAATCCTAAGGTGATTGAAGCCTACTTGGGGCGAGGCAGCGCCGCTGAAATGCATTGAGCATAGTCTTAAAAGTAAGGTTGAGGTTGAGGTTTAGGTTAAGAAAACTTAGTCTTAACCTTATCCTTAGTCTGCTATTGTATGCTATGCGCCCTGCTCTTTGCACCATGCGAATTTTTTAGGAACTTTAGTTATGGCCATGCTTGAAATCGAAAACGTGCATGCTTATTATGGGAATATTCATGCCCTCAAGGGTGTCTCGCTTACCGTTGATAAAGGGGAGATCGTCACACTGATTGGAGCCAACGGAGCAGGAAAAAGCACCACCCTCCGGACAACCAGCGGTTTATTACGGCCCCGTCAGGGATCTATCCGCCTTGATGGTGAAGATCTTACCCGTTATCCCCCTCATGAAATTGTGGTTAAAGGGGTGGTTCAAGTTCCTGAAGGCCGTCGCGTCTTTGGCCGGCTAACGGTGACAGAGAATCTGGAGATGGGCGCCTTTGCCATTAACGATAAACGGCTCATCAACGAAAATCTGGAACGGGTCTTTACGCTCTTTCCCAGACTGAAGGAGCGTCGCAAACAGGTGGCTGGTACGCTGAGTGGTGGCGAGCAGCAGATGCTGGCAACTGGTCGAGCACTGATGGCTAACCCACGCGTTCTTTTGATGGATGAACCTTCCATGGGCTTGGCACCTGTATTGGTTGATAGCATCTTTGAAACGATTCAGCAACTGAATGCTGACGGTACGACGATTCTCTTGGTTGAACAGAATGCGCGTATGGCACTACAGGTTTGCAGTCGGGGATATGTACTGCAAACGGGTTCGGTCGTGCTGAGCGATTCAGCCGAAAATTTGCGTATGAACGAAATGGTTCGAAAGGCCTATCTGGGCGAAATTTAAACTTCTTCCCCTGAACGTCCAATGAACATCGGTTTTTTCCTTCGAGGTCTCATCATCGGCTTTTCAATTGCTGCACCTGTTGGACCCATCGGTGTATTGTGTATACGCCGCACATTAGCCGTAGGTCGTACATCCGGACTTATCTCTGGTCTGGGGGCGGCCACGGCTGATGCGATCTATGGCTCCATTGCTGGATTCGGACTCACATTCATTTCAACTATCCTGATCCGACAACAATTATGGCTTCATCTTATAGGCGGTTTATTTCTCTGTTTTCTGGGTCTGAAGATCTTTTTTGCCAGTCCTGCCAAACAAGAGGCTTCAGTCAAAGGGAATAGCCTTTTAAGTGCTTATGCCTCAACTTTCTTCCTGACACTCACCAATCCAATGACCATTCTATCCTTTGCAGGGATATTTGCCGGCTTGGGAGTAGGAAGTACAGGTGGCAACTATGTCTCTGCGGGATTTTTGGTCCTGGGCGTATTTATTGGCTCAGCCCTCTGGTGGCTTATTTTGAGCAGTGTCGTGGGTATGATTCTGACAAAGGTCGAGCCTCGCAGGTTGCGTTGGGTAAACCGAATCTCAGGCGCAATCATCACGATATTTGGTTTATTCGCCCTGATGAGCCTATGAAATGAGTTGAAGAAGTAGTGATATTTTGCCAAAATTGTTCAAGACAGCACAACAATTGTAAATTTCCCGGAGTTCAATCTCATCATCAAATACTGATTAAAAATTTAAATTAATACTTAAAAATTAACTACTTCCACGCCACAATCCTTAAAGTTCCTACTTTGGTATTCATTTTGCTTAAATAAAATTGAAACAAGATAGAACAAATTAAAAAAGATTGAGGTGAAATAATGTCAACAATAAGCCATGACCAGGTTTTCACAACAGATGAGGCAGCCCAATACCTAAAGGTCTCGAAGCCAACGTTGTTAAACCATATCCATCAAAGAAAGATAAGGGCAATAAAAGTTGGAAGGAGTTGGAGGGTTCTCCAATCAGAACTATACCGATTTTTAAAAGGAAAGGAAGTATGAGGAAGCAATGATAGAGGTATGAAAGAATGGAAGATCAATACAAAACAAAAGAACAACTGATAAATGAGTTAACAGAATTACGCCACCGAATGACTGAATTGGGAAAGTCAGAAGCCGAGCGGAAGCGTGTAGAAGAGACGTTGAAAGAGTCTGAAGCAAAGTTTAATAATCTGTTTGAAGGCAGCCATGACCCCATTCTCCTCGCCGATCCTGAGACCGGGAGATTTGTCGCCTGCAACAGAAAGGCTGAAGAACTCTCAGGGTATTCGAGGGATGAAATCCTTTCTATGAAGATTGGCCAATTCACCCCTGAGGATTTGAAAGGAGATACTCCAGAGGAACTTCAGAAGCTGGTTGCTGGAAAAGGGATGCGAAAAGAATGGGAAATCTTAACCAAAGACGGAAATAGGATGCCCGTTGAAATCAGTTCCACACTTATCAGTGTCGGGGATAAACGCTACCTTCAAGGCGTCGTGCGGGACATCACCGAGCGAAAGCGGGCGGAGGAGATGCTCCAAAAGAGTGAGAGGACATTGCGGGGTTTCATGAGTGCAATTAAAGAATCCGCCTTTGTGGTGGATACCGAAGGGATCGTCATTATCGCGAATGAGACATTGGCCCAAAGACTGGGTATAAATGTTAACGAACTCATTGGTACTTGTATCTATAATTGTCTCCCTCCTGAGATTGCAAGAGACAGAAAAACGCAAGTTGATGAAGTCATCCGTACGGGCAAACCTATTCGTTATGAAGATCGGCGTGCGGGGATGTGGATTGATAGCTTTGTCTATCCTATTTTCGATGAAGATGGGAAAGTGGTGAATGTTGGCGTCATAGCGGTTGACATCACCGAGCGCAAGCGATCGGAGGAGGCACTGCGGGAGAGTAAAGAGCGATATCGCATCATCACCGATTGCGTGGAGGATATTGTCTGGCAGTTGGATTTGCGTTTGCATTTCGTCTACGTCAGCCCGGCGGTCGAGCGCGTGCTGGGATATACGCCACAGGAAGCATGTGGGCTCTACGTGGTGGACCTCTTGGATGAAGACGGCTTGGTCCGAATGCGGGAGGTCATCCAGAACCGGCCGGAGCGGAAAACTGATTTTAATATACCGAATGAATACCGGATGCGGCACAAGGATGGGTACTGGGTGGATGTCGAAGTACTCTCTTCACCTTTATTTGATGCGGAGGGACATCCCACCGGCTTCGTAGGTATCACCCGCGATATCGGTATGCGAAAGCGGGCGGAGGAGGAGTACAGAACAATCGTCTGTACTACCATGGATGGTTTTTGGATTGTAGATATGCAAGGACGTTTTTTGGACCTAAACGATGCTTACTGCTGTATGGTAGGTTACAGCCGAGATGAACTGCTGACCATGAGAATTCCAGATGTCGAAGCAGTAGAGAGGCCTAAAGAGACGGCTCGACGCATCCAGAAGATAATGGAGGTTGGCGGGGACCGGTTTGAAACCCGCCACAGGTGTAAGGATGGGAAAATTATTGATATGGAGGTCAGTGTCAATTATATGGAGGTTGGCAGCGGACGGATGTTTGTATTTCTTCGTGACATCACCGAGCGCAAGCGGGCAGAGGAAGCACTGCGGGAGAGCGAAGGAAAATACCGCAATCTGGTGGAATCCGTCAGCGATGTCATCTACACACTCGACAGCAGCGGCGTGATCACCTACATCAGTCCGGTCGTCAAGAATACATTAGGGTATGAACCCGATGAACTCATCGGCAGGCAGTTCCTTGAGTTTGTGCACAAGGAGGATCACGATCTTCTGATGAGAAGATTTTCTGAGCTCCGCGAGGGAATTGTAAGGCAGAGCGATTATCGCGTGATCGGCAAACATGGTGATATCAAGTGGGTGAGGACGCTGACCAATCCCATCATCGAAGAGGGGGGCTTTGTGGGTGCGCGCGGGGTGCTCATTGACATCACCGAGCGCAAGCAGGCGGAGGATGCGCTGCGAGTCAGCCTGGAAAAGTACCGGGTCTTATTCGAATCGTTTCCACTCGGTATCACTATTTCGGACAAATCGGGCAAGATCATGGAAGGGAATCGCCAATCAGAAAAGCTGTTGGGCATCACTCGCAAGGTACACGCTCAAAGGAGAATCGACAGCAAGGAATGGCAGATTATTCGGAAGGACGGCACACCCATGCCCGCCGATGAGTATGCTAGTAGCAGGGCATTGCGAGAAAACCGTCTGATTGAGAACGTGGAGATGGGCATTGTAAAGGACAAAGGCGAAATCACCTGGATCAGTGTGACCGCCGCGCCCATACCGCTGGAGGGCTATGGTGTCGCCATCGCCTACGGTGACATCACCGAGCGCAAAAGAATTGAAGAGGCACTCAAAAAAAGCGAAGCCCTCCACAAAGAGGCTCAGAAAGCGGCACATATCGGACACTGGGAACTCGATACATCCATTATGGTACCTACATGGTCAGAGGAGATCTTCCGTATCTTCGGTCTTAATCCTCAAAAAGACCCACCCTCTTTTGCCACGCACCAGAAAGTCACCCACCCCGATGACTGGCATATTCTTAACAATGCAGTGACAACATCGATCAATGAGGGAATTCCCTTCGACATTGAGTTCCGGATACTCCGTCCAGATAAGACTATCCGTTGGATGAACGCCATAGGATATCCAAAAAGGGACAGTGAAGGCAGAATTGGTAGCGTTTTTGGAACAGCCCAGGATATTACAGAAAGCAAGCAGGCAGAAGATCAAATAAGAAGTTCACAGGAACAGTTGAGGTCTCTCTCCGCCCGATTGCAGGCTACCCGAGAAGAAGAGAGGACGCAGATAGCCCGGGAGATCCATGATGAATTGGGCCAGGCATTGACCGCCCTAAAAATGGACCTGTCCTGGATGAGCAAGAAATTGCCCAGAGATCAAAAACCGCTTCACGAGAAGGCGAAATCAATGTCCCAGCTTCTCGATGCCACTGTCAAGACGGTGAAAAGGATTTCAACACAATTAAGACCAGGATTATTGGATGACCTGGGACTTGCAGCAGCTATCGAATGGCAAGCAGAGGAGTTTCAAAACCGGACTGGGATTAAATGCCATGTTACAGCAATCCCTGAGGAGATCACTCTGGACGAAAAACTCTCAACCGCCCTCTTCCGTATCTTCCAGGAGACACTAACCAATGTAACTCGTCATTCGCACGCAACAAGGGTCAAAGTGAATTTGAGACAAAAGGCCACCAAGATTGAACTGAGGGTAGAGGATAACGGCAAAGGAATTACAGAGAAGCAGATTTCCAGTCCCAAATCATTCGGCTTTATTGGAATGCGTGAGCGAGTCTATCCCTGGGGAGGCGAAGTGAAGATCATCGGCACCTCCGGAAAAGGAACAACGGTCATTGTAAACATACCATTAAAAAGTAATTGACCATTTGCGATTTACGATTTCCAATTTGCGGTTTCCAATTTGCAATTACCGGTTTGTGATTTTAAGTTTGGTTTGGTCTCTAAAATCCGAAATTGGCAATCGTAAATTGAAAATTATTAATGGATGATATTATGAATGAGGAGGAATTAAAGAAGAGAACAAAACAATTTGCACTTCGGGTGATCAAACTTGTAGGCTCCTTACCTCGATCTATAGAAGGCCGTGCTATTGGAAATCAACTTATTAATTCGGGAACATCTGTCGGAGCTAACTATCGTAGTGCTTGTAAAGGACGTTCAAAAGCAGAATTTGTTGCAAAATTGGGGATAGTTGAGGAAGAGGCAGATGAAACTGCCTATTGGCTGGAGCTAATTATTGAAGGCGGTCTTTTAGAAAAAGGGCTGGTGGAACCGTTGCTTAAGGAAGCGAATGAGATCGTAGCGATAATGGCTTCGTCAAGAAAATCAGCTTCAAGGAGATAAATTTACAATTTGCGATCTAATGCGATCTAGAATGTTTAAAAATCGTAAATTGGCAATCGCAAATCGAAAATGGGTTAATGGGTTTATTCAATTGCAAATTGCAAATCGTAAATCGAAAATAAGAGGTGTTTTATGCTCAAGATACTGATTGCTGATGATCATCCTATTGTTCGGCAGGGGCTGAAACAAATCCTATCGGAGGAACCTGATGTGGCGATGGTTGGTGAAGCCCAAAATTCTCAAGAAGTGCTTGAACTTGTTCGGAAACAGCATTGGGATATAGTCGTACTGGACATTAAAATGCCAGGCAGAGGTGGATTAGATGTATTAAAAGAATTGAAACATGAATACCCGAAACTTCCTGTCCTTATGTTAAGTATTTATCCTGAAGATCAATACGCAGTAAGAGCCTTAAAAGCGCATGCGTCCGGTTACCTGACCAAAGATAGTGCACCAGAGGAATTGGTTAAGGCGATCAGAAAAATACTCAGAGGAGGAAAATATATCAGCCCAACTCTCGCTGAGAAGTTAGCCTTTGATCTGGAAACAGAAACTGAAAAACCCCTCCACGAAATCTTATCGGATCGTGAGTCTCAAGTGATGCTGATGATTGCCTCAGGAAAAACAATAAGTCAGATCGCCGAGGAATTATCGCTGAGTGTAAAAACCATCGGTACTTATCGAACCCGCATTCTTGAAAAAATGAAGATGAAGACCAATGCTGAACTTATGCACTATGCGATAAAGAATAAACTCGTTGAATGAGAAGTAAGAAGAAGGCAGTAGGCAGAATGCAGAAAGCAGTAAAAAATGCTGATTTTGGATTTTCGATTTTTTTTCTAATTGGCAGTTGGAAATAGCAAATTTAAAATAATAGAGTGGAAAATACGAATATTGTGATCTAATAAAATATCTGGTATAAATTTTTATACAGGACTTTGGAGATGAAAAAAATTCCGCGGACATTTCAACCGTTTTTGTGGTCAAAGAATGTGGGGAAAATGGATAGGGATAGGGATAGGGATAAAATTTACATCGTCCACCAGATTTTAAGTTATGGTGATTTTAAGGAACTGAGGCAGTTATTTAAGATTTATGATAGGAAAGAGGTAGGTGAAGTATTTACAAAATATCCAAAAAAGATTTATCAACCATCGGTTTTCTATTTCGTTAAGAATTTTGTCCTCGGTCTGAGAAATACAAGATTAAGAGAATCGGATTATGTCAAGGCTCCATTTTGAC
>CAVTZZ010000013.1:0-9182 GCA_963739325.1 uncultured delta proteobacterium | reverse complement strand
TAGGGTGAGGGGGGAAATGATCTTATCATCACCCCCACCCTTAATCCTCCCCCGTCAAGAGGGAGGAAAGTTTTTAGAGAATTGGATGCCCCGCAGCTCTGCTGCGGTCTCATTTAACTTGAAATCTATATCTCTCTACCATATACTGTTACCATTCAAGGAATATCTAGGATGGGTAGGTAGCGAAGTGCTTAAGATTCTTAAGAAATTCTGGGAACCCAAGGAGCGTCGTAAATACATTCGTGCTCCATCCAGTTCTTTTGTTAAATTCAGAATCCTTGATAGCAAAAACCCTGCTATCTGTTCCCGAGTCGTTCAGGGAAAGGTTTTTGATATCTCTTTAGAAGGACATCTGTATTGGGACGAACACAGTTCAGATCGATGGTTTGCATGTCTTCCATCCGTCCTCTCCATATCAAAATAAATTGGAAATTGAGGTTGAACTCCGTCCAGACCTGCCGCGATTGAGAACTTTAGCCGAGGTAAAATGGTACAGCCGGGTTGAGGATGAGTCGGGTTGGATTTATAAGATGGGAGTAAACTGGGAATCCCTGAGCGAGAGTGACCGGCAGACTCTCAAAGGCTTTCTAAAAAAGAAAGATTAGTCCTTGATTCAGGACAAATAGTTTCCCTTTCCTTTAGTAAACCCCGTTAGAAAGTCTTCCACTTTCTAACGGGAAGGCTCACACGGGGCATTAAACCCCGTGTTCGCTGAAAAAGGAACAGCCTTTATCCCCGCTGCGAGCAGCGGGGCTTTCTAACGGGGTAAATTTCTTTAATCAGGTATTCTCAAAACCCCTGCTCCTTGGATGTTTCCTTGTTTCAATAAAAAAAGTGCCTTATTTGCATCTCTTAATTCAAATTCCTGGACTTCAGGGACAATAGGAATCTTGGCAGCCAAAGGGAGGAAATCCTGAACATCCTCCCTCGTAATATTGGCGACACTCTTTATCTCTTTCTCATCCCAGAGGAGTTGGGCATAGTCCATCGGTGGGATAGGATTTCTCTTTCGAATGACCGCTATGGCTAATCTCCCACCTTTTTCCAAAACCTTTAAAGCATTGGGCACTGTTTCTCCAACGGGAGTAAAATCAATAGCACAATGGATTTTTTGGGGAGGTTCATCCTCTGGTTCACCTGTCCATGAAGCTCCCAATTTCTTAGCTAAATTTCGATGGGCTTCACTTCTTGTGAACACAAATACTTCATAACCCCAATATTTGGCCACCTGAATGACAATATGAGCAGAAGCGCCAAAACCAAAAAGTCCTAATGTTTGACCGCTTTTTATCCCAGAGATTTTTAGATCCCGATATCCAATGGCACCGGCACACAAGAGAGGAGCTGCTTCAGAATCAGAAAATCGCATGGGAATCAAATAAGCAAAGTCTTCTGATACGAGTGTATATTGGGCATAACCACCATTGACATGACATCCCGTCGCTTTGAATTCTTGGCATAAATTTTCATTTCCCTTTTGACAAAAATAGCATTTTCCACATGATGAATGGATCCAGGCAATTCCGACTCTGTCACCTAAATTAAATTTTTTTGACTCTGGGCCTGAACGGTCCACCCTTCCGACAATCTCATGCCCCAAAACGATGGGAAGTCTTGATTGAATTCTTCCTTCAATTTCATCGAGTTCGGTATGGCAAACCCCACAGGCAGAGACTTTTACTAAAATTTCTTTAGGACCAGGAACAGGATCTGGCAAATCGACCATTTCAAGAGGTTCTTTTTCGATCGGTAAAACCTCTTTCAGAACCATTGCTTTCATTTTTGAGCCTCCTATCCATTTTCATCTCGATGAGATATTGTTATAAAAATTATACGAAATAGTCAACCCTTCGCCCCTATTTTTTACTTGACAGATAATGGGGTTTCTCCTATACGTATTCCATATCTTTACCATGTTAGGAGAAAGCATTCTGAGTAAAACTAATATTACAAAAAAAGATAAAGAGAACAACCAAGAAGATAAGATAATGGATGTGAAATGGCGATTGTTCGATCTCTTGATTCACGACCTCACAGGCCCTTTGTCTATTGTTTCTACAAGCACTGACAATCTTCTTCATAAAGCAGAGAGGTATGGCCCTCTCACCGATCAACAAAAACGGATCATTGAGCGCATATTGAGAAATGTCCATAAAGCACAAGCCCTCCTTAACGAGATGATAGAAATCTTCCGTTCCGAGGAAAAATTATTTCAGAAAGAACGTTTTTCAATCGAAAGAGTCCTTGGGGAATCGATCCTTGAGGTGCTGGAGGTTTCTGTTCCCGATGTGGCAGAGAAACTCTGCCAGACTAAGAATCAGGAGGAATTTAAACAAAATCTTGAAGATCACGGGATTTGCATTCAAATCAAAGGGAAATATTGCAAGTCTCCCTTCTGCCATGATCAGAAGAAGATCAAGCAGATCCTTCGGAATCTCATGAGCAACGCTTTAAAGTACCGTCGTAAACGCATCAATGCAACTATTGAAGGCGATTTGGATTTATGGTATCGATTGAAGATGATGGATTAGGAATCCCCCAGGAGAACAGGAGATCATCTTCGAACGTTTCGTTCGGCTGAATGACAAGAAAAATACTGATGTACCAGGGCTCGGTCTTGGACTTCCAGGCGTCAAAGCCCTGGTGGGTGCTATGGGGGGCGAAATCACATTGGTAAGCCGTGAAGGCCTTGGGACATGTTTCACAGTTAGAATTCCTCCCCTTAAACTCATGGAAGGAGAATAAATCATGGCAGAATCCATTTTAAACAATAAGATGATTTTGGCAGTGGATGACGAACCGGATGTCTTGACAGTCCTGGAGGAAGAGATTTCGGATGCGGCTCCAAAATGCAGGTTCGATAAAGCCACCACTTATCAAGAAGCAGTCGAAAGGATGATCTCGTTTACCTATGATGTCGTCATCCTGGATATTATGGGGGTCCGGGGATTTGACCTCTTAGAACTGGCGGTGAGTCGCAACTTTCCAGTGGTCATGCTCACAGCCCATGCTCTTACTCCAGAAGCCTTGAAACGATCTTTTGAAATGAAGGCCCGTGCCTATCTCCCCAAGGAAAAACTGGGGGAGATTGTTCCCTTCCTTGAGGATGTACTGAAGTATGAATATTTGCCAGGGTGGAAGCTCCTCTTTGAGAAATTGAAAGGATTTTTCACTGGTCGTTGGGGAGAAAACTGGCAGAAACGCGATGAAAAGTTTTGGAAGGAGTTCGAAGAAAAAACGGCTCACCTCAAGGAGTGAATGAGAGATTTCCCCATGGCCACTTTCCAAGATTTCCAACTTGGTATTCGATCTTTAATCACTACTCCCATTGCTCCAATTCTTTGGAGAGTTTCTGTCTCAGGCGTTTCTTCGCAGAATGGGTCTTTTTCTCCTCTTGCTTTCTTTCCATGACTCCTACCGGAACAGAGGTCGGTATTCTTCGCTTTCGTGGTTGATTCAATTTGAGAAGGCGTTGTCGAAGCCTTTCAAAAGCAAGTTTTAGGTTTTGTGATTGAAATCGATACTCCGTAGCAGTGACAGTAATCCCAGAAGAGATATGTCTTAATCGGACAGCAGTTTCTGTTTTATTCTTCCTCTGCCCCCCAGGACCCCGAGACCGGTAGGTTTCAATGACCACCTCTTTCTTGAGGGCTTCAGGATCAGTATTAAACTTCATATTTAGATACCTATTAGTATAGAGCAGAGGGCAGAGAGCATAGCATAGGATTAAATTCTTTTACGCTATGCGCTTTGCACTATGCCCTAAGCATCTTCTTCTTTGACATCGGCATGATGTTTAATCACCAAAGCATCGACCATAAAGATCACATCTTCAGCGATGTTTGTGGCATGGTCTGCAATCCGTTCCAGGCAACGGCACACGATCATCAGGTGAACCGCCCGGGTGATGGTCTTCGGGTCCGAAATCATATAGGTGAGAAGCTCTCGAAAGACCTGATTATTTAACCCGTCTACCAAATCATCCCTTTCACAAACCGAACGAGCCAATTTGGGGTCCTTGTTCACAAAAGCATCCAAGACATCCTTGACCATGGATTGGGTAATCTTGGTCATTCGGGGAATATCGATGTAGGGTTTAAGTTGGGGTTCTTGATTTAGAGAGATGGCACGCTCGCCAATATTGACAGCCTGATCGCCCATCCGTTCCAAATCGGTGTTGATCTTCATCGCAGAGGTGATAAATCGAAGGTCGGTAGCCACGGGTTGCCTTAATGCTAAAAGTCTTAAGCACATCTCGTCAATGGCATTCTCCATTTTATTAATGCGATCTTCTACATCGAAAGTCTTTTGTGCGAGAGAAGAATCTCTTTCGACCAGAGATTGGATAGCGTTACGGAGTGCCTCTTCAACAAGGGAAGCCATCTTGAGTAAATTTTCTTTTAGTTCTTCTAACTCCTTTTGAAACTGGGTTTCTGTTGCCATCGTTATCTCCTTTTAACCGAAGCGTCCAGTGATATATTCTTCGGTTCTTTTATCTCTTGGTTTAGCAAAAATTTGATAAACAGGCCCTTCTTCGATTAGCTCGCTGTTTAAAAGAAACCCAGCCCGATCAGCAACTCGAGAAGCTTGTTGGATATTGTGAGGAACCAAGATGATCGTATATTCCTTTTTCAATTCGCGGAGTGTCCCCTCGATGCTTGCTGTAGAGATGGGATCCAATCCTGAACATGGCTCATCAAGGAGTAGAACTTCTGGTTCCAAAGCCAGGATCCTGGCAATACAGAGACGTTGCTGTTGTCCGCCGGAAAGCCGGAGGGCAGAGGTGTGGAGACGGTCCTTCACTTCTTCCCAAAGCACAGCAGATCGAAGTGCTTTTTCGACAATTTCATTTAACCGATTCCTTCGATTTGTGCCGCTCAGTTTAGGACCATAAGCCACATTGTCGAAGATAGACATGGGAAGTGGGATTGGGAGATCAAAGACTATTCCAATGCGTCTTCTCAATTGGGTGAGACTCAATTCTGGATCATAGATGTCCATTCCGTCTAAGAGAATGGTACCGGTATGACTGGCACCGAAGATCAGATCTGTCAGACGATTAAGGCTTTTGAGGAGGGTCGTTTTTCCACTCCGGGCAGGGCCAAAGACGGTAAATATCTGTTTGGGTTGAATATCGAGGCTGATCTTCTGGAGGGCCTGAACAGAATCATAATAGAAACTGAAATCCTTGATGACAATCTTACTTCCTTGGGACATAAAGCTCCTTTTAGGTCCGATGCCGAATATACCGGTCGATCAACCATTGGGCGATCATATTAATGATCAGGACGAGCAAAATCAAAGTCGCTCCAGTACCGTAAGCCATATCCTTGGAGATCCCCTCTCTGGCGAGGATATAAAAATGGACAGCCATGGTCCGGATGGGGGAGAACAGAGAGGTGGGCATCACCAAGGAGGAGCCGGCAGTTAGAATGACTGCAGCGGTTTCTCCGATACTCCTTCCAACGCTTAGTAAGATGCCTGTAAAGATTCCGGGTAATGCGCTGGGAAGGATCACTCGGGTGATCGTCTGCCACTTCGTACCCCCTAGAGAGTAACTCACTTCACGATAGGAAGGGGGAATTGCCCTGATCGACTCTTCGGCCGTGCTGATGATAGTAGGCAAGATCATGGCCGCTAAAGTTAATCCACCCGAAAGGATGGACCATCCCATATTGAGCCGGATGACAAAAAAGACAAACCCGAACAACCCAAAGATAATGGAGGGCACTCCAGCCAGGCAGTCCGTCCCAAAACGAATCATGCGGCTAATTTTGTTCTCTCTTGTATACTCCCTCAAAAAGATGGCTGTACCAACTCCCAGAGGCGCACCAACGAGAATGGCCACGCCAGTCAAAGCGAAAGTTCCAATGATGGTGGAGAAGATGCCGCCTTCCCGTCCCATCTCTTTCGGAGAGTCGAGAAAAAAGCGAAGGTGGAGGACAGGTAACCCTTCCCTGAGAATCTGGAAGAGGATCAGGATCATCACGGCAATGGTCGAAAGGGCAGCCACCCAGATCAAAATTTTTGCAATGCCCTGAGTCAGATATCGGGTCCGATTAATCTTCAACCGACTCTCCTTCGTGATAGAAATATAGCCAGAGTATTCAAAGCCATGATAATGAAGAAGAGAACAATTCCTGTGGCAAAAAGGGCTTGCCGATGATCCCCAGAAGCATACCCCATTTCAATGCCTATATTCGTGGTGAGTGTTCTGGCCGAATCCAGGAATGAGGTTGGCATTTTCACTGCATTTCCCAGGATCATGATCATGGCCATCGTCTCTCCAATAGCACGTCCCATACCCAAAATGATGCTGGCCACAATTCCTGATTTGGCAGCCGGGATCAGTACCGCGCCAGATCGTTTGCCAGTGCGTGGCTCCTAAAGCGAGAGCCCCTGCTTTATAAGAGGGAGGAAGGGCTTTGAGGGAATCCTCTGAGATCGTAATAATGGTGGGGAGGATCATGAAGCTTAAGACCAAGGAGCCTGCGAGGATGCTCAGGCCAGGTCCTCCTAAATAATTTTGAATCAAAGGAATAAGTACGATCAGTCCCCAGAACCCATAGATGACTGAGGGAATGGCAGCGAGAAGCTGAATGGCAGGCCTCAACAATATTCCAACGGAAGGGGGTATCAATTCAGATAAAAAAATCGTACAGGCCAATCCCAGAGGAATTCCTAAAAGTAAAGCCCCAAAGGTCACCCAGAAAGAGCTCATGATCATCGGGAAGATGCCAAACAAACCCTTACTTGGAATCCATTTCTCCCCGAGGAGGAAGGCTTTGAGACCAATCTTCAAGATCAAAGGAAATCCTTCTTCAAAAATGAAGAAAGTGATCAAGGCAAGTATAGAAATTGATGAGAGAGCAATCAGAAGAAAGGTTTTTTCGATGATTTTCTCTTTAAATTGCATGATTATTCCTGAGCGAGTTTTGGGAGAACGGGTACGAGTCCTTCTTTTAAAAGTAGTTTTTGAGCCAATGGGCTCAAAACGAATTCTAAAAAGGATTTCGCTTCTCCTACGGGTTCCTCATTAAAAACAAATAAGAACGGCCTGACCAATGTATATCGGCCATTGTCAATATTAGTCATATTGGGTTCCACCCCTGAGATTTTTAACGCCTTTACATTATCATTGACCAATCCCAATGAGATATAGCCGATGGCATTGGGGTTGCTTGCCACGACTTGGCGGACTGCACCATTGGAGTCCTGGACTAAGGCTTCAAGACTGATATCCTCTTTTCCCATCACAAACCTTTGGAAGGCTTCCCGTGTTCCTGAACCTTCCTCCCGGGTGACCAAAACGATGGGATGTGGAGCTCCTCCTAACTCTTTCCAGCTTTTTATTTTTCCGGACCAAACCTCGCGGATTTGATCTAATAAGAGATCCTGTATAGGGTTTTTGGGATGAAGGATGATGGCAATGGCATCCTTGGCAATGGTCACTGGATAGAGATTCTTTTCTTTTTCCATTAAAGTACGTGAAGACATTCCGATGTTTGCAGCATGAGAGATGACCGCCTCTATCCCTGCTGTGGATCCACCGCCTTGAACATAAATATGGGATTGAGGATGGCTGAATCATATATTCTTCGGCCAATAATTCAGCGAAAGGTTCCACTGAGGTCGATCCGGCTACTGTAATCCCAGCCTTTGTTCTCTGGCAACCCACGGTCATCAAGATAAACAAAAGCAAAAAAAGAAATCCCAATTTCCAAATCCCAAATCCCAAATTCGAATGACCAAATCCCCCCCCACCCCCCTTTACTAAAGGGGGGAGGGGGGATTAAATTCCTGACGTAACATTTGTTTAGAATTTGGTGCTTGAGATTTGGTGCTTCTAATCATTTTATCCATATCTTCCTGTGATATAATTTTCAGTTCGATGATCTTTCGGCCGTGTGAAAAGATCGCCAGTGGGGCCGTATTCTAACATTTCTCCCATAAGAAAGAATCCAGTCCAATCAGAGGTACGAGCTGCCTGTTGCATGTTATGGGTGACAATAACAATCGTATAGTCCTTTTTTAACTCCTTCATTAACTCCTCAATTTTGAGTGTTGCCAAGGGATCGAGGGCAGAACAGGGTTCGTCCATCAGGATGACCTCGGGTTCCACTGCCAAAACTCGGGCAATGCAGAGACGTTGCTGTTGTCCCAAAGTAAGGTCCAAAGCGTTGGTGTGGAGGTGGTCTGATACTTCTGACCAAAGTGCTGCTGCCTTGAGGCTCTGTTCCACCTTTTCTCCAATTTCATCCTTTCGAATCAGACCCCTAGACACTTTGGGCCAAAGGCAACGTTTTCAAAGACACTTTTGGGAAATGGGTTTGGGCGTTGAAAGACCATGCCAACCCTCTGCCTGAGGGAGACGACATCTACTCCTGGACGATAAATATCCTGACCATCGAGGGTGACGGTTCCTTCGGTTTGCGTATGAGGGATGAGTTCATTCATCCGATTGAGAACACGGAGAAAGGTCGATTTTCCACAACCAGAAGGACCGATCAAAGCAGTAATCTGGTTTGCCCTAATGGTGATATTGATCCCTTTGAGAGCTTGAGTCGCACCATAATAAAAATTGAGCACTCTTGTTTCCATCTTTGCGATGGGATTCGAATCTGTCATTGAACCACTTTCAGGCAGAAAAATATTTTCGATTCCGTTTGAAATTAACAGATTATGATTTTATGATCAAGAGGATTAATATGCCGGCGAGTTTGAGCCTTGTTAACGCCTCTCATTTCTTAATCCAAATATCCGGTGATTATTCTTCAGTCAATTTCTAATTCTTGACCTTCATGGGTCAATTTGTTATTCTTCAGCATCCTTTTCATTTATGTTTTTCAAAGAGAGAGGAGAAAGGTTCGATGGAGAAGAAAATTCAACTTTCAGTAATTCTGAAGAATGCACCTGGAGAGCTTTCAAAACTCTGCGATATATTGAGAGCAGCGGATATTAATATCCTTGGTATGAGCATTCAAAATGCTAAGGACTCGGTCAAGGAACTCTATAAAATGAGAGAAAAGACTGGAAGGAGGATTGCCCTTGCCGAGAGTTATCGGGGCATTTTAAAAGACTCTTCAGACTATTCACTCATTCGGCTCCTTGTTGATCAACCCATTGAAGCGGAAAAGGTATTACTCCAAGCTAAGCATTTGTTGGATACAGAGCCTGTATTA
>CAVTZZ010000012.1:0-10801 GCA_963739325.1 uncultured delta proteobacterium | reverse complement strand
ATAGGAAATTACTAAATTATGGTGGAAAAGTCAATATGAAAACTCTGTTCTGTAAAGGGGAAAGATTCCGTTGGCGGTAAATGCCAATTCACAAACTTCAACGATGAGGGAAATGAAGGTACTCCCCCTCACCCTCGCCCTCTCCCGCCAGGGGAGAGGAGGTTTATGTAAGGATTTGAATTGAAGCTTGATTAAGGTTTGCGCTTAAGAGTTGGGGAAGAGCCGTCCACAGAATAACCAGATTTTTCCCCTAAAGACAATTTGCCCCACTGATTTGCCTTAAAAACTATCTGCGGGTTATTATTAAAATATGGATAGCATCACTCATACGCTGACAGGCGTGGTCATTGCGAAGGCCATAGACGATGAGAAGATTGGGAATTGGGGGACGGTTGCAGGTCTGGCGATGGGATTCTTTCCCGATACCGATTTTGTCCTTGGCCTTTTCAACCGCCAATTTTATCTCGAATATCACCGGGATTTTACACATTCCCT
Source organism: uncultured delta proteobacterium (assembly GCA_963739325.1). Lineage (GTDB taxonomy): Bacteria > Desulfobacterota > BSN033 > BSN033 > UBA1163 > CAVTZZ01. Next base: position 10,306 of record CAVTZZ010000012.1, on the reverse strand, counting down.
TTTATTGATCCCTTTTTATGCACTTTTTTTCAGCTGGGTCTTTGTTAAAATCTCAAGACGTCCCTACTTCTGGAGTTTCTATAAGATCTGTCTCCCTGTACTGGTCAGTCATGTCATACTCGACCTTCTCACATCTTATGGGACGATGATTCTCTCTCCTTTCTCTGAACATCGGTTTTCATGGGATCTCATCTATATCATTGACCTGATCTTCTCCGGAATCATTTTTTTCCCATTTTTGGTAAGTCTCTTCTTCAAAAGGAAAGCCCAATGGATCTGCCGTGGATCCCTGATGGGTGTTACGCTTTACATCCTTTTTTGCTGGACCCAGCACAATCAAGCAATCCATCTCACAAGGACATTTGCGCAGAGTTTAAACGAGAGGGTCATCCAGGTGGCTTCGTTACCCCAACCCCTCTCTCCTTTTCGATGGGCCAATTATGTTGAGACCAAAGATAAAATTTACCAGGGATTTGTCGATCTCAAAGAGGGACACTCTCGACTTCTCAGGACGCTAACCGCACCTCTCTCTCATGTTCCTTTTCTTGAAAGATATGAAAGATATAGAAAATTAGATAGCCTCTTTCAGCCTCCTGAAAAACTTGAGTATCGGTCCTGGCAAAAATTTAACGGGTCTCCCTGGGTGGAAAAGGCACTGGCCACGGAGGGTGTGAAATTTTATTACTGGTTTGCACGCTTTCCAGTGGTGAAATCCGTAAATTCCAGAGATGGAAGGCACCGGGTGGAGTTTATGGATGTGAGATTCTTCCTTCCCAATATTCGCATCCCTTTCGTATACTATGTGGAATTTGATGATTTGGGAAATATCCAATCGGAGGGGTATGTGGAAGGTCGAATAAGGTGAGAGAATTAACTTATCGGTTTAATGTTCTTTATTTTCCACCCGTCGGGTTCTTTATTTAAAGTAACATCCAGAACCGTTTTACTCTCCTGAGGTTTGCCACCTGCTTTAGGAGAGAATCGGATAACCCATTCGATGATAATCCCCAGCTGTATCGCCCGATATTGAATGTTCCCTCAGGGTGTAGGAGAGATTGATATAGGTGAAATTTTCCCAATTTTTGAGTGTCTCCCTCTTCTTTCCGTCCCGATCTTTAAAATCAGCGGAATAACAGTAGATGAAGAGATCGATATTCTTTTTTAAATTTGCCTCACGAATGTTTTCGAAGAGGTTTTTTATGTTTTCTATCTCCTTTCCATCTGAAACAGGTGTTTTTAAGGGAGTAGGAACCGGAGGGGCAGAAGGGGGAGGAGCCACTTTTCGACTCTATAAGAGGTGTTAGAGGTTTGGCAGGAGTGGCCGGACGAGGAGAGAGAAGGTTGGTGGACTCTTTAGAGGGAGGAACATTTGTGCCCGGTTTCTTGGGTGTAAAATGAGAGTAGATGGACCAGATGAAATATCCTCCTATTAGGATAACAATGATCATGCCAATCTTTTGAAAGGATAGGCTTGGGACCTTTATCTGAATTTTTTCTGACCGACTTATTTCACCTTTTGTTTTGCCGGGCAATATATCCGGAGAGCTTTGTTCATCCCTTAGGACTTCATGAAGGGTCTTTTCCATGTCTGATAGAGACTCTGTTTCATCCTCTTCTTTTTTAATTTTTTTAACTTTAGGTTTTGGGGTGGGGGGGAATTTTTCTTCGAAATCAAATAGAGGTGTTGATCTCAATTCTTCTTTTTTATCTTTAGATTTCTGGATGGGAGGGGTTTCTTTATTTATCTCTGAGGGAGGGGGGGCTTTCCTTTCCTCTTTTTCAGAAGAAGTGTTTTCAACCAAGGGAGAACCGCATCGAATGCATTTGGTACTTTTTTCGTAGAGCAGTTTACACTTTGGACAGATTAACAATTTTTATTCCTTTTAAATAAACTTTTTTGAATCATCACATAGGATTTGGTTTTGGTGGAGTACCCGGTGGAGCAATAGTACTCGAAGGAGGAGGTGGAGTATTAGGAGCCAACGTGGTTGCTTGCTTGCTCACCCACGCCTCTTTCCGATCTGAAAGCCGGACACGCAACCAGTCCCCGCTTTCTTCAAGAAGTGTCATAGAAGTCCCTTGCTTAATGCTCCCAACATTTTTATAACTCATTCCTGGTCCCTCCCGTAAATTTACATAAGACCATACCACCTGAATGACGCGAAGAGGAGGCTCTGATTTAACCGGAGGAGGTGTCGGAGGAAGTGAAGTTACCTCCGGTTGGATTTTTGGAGGTTTTGGGGATTCCTTCGGTGGAGGGGGAGAAGATGGGGTTGGGGAAGATGAAACCCGGTAGTATTCAGATGGAGTCTTGGCAACAATGAGCTTAGCCGATTCTTCAATCGCCATTTTTATCGCCTTCTCCACGGGCGTCGCCTGTCCCTCCACATTTTGAGAGATAAGTTTCCGACCGGTCTTGATATCGCTTACATTCAACAGAAAGGTAACATGGGACTGGGTTTTTATGATGAGTCCTTTCCCCGGTTCAAATTGGGTGATGGTCCCTTCAACTAAAAGATCAGCTCCTTTAATGGGTTGCTTTGAGTCATTCCCAGATAAACGCATCTGGATTATAAAACGGTTGGTTGCCAATAATGCGTTACCTAACATCTCCGCCACACCATCTTCCGTTTGACCACTATTTTTAAGATTTGATGATTTATCAATAAATTTCGTTATCACAACTTTAACTTTAGGTCCTTTATAATCCTCCTTTTGGATAGGTGGTTCTGATGGGGAAGCAGTCTTTTCAGTAGGATGAATGACGTCCTTAACTGTTGAACAGCCAATGGATAGAAACAAGATTAGAAAGAATGGAATAATTTTAAGGAACGAATTTTTTAATATATACGTCATGTAACTCATTCTTCTTGTTTTTTTATATTATGCCAATATAGTATGAAGCAAAAGTAGTGCCAAATTTTGCCAAACCTTTAATTGTTTGGATTTATTAGATTTTTATGAAAAAAGAAATGCGAAAACTTTCTTACATGGTTAGAAAATGTCCCTTCCTTATGACAATTTGGGTAACTAAAGGAGTTTGACGTCCTTTTTTCTTTTATTAAGCATGGGATAATTTGGGGATGATTCTATTGCATTAGAATGGATGGAGGTCCATTTATATATTCCATTGGATCCCGTCTTTTGATTCAGCCCTTTTTGTTATTTCTGCCATATGTTGAGCCAACCGTAAAATCACTATGAACATTTCCAGTAACATTCTGCTATAGAGCACGGTTAAAAGAAATATCAGTGGAGCACCGATGATGAGGATAAAAATTCCGAGACCTTTTGAGACATTAAATCCGACAACAATACAAAGGAATGATAAGAGGCCTGCATATAGAATGGATAAAGTGTAAAGAAATTTAGTTATTTTTGAAGTAACCAATTGATTGAATGAAAAATCAAAGAGGGCTTGAAGAAAGTTAGCTTTTTTTAACATCCTTTCACCGAAAGGGTTTTTCTTGACCTCGGTTTCTGTCAACGGTTCGCCACAGTGGATACAAAACTTTTCGTCATCTTTGTTTGAAGTACCGCAATTCGTGCAAAACATAGGTGTCCTCCTCTAAATGCTTAGCTTATAGGTTGAATCTCTTTGATCTTCCAGTGGTCTCCTTCTCTCTTCAATACGACGTCTAAAACAGTTCTGTTGTCTTCCGGTTTTTGGGTCCCTTTTGGGGAAATGTTCATCCACCACTCCACTCTGACATTGGCGGTATCCCCGGATATTGTTTGCGTCTTCAGATCATAGGTGAGGTTGAGGTAATTAAAGGTTTTCCAGCTTTCGAGTGTATCGAGCCTCTTTCTTTTTCTATCTTTGAAATCGAGAGAGTAACAGGACATAAAGAGATCGATGTTCTTCCTGAGGTTTGCTTGTCTGATCGTTTCAAAGAGAGACTTTATCTTTTCGGCTTCTTTGGTTTCAATAACAGGATCTGGACTTTGCGAGGGAGGTTGTATCGGTTGGCTGGTTTGCTCCTTTCTTTGCCAGAAGAAGGTCCCAGCAACAATGAGCAGAAGGATGAGCAAACTAACTGCGATCAATGGGGAGGGAGGAGGGAAGTTCAACCATTTTTTTCGCAATCTTCTGAGGGGCTTTTTTTCGAAGTGTTGAGTCTCATGTTCTTGAGATGGGATTCCCTGAACCAATAAAGAACCACAGTTTCTACAATATTTTCCTTTTCTATAGAAATCTTGGCACGTTGGACAGAAAAGATTCTCTTCTGTTTTTTCCAACTCAGTTGATTCCACAATAGGAAGTTCGAAAGTGGATCCCTCTTCGCTCAAAAGGAAACTTCCACACTTTCTACAAAACTTTTTTTCCTCCTTATATTCGATATTACATTTTGGGCAAACAAGCATTTTTTACCCCTCCCAGCCTGTCATTTCATTCCTAACTCCTTTTTAACTCTCTCCAAAACACTGGCCATGATCGGGCCAGCCTGACCGTGAATCACCATATCAGCCATGTTATCATAAGGGGTCGGATCACGGTTGATGATCACTAATTTAGCTCCATTTTGTTTCGCCACTAAGGGCATGGAGGCTGCAGGCTGTACCACCAGAGATGAGCCGATAACGATGAATAGATCGCTTAAGGAAGATCGATGATAAGCCTCTTCGGTTTCTCTCTCCGGCATGGATTGGCCAAAGGAGATGGTAGCAGGTTTAAGAGGTCCACCGCATTCGTCACAACAGGGTGCCTTCACCCCTTTCTTTAATCTTTCCTGGACCTCATCGCGATCGTATCTCTTCCCACAACTCAAACAAGAAACGACCATGGCTGTACCATGAAGCTGGATCACCTTCTCTTCTGAATTTCCAGACTTGACGTGAAGACCGTCGATGTTCTGAGTGATGACGCAATCGAGTTTACCAAACTTCTCCATTTCCGCAATCGCAAGATGGGCCAAATTGGGTTGAGCCCTCTTCATGGGTTCATACATCTCCGTTGCCATCTGCCAGTATTTCTCACGAGAGGCTTCACTCGCAAGGAAATTCTGGAAGTAGAAGTCTTCCGGATGATATCGATCCCATACACCTCCAGGGCTACGGAAGTCCGGAATTCCAGATTCTGTGCTGAGACCTGCACCTGAAAAGACGATGACCCTTTTGGATGTTGTAATCCACTGAGCAACCTGTTCTATCTCTTTGGTCATGTGATCCTCCTGACTTACCCATACATGCCTATTAAATCACCAAATTCCAAGCCCTGTACCTAATATGGTGCAGGGCAAGTACCCAATCACAAAGTAACTATGTCATTAGGTCAATAAGTCATTCGTCATTAAATGGCTTAATGACCAAGTAACTTAATGACCCAAAAGAGTTTGGGATTTATAATTTGTGATTTGGCATTTGGTTATTGGAATTTATTCCCCTTGTCTTTTTCTCATTTCTTACTTGGTATTTTGTATATCATAAGCCACTCTTTTCTTGCAAGGGAGAGATTGCTTGTGATAAAATTTTAAAATGAAATGCAATTTGATTAAACAGGGATATCCTCAGGGAAGTTGTTATGTAGAGATCGAAGGAGGAAAGTCACTGGCCTGTGAAGCCACCCTCAAACAGGCGGATAGTGGTCCCCTTAGGCTGATCTCAGCCGTTCACCTTTCTCGTCCGGAAAACTACCTCTCTATCTATCAATCGGGTTGTAATTTCTCTTGCCGAAAATGTCACTCTTGGACCTTTACAAAGATCGCCAAAGGGGATTGGTGGTCACCCACTGACGTGTTGAAGGCATGTAAGGAGTATGATAGGGAGGTAACCCTTCGAGAGCCTCGGAACAGAGCCACTGCGTTTCATGCCCACGATACCTGCCGTTGTTGTGGGTCCTGTGTGATGTATGGGAAACGATCCTCTCTCTGCCCTAAGGTCATCCAAAAGAAAGATATTCTTTTGAGTCCTCAGGGATGGGGCCCCGCTCGTAATATCGTGGCCTTTACGGGTGGAGATCTGACCTGTTGCCCAGAGTTTTATATCCAATGTACCCGTCTTATTAAGGCAGAGACTGATCTTTGGGTATTGATTGAGACAAATGGCTATGGCCTCACCCCTCAGAACCTCGATGCGTTGAAGGAGACAGGGGTCGATTCATTCTGGCTCGATATCAAGGCCTACGATGGGACAGACCATAAATGGCTGACCGGCTGTTTCAACCGAAACATTCTCAAACTTCCTGAGGAAATCGTCAAAAGAGGTTTTGTCCTGGAAGTTCTTTCCCTCTATATTCCTAACCTGGTGGAAACCCCTCAATTAAAGAAGATTGCCCAATTGATTTTTGATGTTGATCCAGAGATACCGTTCACGATTTTGGCCTTTTTTCCCGAATATCAAATGAAGCGATATAAAAGCCCAAAGATTTCTGAGATGGTGGAGGCCTACCTCGAAGTCAAGACCATCGGGTTGAGGAATGTCAGACTGGGTAACACCGGAATTTTTGCCTCCTCCGAGCAAGATCATTTTCTCCTGAAAAAGAAGGTGGGGGTAGGAAATTACTGATTGCAGATTGTAGATTGAAAGAAGATGGTAAGATTCAAGCCGAAATGTTCAATCTGAAATCTAAAATCTGCAATTAAAAAGGGGGGATAATAATGGAACAGATTAAAAATTATATCAATGGGAGATGGAGAGAGTCGAAATCGAAAGAGACCTTCCGATCGATCAATCCTGCCAACAAGGAGGAGGTGATTGGGATCGTTTCCAGATCAGGTCGAGAAGATGTCGATGAGGCAGTCAAAGCAGCACGAGAGGCCTATGAGGGATGGCGGCTCACTCCAGCTCCACGTCGAGGTGAAATCCTTTTCAGGGCTGCAGAGATTCTTTTGAAAAACAAGGGAGCCTTAGGAAACATGGTCACCCGAGAGATGGGCAAGGTCCTTTCCGAAGGGCTGGGTGATGTCCAAGAAGCAATCGACATGGGTTACTATATGGCTGGAGAGGGGAGGAGACTTTCTGGAGAGACTGTCCCATCTGAACTCACTAATAAGGATATGAAATCGGTCCGAGTCCCCATTGGCGTCTTCGGTTTGATCACCCCATGGAACTTTCCCATTGCCATCCCTTCCTGGAAGATCTTTCCAGCCCTTATCTGTGGGAATACGGTTGTTTTCAAACCTTCCAGTGATACTTCTGGCTGTGCGGCAAAATTCGTTGAGGCATTGGTGGAGGCGGGTTTGCCCAAAGGGGTTTTGAATCTGATTCATGGACCAGGAGGGGAGATAGGGGAATATCTCGTGAGCCATCCAGAAGTGGATGCGATCTCCTTTACAGGTTCTTCAGATACGGGAAAACGTCTTGAGGCCATCTGCGGAGCAATACACAGGATCATTGTTACTGAGATGGGAGGAAAGAATGCTATCATTGTGATGGATGATGCCAATCTTGATCTGGCCGTTGAAGGAGGTATCTGGGGAGGTTTTGGGACAACTGGCCAGCGATGCACGGCTACCAGTCGAATCGTTGTCCACAAAAGGGTCTACCGGACTTTCACAGAGAAATTCAAAGCCGCTGCATCCCATCTTCGACTCGGTGATGGACTTCAAAAAGAGACAGACGTAGGCCCGATCATTAATGAATCCCAATTCAAGAAGATCCTTAAATATATCGATGTCGGAAAAAAAGAAGGGGCAAAACTCCTCTTGGGAGGAAGGGCTCATGAAAAGGGCAATTGTGCTAAAGGGTATTTTATCGAACCTACGATCTTTAGTGAGGTTACTCCCGAGATGCGAATTGCCCAGGAGGAGATTTTCGGGCCTGTTGTTTCCCTGATCAGAGCAGAAGGCCTTAGAGATGCGATCCGAATTGTCAATGGGATTTCTTATGGACTCTCCTCTGCCATCTATACTCAGGATGTCAATTCGTCGGCGATTGCCGAGAGGGATCTGGAGAGCGGGATTGTTTATATCAATGCCTCTACCATCGGCGCAGAGATCCAGCTGCCTTTTGGAGGGATCAAACATTCTGGCTATGGAAGGAAGGAGGCAGGAGGTCGAGGGGGCGCACTCGATACTTATAGTCGATGGAAGGTGATCTATCGGGATTTCAGTGGTAAACTTCAGAAGGCCCAAATTGATAAGTAATCCAGAAGTTGCGAATTCCTTATGTTCGAGGAATGCTTTTGCTTGAGGATCGCTCCGCTTGAGGTTTGAAGAATAAGATTTTTCTTGGCTCTCACCTCAAGTCCCGTTTTCCGAACGGTCCTCCAGCTCTTGCCTTGATCCAAAAGGAAAGTGGTTGATTCTTTGGCAGTGTTGTGATAAAGGAATTTCAAACGGGATATTCTTAAAGGGGAACTTCATGGAGAAGAAAGTCCTCATCGTGGATGATGAGGAGAGAGTTCTTCAGTCGATCGCAGGGGTTCTGGAGGACGAAGGTTTTCATGTCACCACAGCGAGGAGTGGAGAGGAGGCGATCGGAATCTTTCAACAGGAAGGACCGGATGTCACCCTCCTCGATATCTGGATGCCAGGGATGGATGGCATTGAGGTATTGAAACGACTCAAATGGATGGCCCCGGATTGCCAGGTAATCATGATTTCAGGTCATGCGACGATTTCAACCGCCATGACCGCCGTTAAATTAGGCGCTTTCGATTTCATCGAAAAACCTCTTTCTCTGGATATCCTTCTTATGACGATTCGTCGAGCCCTCGATCGTCAAAATGAGTTGCTGACCCTTCAGCAATCAGAGGAGATTGTTACTGAGGAGCATTCTCTCCGAGAAAAGATAATTTCAAAAGAGATGACCGGAGAACTCACCGTTCCTCCCCTTTCCTCCTTCCGGGAAACTGCCCTCCTATCCAAGGGGACTTCGAAAAGGAAAGAGACCTCTTTATCTCTCCAGCGAACCCTTAAGCGGAGTATGGTCCTTTACGGAACAGGGCTCCATTCCGGGATGAAGACAGGGCTTCTCCTTCAACCCCTTCCACCCAATAGTGGCATCCTGTTTGGAAACATCTCATCCGATGAAGTCGTCCCTGCACATCTCGACTATGTCCAAGCAACGGAATTTGCCACTTCTTTAAAGAAAGGGAGAGCGGTCGCAAAGACCATCGAGCACCTCATGGCCGTGCTGCATGCCTATCACATTACAAACTTGATGGTGAAGATGATCGAAGAAATTCCGATTATGGATGGTTCGGCTTTGGAATTTTGTAAGATCATAGAGGAAGCAGGGGTGGAGGAGCAGGAGGAAAGAGTCGATGAACTGATCATCGATCGGAAATTGGAGGTCGTCCATCGAAATAAGTCGCTGATCGTGGAGCCTGCAGATCTCTTTTCGATTCACTTTTATTTGGACTACCCCACTCCCATCGGGCAGCAGACCTTTGACTTCGTGTTAGAGAGCGAGGAGGCCTTTAGGGATCAGATCGCTCCGGCGAGAACATTTGGTTTTCTCAAAGATGTAGAGATGCTCGAAAAGATGGGAATGGGAGGGGGAGGGAGGCTCCACAACTTCATCCTGGTTGACGATGAGAAGATCGTCAATACCGAACTCCGATTCCCTGACGAATTTGTCCGGCATAAGATTCTGGATGTGATGGGTGATTTCTATCTCCTCAATCGCCCCGTGAGAGGAAAAATCACTGCCCGCTTGACCGGTCATACTGAGAACATCGCTCTCCTGAAGAAGATTCAGGAGACAATCAAAGAGAAGGAACAGTGAGGGAGATATGGCACAAGAAGAGACCCGACCCCAGATCAAAGAATTTTTAGAAATGCTAGCAGACCTGCTGGCCGAGAAGTATTTTGAAAGAATGGATGACCGGATAAAAAAGATCCCCGAACTCAGGAGATTGATCACCGCCAAAGAGGCGAGCCAATATTTAAGCCTCTCGACGGATACGATCTATCGAATGGCTGCGCTGAAAAAACTGCCCTACCTCAAAATTGGAGACCGAGTACTGTTCGATGTGAAGGCCCTCGACCACTGGATTGAGAAGCACATGATTAAAGAGAAGGAATGGAAGAGGCAGGAATTAAAGACCGAGATTGAAAAGGAAAAACCGAATATAAAAAGTTCAAAAGAACCGGACCTCCTTGGTCTCCTGAAAAAGAGAGGAAAGGATTAAGAAGGCAGATAAGGCCTCTCCTCCTTGGAGAGGATCTCACCGGAATCTCCGCTTTCTATTAAATACGAAGGCAGAACCCCCCAAAGAGCTAAAATGAAAACATGTTAGAGATGGGTTCAAATTGAAGTCTGGGTAAAGATTTCACCTTCAGAGCGTTGAAATCTATGGGCAGTGAAAATTGACGATGAACAAGTGAAAGCGTCCCTCGAACAGCGTCCGTGGAAACGCAAA
>CAVTZZ010000011.1:0-18817 GCA_963739325.1 uncultured delta proteobacterium | reverse complement strand
CCCTCTAAGAGACCCTTCCACTGCTCATCTTTCCTGATATTGGCGAGGGAAAAATCAGCATGGGGATAATAGTATTTGCAGAGGGTCATGGTCTTCAGATGGGGAGCGAAGTGCTTGAGCACAGAAAGTCCTTGTTCCCCGAGATCGGTTCTAAAACCGAAGAACAAGACAAGGTCATGGTTCCCTTCCTTCCTTACCCCTTTCCACTCCGGGTCCTTCAAGGCATTGATGATCTCAACGACGTCGTAGACACTGTCAGGTTTTACCCCCAATTCCACCATCTTTGATTTAACGGTTGCAGTGGCACAGGTGGGGATATTTTTGGCCTTCGCAATGTCCAGGGCATATTCAATAAGCAATCTTCCACCCAGGGTTATTTTCAGCAAACGCGGACCGAGGACGAGGAGGGGTCGCTGTGCCTTCGAGATCTGCTTGGCATATTCCACCGGATCCTCCACGAGCCTTGCAGTCCTCGTCCCTGTTAGGATATTGACTCGATGATATGGCAATGAAGATGCTAATTGACTCATGCTCGTTTCCTCCTTTTTAGTGTATGACCGAATCCAGCGGAACTTTCGATGGATACGTCCCAATCAGGGTTGGGAGTCCGACAGGCTCCTTTGGCTTCCATCCCATTTCCTGTAAATAAACTCTTACTTCCTTCTTGTAAACAAGAGGAATGTCAGGATCTCTTCTCACATAGAGAGGGAGGTCTTCTGGAAGACCCCCTCCCATGTACTTCTTGTATAGGGAGATATAGTGATTCAGTTTGATCGCCCTTCCTTGAGGCGTATCGTTCTTCCGGATGCAGAGTTTGGGGATCATCACCATAGCCTTCTCTTTTGTTTCACAGACATAGGCGAGGTGCTCGGGTGAAGGCTCTCCGGTTTCCACGATCTGTCTCTTTCTCGCATCCATGACCTTCCACTCATCTTCATCCTTCCTCGATAGATAGAGTCTTCGATATTTGGAAGAGTGGGGACCAAGGATGACTGGAACTCCCAATCGGTTAAAGCCTGTCCCTATGGAGGCTGCCTTTTGAGAATAGGCACCCCAGGCAATGCCAACCGCGCCGACTCGGTTGAGAACATAGTCCGCCATGACTTCGTAATTTGCTCTCAAAGGCAAGGCGGCAAAGATATTGGCGATCTTTATCGCCGCCCCAGCGATATGGCTATTTGCAACACAGGAGCCGACATTGACCACACATCCAGCATCGAAATCGCCTGGATACTTCTCATAAATAGTCTTCCCATCAGCATCCTTCCACATTCCTACTGCCATAGCCGTGCAGCCAGAGACGACTACAATGTATTTCCTGCGGGCAAATTCATCTACCATTTCTGCAAGGTCTCGTATATCGGGGAAATTAGAGCAGCCCACGAAGGCCACCACTCCAGGAATGGTGCCAAGGGTGATGGGTGCGCCTACGGTTCTTATCTCAGTATCCATGATGGGACCGCGTCCTGCCCTGATCTTCCATTTCTCTTTGCTTGCCCCGACCTGCATGATCTTCAGGATGGGAATATCTCGAGGGCATTCCTCCTCGCATTTGCCGCAACCAACGCAAAGGTTGAATTGTTCCCTGATGACGTCAAAATTCCCTTTGGCAACTTCACTGACACCAGACCCGATGTCGAAAAGGTTGGGACATGACTGCTCACAAATGCCACACAGGCTGCATTTTTTTGCAAGCTCTGTGGCCTCTTGCTCTGTTATCCATTCCTTTCTTCTCTGAGGAGCAATAGCCATGGCCACCTTCACAGCCACTTCAGCCGCCTTTTTCGGGTCAAGAATGGCAAAATGCTTCTTCTCCTCAACCATCTTCTTCACGATCTCTCCGGTGTCAATCTCAGTGGCATCTTCCAGTCCGTACATAACCTTGTCGAGGGTAGCAATGAGGGCTGAGCCGGCTTTGGTGGCTTCAATCGGCATATCGGTCCGGATGCATTGCTCATCTGTCATGATGACATCTGCAAAGCCGCTTCGAAGGAAGAAGAGTTGTCGCGAGTAGGGACCGATGACCTTTGCCTTATCAGAGTACCTACTCGTCTCAAGTGCGGTACAGCATACCCCACAGAACTCCACCTTGTCATAGAGGTCGTTTTCTCTCAGATAGTCTACCACTACCGTGGATGTGGCGGGGTTGTGCCCAACAAATAAGATGATGGGTTTTGTTTTGTCGACGGAATTCCATCCCAAATCGACCAATGGAGTATTCGCAACGGAAGTGGGATAGTTAAATCCTACAATCTGGGCAATATCACCCACCTCCATCCCCACATGGTCGAGCATTCCGGCGTGTAAGGCCTTTGATTCATAGTCCAGGTTACTTCCTTCCTGTCCCATATTCGTAGCGTCGAGAAGTTGGGTGATCTCTTTGTAAACATATTCAATCGCTATCTTTAGATCGCCTAACGTCTCTGGCTTTAACCCGAGAACCGTCCTGATAATCGGTGCCTCGAGTTCTATGGATGTACCTAAATTTATTTTCTTATCCGGGCCGTGCTTCTCAATTAAGAGCTCCAGAATATGTCCAGCATGGGAAGCATGGGCTGAGGCTCCCATCAGGCAGGCGAGAAGAATCCACCTTCCCTGTTGAGCGCCAATATCGATGCCGCATGCCCCTCTCCGGTCCTCCGTAAGGTCGCATTTGCCGTAGGTGCAAAAGCAGCACAGGTCACAGAACGGGGCGTAGAAGGGCTTGTAGGTTTGAAGAAGTTTCATATCCCAGCTTCTGAGGTCTGCGATCTCAGGCATGGGCGTATGCCCAATAGGCTCCCAGGGGATCTCCGCCTTGATCTTTTCATGAACCTCCTTTAACTTTTGTGTTAATTTCTTTATTTCCGCCATCTGCAATTACCTCCCTATAGTTTCTCTTACTAATTTGAGTGTCTCGGGATGCCTGAAAACAAGGATATTTGCTCCAGCAAGATAAAGGGACAGAGCAGTCATCCCCTCCCAAAGCAATCCCTGTGTCTTATTCTCCTTGGCCTGTTTTGTTTTCCAGCATTCATCGCCAAGATTGGCGATGATGGGCATCATGGTCATACTATCCTTCGTGATGACACCGATCTGTTTCACCCTTTCTATCAGAGAAAAGCTATATTCAATCCCATAGCCCAGCGCTGAGGAGAGGGGATCGATGATGACCCTCTCCGGGGGCAGAAATTTGCAGAGTTTGACACTCAATTCCTTAAGAAGGTTGATGTCGAGGGGACTCTGGGCAATCGCTACATGCCCATGCTCCAATATCGCTTTGCCCACCACCTCAAAGTTTTCCTTCTGAACTGGCCCGATCAGAAGATTCTCACCAGCGCATACCTTAGCCACCTTAGGAAGAACCTCCGCATCTTTCTTTTCATCCCCCGATCCATAAACGATCAAAGGTTTTTTTATTTCATTAACCATCCGCTTTACCAATTGAGCAGCCCCATCGGCAGAGGCATCCTTCTCGGCAGGATCGGTACTGACGAGTGCAAGGCAGATGGCATCGACACCGAATCCCTCACATTTTTTTGCCCATTTTATGGGGTCGGAGATGACATCTCCAAAGGGCTCGATAAGGTGCGGGGTTTTATCCGTGGGTTCCATATCGAGCACTTCTAAAACAAACTTTGGTGGATTGGGTAATGAACCCTCGTCGAAGAAATGAAGAGGAAGGATATTCTCCCCTCCGACCTTCATGGTCTTATCTCCTTTTCCAATGGTTACTTCTCTGACCACTCCCTTATACGCTTCTTTAGGTGCCTTATATTCCATCATTCGCCTCCTTATGATAAATCCTGGGAAAGAATTATTTGCATATATAAAAAATATGACACATGAGTTTTTAAATTTCCAGCCATGCATCCGAATAAAGTGATTGGGCCATAAGAACCCTCGCTGTCTTCACATACGCCGCCTCTTTCTGAGATAGAGGAGAAAGGTCGATCTCCTCGCCATCCATGGTTCTGTAGATGAGATCGGCGATTTGAGGGAGTCTCCCCTTTCATAAAGGCCATCAATTCTTCATCGAAGGGATCAGCAATCGCTGAATAGAGTCCGTTCCTCGCAAGCATCACGAGATAGGTTCGGTTAAGGACCGGTCTTAAGTGAGCAGGGACTCCATTGGATATATTGGAAAGTCCCACGGTTGATTTGACACCCGGGAGGACGTCCTGAAGGATTTTGATAAATTCCAGATTTCCCACAGCGATATTTTGACCTTCCCCCGCCGTGCTCACAGGAAGGATGATGGGATCGACCCAGCAATCTTCGTTAGGTATACCCAATTCATTGGCATGGGAAACGGTCTCCATGATACTTTCTATCTTCGAGTCAATGTCAGGAGGCATCCCCTTATCTGTCATCACCGAAACCACCACATCGCAGTTATATTTTTTCGCTAATGGGAGCATCTGTGCTTTAGAGTCGGTTTTCCCTGATGCGGAGTTAATGAGGGGTCTTTTTTTACAAAATTTCAATCCTGCCTCCATTGCAATGGGGTTCATGGTGTCAACGGACAAAGGTAAATCGGTACCCTCCTGGACGCAGTTGACAAGCCATTTCATGGTCTCTTCGGTATCTTTCTTCATCGGTCCCACATTTAAGTCGATATAGTCGGCTCCTGACTGGGTTTGTTCCTTTGCAAGACCCTGGATCACTTTTGCATCCCTCTCTCTAATCGCCACCGATACGTCTTTCGCAATGACATGGATATTCTCGCCAATAATTATCATGACTCATCCTCCTATTTGATTCGTTTTATTTTTCTCATTCTTTGAGACAAAAGCACCCACCGGACAGATCTCTGCCAACTCGATCGTGTCCCTGCATTCCGATAATCCTACGGGTTCATCGTCAAACGTTGTGACCCATCTTTGAAAACCACGGTAAGCGAAACCGATTGTTCTTGTATTGAGCTTCTCCTGACAATACCAGACGCACTTACCGCAGAGAACACACTTATTCGGTTCGTATATCCATACAGAGCTCGACTCATCGATGGGCCGATCCCTCAAAATTTTCTTGAATTTCTTAGTGTTCAATTTGACACCCAGGTGCTTTGCAATTTTTTGCAATTCACAGGAACCACTCTTCAGGCAATGGGCGCAATCGACAGGATGGTTACTGAGAATGAGCTCAAAGGCAGTTCGGGCAAGTCTTAAAGCTTTTGCCCCTTTTGTGTTGACGGCCATTCCTTCCCTTACCTTTATTGTACAGGCAGTCACAGGCAGGCTCTCACCTTCTACCTCGACAAAACAAAGCCGGCATGCTCCGTAGGGCTCTGCCCTCTCTCTCACGGCACAAAGGTTGGGGATGTAAATTCCATTATCCAGGGCTGCCCACAATAACGTTTCGTTTCCGGAGCATTCTATCTCTTTACCGTCGATAGAGAGGCGTATGGTTTTCATCTTCAGAATCATTTGAGGCCTGCCGCCACCTTAGCAGCCTTGACCGTATTCAACATTAACATGGTAATGGTCATCGGTCCGACTCCACCGGGGACAGGGGTAATGGCAGAGGCCTTCTCTTTGACCCCATCGAAATCGACATCCCCACAGAGTTTAGCTTTCCCCTCAGGAGTCATTCCGATTCGATTGACACCGACATCAATAACCACAGCCCCTTCTTTAACCATATCTGCTGTGATCGCTTTAGGTTTTCCTGCAGCCACAATGAGGATGTCTGCCCTCTTCGTATGAAAAGCCATATCTCTTGTACCGGTGTGACAGATCGTTACGGTTGCATTGGCTCCTTTCTGTTTTTGTAAAAGGATATTGGTAATGGGCTTTCCAACAATGTTTGACCTTCCCACCACTACTACCTCTGCGCCATCGATCTTCGTACCCGACCGAATCAAAAGTTGCTGAATTCCAGCCGGAGTGCAGGGAAGATAATCGGCTTCGCCGATCATCAATTTCCCAACATTGACCGGGTGAAATCCATCCACATCCTTTTTCGGATCGATCGCATAAAGGACTTTGGTTTCATGGATGTGCTTGGGAAGTGGAAGCTGAACGAGGATCCCATGGATCTTTGGATCCTTATTATATTTATCGATCAATTTAAGCAGCTCCTCTTCCGTAATGGTGGCAGGCTGGTTGTCCTGAATGGAATAGAATCCCAGTTCCTTGGAGGTCTTTTGTTTTGCTGTGACATAGCTTACCGAGGCTGGATTTTCGCCTACCAGGAGGGTGACCAAACCCGGGACCACATTATATTTTGCTTTTAGTTGAGTGGTTTCCTGTTTCAACTCCTCTCGAATCTGTTGAGCAATTTCATTGCCATTAATCAATTTCGCCGTCATCTTTTCTTCCCCCCTTCTTTAAATTAGTGTCAGTGTCGGTAAATCTATTGAGTAACCAGTCATCAGTCATCAGTTACTGATCACCGGTCACTGATCACTGGATATATTTTTCAAAAATCCGTCTGGCAGCCTGAACCCCCTTCGATTCCACAGGTAAGCGAAACGTCGGTTTCCCTTCGAGATCGTATTGATAAACCTCTTCATCCACGGGGATGATACCGGCCAATTCAAGATTTTGCCTTTTCACCTCTTCTAAAATTTCGAGATCCAATTCCCCCTGAACCCGATTCATGACCAATACCTCACTGACAATGTGCAAATCCAATTCATGGACAAGGTCTCTGATTCGCGAAGCGGTGAAGATACCCCGCCTGCTCGAATCAGAGAGGATAAAAAGGAGATCAACATCTCGAGTGGTCAAACGGCTAAAATGTTCCATCCCAGCTTCATTATCGATCACAATATAACGATAGTTTCCAGACAGAAGATCCAAACATTTTCTCGCCAGAGTATTGGCGGCACAATAACAGCCTGGCCCTTCTGGACGACCCATTGCGATGAGGTCGAATCCTTTAGCTTCAATGAGTGCTTCTTGAATTTTATATTCGAACCAGATGTCCTTGGTCATGCCCACGGGGACATCTTTTTTCATGATCTCCCTGGCATCGCCAATGGTAGATCTGACCTCAACGCCCAACACCTCGTTGAGGTTTGAATTGGAATCAGCATCCACAGCCAGAATCGGACCTTTCTCTTTATCCAAAAGATAGCGAATGATCATTCCAGCGAGGGTTGTTTTCCCTGTTCCCCCTTTTCCTGAAACTGCGATTGTGAAACTCAAAGCTGTCCTTCAACCATCCTCTCCGATGGATGTTCCCTTCTTACCCGGTAAAGCCTTTTCATCACCTGGGGAAAGGCAGAAGAATCCGTGTGGGGAAGAAACATCGCCGCGATAAATTCATTCATAAAGGTCGGGTGGTTGCTCAGTTCGAGATTCGTCATCATCAGAGCAATTCGTTCCGTCTCCTTCAGAAAATTCTTGGAAAAAGAGAGGAGCCTTGCCCCCAGGAGGGAACCGTTCCCGACAAAAATGAATTTTTCGATATCGATCTCCGGAAGGAGACCGATGAAGATTGCTTTTTCCAGATCAAGGTGGCGACCAAAACCACCTGCGATGATGAACTGCTCAACATCCTTAAACCCCAATCCGACGCTGTCCAGTAAGACCTTGCATCCGGCATAAATAGCCGCTTTGGTGCGGATCAGATTTTCGACATCGATCTCGGTGAGGACAATGTCTTTGTTAATTTGTGTCTCTTCTTTTCGTGAAAGGACATACTCATAACCATCTGGCCCTCTTCGGACCCTATCCGTAGGAAGGTCCCTTCGAAACTTCCCATTCTGATCGATCATTCCTGTATCAAGAAGTTCGGCGACCGTGTCGATCAGTCCGGAGCCGCAGATACCGATGGGTTTTGTCCTTCCGATAGTGAGGATCATCGGTTCAAAAGTTCGATGGTTGATACTGACCTCTTCAATCGCTCCACGGGTGGCCCTCACCCCGAATTTAATTCCAGCACCTTCAAAAGCAGGGCCCGCAGAGCAGGAGACGCTGGCGAGCCAATCCTTATTTCCAAGGACGATCTCCCCATTCGTTCCGATGTCCATGTAGAGGGTAAGGATCTCCCTTTGAAAGAACCCGGAACCTAAGATCCCTGCGACAATATCTCCGCCTACGTAGCTTGCCACCATCGGGAAGATGTAAACATGGACATGATCACCAATATTGATTCCCAGGTGAATGGCCCGCACCGGAGGGATGAAGTTGGCCGTCGGGACATATGGATCTTCTCGAATATATTTTGGGTCAAGGCCCAAAAGAAGCTGGGTCATTGTGGTATTACCAGCAATCACCATATGGGAGATCAGGGATCGGTCGATCTGGCTCATATCGAGCAATTCCTGAATGATCTTGTTGATCGTTGAGATCACCACTTCCCGTAATTTTTTCAGTCCCCCGGGTCTCTGGGAGTAAACAATCCGGGTGATCACATCCTCTCCGTAACTGATCTGGGCATTATAATCCGATGCCTCCGCTAAGGCGAAGAGGGTAGTCCCATCACATTGGCCACTTGGACAGGCGACGACCACGCATCCATTCAGGTCGAGGATCTGACCAGAGATCGTCGTTGTCCCGATGTCCAAAACGATAGAGTAGTTCTGTTTTGTGTTATCCCCGGGTTCCACATTGATCAATTTATAGCCCTTCTTCGTCAGGACAAGGGTTGCTGTCACCTTCCAATCCGATTCCCGGAGGATGCGACTCAATTTCATGATA
Source organism: uncultured delta proteobacterium (assembly GCA_963739325.1). Classification (GTDB taxonomy): domain Bacteria; phylum Desulfobacterota; class BSN033; order BSN033; family UBA1163; genus CAVTZZ01. The sequence goes on along the minus strand of CAVTZZ010000011.1, from coordinate 10,187 downwards.
ACCCGAAAATCGGTGGAAACCCCTTCGATCCCATGCTGATGAACCAGTCCATTGACCAGACGTGTCAAATCACTCATATTGTCCTTGAGAGTAGGGGGATCAAGTTGAACATATTTCTTGAAGACAGCAGGGTCTACTTCCCAGCTCGGAACAAGTTGGTAAATATCTTGAGGAGAGAGGAGGTATTTGTGAGCCCCTCGATCACCTTTTAGGGCAAGGACCGATTTATCAACCTGTGATTCAATGGGAATTTCAATATCGATATCACTCTTAATCGTTGTCAAACAGGCCAGACGATATCCTTCGTCGTACTCCCGCTGGGTTAATTTGGGATGTTTTGGAGAACCGGCCGTTCCCCTAAGGAGTTTGACCTTACACTTTCCACAGGTCGCACTCCCTCCGCAGGAGGCATTGATATGAATCCCGGCCTCCATAGCTGCTTGAAGAAGATTCTCTCCCTCTTCAACTAAAATCTTTCTCTCAATAGGATAGAAAATTACTGTATGCTTCGGCATTTCTTATTTCATTGTAACTTATAGATCCTTCATTTCAAAACATAGTCCTACCTCCATTTCGTTGAAGGTAGGACTATGTAATTGTTTCAAACCATACCATAAGGGAAAGGACCTTTTTAGAAGAGCCCCGTTACTTTGCCGGTTTTCACATCAACATCAACTCTTCGATAGGCCGGGTCAGAACTTGTCCCTGGCATCAGGCTGATGGCTCCTGTCATCGGGCAGAGGAATTTCGCAGCCGGCAAAGATCAAGACGTCACGAACCGGTAGAATCCAGCCTTTGGGCACTCCCTTTTTTGTTGGATCATGGGTCAGACTCAGATGGGTCTTGACCATCATGGTATTAAAATCCTTCAATAAAGGATCGGCCTCAAATCGTTTGGCTTTGGCTTCGGCCTCTGGAGTCCAGGAGACACCATCAGCACCATATACCTCTTTAGCAACCATCTCTACTCGCTGCCGCAGAGGCATTTCAAGTGGATAGAGGAATTTAAAATTGACTTTATCTTTGCAAGCTTCCATGACGACATCAGCCAGCTCAAGGGCTCCATCGCCACCTTTGAGCCAGTGCTCAGAAAGGGCACAGCGGGCTCCTGCCTGCTCTGCATACTTTCGAACCATGGCAATTTCATCCTTGGTATCGGTGTGGAAGGCATTGATGCAGACAACAGGGTTGATCCCTGATTTCCTGATCACCCCGATGAGGTGTGTCATATTGACAATCCCTTTTTCGAGAAGTTGCAGGTTCTCCTTCGTATATTCATCAGGAAGAGGTCGTCCTGCCACAACAGCAGGTCCGCCGCCATGCATCTTCAGTGCCCTGATTGTAGTGGTCAGTATTGAAACATTAGGGGTAAGACCACTCAACCGGGATTTCACATTCCAGAACTTCTCAAAACCAATATCCGCAGCAAAACCGCTCTCGGTGATGTGGTAATCGAACATCTTTAAACCCATGCGGTCGCCAATGATGGAAGATTGACCCACAGCGATGTTGGCGAAGGGACCGGCGTGAACCAGACAGGGCTGGTATTCTGTGGTCATCATCAATGTGGGATTGATGGTGTTCCGCATCCATGCACACATCGCACCTGCCACTTCGAGATCTGTAGTGGTAACCGGTTTGCCTTTCTTGTCGTAAGCCACCACAATCTTTCCCAACCTTTCACGCAGGTCTTTCAAGTCCCGCACAATGGAGAGGATGGCCATGAGTTCTGAACTCACTGTGATGCCAAATTTGGAGGCCACCAGAAAACCATCCATCTTACCCCCAAGACCCATGACAATGTTCCGCAAACCCTGGGCACAAAAATCCATTACCCAGCCCATCTCTATATTTGTAGGGTCGATGTCCAGACGTTTGAGTTTACGCTTGGCCAGTTCAGCATCGTCATAGTTTCTTTCGTGTTGCATCCGGGCATTCAGAGCAACCATGGCTAGGTTGTGGGCATTGGTAATGTCGTTAATATCACCTGTAAGACCTAGAGAGAATTCAGTCATTGGAATAAGGAGGGATTTTCCACCCCCTGCGGCCGTTCCCTTGATATTCATCGTGGGGCCACCTGAAGGCTGGCGAATACAACCGCCGACATTCTTACCTCTTTTCCCAAGGCCCTCCATTAAGCCCATCGATGTCGTCGTCTTTCCTTCTCCCAACGGAGTAGGAGTGATGGCTGTAACTTCGATGTACTTCCCGTCTGGTTTGCTTTTCAGGCGGTCGATAATCTTCATAAAATCGAGTTTGCATAGCCTTCCCATGGGAATAATTTCGTCCTTCTTGAGGCCCATTTTGTCCTGCCACTCGTCGACAGTAGGCATGGTTTCTTCGGCTATATCCGCAACCTGCCAATCTGCAAGCTTTCTTGGATCTGCATCAATATACTTTTTTGAAATAGTAAATGGCATGTTATTTACTCCCCCTTTCTTTTCTTTGTTTTGATTTCTTTGTTTGCCCTATCCAACTTCTTAAATTACAAGTTTTTTTTGCCCCTTGATCTTAATATCCCCCCTTTCTCCTTTATTTATTACTCCATATGAAATCCGTAACTTATGGAATCTAAAATTATAGGAAAACTTTTTATGTGCTAATAATCACAATGTCGATTCGGATACTAAAATAATAGGTTCTTTTTGTCAAGGGAAATTTTCGACTACATGGGGAAGGATTGGGGTATAAGTAAATTAATTGAAATTATTAAATATTTTGATCATTAAATCTTGATCTCACCTGCTTATAGAAATGGACACAACATACAGAATAAATTATACCTTGCCTTCACAAACTGTTTATTTTTTAAGGCCTTACGAGAAATTCTCCTAAATTTTCTTATTTTTTCCCTCATAAAGAAATTTTTTCAGTCCCTGCTTATTCAATTTGGAAAGGCCTAATTCTTTAACCCCCCTACCGGTTTTCCAGTAATTCGTGCGGTTAATCACAGAGGCCAGTTGGATTACCGCATCGTGCGTTGGAGTGGGGATTCCGAGTAGCCCTCCCAATGTGGAGAGGAGAACCATTCCAAAAGGGACATCTTCGGTAACAAACCGGTCTTTTAAATGTTCGGGCCCTTTCATCTTGATTCCTGCATAAATTCCATCCTTTCCAAAGGCGGCATCCATACTCGTATTGAGAATCCGGTACCGGCATTCATCCTCGGTCTCGCCCAGGTTGTAATTTTTAAATTCGAGATTGTCCCAGTGGTAAAGTTTATATCCAAGGGCTTTACAAATGGAGAGCCGCTCCTCATTGAGGGATTGAAAAGTTCTCGCCACGGCAGGAGTCATTCCTTCAGCATAGAGGTAGAACTCACCCTTTGAATGTTCAATTCGTGTGGCACTGAGCAGGGTGGCGGCCGGATGGACAATAGGGTTTGGATTATTAATGGCTGCTTCCAAAACATCTTTTGCAGATATAATGATAGGGTAAAATTGTTTCAATTTTGGAATAACATTACCTGTTCTTTTAGAAGGAAAGACTCCGGTAGGAAGAATGATTGCATTGATGAACACTGAGACATGACTTACCCCTTTGAGACGGGCACCATAAGGGAGGGTGCAGCTTTCGGCAAATGTGATGTCCCGTTTCACTTTTTTTTCTTTGAAGATCTTAGCGAATTCAAGGCTTCCTCCCGAACCAGGCATAAGCACAATGATCTGTCCATCCTGAACAAAAGGGGCACAGACTTCGGCCATGGCCTTGTGCCCAAACGCAGGGGTCACCACAAAAATAACCTCAGCCTCTTTGATGGCTTGTTTAATATCGATCGTGGCCAAATTCAATTTGGCCACTCCATCGATTGACACTCCCTCGATCCGGATCTCCTTTGTTCGAAGGACTTTTTCAAAAGGTCCTGCAAATCGTGGAAGCTCAAAGAAGTTGACTTTGAAACCTGAAAGTGAGAGGTTTGCTGCCACAGCATGTCCGCCATTTCCTCCTCCCAATACTGCTATCAGATTCTTCTCCATAAAATGGACCTCCTAACTTAAAACTCATCATTCTCAACTCATCACTCAAATTACCCCATCTCTGAATAAAAAACAAGAAGGTTTAAAAGTTGGTGGTGGGTCAATTTGAAAATCTTTCCTCTTGACTCTGCTTGAGCGTTCATGTATGTTTGAAGCATGGAAAAGAAAAAGAGACCCGCAGACATAAGCCAGCTTGCCTACCAAATAGTACAAGAAGCCATCCAGGAAAATCAAGAACCGTTGCAAGCGATTGCAAAAGAAAAGAATCCCGCCGCCGTTGCTCTTGGAAGATTAGGGGGGTTGAAGGGTGGGAAAGCCAGAGCAGAAAAACTATCTGCCAAAAAGAGAAGAGAAATAGCTAAAAAAGCTGCCATGAAAAGATGGGGCAAAAGAAAAGAATCTTAATTAATCCTCCCTGTAAACCTGAAGATATAGCAACATAACCCCTCAATATTACTATGAAAACAAATTACTGTCCATTAATTATGGCATTTTAAACAATATTGCCATAAAAAATATTGACATAAAAAAAATATGTAGTCATAAAAAACATATGTAGCCATAAAAAAATACCTTGACAAAGTTATGGCAGTATGCCATATTATAGATGTTAGAAAGGAGGTAATAATTATGATAGAAGAAAAAATGAAAGACCCTAAATTCTTATTAGAAGAAGCAATCAAAAAGCGGGATGAATTAAACACTTTTATTAAAGTACTTGAAGAGATGATCGGAATATCATCAGATTCCAGTCAAGTATCGACAACAGCCAAAGGTCCGGAGGGTCCTCCTGCGGGAGATGTTACTGATCCACTCTCAGCGGTTTACCCTGGAATGTTCTTTGGGAAAACACAGCCACAAGCGGTCAAGTTTCTTTTAGAGCGAATCCGACGTCCATTGAAAACAAAAACCATTCTTGGATGTTTGGAAAAGGGAGGAATGAAAATCGGCGGAAAGAAACCTTCGGTCAACTTGTGGGGTGTTTTAAATCGAAATAGTGAAATCTTTATTCTGGTACCAAAAGCTGGTTGGGCACTCACGGATTGGTATGATGCTTCCGTTGTTGCAAAGTATCGTAAAGAAGCTGAAGGTAAAGAAGAAGAAAACGGCAAAGAAGATGAGAACGGAAAACAATAGAAGTAAAAAATTCAAGGAGGTGAGCCAATGAGAAGAGTTTTTAGCCCTTGATTGGTCACAAAACTCGCCGCCAGCGAGGGCCATAACAAGAAGGCCCCCATAGTCTGAATCGTGCCACCGATTTTAGACTGTGGAGGCCGTGGCGATAAAAATCAGGATTGCCCCTGTAGCTTAACGGACAGAGCTTCCGACTACTAATCGGTCTATTCCCGGTTCGAATCCGGGCAGGGGCACTTTTTTATTTATATGACAGATAAAATTATTTGTCAAGAGTTTTTCCGTGATGCTTGAGCAGTCATGCAAGTTTTCTTTTCACAATCTTAAATAATACTTGACAATGCTTGACCGCTCAAGTATAATGGAGTTATGAATACACTAAAAAAAGAGAAGCAGGGGCAAGTGGTGGCAGCACTCGTTGAAGGTAATTCAATCCGTGCTACATGCCGAATGACGGGCGTTGCTAAAGGTACAGTCCTTAAACTTCTTGTGAATCTCGGCAAGGCTTGTGCAGAGTACCAAGATAAGGCTCTCCGAAATCTCACCTGTAGTAAAATCCAATGTGATGAGATTTGGGCCTTTGTCTATGCCAAAGAAAAGAACCTTCCCAAAAACAAAGAAGGTCAATTTGGCTATGGAGATGTCTGGACTTTCACGGCCTTGGATGCAGAATCTAAACTCGTTCCCACTTGGCATATTGGGAATCGTAATATAGAGGACGCAACGATCTTCATGAAAGATTTGGCTGGCAGATTAAAGAACAAGGTCCAATTAACCACCGATGGACATAAAATGTATTTAGAGGCTGTAGAAGATGCTTTCGGGTGTGAAGTTGATTTTAGTCAGCTTGTGAAGATATACGGAACCTCTCCAGAGGCGGAAAAGAGATATAGCCCTGCCGAGTGCATAGGAACGGAAAGACACAAGATAACAGGCAGTCCAGATGATGACAGTATTTCGACAAGCTATGTTGAAAGACAAAATTTAACAATGCGGATGGGAATGAGAAGATTTACGAGATTGACAAATGGATTCTCAAAGAAGGCTCTCAACCTTTTCTATGCTGAGTCTCTTTATTTTATGCATTACAATTTCGTTCGGATTCATAAAACGCTTAGAATGACACCGGCAATGAAAGCGGGGGTTACGGATCGGCTTTGGGATATTGAGGATATTCTTGGCCTAATAGATTGAATTCAAATTGACAAAGTACCTGGACTTTGATATAAGTTAGGCAATAACTAAATAAGAAGAGATTCTGATTGCAGTCGGTATCTCTTCAACTCTTGATTTGGGCCAACCTCCTAAATCTTATCATGGAGGTGTACCCAAATGCAAGAACTTTTTCCATACGATTGGTGGACTTATTGTTTCCAAGGAGATTCGAATATGCAAAGAATTAATTTAAATCAGTTTTATGCTTTTGGCCATGCCATTCGCAGCATCACAAATCTTGAAGCCGATAAGCAATTAAAGGACTACTTATCTCGCTTTCATTTCGCCCGTATATGGTTAGATTGGTTTATTGAAGATAAGATGATTCCCATGGTTATTTGTAAAGAAGCCGCCTCAAGAATTATTCAGGAAGTAGATCAATTAGCTCCAAAATCAAGCGAAATAGATACGGGAAGAGTTCTTTCTTACGACGACCTTTTTAGTGTCATGAATGCAGCGAGAGAATTTGAGACTGTTTTTTCTGCAGAAGTATCAAACAAGGCAACATATTTTGTATCAAAGAAAGGAATCTATGATACCAATGATCTAATCGCAAGTGCAGAAGATCTATTCGTGCAGAATATTAAACAAGATATAGATAAGAAAGCAATAGCAGACATACGTGAGGCTGGGAAGTGTTTAGCGTTTGATCTTGCAACAGCTTGCGGATTTCATATTGCAAGAGCAGTAGAGACTGTTCTGTTGGACTACTTAACTCTTTTATGTCCAAGAAAAATTAAAGTAGCGAAGCGTGCTCAACGTAATTTGGGTAATTATATAAGAATGGCTCGTGACAATCATGGTGACGATAAAATATGTGCTGCACTTGACCAATTTAGAGACTTACACAGAAATCCACTAATGCACCCTGAAGCAACGCTTTCCGTTGATGAAGCATTCTCATTATTGGGTATAGCCCAAAGTGCTATCGTGGCATTGGTGACACAAATTCAACAACTGAGAAATCCACCGATTCCTTGACCGCAATTTCAATGCCACCCTAAAACCCAAACTGACCCACTACCTAAAAGTTGGATGATTCTTTTCTAACACACACACCCATAATTGTTCTTGACTCTAACAGAGAAATTTAGTAGGGTCTGGATCAAAGGAGCCAATGGATACAGAAGAAAAAGTTACCAAACAACGGACCGGTATTGTCCATTTTGAAAGAAGAACCTATCCAAGGTTCAGTGTGGATTTACCCGTAGAGTATTATCAAATCAATTCCTCTTCCAGCCAGACTGGTCATGCTCTCAATGCGAGTGAAGGGGGGTTGCTGATCTATTTTCCTGAACAGATGGAGATCGGTCAATATATAAGTTTGAAACTCTTTTTCTCTTTAGGATCTGAATTAAACACCATTGAAGTACTGGCTGAGGTGGTTTGGATGGACATGTATTTGGGGAAGGGGTGGGGGGATTATCGGTGTGGGGTTAAATTTATTAATATCTCTCCAGAGGATAGGACGAGGTTAAAAAGTTTTCTAATAGGCCTTTCAGAATAATTATCATAATCTTCTTTAAGCAGTACCAGAATTTAAATTTAGAGGCAGCGACCCTCCCAATTCTTATTAGCACTCTGTTCGTTATTCAATAGACTCTTACGGTAACAAAACAATTTTTGATAGGGGGAAGTGATGAACATAATCGAAGAGATAAAGGGAACTCTCAGGATGGAAATCAGACCGAATTCACAAGGGCTGGAGTATCTCGAAGCAGTCATTAACAAGAAAGACCTTGAATTACTTGAATCTTTATTAAAAAAACATTTAGGCCCAGCAGCTAAGGAACCTAGGAAGGAGACAAATTTGCCGGAAGCAATTCAGGAAATAGTTGATTCTTTAGGTGGCTTATGGGATGGGCAATCATTTTTCTACAAGCAAGAGAGTAATGAAGTTATATTCGCTGTTCTTTGGCCCTGGGAGTCCAATCCTGATAAGATTACGTTAAAGTCTGGTATAAGGAAATTGGTTTCTAAGAAGACTAAAAGGACTGCTGGAAAGACCGGTGGTAAACCTTCAAAAATCGATTTATAATGAGGGATGGGTACGATTCATCATTTTTCTTGCTTTTATGTGATAAGTAGTATATAATTTAAGTGTTGTATAGAGCTTTTTGGTAGATAAGATGAAAACCCCTGAAGAACTCTTGACAACTTCTTTATGGGTTTTTCTATTACTTAGATTCAGCCTTCCAACACATTTCTGCGTAATTTAATCATTGCTTGCCCGCAAGTCGTGTGAAATCGTGGAAATCATTGGTTTGGCATATAAAAAGAAAGGGATAACTCTGCTCCATGAGGAGTTATTGAAGGATTGACGATGAAGTTTTCAGAATTAGATTTAAAGCCAGAAATTTTGAAGGCCCTGACTGGCATGGGTTATCAGGATTTGACACCCATCCAGGAAAAGACCTTCTCTCCTATCCTGAATGACAGGGATCTTTTGGCCCGGGCAGAGACCGGCTCGGGCAAAACAGCGGCCTGCGGTATTCCACTGGTCCAGATGATCGATCCTTCGCTCAATGCCATCCAGGCCCTCATCCTGGTTCCTACGCGTGAACTGGCACTTCAATATGTAGAGGAAATTAGTAAAATTGCGAGATTTACAGATGTCGTTCCTTTTGCCATCTTTGGCGGGTTCTCGATGGAGATTCAAAAAGGCAAATTAAAAGACAGGGTCCATATCCTCGTTGCAACGCCCGGACGATTGATTGATTTCCTATACAATACCACATCGATTGACCTCTCTTGTGTCCACACGCTGGTTCTGGATGAGGCGGACGAGATGCTGAAAATGGGTTTTATTGAAGATATGGACTTGATCATGTCCTGCCTGATTCACGAGCATCAGACATTGTTTTTTGCAGCGACGATGCCTGAGGAGATCAACCGATTGACCCGGACCTATTTAAAAGAACCTGTAAGGGTAGAGCTAAATAAGGAACAGATAGCTCCGGAAAGTCTTGCCCACCATTTTCAGTATACAGGCCGGCGTGATCGACTGAATGCCCTGATCGAATACCTAAAAAAGGAAAAAATCTCTCAGGCCATCATCTTTTGCAATTCACGACATCACGGTGAAAAACTGACAAAAGAGTTGGAGGGAAAATTTGAATCAATAGAGTATATCCACGGAGGTCTTGAACAATCGCAGCGAACATCGGTCTTCGAGCGTTTTCGCCGAAATAAAATTACCTTTATGGTTGCCACGGACGTTGCCGGTCGCGGACTCGACTTCAGCCATGTCAGTCATGTGATCAATTATGACTATCCTTGCGGCCTGGAATCCTACACGAACAGGACAGGAAGGACCGGGAGAATGGGGCGGTCAGGTATTGCCATGACCTTTGTGACAGATGAGGAATTGGGGGTCTTGAAATCCCTGTTTAAGATGAATCATATTGATCCTGTGTGGCATGGTAACATTCCTAACCTCGATCCTCGCCTCAGGGCTATCTCCAAAGATAAGGGGAGACGAAATGGTAAGAGATACTTACAAAAAACATTCCCGGTCCGTATCTCAAAGTCAAATTCTATCCTATCATAACACTATTGAAAAATCGTGCGTCGTGTCACCCTGAGGGAAGTGAATAAACCCTTTGATTGCCAATTGAGCAATTGAGGCATTGAAATATTGAGGAAATTTCTTCATCCCTAAATTCGGAATGCCTATATCGAGGAGCTTATGAAGCGCGAAGATTTGCGAAACATTGCTCTGATTGCCCATGTTGATCACGGAAAGACAACGATCATCGATGGCTTGCTCAAGCAGTCGGGCATTTTCCGTTTGAATGAGAAGGTCCAGGAAAGGGTGATGGACAATATCGACTTAGAGCGTGAGCGGGGCATTACCATCAT
>CAVTZZ010000010.1:0-10056 GCA_963739325.1 uncultured delta proteobacterium | reverse complement strand
AGCCGGGTTTTTGATCGATCATGAATGTCCCTCTCTTCTCAAAAGGAGAGATCATCGGAGGCTCCTTCTTAGATCTCGCAAACCCTGTGCCTATACGGATAAGGATGTGAGGCTTACTGAGAGTATCGGAGCACAGATCGCCGGGGCTATCGCAAATGCACAACTCTTTTCAGAACGAATGCGAGCCGAGGAGGCTTTGGTTTCATCTGAAGAAAGGTACAGGACACTCTTCGAAGGGGCCGCCGAGGGCATCCTCGTGGCGGACATCGAGAACAAGCAGTTCAAGTATGCGAATCCAGCCATCTGCAGGATGCTTGGCTACACTGCGGAAGAGCTGATGCACCTCGGCATGGCGGACATTCACCCCAAGGAGGCGCTCGACCGCGTGGCGGCCGATTTCGAGGCCCAAGCAAGCGGCCGAGAAGATTCTGGCCACTGAGATCCCCTGCCTCCGGAAAGAGGGCAGCGTCATCTACATCAATATCGCCACGGCCCCAGTCGTCATCGACGGCCGTAAATGCAATGTCGGGTTTTTCACGGACATCACCGAGCGCAAGCAAGCAGAGGAGGCTCTGAAACAAACTGAAGAACAGCTTCGGCAATCGCAGAAGATGGAGGCTATTGGTCGTCTGGCAGGCGGTATCGCTCACGACTTCAACAATCTCCTAACAGTCATCAAGGGTTACAGCCAACTCTCCCTCTTAGGATTTAAGGAAGGTGATCCCTTGAGAGGAAATCTCGAAGAGATTAAGAATGCCGCAGATAAGGCAGCGGATTTGACCCATCAGCTACTGGCTTTTAGTCGCCGTCAGATCCTGGAGTTGAGGGTGTTGGATCTCAATACTCTTTTACAAAATCTGGATAAAATGCTTCGTCGAGTTATTGGTGAGGATATTGAGTTGGTAACAATATTGGCCGAGGATTTAGGAAGGGTGAAGATCGATCCTGGACAGATTGAACAGATGATTATGAACCTTGCGGTCAATGCCAGAGATGCAATGCCCTATGGAGGAAAACTTACCATTGAAACAGCCAATCAAGAGTTGGATGAGGAGTATGCTCGCGTCCATGTTGCAGTAACCCCAGATCGCTATGTGATGCTTTCAGTGAGTGATACAGGGATTGGAATGACTCCAGAGGTCAGGGAGCGGGTCTTTGAGCCTTTCTTTACAACCAAGGAGAAAGGGAAAGGAACAGGGTTAGGTTTATCCACCGTCTATGGAATTGTAAAGCAGAGTGGGGGGAACATCTGGGTTTATAGCGAGTTGGGAAAGGGGACGACATTCAAAATCTATCTGCCGAGGGTGGATGAGCCTCTGGAAGAGAGAAGGGTTGGGAGAGAGGTAAAAGAGGGGCTTCCGCGTGGGAATGAGACGATTCTCCTGGTGGAGGATGACGAGGAGGTTCGGAAGTTGGCTGTACAGGTCTTAGTGAACCAAGGGTATAAAGTTTTGGAGGCACCTCAGGGTCTTGATGCTTTCCTCATTTGTGCAGAGCATGACGACCCAATTCATCTGTTATTGACCGATGTGGTGATGCCCAAGATGAGCGGCCGTGAGCTGGCAGAAACTCTTATTTCCCTTCGGCCAAAGATAAAAGTGCTCTACATGTCGGGCTATACGGATAATGCCATTGTCCACCATGGTATTCTAGGGGAAGGAATGAATTACTTACAGAAACCTTTTTCAGTTAAGGAACTGTCGAGAAAAGTGAGAGAAGTGTTAGATAAATAACCAGTGACCAGTGAACAGTGGTCAGTAGGCAGAAAGCAGTAAGCAGTGATCGGTAATCAGTGATCAGTAAATGAAAGAATACAAAAAGCAAAAATCTAAAAAAGTGATCAGTAGGCGGATTACAGTAATCAACAGACTAAATATTAGGAACACACTTCCTAAACCGAACTAAACAGTTGCAGCCTCAACCTTATTTCCTATTCGGAATGTTCTAAATTGTATATTTTATAAAATTTTTCTACTTTCGACAAAATGTCATCTCTCATCAAGCCTAATCAATCATCCGAATTCTTATCTGACACTCAAATTAAATCTTAGAATTCAAATACTTACAAGTTTAATGTTGCTTTAGTCTCTATTGGGCATTTTTCTTGCTCTAAAATCAATAAAAATCAGAGTAAATGGAAATAAGCCAATGCAGTTATCAGAAAAGGATTTGGTTTTGACAACAGAGGAGGCAACCGAATACTTAAGAATTTCCAAACCTACCTTCTTGAAATATATCCGTCTCGGAAGAATAAAGGCGATCAAAGCAGGAAAGGGTTGGAGAGTACTCCAATCTGAATTGTATCGATTTTTAAAAGGAGAGGCAAACAACTAAGGGTTAAATTTTTTAAAAGAAGAAGTGGGTATGGAAGTGATCATTCTTTTAGGAATTTCTCTTTTTCTTCAATTTGTTGCCATAGGGTTGGCCTTAAAGTTGATCCGGGTCACTCAGACACATACGGCTTGGATACTCATTGGAATTGCCATCTCTTTGATTGCAGCCAGACAATGCATGACATTCATCGATTTGATTTCGGGGAGCCTCTCTCCTTTACCTGATTTGTCGGATGGATTGGTCACCTTGGCTATCTCCGTCATCATGGTTGCAGGAATAGCCTCCATTGCTCATCTTTTTCTTTCCATCAAACGTTCGGAAGAAGTGGCTGAGGCTGCCACCCGAAGTAAGTCTGAATTTTTAGCCAATATGAGCCATGAAATCCGAACCCCGATGAATGGAATTATCGGCTTTTCTAATCTTTTGTTGGAAACTGAACTCACCCCGGAACAAAGAGATTATGCCGAAGACCTGAATAAATCTGCCGACAGTCTGCTCACGCTTATCAATGATATCCTTGATCTCTCAAAAATTGAGGCCAGTAAATTGACTCTTGAGCCCATCCCTTTTGATCTGAGAGCTGCAATAAAGGAGGTGACAAACCTTCTATCGATCCGGGCCCAGGAAAGGGGTATTGAACTGATCGTGAGATATGCTCCAGATGCTCCGTATCGTTTCATTGGTGACCCCGGGCGGATTCGCCAGGTGCTGACCAACCTTCTAGGGAATGCTATTAAGTTCACAGAAAAAGGTCATGTGCTGATCAATATTGAGTGTGAAAAGAGAACAGATACCCAAACAGAACTCCAAATTTCGATCGAGGATACTGGCATTGGAATTCCAGAGGACAAAAAAAGCCACATCTTTGAGAAATTTACTCAAGCCGATACATCGACCACACGCAAATACGGAGGAACAGGATTGGGACTGGCCATCTCAAAACAACTGGTGGAATTGATGGGAGGTGCCATCGGTGTGACCAGCCGTTTCGGTGAAGGTTCGACCTTTTGGTTTACCCTGCCCTTGCCCTTGGATACCCAAAGCCCTCCTCGCTCCCTTCCTCGATCCGACTTAGAGGGAGTATGGGTCCTCATCGTGGATGACCATGAGGTGAGCCGTCGCGTCCTGCAGGAGCAGATATTGAGCTGGGGGATGCTGAGTCGTGCTTATGCGACGAGCCAGGAGGCATTGACGGCTCTCCATGAAGCTCAGGCTGCCGGTCACCCATACCAGGTGGTCATTCTTAACTATTATTTACCTGACATGGATGGAGAGACACTGGGACGATCCATAAAGAATAACTCTGCCTTGCAGAAGACCCTCCTCGTCATGCTCACTTCGATAGGACAACGGGGAGATGCAAAGCGTATGAAAGAAGCTGGATTTTCTGCCTATTTAGTCAAACCCGTTTCTCCTTCTCTTCTCTTCGACGTCTTATCCACGGTTTGGGGAGCGTCCATAGAGGGGATTTCAACAGAATTGATCACCCGCCATACCTTAGCCGAATCTCCTGATGTTCGACAAGAACCACCAGCGAAAATGGCAAGGCCTATCCATGCCCAAGTTCTGGTTGTGGATGATAATATCGTCAATCAGAAGATGGCCGTCAAGATGCTTGAGAAACTTGGATGTACGATAGAGGTAGCCAACAACGGCTTAGAGGCTGTGGAGAGAGTGGAGAAATCAACTTATGATTTAGTGCTGATGGATTGTCAAATGCCGGAGATGGATGGTTACGAAGCGACGGTAAAGATTCGTCTTCATGAAAATAGTTCCAAACACACCTTGATTATTGCGATGACAGCTTACGCCATGCAAGGGGATCGGGAGAGATGTTTGAAAGCGGGAATGGATGATTATATTGCAAAACCGATTAAGAAAGAGAGCCTCTTTAAAATGATGGAAAAATGGATACCCAGCCCGGAGCGTGTATGAAATTAAAAGAATTGGCCGAAAATTTAGAAATGGGAGTAGATGAATTCTTGGAGATGATGAGACTCTTTTTAGAAACGAGCGCTTCTGATCTGAACCAATGGCAATCTGGCATTGATGAAGGGAATAGTAAGAAGGTGATGACCGCTGCCCATTCTATAAAAGGGGCTGCGATCAATCTTGGATTGGTGGAGATCTATGAGGTTGCAAAAGAAACCGAGAGGGAGGCTCGTGATAATCACCTCGGTGGGGCAACCAGAGGCATGACGAGCCTCAGAGAAAAACTTGATCAGATTGCTGAAAGCCTCCAAGAAGAGAAGACAGAAAATAAAGGAGTCCAACGAGATGCCTAAAAAGATATTAGTTGTGGATAACCACCCCGTCGTATTGAAGTTCATGACTGAATTGCTTGAAAAAGAGGGACATCAGGTGAGGACAGCAGACACTGGACTCGAGGCCCTTGATATTTTGAGAAACTTTATCCCAGATGTCATATTTATTGACCTGATTATGCCCAATATCGATGGAAAGAAATTTTGTCAGATCATTCGCAAAATGCCAAAGTTAAATGATGTCTTCCTGGTTGTCCTTTCCGCGATCGCGGCTGAACAGAATGTAAACTTCACCGAATTTGGAGCAAACGCCTGTATCGCAAAAGCACCTTTTAATAGGATGGCCAAATATATCCATAACGTGATGGACCGATGGGGTACGACTCCTTCAGCCTCCCTAACCGATCAGGTGATGGGCCTTAGTGATGTCTTTCCACGTCACATCACAGAGGAGTTACTTTTCGTCAAACGACATTTTGAAGCCATTCTCAGTACGATGTCAGAAGGGATTCTGGAAGTGACTTCTGAGGGGAGGATCGTTTATGCCAACCCGGCTGCGATTGCCCTGATCGGTATCCTTGAAGAAACATTGCTGGCTTCAAATTTTACGGACCTGTTTAAAGAAACAGATAGCCAATTAATCAAAAACCAACTGGTAGCCATCCACAATCAATCAAAAACCATCATTCGAGATTTTCCTGTAACGATCAATGGGAAACAAATTTTACTTGACATCTTACCTGTCATGGACGAGAGACATCGGACGATTGTGATCATTCTTAACGATGTAAGTGATCGAAAGCGGATGGAGGTACAACTTCTCCAGGCTCAAAAAATGGAAGCCATCGGTACTCTGGCTGGTGGGATTGCCCATGACTTCAATAATCTGCTCATGGTCATACAGGGAAATGTCTCATTAATGCTTTTACAATTAGAGGCGATTCATCCCCATTATGAGATGGTTAAAAACATTGAGAAACAAGTTCAAAACGGATCAAAACTCACTGGCCAGCTTCTGGGATATGCTCGGAAGGGCAGGTATGAGGTGAAACCCATTGTCCTGAACTATTTGGTGAGGGAAACCTCTGAAGCATTTGGCAGAACCAGGAAAAACATTACGATCCACCATGAGCTTTCTCAAGACTTATTTCCCTGTGAGGCGGATCAGGGGCAGATTGAGCAGGTTCTGATGAACCTATTTGTGAATGCGGCAGATGCAATGCCGGAGGGCGGGGATCTTTCTCTGAAGACGGTCAATATTACTCATGAGGAGATAAAAGGTAAACTTTACGATCCAAAGGCGGGGGACTATATCCTATTGACTGTTGCAGATACGGGCATCGGAATGGATCATAAAACGTTAGACCATATTTTTGAGCCATTCTTTACTACAAAAGAGCTGGGGAGAGGTACAGGCCTTGGATTGGCTTCTGTCTATGGAATTGTCAAGGGACATGGGGGATACATCGATGTCGAATCCGAAAAGGGATATGGGACCACTTTCAAGATCTATTTGCCCGCATCCGTGAAAAAGGTCCAGGAAGGAGTCAAGACAGCCGGTCTTATTATGAAAGGAACCGGAACCATCCTTTTAGTTGACGATGAGGAGGAGGTCTTAAATGTGGGCGATGGATTTTTGAAGGCGATGGGATATCAGGTGATAACTGCCCATGATGGAAAGGGGGCCACCGAGGTATATCGGAAGCATCAAGGGTCGATTGATCTCGTCGTCCTGGACATCGTTATGCCCGTGATGGGGGGTAGTGAAGTGTTTGATCGGTTGAAAAAGATCAACCCGGACATCAAGGTTCTCCTTTCATCCGGTTATAGTATCGATGGGGAAGCCACTAAAATATTGGAAAGGGGTGCAAGTGGTTTCATCCAGAAACCCTTCAATATAAAGCAGTTGTCACAAAGCATATACGAGATTTTGAAAAAATAGAGGGACACTTCCCTATTTTTTAATAATTAGATTTCCTCTCAAAACCCCTATTTTTTGTTCTATGAAGAAAATAGGGAAGTGTCCCTAAGTCGCAAAGAAGTCCTTGACTCTTTTGATGGCGCAGAACTCTCCACACATGGTGCAGACATCTTTTTCACCCGACCTTCCTTCATCATGATACCGCCTCGCTTTCATTGGATCAATGGCAAGCTCGATCTGCCTCTCCCAGTCAAAATTTTTTCGTGCCTTCGACATCTCAAAATCTCTTTGAAATGCTCTCTGGTTTCCCCGGGCAATGTCCGCAGCATGGCCCGCAATCCTTGTGGCAATCACCCCCTCTCTCACATCTTCCACAGAGGGTAACTTTAGATGTTCTGAAGGTGTCACATAACATAGAAAATCGGCCCCTGCCTTCCCTGCAATGGCTCCACCAATGGCACAGGTGATGTGATCATATCCTGGAGAGATATCCGTCACCAACGGCCCTAACACATAAAAGGGAGCGCCCTTACACAACCTTTTCTCCAAGAGAACATTCGCCTCAATCTGATCGAGGGGGACGTGGCCAGGGCCTTCGATCATGACTTGAACTCCCTCAGCCCATGCCCTCTCTGTCAATTCTCCAAGGACGATCGTCTCCTCCACCTGAGGCCGGTCAGTAGCATCTACTAAACAACCTGGCCTCAATCCGTCTCCTAAACTCAGGGTCACATCATACTCTTTGGCGACTTCTAAAAGTCGGTCGAAATGTTCGTAAAGAGGATTTTCTTGACCGTTATAGATCATCCATTCGATGAGGAAAGATCCACCCCGGCTGACCACTCCTAAGAGTCGATGAGCTCCCCTCAACCGTTCCACCGCATTTCGAGTCACCCCGCAATGGACGGTCATGAAATCCACACCCTCTTCCGCCTGACGTTCGATCACATCAAAAATATCTTCTACCTTCATCTGAGCCAAAGCCTTCCATTTCCTCACAGCCTCAATAGCTACCTCATAAATGGGAACAGTCCCGATAGGGATGGAAGAATAGCGAATGATCTCCTTACGAATGGCATCGATATCACCGCCCGTGCTCAAATCCATCACTGTATCCGTTCCCGCCTGGATCGAAACTTCGAGTTTTTTCAATTCCTCTTCTAAATCGACGTGGTCAGAGGAAGTCCCAATATTTGTATTCACCTTGATCCGTAGCCCCTCTCCAATCCCTACGGGTTTGACACCTGGATGGTTTCGATTGACTGGGATGATGATTCGACCAGAGGCAATCTTTTCTCGAAGCCATTCAGAGGAGACCCCTTCTTCTCTTGCGACGACCTCCATCTCTTTTGTAATCATTCCCTTTGCAGCTTCGATCTTTTGTGTCATAACATCACCTTCTTTCTACTCCTATAACGCGACCTAAAGGTTGCGGCTACCTTTGAAGAGCCAATAAACGATGCCGGCCAAAACCATGCTCGGCAGTGATGAACCCATTGGCCATGGGAAGGACCACTTCATACCTATGACCTTCTCCATCAACAGGGGTGAAAAACCAAGATAGATGGCAAATCCAATGGCCCAGGAAAGGATGGCGAGAGGGTTGAACACCTTTCCAGAACCCGTATTTCCCGTCCATCCGATAAAGGTCCTCCACAGCGAGAGAACCTTTCCTTAAGAAAAAGTAATCGACAAGAACGATACCAAATAAAGGACAGAACATGGCTCCAATGAAGAGAAGAAAATGTTCATAGTTAAGAAGGGTAGGAAAAATGAGCGCAGTGGCTGTCCCTAAAACCCCGCCGATGATCACTCCTTTCCGTTCTCCTAATTTGGGAACGATATTCAGTGCCGAGATCGCTGTAGAATAAATATCTAAAAAAGTGGTGGTGAAGGTGGAGAAGAGAACGATCATGAGAGCCGGGATCGCCCATCCAAACTTTAACATGAGATTCATCACCACTCCTGAAGGGTCTGGAGATGGAGTGGCCAATGAGGCAGCCAAGCCGATGAGATACATCCAGGAGGAGACGATAAAGTAACCCATCCAGGTTCCCCAAAAACTTGACTTTGAATCCGTAGCGAAGCGGGAATAGTCTGAGACCAGAGGAAGCCATGAGATGGGCATGGCAATCACCAGATCCATTCCGACCATGAAAGGAAAATCGCTCTGTCTCGGAACTTGAATGAGCCTCCCCCAACCATATTCTTCGAAAACCAGGTAAGTCATCGCCAAACATAAAACCAACAAAGCGGCCACCGAGATTCGCTCCAGCCACTTCCAGATTCGGTGGCCCACCATGGCCCAAAGCGTAGTGATCACACCAGAGAGGATGATCCAGAGGTGGATGTTTGAAAACCCATAAAACTTGGAAATGGCATCGGCTGCTCCACCGCAGACGATCAACATCACTGCCGTCCAGCCGATGAGCTGGATCACATTAAGCGTTGCTGCAAAGTAGGAACCCTCTGATCCCGAAGGAAGGCCGGACGCTGACCATCGTTGGAATGCCCCATCGGCTTCCGATCAATCCTCCTAAGGCAAAGGGAGTGTTGCCGATGAGGTGGCCGAGAAGAATGGCCCAAATTCCCAAACCAAGCCCGAGAGGAACGATGAGACCTCCAGCCCATATCTCCGCCAGGGAGACCGCAGCCCCTGCCCAGAGCAGAAAAAAATCCCATCCCCCGAGATTGCGCTCCTTCTCTGGAATCGGTTCAATGCCAGGCATTTTACTCCCCCCTTTTTTCAGAAGTGATCAATCAGTTATCAGTCATCAGTAACCAGTGATCAGTCATCAGTGACTGAAAAACGCTTATCACAAAAAATGTCCGCTTTATTGATCATTGAATTGATCATCCTACCTATTTCGGATAGAGCACTGTTTAGCTTCCGGGTTTGTTCCCGACTCAAGTATCCACAATCCTCTGCCGTTTCAATCCAATGTTGCGTTTCCTGCTGTTCACCATCGGCATCCGTAAGTTTACTTATGAAATGTTTTTTATACCGTCTCTTGGCCCATGCCTCAGCAATTTGTGCTCCAATAGAACGCGATGACCGCCTGAGCTGATCAGTCAAAGAATACATTTCTTCCTTAGGAAAAGACCTCGTAATTTCAAAAATTGACTTTGCTAATTTTCGAGCATTCTTATAAACAATCAAATCTCTGAAGCTCTCAGCATGTCCTAATCTACTCATCTATCTCCCCTGTTCTTGTGTTTTTCTGATAACTGATTACTGATCACTGTTAATGCTTTCAGTATTTTCTGGACGACTTCCATGGGATTCTTTCCCAAGACCCGAATCATAGGCTCCTTACCCACATCGCCTTCATCATAGATGAAATCAGGCACCCGCCTCATCTTTCTCAAAACCTCTCCCACACCCCACTCCAATGATGAGCCCTCCTTCGTTTTTACTTTCTTTGGCTCAAACCTTCGATTAAAATGGCCAACCAGAAAGCCACTTTTCCTCAGTTGTGCAATGGTCTCTTGCGAGTATCGGATATTCATTGCTGAACAATATTCTGGATCGAATCT
>CAVTZZ010000009.1:0-29921 GCA_963739325.1 uncultured delta proteobacterium | reverse complement strand
TTTGATCTGCGAACCCTCATCGATGTCATGGATGTCATGGTTTCCAGGAGTTAGAAAAACGGGCCCCACCCGGTTGACATACTCCATCATTTCTTTCAGAAAAAAGCGATGTCTCCAGATATCCGGTTTCCTGACAATATCCCCCAGCATAACGATGAAGGAAGGTTTCCCTGTCATCAAAGCCAGTTCAACCAGAGCCTCCGATATCTCACTTCCCCTGGTGTCCCCGATAACGAGAAAGGAGAAGGGTAATCCATTTTCTTTTAATGATTTCAGAGAGGAAGGTCTGTTCCCAATGAGGTGATGTAAGGGAATATTCTGATAATCCTGATAAGATCTTATAACAATAAGCCATAAAACCGTACCCACTGAAAAGAATACGGAAACACATAACCATAATAACCATCTTCGTCTCATGGGCAGTATCATTCAAGGAGATTTCGAACCAAAACAGAACTCGGCCTGAATCATTCTCGTTTGCTCAAACAGCCCGTTTGAACATTGATCTTATAATTAGAAAATTAAAAAAGGATTAAAATAAAATTAAGATTTCTTAATCCGTCGCTAACGTTTAAAAACGGAACGAAACATTCTTTCTACAGAAAAGACATACTGATCCATGTTGGCTATAGGTAAGTACAGATCGGAGATATCCGTTCTCAGCTTGACTTGCTATTCTTCTCAATCGAACGTATAATTTTTAATCATTTTTGAGAAAAACCCTGGCACCTTTGAAAAATAGGAGGAGGGGATGCTTCACGAAGAATCAAAAGAATTTTTTAACGCTGCAGACTATTTCGTGGATCGCAATGTACGGCAGGGACATGGCCACAAGGTAGGGATCTACACCGAACATCGGAATTATACCTATAACGATATTCAAAAGATGACCAACAAAACGGCGAATGCCTTGTGTGACTTAGGGGTCCGCATTGAAGATCGGGTCATGATACTCATGCTCGATGTCCCCCAGTTCTACGCTATCTTTTGGGGAGCCATTAAAATCGGGGCAGTACCGGTACCTGTTAATACCATGCTGACTCCTGAAGACTATGAATATTACCTCAATGACAGTCGAGCACGGGTGCTTGCCGTGTCCGCAGAACTCCTTCCTGTGCTCAACCAGATTAAAGGTGACCTCCATTACCTCCGTGATCTTATTGTGATCTCGGAAGTGGACGGGGCACATATCCCTTTCCGGCAAAAATATAAGCATGCATTATCGACAATCAAAACGGCATCTACCACACGCGATGATGTTGGCTTCTGGCTGTACAGTTCGGGGTCTACGGGTTCTCCCAAGGGAGCCATCCATTCACAATATGACATGGTGGTCACCTCCAAGGCCGTTGGTCAGGGAGTATTGGGGCTCAAGGAGGATGATATCTGCTTCTCGGCAGGACGACTATTTTTTGCCTATGGTCTTGGAAACGGAATGTATTTACCTATGTCAGTGGGAGCTTCCGCAGTCCTCTGCCCCCATCGGCCTACTCCAGAAGTCATTTTTAGATATCTCAACCGTTTCCGACCCACCGTATTCTTCGGGGTACCTACTCTTTATGGTCAGATGCTTGAGTATAAAACTCGTCAGGATCGAGAGTTGGGAATAAAACGAGATCTCAATGCAGATCACGAACTTTCTTCGGTTCGCATCTGTGTCTCATCAGGGGAAGCATTGCCCCAGGACATCTTTTATCGTTGGAAAGAACGCTTCGGGATGGACATACTGGATGCGATCGGCTCAACCGAAATGCTTCATATGTTCCTCTCCAACCGATTGGGAGATATCCAGCCAGGCTCCACTGGTAAACCTGTTCCAGGATATGAACTGAAGCTTGTAGATGATGAAGGGCAAGAGGTGCCTCGAGGAGAAATCGGCACCTTGATGGTTAAGGGAGATAGTGCAGCTCAGTTTTATTGGCGTAAGAGGGAGAAGACGCGCCAGACCATGCAAGGAGAATGGATTAATACAGGTGACAAGTACTACATCGATGAAAAAGGTTACTACTGGTGTGCCGGCCGAGCTGACGACATGCTGAAAGTAGGAGGAATATGGGTTTCACCTGTGGAAATAGAAAATTGTCTGGGCAGACACCCGGCGGTCTTCGAGTGTGCAGTCGTGGGCTTAAAAGATGATCACGGGCTGGTTAAACCCAAGGCCTTCGTCGTACTCCGTGAGGGATTTAATCCCTCCGAGGAACTATCAGAAGAACTTAAGCAATGGGTTCTTGGCCGATTGGCCAAATATAAGTATCCCCGTTGGATCGAATTTATTTCTGAATTGCCAAAAAGCGCTACAGGCAAGACCCAGCGGTTTAAACTTCGTTAGTTAGTTATTGAATTGCATCCATTTAAGAGTCCCAAGCAAAATCATTAATTCGAGAACGGTTTATTTACTAATACAAATGCATTTATTCCTTTGACATGAGGTCCCCCTCACCCCATCCCTCTCCCCGCTGGGGAGAGGGGAGGGTGAGGGGCGATTCTGTTGACTGTAGAGTGGAAAGTTGAAGTTTTGTACCATCTATGGACTGACCATGCCTAAGCTATGCAAGTTTCTCTGCCAAAAGGCGGCCAAATCCGAGGATTGGATTCTTGATTTCTAAGATCCGGAGGGCAGCCCAAATTTTTGCCAAATTGCTTGTCACTACTGGGATCCCCAAATCCTCCTCTACCTGTCCTGCTATCAGTGAAGTGGGCCAGTTGGCACAAGGGACGATCATTCCCTCGGCATCTCTAAACTCCTGTCCGACCTTCTTGATAAATCGGTATGCCTCCTCGGCAGACACCCGGTTGATCTCGGAGTTAGCGGCGAACCCCATCCCTCTGGCACCCACCACTTCGAATCCGGACCCTTCGAGGTATTTCCTGAGTTTCTGGTTGTTCTCTTCGTTAAAAGGAGATGCAATGATAACTTTTTTACAACCCAAGGTCCGTAACCCATCCATCATGGCAGTCTGGTTACTTACCGTTGGGATACCCGTAGACTGAGAAATTCTCAGCGAGAGGGCATTATCCGACCCGGGGCCCTGATCATAGAGGGTGGGGGCAGCCCCTATGATGATCACATCTGCCCCTTCTTTAGCAAGGGCCAAAGCGATCCGTTCCATCGCCTCAAAACCAGCGGCCAGTTCCTGTGCGTTCATGATATGGATTGATAGAGTTGTCTGCATAAGAGTGAGACCAGGAGGAACGATTTTATAAAATTCGTAAGGAAAAATATCTGTGGGGGTTGCCGCAATGCTGCCAATTCTGCCTCGCCATCCATACATCATTATCCCTCCTCTGTTGGAATGTAAGTTATCCCAGGCTGAAAATACCCTGGGGCAATTGAACTTGAAGGATTACTTTAAAAAGAACATAAGTGACCGTTGAAGAAAGAACGGCTCCAACCATTGCCACCCACCATTTCTGTGGTTCAATCCCCTTAAAGAGATAAATCATTAAGAGCAGGGTGGAAAGGAGATATCCTAAAGGTTCGAGTAGAAAGATATAAGCGGTGAGCGAGGAAAGGATGAGGAGGGTTTTGTACCAGCGGAGGCCATGCCACAAACCTGGAAAGATTTCCCCAGATTTTCTTTGGGGAAAAGCAGTGGCCATTAAAAAGAGCGCCAGGAGACCCAAGATACTTCCCAGTACCACAGGGAAGAAACCTGGACCTGGATTTCGAAGATTGTTGATCCCCAGGTTTTTGGCTTCCCACCCATAAGCCAATGCAAAAGCCAAGAGGACGGCACCGCTCCACAGGTCGTAACGCTGATGGATAAGGCCTCCCTCTTTTTTAACTGTTACCAGTTTCGATTTTTTCCCTTTTCCCCAAAGAAAACCTATAAAAGGAGAGATCATGAGGATCAATGCAGCAAAGATAAAAGAAGCAGAGATAGGGTGCTCGATAAAAACCAGAAGGCTTCCACTCGAATAGAGGAGGGATTGGCGGAATCTCTCTTCAAACATAGACCCAAGGATAAAGGCGAAGATAAAGGGTGCGGGTTCATAATGAAACTTTCGCATCAAATAGCCCAGACCGCCCATCATGAGCATGATGAGGATGTCGTATTTGTTTCCACTGATACTGTAAGACCCGATCAGGGTAAAAAGAATGATGAGGGGGAAGAGAACCCGATAAGGAATTTTTAAGACCTTGACCCAGAGCCCAATGAGGGGAAGGTTCAGCACGAGGAGCATAGCGTTCCCCACATACATGCTGGCTACCAAGCCCCAGAAGACGTCCGGATGATCTTTAATCAAGAGGGGGCCTATCTGGACCCCTTTGATCATAAGGGCGCTCATGAGGAGGGCCATAATAGCCGAGGGTGGAATCCCTAGTGTAAGCAAAGGAATAAAAGAACCTCCAGCTCCTGCATTGTTAGCAGCTTCAGGTCCAGCCACGCCTGCGATAGCTCCCGTTCCGAATTTCTCAGGGTTTTTAGAAATGCGTTTTTCAACAGCATAAGAGATGAAAGTAGGAACCAAAGCCCCCACGCCCGGCAAAAGGCCCAGGAAAAAGCCCATGAAGGTACCTCGGGTAATGGGTCCTCTCGATTCCTTCCAGTCTTGCCGGGTAGGGAGGAGCCCTTTGATCTTGGTCTTGTAAACCTCCTGCTTCAAGGAGACCTCAATATTCTCCAAAACCTCTGGAATGCCGAAGATTCCCATGATCACAGGCACAAGGCCCACACCGTCCATGAGGGTCATGATGCCGTGAGTGAAACGTTCTGTCCCCTTCACCGGATCTTGCCCGATCGTGGCCATCATCATGCCTAGGGTCGCGATCATGAAAGCTTTGCTCTTCGATCCCCTTGCGAGATAGGAGATCATAGTGATTCCCAATAGAATCAGAGCAAAAAACTCTGGATACCCGAATTTCAGAGCTGCCTCAGCCAAAGGTGGAGCCATTAGCATCGTCATGATAATGCCAAAAGTCCCGGCGATAAATGAGGCGAAAGCAGAGATCCCAAGGGCTGGTCCTGCTCTTCCCTGTTTTGCCATCTGGTAGCCATCCAAGCAGGTCATCACTGAGGCAGCTTCGCCAGGTATGTTCACTAAGATGGAGGTAGTCGATCCTCCGTACATAGCCCCGTAAAAGATACCCGCCAACATGACGATGGAGGAGACCGGACTCATCTTGAAGGTTATAGGGAGAAGGGTAGCAATAGCCGCACCTGCTCCTATCCCAGGAAGAACACCGATGAGGGTGCCTAAGAACACCCCAATAAAACAACTGAGAAGGGTTTCGAAGGTGAAGATTACAGAAAAACCAAAAGCCAGGTGGCCAATGGCATCCATGACGCCTTCTTCTTTATTTCACCATACCGACTTTCTTGACAATCTCTCGGATGGTCAGATCATCTTGTTCAATCTTCTTGGCAAAGGCTTCCGGCCCGACGAAATCCACATTCATTGCCTGTCGATACAATTGTTCAATGACTGTAGGATTTTTTGCCGCTTTTTCATAGGCCGTGGTTATCTTGTCTAAGATAGATTTGGGAAGTCCTTTTGGCGCAATCACACACATCCAAGGGTCTAGAATCACTCCTGGCACTCCAGCCTCGGCAAAGGTGGGGAGTTCAGGAAAATCTGGAACTTTGCTGGAAACCGCCAAAGCCCTCACCCTGCCAGCTTTCAAAAGGCCCACCTCCGACCCCACTGGGTCAGAGCAGAGCTCTACATGACCGCCTAGAATAGCCGTGGCCATAGATCCTCCTCCCTTGGTAGGGATATTGATGATTTGAAGGCCCCCTGCCTGAATCTTAAGCGATTCCAGGAGGAGGGCAGGTACACCTGAAGGGCCACCCACAGTGGCTCGAAGTTTACCCGGGTTTTCCTTTGCGTATTCAATGAATTCTTTAAGATTTTTCCAAGGGGCATCCGCTTTCACAAAAAGACCTACAGGGAAGGTAAGCGTCTGGCAGACCAGGGTCAGTTCAGAGCGCTTGTAAGGCAGTTTTGGCTCAACCATAGGACTTATGACCAATGCACCGAACGAGCCAGCACCCAAGGTGTACCCATCTGGTTTGGCACTGCCTACATAAGCTGTGCCAATGGCACCGCCTGCCCCTGGCTTGTTTACTGGGACTACTGGAACCTT
Organism: uncultured delta proteobacterium; assembly: GCA_963739325.1. Classification (GTDB taxonomy): domain Bacteria; phylum Desulfobacterota; class BSN033; order BSN033; family UBA1163; genus CAVTZZ01. The sequence goes on along the minus strand of CAVTZZ010000009.1, from coordinate 23,833 downwards.
CAGGATGTCTTTTACTGCCTCGGCGAAAACCCGGGACCATATGTCCACACTTCCACCTGGGTCATAAGGGATCACGAATTCGATCTGACGGCTGGGATACTCCTTCTCTTGGGCTTGCAAAAACAAAACGCCAGCCCATAGTAACCCTGCTGTAATAAGTATGGCAATAAAACTCTTCTCCACCCAAAATGTTCTTTCTAAATGATTTCTTCTTTTCATTGACTTCCTCCTTCTTTTTAATAAATGATCATTATAAATTGTTGGGATGAGTCTTCTTATTCACCCTGTATCATGAATAGATGAAAACTATTTTTTAGATTTAGACTTTTTTGTTAGATGAGTAACCTTTCCCATTCCTAAGTTTGCTTTGACTTAAATGGTCATTCCATTATAAAGAGATTTACGGAAGGATTACTTTCTGCTCCAGTTCCCGTCCGAAGATTGAATCCACCAGCCTTTTTTGGCCGATTCACGTCTGATAGATGCAAATTGTTCCACAGCCTGTGGCATCACCTGTTTAAGGTTTTGATCATTTTCAGGCACTCTGTTTATTCTGATGATCGCTTTTGCCATCCCGTTGATGACGGTCCTTCTGTTCTCATTTTCTGCAGCAATAAGTTTCTTTTGATCGGGAGACAATATTTTTTCATCCCGAACAAGAAGCATACCGCTATTCCCTTCTCCAACGCCACCACCGTCCCTCAGTTTGTCGATGTCTGCTACTCGCGCCCCCATTTCCTTATAGGCATTTACAACATCGGGCATCTTTTTAACCATATCAGCGATCTTGTCCGAAAGCCCAGGCTCCTGGGCATAGGCGGAGGCGACCCATTCAAATTTTAGGGAACTCCCAGGCTTTACATCTGGGCTAGGTTTCGGTTTTTCTCCTTCTGGAGTCATCAACTCCTTTTCCAAGGCTTTGAATGCCTCCTTCACTTCTTTCTCGGGAAAGTAGATATTGACCGTAATCACCATACACGAAACCACAGCGAAAAATAGTATTCCAGTCAAAATTGTTACTCTCTTCTTCATGTCCATTACCTCCTCTTTATTTGGTCTCCACGATTTAGCTTTTGAATTTGTGAATCGGCTATTACTTTTTATTCTTTGCCCGTTCTGCAGCCTCAGCGATCGTTCCTAAGAGATGGTCAAGGGCAATCCTGTTGCTCAAAGGTGCGACCTTTACAGACAGATCTGTGATGCCGAGAAAATTTCTATTGGATATCTCGAGATCTTTAAAGATAAGATGTCCATCCTTCAGGTAGAGGCCTAAAATCCCTTTGTTGAAATTCCGATTTCTGAGAGAAGCCTTCAAAGAGGGACCACCTACTTTCTGCAGAAATTCCTTGCTGATCATGGTCTTTTCAGTCTCCGTAGAGTATGTCCAGAAGTCTGCCATACCCATAAGCTGAGAGAGACCGATTTCGGAAGCTCTGAAGCTTGCAATACCGTCAACCTTCCCTGATATAAATCCCTTGATAGGTTCGATTCCATCGCAAAGTTCCCTCAGACTTACGCCCTTGACCAGAAGACCGACCCGATAATGGAATCCGTTCGAGAGATCTATTATAGCAGAACCGTTCAGTTTTCCACCAAATATATTTGCACTAAAACGTTCGATGTTCCAAATGTTCCCTTTCTGTTGAATCAGGAGAGTTATATTTTCTAACAAAGGAAAACCATACCTCAAGGAACCAACCGTCAACTTGTAAAGATCTCCCTTTACGGTTTCTTGGGCATAGGTGTGACTCAGTTGATCAAATTGGGATCTTTCAAAAGAAGGGAGGCTCATCCCTTCTTTTTCGCTTTGGTCTTTTCCATATTTTATAGGGATTGTACCATGGATCGGTCCGATAGAATACTCACCATTCTCTCCATCGAGGATAAAATCTTTTAAGAGTAGATTTCCGTTGATCTCTAAGCCGTTCTTACCATAATCGACAGAGACGTTTGAAGAGACAGAACCTTGCAGCCCAACATAAAGAAGGCTGTCCGGAAAGATGTCCCAGAATGTGTTTCTGATATCGGATATCTTAACTTCAGCAAGGACTCCTTTCGCCTGTAAATGCATTTCTTTAGCCATCAAGCCTGTCACGGTGCCCGAGAGTCGGGTAGATAGGTTGCTGGCTGTTGCCTCTCCTTTAAAAGAGAGATCTTTCTCCTTAAATTCTATATCTACATTGATGGAGGTATCTTTCACAAGATTTCGGCTTGTTATCGGGTTAAAGACGGATACCTTTCTCGCCTCCACAGAGGCGAGCCCATTTAAGGATTCCTGAGAATTTATTGTCCCCTCAAAAGAAGCCCTCTTTATTTCCCCGGCAACATGGTAAGGAAGCTTTATCGATTTTGATACTAAATTCAATATTGCACTGAGGTCAAGGCCTTCTGCTGAAAAGGTGGTTCTCAACGGGAAAAAACCTTCTGACGTCCTGCCCTGTATCGTGACCTTTATCTTTCCGCCAGCGAACCCGGCTCCACCGATATCCACAGAGAAATTTTTATCATCAAACTTTCCCATTCCAGATACCTGGCTGAAGGTGATCCCTTGCGATAGGATATTTTTAGCTGAAAAACGGAGATCGCCTGAGACAGTTTCCTTACTTGGGGATAAAGTCAGATGAAAATCGCCTTCCTTGATTAAGGCTTCTGTGGCTCGATAGGCTGCATTCAAACTTCTTATTTCTACGTCATAACCTGTTTTCATTTCAGGCGCAGTGATCCTGATATCATTGGCAGATGATTTTAGATCCTCTGTTTCGATCAGAGGATTTCTAATGGTCATCTCACCCTTCTGATAGTCAATAGTCGAACTACTCTTAAGCCAGGGGATAGAACGATCGGCAAATCGTATTCCCTTTATATCAAGAGAGTTTTTAGCTGAGAAATCATGGCCTTTCATCGTACCTTCTATCCTCACATTTCCACTATTCAGAGAAAGGTTTTTTTCGTCTCTAAACTTTATTTCGAGGGAAGAAAAGCTGATAGAGGAGATGATGTCCATACGTTCTTGAGTACCGTTTAGGATTGCTGATAACCTCACATCAAAAGGTTTGGAAAGGGAATATGACCCAGCCTTCACAATCCTTGCGAGACCCTCTCCTTTGATCGATAGCTTTTTGTTTAATGAAAAGATGAGATCAGCATCTATCTTTTCGATGATTCCATGAGGTGATTCAATGCCCCCCTCTTTAAGTTTAAAAGAACCGGAAAATTCCGAACCTTTCGATTTAACATTCCCTTTGAAGCGGATGTTATTCGAATTCAGGATACCCTTCACCTTCAGGTCTTTCATGAAGTTGAGTTTGGAAAGATCAAGCCTATCGATCTTGATATCGGCTTGATAAGAGAGATTCTTCAGGTTTGTCACCACTCCCTTTAATGTAACTGTGGAGATGCCATTGGCATAAAACGAGGCGGCATTGACAATCAGCGAACGATCACGGAGGTTGAAGATGGTATCCGCACGCAGGCGAATATCACTTACTTCTTTATTCAATAGGAAAATGCCAATTCTTTTTAGTTGAAGGTTTGATGTCATATGAAAACCTTTTTCTGTATCGCCAGCTATATGTAAATCAACGTTCATCCGTGTTTTTTCAGTATCTATTTTGTAGGTATCAAGGGTTTTTCTAAATGGGGAGAGCGTAACATCCTTAGATGAGATAGAGAGATTGACTTTCTTTGCCGCATCATTGAGGGTTACCCATCCATCCATCTGGATCCTGTTCCCAGCATAAACAACAGTTCCTTTGATCTCGGTCCTGGTGTTCGGGTTGGAAGAGAGGTTCTTCAGACGAATGTTAATAGAATCGTTACGATACCTTTCATCCTTATTCATATCAAAGATACCCGAATCTATTCTGAATTCATCCACTTGATATTTAGCCGTTGTTTTTCCGGAAAAAAGGCCCATCAGTCCATCTGAAATATTATATCTGCCTTTCTCATCCTTCATCAGAGTGAGTTCGGGTGAATAGAGAATAATATGACGGATAGAGAATCTACCCTTAAGAAGCTCGCTGAGCCGAACATCAAGGTGAAGCCTTCTTATTCGGAGAAGCTGGCCGGATTCAAACCCCTCTGGATTCTTGATTGTGATGTCATAAAGATTGATGGCTCCAAGGAGGCTGATGGAAAGGTTTTCAATGTGAACCTTCTGTCCGGTAACGGACGAGGCTTTTTCACAGGCTTTCTCAATGAGTGCCTTCTTGAGATCGAGGTAGCGGAGATAGACGATTAAAAGAGAGAGGGCTAAAAAAGAGGAGAAAGATCGAAAAGGCGATCTTACGGATTTTTTTCCCTTTCGATGGCATGATTTATAAGCCATGCCAGAAAACCCCAGGCTTTCAAGCCTGGGGATGAATGGCATCCTTTCGGAGCGAAGCGGAGGCCTTTTCCGGCATATTCTGGCATGGTCGAAGGTCATGCCAGGTATGCCAGAGGCCTGAAACCCCGGTCTTTAGACCGGGGAGTGGTTCATTTATATCATTATTTCTTTTCTTTCGTCCACACGAATCTGATCTTGATTTTTGAATCTAATCGCCCCATTTCCTGCCGGATCATAAAAGAAGGAGAACTTGTATTCTAGTCCTTCTACGTTCTTGTAGGTGATAGTGTATAAGAGGTTTTGTCCTCCGGGCACTTTTTCCATTTCTATGTTTTCGATAGAATAGGTATCGAAGGTCGTTCTCCCCGGTTTGAAAGATAATTTCGTTCCTCGTGATCTCAAAAGTCCGATCCGAGTATTTGGGATCCGAAGTTTCCCACACCCCAATCAAATTATTCGGAATAGCTCTGTTTTTCCCACATTGAAATCCGAAGAATATGCTTATGAGCAAGATGAATAATAATAAAACTCTTTCCACCCTCATGATGTTTCTCCTTCTCGATCTTCCTGTGCCATGACTTCTAAAAAGGCCTGCACCACTTTCGGGTCAAACTGGTGGCCAGCCTCTTGTTTGATAGACTCGATGACGCGCTTACGGTCCATACCAGGACGATAAGGCCGATCTGAGGTCACTGCGTCAAAGTAGTCAGCTACTGCGAAGATGCGGGCATATAAATGGATGGCTTCTCCAGAGATGCCATAAGGATAACCCTTACCGTCAAACCACTCGTGGTGCTGCAGCACGATAGGCATGACCTCAGCATATGCGGCGATAGGTTCCAGGATACGTGCTCCAATGTGGACGTGTTCCCTCATGGATTTCGTCTCTTCATCGGTCAACTTCCCTGGTTTGTCAAGGATGATGGCAGGTGTACCCACCTTGCCAGTATCGTGGAGCAGTCCGCCTCGATGGAGTACATCTAATTCCTTCGGCCTAAGTCCAAGGACCTTACCGATCTCGAGAGCCAGTTTCGTCACCCGCTCAGAATGGCCTGCTGTCCAAGGAGATTTGGCATCGATCGCACGTGCGAGGGCTGTTAGTGTACCCAAATTGAGCTGGTTCAATTCCTCGATGAGGCTGGCATTTGATAAAGCCACAGCCATTTGGTCGGCCAACTGACGGGTCTGATCCAGATCGTCCTGAATGAGTGCAGGTGGAGTAAAATACCCAAGACGGATGCTTGCTGCCAGCCTCTCTTTTATGAAAACGGGTAGTACCAAGAATAACTTGATTCCGAGCTTAACCAAGGGTGAGAGATAATCTGGATTCTCTTCATCCGTTAAGAAGAAACTCTCTTGATGAACGTGGAGTTTCTCTAACAACTTAGGTGGAAGCTGGATGGTCTCCACCTGGATTTTACTCCCGGGCTTTGTTTCCTTGAAATAAATCTGCCCCACATCCGAAGCATTAGGTCCAATGAGAGTTATGGCGATGCCGTCGCAGGGAAAAACCTCAGGCATACGGGTGAGCAATGTGTTCACAATTTTCCGGGTGTCCAATGTTGAAAGAATTGCTCGGTCGATCTCAGACATCGTGGTCAAGGTTTTAAATTGTTTACCTAATCGACTTGCCATCGTATTGAAGGACGCTGCGAGATCTTCAAACTCATCACCGCTTTCGATGGTTACCCGGCTATCAAAATCACTTTTGGCAATCTGACTGGTCCCTTCCTGGAGTTTTCTGAGGGGAATCAGACTCCTTCGGATCTGTATAACACTGAGGAATATTACCACCAGTAGAGACATGAGGATGACAAGAGGGAAGATCTTCTTGAAATTGGCCATAGGGGTAAGCACATCTGATTTCGATTCGCTCAGTACCACTGTCCATTGCCGCGTGAAAAACACAGGCTGCAGAAAGATAGACCGATAACTGGCCATATATTCATTCTTTTCGTGAACCCACTCGAACATGCCCATAGAGGAACGAGTCATTTTCAGCACTACCTGGTCAGGAAACGATACCTGTCCAGGGACTGACGAAAAGAGTACGTGGTTCGATTCATCCAGAAGACAAAGTTCGGTCATGGGCGGTAATGGAAGCTCAATGGTTTCACCCCATAAATACGTGGTGTCAATCTCTCCCAGCAGGATTCCACGCTTCGGGTGTTCGGGATCGATTGCCGTGCTCATGAGTATTCTCGAAGAAAGCCCTGGATGATGCTCGCTGAATAGAAGGCTCCGGCCGGATTGAATATGTTGTTTCTGCTCTGGGATTAATGCAGGTATATTTTGAATTTGACCAAAGAGGTGCATAGGCTCGCCCGTATCGGCGATAAGGACAATGGCTTTAAACCGCTTTTTTAATTGCTCATTAAATTCTTTGGGTGGCATGCTGAAGATAGGGTTAGATTCCATACTCAACCTGTAGGCAACTTCCTTCAACTCACCTTCAAGAAAGTATATTCTCTCGGCTATGGCCCTCCCTACATCCTTACTTGCCTCATGCAGTCTCTTTTGGGTTTGTTCACTGAGCTGTTTTGTTACGTGGCTGAAAGATAGGATTGTAAGGGCTGAGACGGGAAGAAGGGCGCAGCAGATAAACAGCACAAAAATGCGGATTGCAACCTTGCTGCGAAGAAAAGTTGTTTCAAATTTCATACCTTACAGCCCGGGTTAATACTCCGAAACCAAACCTACGTATCCCCCACCATTGGCACGGACAATGTCATCATGGCTGTCTTTTAGCGTAATTTTTGGTTTAGTCAGCCCGTCTTTACCCATGCTATATAGGTCGTAATCATTATTTAACGGTTTATCAAACTTGTCCCACCGGCACTTCCCCTCCCAATCTTTCTTATCCAAACCTGCAATTCTCATATACTCGTACAGATGTCCCCAGGGATCATTAGAAGCTACTATTCCAGCTTCGGCAAAGTTGTTGGGCGGCCTTCCGTTAAGCGCCCAAAACCTTTCGATCTGAGATTCTATATTACTGATGTCGACCATGGACGTTGTGTTTCTTTGCTTGTCCATGTAATTAGTGAACGTCGGTATTGCAATGGCGGAAAGCGTCCCTAATATTGCGACTGCAAGAAGTAATTCTATCAGCGTAAAGGCGCTCTTCCACCCTTCTTGTTTTGGGCGACTGAATGGAAGGTGCTTAAAAAACCAGTACAGCATAAAGATACATATTAAATTTGTTAGGTTATATCTTTTCCCGTATTACGAAAATCTCACTGGGTTTTGGAAAATTTTTTTTAAGAACTTCTAACGGTCCTCCTTCTGGCAAAATATTTATCACCGCATAAATTGTACCAATTTGTGAAAAAATTTTACAATCGGTTGAAATTTTATAATTATTTAAAATTATTAAATTTTTATCATTCCTGGAAAAAGTCTTAAATCTTAAACATATATTCTGAAGTTAATAAACAGGGGTAAAATTGATTTTTTGTACAATAATTGACAAATATTGGTAGCTTTTTCTCCATCCTCCCTCCGTATCTTTGATCTTCTTTCAGGTCTGTATCTCATAGCTTTCTAATTTATAATTTCGTATGATTTTAACTCAATTTAATCTTTATTTTAAAAATAGTTCAATCCCTCAATAGTGGGGTTTTTTATTTGAGATCGCACCTAAAAACCCCGTCCTGTGGACGGGGATGAAAGGTGTGTCTGCTGAAAGCAGAAAAAAGCAAACTAGATGCTGAAACAAGTTCAGCATGACATGACATTTTGGTTCTGGTCTCTTTGTCATTCCGAACTTGTTTCGGGATCTCAGTTTTGGGTTTAGAGAATTCAGGGTTTAAAACCCTGTCCTGTTGGCGGGGGTCTTTACTTTGTTGTATTTAAAAATTATTGTATTAAGATTTTAATGAAATATGGAAACCCTTCAAGTTAATAAAAAGCGCCGGATTCCGGCATGTGGTAGAGTTCCCGAATGTGAGAGCTGATTGTATCTGGGAGATATCGTCCCCAAAGCTTGATGGGTAGAGATTCTATGGAAATCTGTGGACTCAGACCTACTGCAAAGAGGTATTCAATCAGGAACTCCACATTCATAGGGATATAACCTTTATAAACCTTGCTATTCCTTTGTGCTATGATTCTTTCTTCATGGATGCTATTTCCCAGTTCGGATTCCACCAAGTCTGGAAGGGCGGAAAGTATCAGCTCGATGTTTATGGTCGGCTTTGTACCCTCCAAGAGAAGCTCTAATCCTTTTTTCAGCTCCTCCTCTGGAATGCCGCGGTTGAGGTACTTTTCCCAGGCCCGGCTGTCTATGTACCTGCGGCAAATATGTTCTTTGTCCCAAGGAATCTCAATGATGAGGTTATTCGCATGGTAATTTCCTAAATATTTTTCCTTATCAACAATTTTGATCATCGGGTGACCGGACAAGGTTCTTTCTAAACGTGACAGTCTTTCGTTATCCCCAACAATCTTGATACCGCCCACGTCATGGATGGTCAGTGCAGAGCGATCAAGTTCCATCCTTCCTTCTTTAAAGCTCTCTGCAATAACCCCTTCTGCATTGGTAAATTCGCTCGCCATCTCCTCCTTAGGGGTTAAAAGTTTTTCTATCGGGATGCCCAGTTTCCTTGCTCTCTCCTCAGCCATCTTATGAGCCCAGTCCTGGACTACCCTGAAAATCCAATTTTGAATGTAACGGTTAGCCTTTTCGGCAATCCTTCGTGGACGCTTAATTCTATAGAATCCTAATAAGTGCCTCTTCTTACCTAAACATATGACTCCATTGACAGGGGCTTCTCGATAAAAGAAATCTGGGTTGCTCTTATAATGATTAGTAAGCTCATTGACTCGGGGGGTTATGTCCTGGGGGCTGTAACAAATCGCGTTACGCAATTCACCTTTAAAATGGATAGATTCCTTTTGGAATGACCCATCATAGATCATCCCAAGCAAGAGATTGCTCATGGTTTCAAGGGTCTCACCAAGTACAAAGCCGTCGCAGATGAGGATTTGTGTGATGCGCAATCCATCGTCTGGTTCCAAGCGACCACAGAGCCACCGTTCCGTAATATTAAATAAATCTTCACGATGTATAAATGACGTCAAGTACACTTGGCTCAACCCCGCCTTAAAGTATCTTGGGAATGATCAAAACCCCTTTGAGAGAACTAAATTATCACATATTTCTTAAAAAATACACAATGATCATGTTAACATTAATTCTTAATTCGATAAATTTCTTATCTTTTTTCCTTTAGAAAAATAGGCATAAGAGAAGATAAGATGAATAGAGTTTCTGGGATCAGACCAAAGTGGAGTGAATTTTGGGATGAGGGGATTAAGAGAATTTGCAAGAGGTTAAGAATTTTATGGTGTTGATACAAATTAAACCGAATGGTCAATCATTTTTGATTGAAATTTTTTACCCCGTTAGAAAGTGGAAGACTTTCTAACGGGGTTTACATTTGATATTGTTCACATAGCAGTTGTTTTAGTTTCCGAAGGTCATCCTCTCTGATCAGAATAAATTTTAATCCATATTGATACCCATTCCAGTCTTCGGTTAAATAAATATCTTTCCAAATGATCTCAGCGACCACTTCGAAATTGGTCATTTGAAATTCCTCGGGGAAGATGACTGCGATATTTAAGCTTGTGCCAACAGGTATGTTTCTAATGGAATGAATACGAAGGCCTATTTCGCTGCCATCGACAACCACACCTCCATAGGCATCGGGGTCATTCAAAATCCGATATTCGAGAGGAAAGTCCATATAGAACCTGGGGGCTTTTCTCTTTTCTTTATTACTTTCGGATTCATCCATTATAGCCTCCCAACGAATGTTTATTTATTGGTCTGTCATCAATTTCTAATCCTTCATTTTAAAATTAAAAACCCGATTACCTATTGTTGAAGCCACGATAATCCGATTTCAGAAGCAAGTATTGTGCCTTTAAATTAAAAAACCCCTAATATATTGAAATCTAATGGGGTTTCCAAACCTATTTTAGATCGAAATACTTAATTTAGGCATTAATTGTCACCTAATAATGATATTTTTTGTCCAATGAGTCCGGCAGGTGTTTGACCGGCAGGTGCCCCGCAAGCCCCGCCTGTTAGGGTGGGCTAAAGGGGCACAATATAAAAAATGATAATTCATTGGCTCACATTCTGTTCGCCACTGCGTGCCCGGGAAGCCCCGCCTGTTAGGGCGGGGAGCTTCACAATTAGGATGCTTTCAATTTCAACAAGAGAGAGAGGATCACCTTTTCTGACTTTTCAGATGGAGGAAAGTTCAATTCCTTCATCTTTTGAATGATAGATTGCTCAAGAAGCTTATCCTTTATTTTGCTTGAGACCAAACTGACTTTTGAAACCCGACCGTTGGGATCGACAGTGACTTGGAGGACCACTTCACCTTTGAGATCCGATCTTCTTTTTAATGCGGATTGATAACATGATTCCATCGATGAGATCTGAGTTCGGATTACCTTCTGGATCGCTTCCTTTGACAATCGACCCGTCGTAGAAATTTCACCCAAGTCAATAGAGGCTTGCATGAGCCTTTCAGACTTGTATTCTTCTATCATCGGAGATTTTTCGGCTACTGAAAAGTCACCGAGGTAGGCAAGGGGAGACGCCGGTCTCTTCGCACTCTTAGCAAACATTCGATTTCCAACCGCATAGTCTGAAACGCCTTCGGGTAAGGGAAGGGGCTGTTTGACTGTGGTGGATTGACCGTCAGTAACCCGAACCTCTGAATCAATAGCGCCAAAAGATGTATAAGCAGTCAATAGATTATAAGTAAGACCCAGTCGGGTTACTTCCTTGATACGTTCAGAGTTCTGGTGCAGAAAGTTGTAATCGGAGAGGACAGCAATTCTATGTCGTGCCCAAAGATACTGAAGTGAAGAGTTGGTCTTTAGAGGTTTTTCTCCTCCGATTTCAATCTTATTCAAATAGGGACCACTACCGGTCGTTCCATTTATTGTAATTTCGCCCAGAGGTTTACCGCGCCATTTTCCAAAGACAATGACAGGTCTCTCGGCAAATAGGTCGGGGATACTGACAGGTTCCACATCGTAGATATCGAACTTTCCGAAGTTTATCCTGACATTTGTCAAGACAGGCGATTCTATCATTTTTCTCAATTTTTCAGCCTTCTCTCGAGTTTCTTCAGGCTTGGTGATAACAAAAGGCTCTCCCATACCAACTCTGGCCATTCCCTCGATAAGATAGCGGTTAACACCGGAGCCGATACCGAATGTGAATAGATTGGCCTTGCCAAGATTTTTACGGATCAAATCAAAGGCTTCTTCTTCAACCGTGACATAACCATCCGTGGCAATGATGATCGTTCGGGAATATCCTTCAGATCGAGGAAGAGACAAAGCCCGTCTAAGAGCTGGTAAAAGCTCTGTGCCACCCCCTCCTTTTTCCTGGTCAATAAGATTTATCGCATGATGAATGTTTTCGGGAGTAGCTGGCAAGGATTGTTCTGACATCACAGATGCACCACCAGAAAAGAGAAGGACATTAAATTTATCCATGGGACGAAGGTTTCCGATAATGTCCTTCAGCAGCTTTTTGGACATATCCAGGGGAAAGCCATACATGGAGCCAGAGACATCGACAATAAAAATATACTCGCGGGGTGGAATCTGACGAAGGCTGACTTGCTGAGGGGGTTGAAGCATGAGGAGAAAGAAGTTTTCTTTCTCCCCTTCGAACAGAAGGATCCCGGATTCGATCTTTCTTCCTGCCAGTTGGTATTTGACAATAAAATCTCGGTTTCCGCTGTTTTTTTCCAAAGGATCGAGTTTGATTGAGGCATGGGATGTCCCCTCATATTGGACGTCTACCTTATGTGAAGAGCAGGTAATGTTCTGGATAGGAAGACCAGCCGTAAGATTGACCGAGATGCCAAAGGTGTAGGTAGGAGATTGGCCTTGATGAAGGTAGGGATTTTCTACCCATTTGGCAGAAGGGGGAGCCTCTGCTTCGGGTTGGTTCGAATACCGCGGGCCTACCACTGTTGGATAAACGAATTCATAGAGGCCAAGGGTTGGGACAAGTAGCTCGGTATATTTCAACTCCACTTGGATCACATCCCCCGGTAAGATGTTGGCAATACTCATCTGGAAAACATTGGGTCGTTGCTGCTCCAGTAGCGATGCACTCTTACCCTCTTGTTTCGCTTGTTCGTATTGACGACGTGCTTCCACTCTCTCTTGGATCTTCGCAATCATCGTCCTTTTGCCTATGGTCATTTTCATTCCGTAGACTGCTGCACGCGTCGACGCAGGAAAGATATAGATTGCTTCAAGTGTTTTTTTGCCTTCATTCTTGTAGACCTGGGTGACCATGACATCTGCAATCACCCCTACTACTTTTACATCTGCCGATGTCGATTTCAAAGGAAGCTGATCGAAACTTGGATCGTCACTCTTAACAAAGAAATAGGGAGAGAGTGTCTTATCGGCTTCCTCCAGTGGTTGTCCAATAACCTCTGTTGCCATGAACATCAGAAAGGACAGGGCAAAAAGAGTGAAACCTTTACATTTTGTGTTCATTTTGTTTTCCTCCTTTCTTCGACCGGCAAGTGCCCCGCAAGCCCCACCTTGTGGGGAGTCAAGGGGCAGAATAAAAATGAGATTTCCTTTCCGGGAAGCCCCGCCCTGTGGGCGGGGAGCTTCGCTTTCTGCTTTTGACTAAATAGACAAAGGAGGAGAGAAAAAGTTCCAAAAATTTTAAACAGAAATGATTCAATTGATATTTCACCTGCTTTTATTTAGAATCATTTAGGTTTCCTCGTCGCTTCTTTGACCGCATGAAGGTTTTTTATGAAGCCTAAAAAATCTTCGATTACTACTAAATCCTTTCAAGACCTCAAGGTTTTACTCGAAGGTAAATCTTTCTCTTTTCCTGATCATCGGCGTCGTAATAATGCAGATCATGAGGTTAGGTCGAATCCCAAATTGGAGGAAGAGCTTTTTAAGGAAGCGATGGAGGGGGTAACACCCATCTCAAGGTGTAACACTGTGGAAAGAGTTTTTCAGATTGAACTGCCAGATGGCCCTAAGAATAAAGAGGATATTGAAATTTTGAAAAAGCTTACAAATCTTGTGAAATATGGAGAGGGTTTTAATATTTCTGATACACCCGAATACATCGAAGGCACAGGGTATCATGTCCACCCATCCATTGCAAAGCGCCTGCATCAGGGAGATTATTCGATTCAGGCCTATGTGGATCTTCACGGGTTACGTGTTGATGAGGCAAAAGAAATTTTCGATCATTTTTTAAAATGGGCGGTGACCACTGGTAAAAGGGGTGTTTTAGTCATACATGGTCGAGGTCTTTCTTCACCTTCAGAACCTATTTTAAAGAAAAAGGTTATCGAATGGTTAACCCATGGCCTATGGCGAAAATGGGTCGTCGCCTATTCAAGTGCAAGGCGTTGCGATGGGGGTGCGGGGGCCACCTATCTGCTGTTAAGAAAGCGTCCATTGTCAAAACGATTTAGGATCAGTCGCTTTGAAGCTAAAAGAGAGAGGGAGTGATCTTTAATGTATGATCACGAAGAAGGTAACGAATGAGATTGGATCAGTTATTACATCCGATGGGGTGTCATTAAGTTTTTTCCTATCAGGGTCACCTTTGTACAAAGGTCTTGATCTTTTCTTCAAGTTCCTGACTTGATAAAACTTGCCATCCAGGGAAAATTTCGCCCAGATTTACTTTTATACTCTTTTCTATGAACGGGATGATCATCACCAACCCTGGGCCAGCAATCCTGAAAAAACGTCCAAACCGCAAAACGGCGATCCTCTCATCTTCTCTTAAAATCTTGATCGATAGAAGAATAAAAAAAACAAGGATGATGATCAACCAATTAAAGAATTGGGACATGAGGGTTCCTCCTAATTTAATGGTGAAAAAAACAACACCTTCTTTGGATATCCAACCGATTGTGAAAGAGTGATTTTCTGGTCTGGTCGAAGACCCATTACTTTCGCCAGAGACGATCTATCAATGGACGCTCGCACAACAGTCGCCATTCTTATGGATGGCTAAGTTTTCGCAGGATCTATTCGCACCTCGATGTATTTACTGATGTCGATTCGATCTATCGCATCCAGTGGAACTTCATTCTTCTTGGGGAAATCCCCTTTTAGGGGCCTTGTCGCATCGATGATGGCGACAGCGTCTCCGAGGTAGGGCCGGACGCTCTGGACTTTACGAATTACCTCCAGATCCTTATCCCAGTAAGTCCGGGTTCCCACTGCCCACATGACCTCCCGTTCGTTGAAGACATCGATATCGTCGTCTACAACCACGGCCAATTTGAGATTGGGCATCTCCACAAAGGCCTGCATGGCCGCCTTTCGAGGGTCGTTATCGAACTCTTTCTTAATAGCGATGTAGCAGATGACTCTGCCGCAACCCGAATGGGAGAGGTGAACGGCTTGAATCCCTGGGATATTCTTTTTGATCACATTAAATATGCTTCCTTCTTTGGGTATCCCCCCCAAATTCCAGTGATCCATGTGGCCTGGCCATATATCTTGTATCACACCCTTTTTCCGACAAGTAATGGCTGTTACCTCAATGACCGGCACTTTCATTTCTGGTTGGTAATAGCCCAATATCTCGCCAAAGGGATTTTGTGACTCCCTGACATGGGGTGGAATCTCTCCTTCAATAATGACCTCGGAATCTGCAGGAACAAGAAATTTCTCTCCCCAAGTCTCGGATGGAACGAGCCGCAGAGGTTCTTGGAGAAAAGCAGAAGCTGTTTCGTAATCATTATTGCCAAAAGAGGTCATGCAGCAACTCGAAAGGTAAAAGGCAGGGTGGTGGCCGAGGACAACAATGACAGGGGTTCGCCTGTTCACTCTTTCATATTCTTGGATGATTGCCTCAAGGTGGTGATGGGGGTGTGCAGAAATAGCCATCTTTTGTGGGCCTAAGTACTTATTCTTAGTGAAGGTGATGTCGTAGAATCCATTGTCAAAGCTCTTTATAATGCAAGTCATCGTAAAATAAGGAGCGACATCATCCTTGTGGTGCATGGGGATGGGAAGGGTTCTCAGATCCACCTTTTTGCCTTTGACGACCATTTCTTTGCATGGGGCCTTCTCCGAGGTGACGGTTTTTAGTTTCCCCTTTCTGAGCTCCCGCTTGGCAAACTCCAGGCTTAATTCCATATCCGTTTTTAGCTCGCCCATGCCCAGGGCGTCAGCACAAAACTGACGGGAGATGAAAGGGTTGTAAAAGAGCGAAAAAGGAGAAGGTTGGCCCTGAAGCGTAAGAACGTTCTCGAAGAGAACCATTTTATGCAATCCCTTCATATCCAGATGTTTCAAAAAGGCGATGGTCTCGAATTTATTCGGATCGATCCGGTCCTTGACACGGATGACCGACCCTGGACGTCTCTTTTCTTCCTGTGCAATAAAATCCTGTAGATCTTTACTCATCCTCATCCCCTCCTGAAATAGATTATAAAAAGAATGATCAAAATTCTTATCAAAAGTTTAACTTTTTCCAGTCCTCGGCCCCATATGAGAATTTAAGCAACATTCCCTACTTCTTCACCCCAAGTGCCTTGATCAACTCTCCCTCATATTTCTGGCGGTCAGGTATCACATCATAGGGAGGGTCGAAAGATAAAGTTTTACCACGAGCAGCCTTTTCTAAAAGAGTCCCCCCGTAGGGAACGCTTCTCCCCCAGTTAATGTCGTCCCACATTTTATATCCTTTACTTCCGAACCATGATAATAGTACTTTGGCTGCGTTAGGGTGCCGTGCCTTTTTCAGAACGGCGAAATCAACCGTGTTTATTGGAATGGGGTCCGGAAGATTCCAACCTACCGGACCACCTTTCTGGGCCACATAGACAAGAGCTTGGAGCATGGATGAACCTGACAGCATATACTGTCCGGCGGACATCATGTTCGCAAGTTCTGTTTGTCCTCTCGTAAAAACGGGCGAATTCTGCCCAAGCTTCTTCAGATAGTCGAGAACCTTTTGAGGCCCCCATGCTCCAGCCAAACTTAGAAAACACTGAGGCCGTGAATCGACTACAAACTTTCCCTTCCATTTGGGATCCAGCAGATCCTCCCATGTCTTAGGGGCTTCTTCCTTCTTCAGTAATTTCGTGTTAAAACCGATGCAGTAGGGGAAGGCTGCTATATTTATCAAACGACCTTCCTCGGTAACCAGTTGGGGCAAAACCTTCAAATCTACCCAATTCACACGCTCCAATGCGTCTATTGCTATAAACTCACGTTCGTACTCAAGATGAATTTGTACCACATCGTTTACCACTGCTCCGCTGACTAATTCCCGTAAGAGTCTCTCCATTGCCTCGGCGCCATGCTCCCTCTCATGAAGGACCTTGATTTTGGGGTACTCTTTATTAAAGGCCTTGATAAAGGGCTCCACCTCATCGTCTTTGAAAGTACTCGTCCACAGTACTTCCCCTTCTTTCTCTGCTGCCTTAACGATTTCAGCCAAACTAACCTGCTTTTGTTGTGAATAGGCTGTGCCACCCCATACCACCCACACCGCCAACATAAAAATCACACTCTTCCTGGTCATGGTTTTCCTCCTTTCTAAATGAATGGTTTGCGTAACAAAAACTCTCCATCCGAAAGCTCCGCCACAAACTCCCACCCATCATTCATCGCTTCAATCAATCCCTCCTTCGACCCAAGGATCTTCGTTGTATATTGAGTCGAATGCTTACCCTGCAAGGCTCTTAACTCCGACTTTAAATTCTCATTGTCTTTCGTCAATTCCTGAATCCTACTCTCCTGAAACCGCACATAGTAGTGCGTACTTAATGTCTTGAGCTTACCCGCTACCCGATCATCCAACTTCCCCAGCGCCTGACCCACCTCCTCTACCGACATCCCCCCATCAATGTAGCTCTTGAATGAGAATGCCTCTTCCACCTCGGTCAGATTCTCCCGCTGCAGGTTCTCAACCAAAGAGATCAACCTGGCCTCCTCATCCGTCAGGTTCACAATCTTGCTGCTGATCGTCTCCAACTCCGAAATCTGAGCCGCCCGCCACCTCCTCTCCCCCAATACAATCTCATACCCCCCATTGGTCTTATCCGGACGGACTAAAATATCTTCCAATAACCCAATGGTCCCTATCGAATTGGCCAAGAGATTGCAAAGCCACTTTATCAAAAAACTTCCGAGGCTGCTTTGGATTAGGATGAATCTGCTTGACCGGTAACTTCTCGTACTCCGCCTGCTCCGTCTTACCCTTGATCTTCGCCTCAATCCTGGGTTTCTCCTGCTCCTTGAAGAGCTTCGAGGTCTTCACACTTAATAAATTTACCCCAGCCACACCAGCACTTCTCATAGGGAAAAAGACTTCCGCCCGCGGGCTCCTCCCACTCCGCGATGCCAATATCGGTTTTGGAAAGGGGCCACGGGATCTTCTTTCCACAATTGGTACAACGAAAAACATAACGCGCTGAAATCTCCATGCAAGTCCTCCACTCAAGGATGATATGATCTAGGGACACTTCCCAATTTTTGACGTCGGAGAAAATTAGAAAGAATAAAAATTGGGAAGTGTCCCTACTCACTTTGAAATCAGATCATCATAAGCTACTAAATCCAAAAAACTTTTTCAAGAAAAAAATGTCAAACTTATGGCGATCGAGGTGATCTCCTGACAATTTTCTATACAGCTATTGGTGTGCTGCGAGACTATTAGGGCACGCCTATCGTAGCAGGTAATTGGCCGTCAAGTTCCTTTTTTATCCATTTAACTGGATCCTGACCATACTCACGCATATAATCTCCAGGAAAATTTATCCCGGGAATAGCAGGGATCCAGTCCTCACTTAAAATATCGTCCGGGTCTCCATGTTTGGCAGCCATGCTTCTTATTTCAGGATCATCGAGTGCTGTAAGATGCCCCTTGTTTATTATCTTCACCCACTCCCCAGAGTCTCTTAACTTGACCTCGTAGGTATTGAAGTAGGTGTGGGCTGCATGCCCTATATGTTCGTTTGGCAAACCCTTCTCGTTGGCATACTCCAACACCTTTGGATCAAACTCATCAACTCCGATTCCCCAGTGGATGACACCTGATCTCTGTCTTTCATAGACATTAGCAAACAGAATACCCAGAGACTCAAATAAGTTTCCCCTCCTTCTAAAGAATTTGGGCACCGTCCCCAAAGCCACCTCAGTAAGATAGAGATTACCCGGGTTAGGATAAAGAGGATAGTGGACATCTTTGGTTTTGTCCATCCATTCTCTCAGCTTGTCCCCAAACTTTCCTCCACCTTCGATCTTATAGATCTGTCCCTCTTTGAGATGGCATTTCATATGAGGGAAGTAGCCAACATGGTTACTTGTGCCAGCGATTACACCTTCAGCCTTGCAAAAGGCTTTATGTCCTGGCTGGGCAAACTCTGGCCGGAGTAAAAAGGCCATTCCAATGGACTGTGAAGGGTATAAGAAAAGATGCCCTGGAAGTTGTACGTTACCCCAAACCCGTGCTTCTTCAGGGGCAACTGGGAAGGAGATGTTAGTTCCCTGTGGATCTGAAATCCTCACTTCACTCACCTTAGATAATAGAGCTATGATCTTGTGCTCAATGGATGCCTGTAATTCCCCTGGAAAATCCTCCAATCTCGATAAAAGGTGTTCACAGTTGGTATAGATCCATGAGTCTTTAAATTTTGAGGCATGTTCGGCCAAATAAAATCTGACATAAGGCCGACCTCCTGACGCTACATACACAGCATTGTACTTGGGATTTCGATCCATGAAGGCCTTCAAAGATCGACTGACTTCAGTCTCGTCTGATAATACGGGAGGTTCAAGGTTCAATATTTTTGTTACCTGTTTCCTCCAATGAAGCTCTAACCACGCATCTTCTGCACTTATCTTGGTAAGGTTTTTTAAAGACTGACCTATGACCTCGTGTTCTCCGATTCCTTCCGCTGTGATTCCCTTCTCATTCAGAGCTTCAAGAATCGCTTTAAGGACCATTTCGTCTTGAATGGGAGGATAAATAATTGCGACACGATCACTGGGTTTCAAAATTCCTAATGCTCCCCTTCCAACCCTTCTTTCAACAGCCTTTCTGGCCCCTGGCATCAAATCTTCTACTCTTGCCACCCTTTGAGGGTACACGGGTTGACGAGGAACGGGATATTGTAATGTAATGGACATTTTTGTTCCTTATTTATTATCATATCATATATAGTTTGTAATAATATTTTTACATTGACTTCTGTAGAAGGAGGACTTCATCGAACTCATACTGTTGTTTGAGCTCAAAAATTTCAAGCTCAACAGATTACTAATTGGATTTTTCATTCTTGTATCAACCCTGCCTTTTTTGCAACATCTGTATAAAGGTTGAAATCCTTTTTCATACGCTCTTCGAGTTGATTGGATGGCGAAAAGTCGACAATATATCCTTGACGGTTAAGATTAACAAGCATCTCCGATGATTTTAAAACCAAATTTATTGTATGGGATAATTTTTCGGTTATCTCCGGTGAAAGTCCTTTGGGTCCTATAAGGACATAACTCATATTTATTTTCACCTCTGGAATTCCTTTCTCTTTGGTTGTGGGAATTTCAGAGAAATCCGGGATCCTCTCCGCTGAAAGCACAGCCAAGGCACGAAGTTTTCCCGCCTTCACATGAGGTCTGCTTACTGTGAGAGTGGAGAAAGTCAAATCAACATGGCCTCCTAGAAGGTTTACAAGAACCTCTCCACCGCCCGAAAAGGAAACAAAACGGATATTCGTACCCGTAGCAATTTTCAGAAGTTCCAGATCGATTCGGTTTTGAGTTCCGATCCCTGATGTTCCTGCTAACAGCTTTCCTGGATTTTTCTTCGCATAGGCGATGAGATCATCTAATGTCTTAAATTCTAAGTCTGGTCTCACGACCAGAAGGAGCGGTTCAAAGGCAAAATGCGCAATGGGTTTGAAATCTTTCAAGACAAGGAATGGTACGGTCTTCGGTGTAATGATCTCAGGCATTATAAATGACATCAACTCTTGCCCCAAAAGGGTATACCCATCTGCTTTGGAATTGGCCACAAAAGAGGAACCCACCACCCCGCCTCCTCCAGTACGATTGACAATGTTCACGGGGACATTAAATTCCTTTGCCAAATTCTCTCGAACGTGCCGAAAGAAGGTATCCACACCTCCTCCAGGAGCATAGGGAACGACGAGGTCGATTGCCCGGGTTGGAAATTCCTGTGCATTGGAGATTGAAAATAGGGTCATGAGAAAAATGAAACCCAAAAATTGAAACCCCAAGAAATTTTTCTTTTTTAATTGCGTATACATGATGAGCCTCCTTTCTTGAATTCTTCCACAATAAGCAATGTGGTGTTTTTGCCTGGTAAGGTTCTTCTCTACTAATGGGTATGCTAAATTCCTCTTCCCGTAATTGTTATGAAGCCTCCCGCCCACAGGGCGGGGCTTCCCGGTAAGGTGTTATCGTTCATATTGTGCCCCTTCCTGCCTGCCGGTAGGCAGGGACCCCGCCTACAAGGCAGGGCCTGCGGGGCACATTCCGGTCAAGCTTCATCACCCATTGCGGATAACCTTTTCTTCCCAAGGCATGTCCAAAGGAAAAATAGGATCGAGATGCCGAGAAATACTAATGATATAGGACGGGTAAAAAAAATGCCGAACCTAGCCATTGGATATTACCAGAGAACGACGGAGGGCATTTTCCAGCATCGGGCCCAAGACCAAACCAAAGACCATGGGGGTAAGTTCAAAATCCGTTTTTTTTGCTATATAACCCATTAGACCAAAAAGGCTCATGACGATGATATCAGCTGCGGAATAACCGATCCCGTAAGATCCAATCAAACAGAAGACGCAGGATTAAAACAGATAACAAATGATAGGGTATTTTGAGAACCTTAACCCACAACCCTATCAAGGGAAGATTCAAAACCAAAAGCATTATATTTCCGAGATAGAGGCTCGTGACTAATCCCCAAAATACCTGTGGAGCCTCCTTAATAAGCAGAGGCCCCGGTTGAATGCCATAGATCATTAAAGCCCCCAAAACGATGGCGGTACTCGCTCCCGTAGGAACCCCTAAACTCAGCATCGGTATAAGCGTCCCCCCTGCCGCTGCATTATTGGCGGCCTCCGGCGCTGCCACTCCCGCGATAAAGCCTTTACCAAATTTGCTGGGATCTTTGGAAATTCTTTTTTCCAATCCATAAGAGAGGAAAGTGGGAAGGATAACCCCTATACCAGGAATGGTGCCGAGAAAAAAACCAATGCCAGTCCCCCTTAAAATCGGAAAGATAGAATCCTTCCAATCCTGCAGCTGTCGGAAAAAGTCCTTTAATCTTTGTTTCATAAATATCACGTTTTACATATGTTTCCAAGACTGACTAAAATCTCCGATACCCCAAACAAAGCCTATAACAGCCTGTACAAGTCCTACCCCATCCATGAGAGATGGTAGGTTGAAAGGTAAAACGATTTATCCCCGCGGTCGGATCCAATCCAATGGTTCCTATGCGCTATGCCTAAAACGGCCATCATAATCCTTTTACCATTGAACCACCGGCAATGAAAATTAAGATGGTGAAGGAAAAAACCATGATAGAGAAGTATTCTGGAGGCCCAAACCTAAGGGCAAATTTGGCCAGAGTCGGTGCAAAAAGTATAAGGCCGAAGATGCTGAGCGTCCCGGCAATAAAGGACCCCATGGCCGCTATGCCCAAGGCAGGGCCGGCACGGCCATTGCGGGCCATAGCATAACCATCGAGACAGGTGATCACCGATGCGGCTTCCCCTGGGATGTTCACAAGGATGGAGGTTGTCGATCCCCCATACATGGCCCCGTACATAATTCCACAAAGCATAATGACAGCAGATTCAGGCCGAATCTTGACTGTGATCGGAATTAGCAGGGCAAGTGCGCCCGGAGGGCCAATCCCCGGTAACACCCCCACCAATGTCCCCGCAAGGGTGCCTATAAAACAATAGAGCAGATTGATCGGCTGCAAACAGATACTGAAGCCATACATCAACTGATGGATCAATTCCATTGACCGTTACCTACCTACCCATGTCAGGGATTCCAAGTGGAAGCCGAACCTCAAGCAAAATATTAAAAATAAGGAAGATTCCAAGACAAGTCGAAATTCCAACCAACAGAAGAAAATGCCATTTCTTTATTCCGTTTGCCCTAAGCATCAAAAGGGTAGCGAAAAAAATGCAAACAAAAAATCCAGCCTTTTCAACAAAGAGACCAAAGAGTAACAAATTAACAACAGAAATCAAAGCCGCCTTTCCGGAAACCAATGTTCCTTCTTTCTGGATTATATTTTCATGATTTTTTTAAAGAAGAGATGAGGATTGCCAAAGATAGGATCACGATCATTAGCCCTGCGAGGAAAGGGAAGAAACCAGGCCCAGGATCGTTCGCTTTTCCGATCCCCAGCCTCATGGACGCATAACAGAGAATGATTGAAATTAAAAAAAGAAAACTGCCGATTTTCGCATCATGTTTCAAGATTCTTTATCCCTTTTGAAGGAATGCTCAACCCTACTCGATTAAACTCTTCTGATTACCCTTGGATAGCTTCCGGATCATAAAGTATTTGGTCTTTTATTACATGGTAGCAAGAGCCGGGCTTATTCCTAACTGATTTGACATTTCAACGTAATCTCTCACTCCCTTTTCAAGATCATATTGGGGAGAGAATCCAAGTTCCTCTTTTGCGCGAGAGATATCGTAGACACTATAAAAGTTGAATCCCATATTGAGGTAATCAAGACCTGGCCCGATTTCAATATCGGCCTTGGGATAGACCTTTTTGACTGCATGAGCAAAGTCCAATAAGGTTAAAGCCTTTCCGCTTCCGATATTGAATAATCGATGTTTTACGCCCTCTGTGATACAAGCTAAGACAATGCCTTTTCCTACGTCTTTGCTATAAATAAAATCATTTTTCTGGTCTGCCCCCTGAGGCATTCGAGTCGGTTTACCAAACATGGCATTATCGATCATCCTTACCGGCATGGATGTGGTTGACGAAGCTCCATGTTTTAAAAGTTTGCCTGGTCCATAGGTTGAGCTCAGTCTTAATGCAATAAAATGGATTCCATGTTTTTGTTCATACTGGAATCCAACTTTTTCCCCTAAGAGTTTGGTTAAGCCATAGAATCCCAGAGTATTTTCCGCAGGGTGATCCTCATTCATGGGTTTATAGGTTGGGTGAGCATGTTCTCCTTTCGCCTCGCTGTACACTCCCTTAGCGCTTGTATAAACAACTCTGTCCACATCACATTTTAAAGCTGCATCCAAAATATTGGCAATCCCTTCCACATTGATTCGAATCGCCTTAGGTGGATAAGATTCGCTTTCTCCTGCTAACATGGCTGCCATATGAATGATCCGGTCTATCTTATAGGTTTTGATTGTCTTGATGATTTTATCGAAATCTAAAATATCACCCTCAACAATGATCACCTTATTTTCTAT
>CAVTZZ010000008.1:0-13056 GCA_963739325.1 uncultured delta proteobacterium | reverse complement strand
TCCAGGGCCCTTTCCAGCGGCGTCGCTGGGGACGATTCCCCCGTGTCCCACCACCCGCGAGCGGGTGCAATAGCGGCAATAACGTCGCACAAAAAGTCCCTGCACCAGGAACGGAGCACCCGGTCCGGATAGCGATGCACGATGCCGGGCACGGGGCTGTGCCCGTCCTCGCCCAGCGGATCGTCGGCTTCGCCCGGCTCGCGGATGAACTCGGCCACGGTGGGGACCACGAGTCCGGCGGAGCGGCTGCTGGGAGAATCGGAGCAGGAAGGGGGCACGGCGTAGTAGGGCGTAATGCCCACGGGGGGCGTGCACCACACGCGAATCAGGGCCTCCCGCTCCTCGTCCGACAGGACCAGAATGCGCTTGCATCTGCGGCCAGCGTCACAGATGAGGTGCGGGGTTTGCCAGTGCCAATCGTTCCACTCCCGGTCGGCAGCGGCCCCGGGGGAAAACCGCTTGCGGAAGGCCCTCGTTTTCGCGTTGCCCGACGGGCGCCGCGGCAGAAGGCTCAAGCGGGAGGGGGATCGTACCGGGGGAAGAGGAAGGGGAGGGGGAAGGGGCGAGCAAGGAGGGGAACCGTATCGGAACGTCTAGCGGTATATCCGGAGGCTCTTCATCAACAGCGACACCGGGCGAGGCAGAACTGCCATCGAACTCGTTCATGGGCCCTTCCTCTACGTGTACCCACACCGGAAAAGTCGCAGCGGCAAGCCCGGGCTGGATCGTTGTGGGCCGGCGACTCGCAGCGTGCTGGGGGGGCGTTTCCATCGCATCCAAACTGAAGGGATCATCGTCGGCGGCGCCGTTCCGGTTCCAGCCCGGACGCGAAGCGCTTGGCATCTCGCTTCCACCGCGCCTGCTGCCATCGATGTTCCCTCCGACTGTCTCTTGACGATTGATGTCGACCTTCCCCATAAAGTGAATAGGTCAATTCGCGAAATCCCCAGATTGACCCCGAACGATCGGGACTTTGCAGAGAATGAACGGATCGATGGCTGGCAAACTTTACAAAAACTGCCGATCGCCCCGAGAACCGAAAAAGATTCCCCGCCCCGGCCCGAGCCGCCCGGGCCATCAGAGATGCAGGTCAAATGGGCTACAATAGAATGCATCGCTCGGACTAAAGCAATTGATATGTGGCTTCTGTTTCCACTCGGAATAGGAGTTTCTCGTTTGTTAAAAAATAACGGTCAGATTAAGGAATCATGGAAAAATAAATTAGATGATATTTTTGGGACGAAAGATTGGTTTAATGCATTTTACAAGATGACTATAGAGGAAAATCTCTTTGGAAAAGCAGAAAAACTCAGTAAGGATGTTGATTTCGAAAGAATTAGCTCATTTTTTATCAAACGTTTAAAGATAGTCTTTAACAAGGTATCAGAAAGGCCGGCAAAACTTATAAACAGCAAAAACAATCCTCTTTTCCTTTTGTGTTTTGCGGCTGGCAATCCTGTAGGAGCAAAGACAGCAGTGAAAATAGCAGACGATCTTCTTCGAGGAATTTAAACTATGGCATACAATTCATCTATCGAGTGGACAGAATCGAGCTGGAACCCGGTAACCGGCTGCACGAAAATAAGCGAAGGCTGTAAGAACTGTTATGCAGAAAGGATGGCGCTCCGTTTAAGGGGAATGAGACAAAAGAATTATATTGATGGCTTCAATCTCTCAGTGCATGAAGAGATGTTTGACCTCCCGTTAAAATGGAAGAAACCGCAGAGGATATTTGTCAATTCTATGAGTGATTTATTTCATGAGGAGTTGCCGCTAAAGGATATTCAAAAGATATTCGAAATTATGAAAGCCTCATACTGGCATACTTTTCAAGTTTTAACTAAGCGTTCTCATATCCTACTTGAATATGCGAAATATCTTAAACAAAGAAACACAGGGTCAGGTCTCAACAATCAACAAGCACCAAAACAAAAAGGGGACAACTGTCCCCTTTTTGTTCGAACGGGTAGAAATTACGGATTTTCACTAAGTGTTCCCCTTAGGGTTTTCCTGAGGTTAAGGCCTTCCGTAGAAAGG
Source organism: uncultured delta proteobacterium (assembly GCA_963739325.1). Classification (GTDB taxonomy): domain Bacteria; phylum Desulfobacterota; class BSN033; order BSN033; family UBA1163; genus CAVTZZ01. The sequence continues at coordinate 11,019 of CAVTZZ010000008.1, read as the reverse complement.
AGAGATAAAAAATGGTTCGCATTCCCACAAGCGGTCCCCCAACCCATCCAGGGGAAATGCTCCAGGAAGAGTTTCTGAAGCCGATCTGCATGTCACAAACAGAGCTCGCCGCAAAAATTGACGTGTCATACCCGCGCATTAATGAACTGATCCATGGCAAGCGGGGGATTACTCCGGATACGGCACTTCGCCTTGAGCAACTCTTTGGTATGGAAGCACAATTCTGGCTCAATCTGCAACTGGCATGGGATCTTTATCACCTGATCCATTCACCCGCCGCTAAGCGAATCAGAAAAATCAAGCGGCTGCCTGCCCTTGCGTCAGTTGCCAGTGGTTGACCTATCTGATGAAGTTTTTTGACAGCCATTTTCGTTCTCACTTACTTAACCATTACCTGGTTGCTTGAGTTAAGTCCTTGAATTATTTGAGTGCAGCGAACTTCATTTCATTTTCAATTCCAGGGACGCATATGGCCTGGATTTCCCCGGCGAAACCTTCCGTATCATCAAAGAAAAAGAAGAGGATACGAAATAGGGGGATAGACTTGAAAAATTGATGGTTTCATCCGTAAAAAGCTCCTTTTTCAAATGAGGATTGTGCCTGCCAGCTGGTTACAAGGATTGTAAGGATCAAAAATTTTTAGTCTTTTTAATTGGAAAAGACTGTTCAAATCTTTTTAAATTTGGTATATTTAGCTTGAATGTTGAGATTCATTATATTGACCCAGAATTTAAGACCTTAATGTTTTCATGGTAAGGATTCCCTTCAATGATTACAAAAAGAAAATTTAAACAAGAGGTTAAGAGAATCGTTAACCAGCTTGTAAAGGAGTATCATCCCGAAAAAGTTATCCTTTTTGGCTCTCTATTGGAAAAAAATAAATCTCCAAGGGATATCGACCTTTTCATTATTAAGAAGAATCCTCCTCATTTAGGAGTAGACCGGGTTCGTGAACTGGATAGATTAATACAATATAAGATAGCTACAGATTTTATCGTATATACACCGGCGGAAGTTAGAAAAAGAGCGAAATTGGGAGACCCCTTTGTGAAAACCGTTCTTGAAAGAGGGGATGTCCTTTATGCGAAAGAATAAGATTTTCAGAGAATGGTTAAAAAAGGCAGAAGAAGATTTCGGTTTTGCACGAATAGGTTTAAAAGAGACCAGATATTATGCTCAGATATGTTTCCATTTCCACCAGGCGGGAGAAAAATATCTTAAAGCTTTCATCATTGCAAATCATCTTGAGTTTAGACCTGTCCACAATCTTATAGAATTATTAAGCATCTGCAAGGATAAAAACTCCAAAATTGATGAGTTAGAAGAAGCCTGCCGCTATTTAAACCCCTTTTACATTGACACCCGCTATCCAGTACACTGGCCAACCCATTATGATAAGGAGACTGCAGTTAATGGTATGAAATCCGCTAAGAAAATCAGAGATTGGATAAAGACCGCATTAAAATGAAAATAACTACGGGGTTGCAAAATTATATAGGTCATTGGGGACGGATTTTCATTTTCCAATAATGTTTATGGCCACGATCATATAATCATGCTAATATTATAATTGTTGGCGTAATGTTGATTTTATGGCAAATAGGAAGATGTATAAATACGCAATAGAGATATTCTACAGCGAGGAAGATGAGGGCTACATTGCAGTAGTTCCGGAGTTACCAGGCTGTTCAGCATTTGGAGAGACCGAGGAAGTTGCCTTAAAAGAGGTTATGATTGCTATGGAACTTTGGCTCGAAACCGCAGGAAAGGAAGGAAGAGAGATCCCAAAACCGGCGGGAAAGGAACTACTGAAGGCAGTCCTCGATGAAAAAACAGCTTTTCCTTTTTGAGTAGAAAGCGTGGGATGCCTACCCCCAAATCTATCTTGTAGACGGAAGAAATGGGAAGATCAATCTTAAACTAAGAAAGGAAAGAAGATGAACGAAGGAGAACATACCCTGGCGGTTTTCATCGATTTTGAGAACATCGCCCTCGGATTTAAAGGGAAAAAAGATAAACGTTTTGACATTCAAAAGGTCTTAGAGCGCTTGGTTGAGAAGGGAAAGATCATCGTGAAGAAGGCTTATGCGGATTGGACAGGATACGCAGATTATAAAAGAGCCCTTCACGAAGCGGCCATCGAGTTGATCGACATCCCGAAGCGGTCGATGACCGGGAAGAACTCCGCAGACATCCGGCTCTGCGTGGACTCCATTGATCTCTGTTATTCCAAGGAGCACATCGATACCTTTGTCATCGTCTCAGGAGACAGTGACTTCTCTCCTCTCGTCTCCAAACTGAAGGAGAATGGCAAACGTGTCATTGGCCTCGGGATAAAGGACTCAAGTTCCAACCTCTTAATCAACAACTGCGACGAGTTCATCTATTACGAAGATCTTGAAAGACCTTTAAGTACGCCTCCGAGGATTGAACAGGATCTGCCTGAAAAGAAAAAAGAGGCCTTTCAGCTCTTAGTCGATTCTGTAGTGGCCTTGGTTCGAGAGAATAAGGAAGTGCTATGGTCCTCCTTGGTCAAAGAAACGATGAAACGAAAGAAACCTTCGTTCAATGAGTCTTACCATGGATACCGAACCTTTAGTGACCTCCTCGAAGATGCAGAAAAGGAAGGTATCATCCAACTCCGAACCGATTCAAGAAGCGGCACCTATGTCATTGTTGATTTTGGTAAGGAGAAGAAAGGGGAGAAAGGGGAGGAGGAGAAGAAGGAACGGAAAACCCCGAAGCCTCGCTGGCGACCACGACCAAGGAGACCAACACCTAAGACTCCCACACCAGAGATAGCTCCTTTGGAATCTCCTCCTTCAGAACCTACTCTCCCAGAAACAGAACCAGTGATTTAAAGTTCAAATGCCAAAATACGATTTTAGTCATTAAGTTATTCAGTCATTAGGTCATTAAATGACTTAATGACTAATGACTCAATTACTGTATTTATGTATACAAAACAATTTTAACTTCGATTTGAGCTTTGACATTTGGCCTTGCTGTTATTATGCCTTCTTTCCGCAACCGATTTTTTATCACTATTTTCATTTTTGCCCTCCTGAGTCTCCACCACGAGATTACATTTGCTCAACGTGACCTCGGCATCCCTGTCAGAGATGCTATTTGCTGGGGAGTCCATGTAGGGCCAGGTAAGACAGGAGAGAGGGATACGATTTACCTTTCCTTTGGACAATATAACGCCCCCCTTTTTCTCCTCGCCGTCAATCCCGAAACAGGTGAAATGCGCCAATTCAACGGTCCTCTCTCCTCTGAAATGGGTTCCTGGGGATTCACAGTGGACCACGAAAATCGGATCTATCTCGGAAGTTATTATAACGCCCACCTCTTACGCTTCGATCCAAAAACAGAGCATTGGGATGATCTCGGACAACCCGGAGGTGAAAAAGAGTCTTTCATCTGTGCCTTGACGACGGCGCCAGACGGAAAGGTCTGGGGTGGAACTTTTCCCTCTACAAACCTTTTCTCTTACGATCCAAAAACCGAAAAGAGCGAAAATTTTGGTCGGATGGATTCGGATCAGTTCTACTGCTACCCAACAGCTGGGGAGGAGGGTCTAATCTACTGCGCGATCCAATTCGAAAAGATGGACATTGTTGTCTTCGATCCAAAGAAGAAGACCAAGACTTCCCTCATTCCCTCAGAGGATCGAAAACCTGGACGCGTGAGTCTGGTCAAAGGAGATGATGGAAAGATTTATGGTAGCCTCTCCACTTCAAACCAATGGTTTCGTATCGAAGAAGGAGAAAGGCTGGTAGAGGTTTCCAGATCCACTATCCCATTTCCACAAAAAGCGCTTTCCGATGGAAGACAGTTTTACGTTGTGGACAATCGAATTCTTCGAATCCAAAATCCTTCGACAAAGAAGGAGAAAGAGATTCCTCTCCAATACGAACCCTCGGGTGCCTGCATTTTTGTGGTTGGGCTTGGCCCGGACGGTCGAATCTATGGGAGCAGTATGCTTCCCCTCCGCCTCTTCGTTTACGATCCACAAAATCGCTCACTCGTCAATCTTGGAAAAGCCTCTTATGTGGATGGAGAGATCTATTCCATGGGAGCAATCGATGATAAACTTTACCTTTTCTCCTATCCTAATGCTAGGCTTTCGATCTACGATCCTAAAAAACCCTTACGATTTGGCAATAAGGAAGATGACAATCCGCGAGACCTTGGCCCTTTGGGTGGTGAGCAGGACCGACCGAGAGCAATGATCGCCGGGCCCTATGGAAGGGTCTATATTGGTAGTTATCCTGACTATGGACTTTTAGGTGGTGCCATCAGTGTCTATGATCCAAAAAAGGAAGAAAAGCGGGTCTATCGCCATATCATCCAGAATCAGAGCATTGCCTCCCTGGCCTATATCGAGAAGTTAGATCTCATCGCGGCAGGAAGTTCTGTCCGGGGAGGATCGGGGACAAGAGCCATCGAAAAGGAAGCGAAGCTCATCCTGTGGGATCCGAAAGAAGAGAAAAAGATTTTTGAGATCATCCCTGTTCCAGAAGCAAAGACGATCCTATCTCTTGCTGCAACCATTGATGGGAAACTTTATGGGATCACAAATAATGAGAAGGTCTTCGTTTTTGATCCGGAGAAGAGAGAGATTCAAAAAGTTTTCGATCTCGAATTTAAGGAACCAAGAGATACCTCCCTTCAACTTGGAGCAGATGGGAAACTCTACGGACTTTCAAAAGAAGCGATCTTCTCAATCGATCCAACCGATGACCATGTATCCCTTGTCGCTAAGCCTTCGGTTCCGATCGATTCAGGGATGGCGATTTTAGGCCGAAAGATCTATTATGGCTCAGGTGCAAATCTCTTTGAATTTGAAATCCCTCTCAATCCTCCCATGAAACCAACCGAGTGATATCCTCTTCAAATCTTCCCTTCCTCCAATACCATTTGGATGGCCCCCTTGGGACATACCGATGCACAGATGCCGCACCCCTTGCAATAGTCTAAATCGATCAGGACCTCTCCAGTCTTCTCATCTCGGGTGATACAGAGATCCGGACATAATAGACCGCAGATCTCACAGGATTCGCATTCCCTTAAGCCCAGGCAGCGCTGTGCCTCTTTGAGAGCCTCTTCCTTTCTGAGCCCAAATTCCACCGGAGAGAAGGTCTCTCTTCGTTTCTTGGGTGGAAGCATTCGTCGTTTACGACTTCGAACCGGTTTCTTGTCACATTCCTTGGCCATAATTTACTCAGATTGCGGAATGCAGAATGCGGAATGCGGAATATTCCGAAATCCGCAATCCGAATTCCGAAATTTTATGAGAGGTACTGATGAATTGACTTCGCTCCTTTCTTTCCGGCAGCAATGGCATCGATCGCCCAACCGGGTCCGGTCACCACATCCCCACCTGCAAAAACACCTTTCATACTCGTCTCACCCGTTTCTGGATCCACTCGTATTGTCCCATCTGGATGGGTCTCCAATCCCTTAGAAGCATTTCGGTCAATCCTTTGGCCAATGGCAGCAATAATGGTATCTGCATGGACTCTGAAATTGGAGCCTTCGATCGGAATAGGTCTCTTCCTTCCTGTCTTATCAGGTTCACCGAGCCTCATCCTGACACACTCCATTCCGATTGATTTCTCTCCCTTTCCAATCATCTTGACCGGAGAGGCAAGAAAATGAATTCTTATCCCTTCACGGAGCGCCTCCTCTACTTCTTCTGGGATTGCAGACATCTCTTCTCTTGACCTTCGATAATAGACCTCGACCGATTCTAAACCCAGGCGAATTGCCGAGCGGGCAACATCGAGGGCCACATTGCCTCCGCCGATGACAGCGATCTTTTTTCCGATCTTGATTTTCTCTCCCAGATTGATTTCCCTCAAGAACTCCACACCAGGAAAAACTCCCTGAAGTTTTTCACCCGGAATATTTAACCTTAGACTCCGGTGGGCCCCAATCGAAAGAAAGGCGGCCTGGAAACCCAGTTTTTGGAATCTTTTACCGTTCCCATCAAAGTGGAAACGGTGGTTTGTCTTCATCTCAACGCCCAATGCTCTGATCCCATCGATCTCCATCTGGAGGATATCTCTGGGCAATCGAAATTCTGGGATACCGACTCTGAGCATACCCCCGAGGATAGGCAGGGCTTCAACGATTGTTACCTCAAAGCCAAGGAGTCTCAAATCATTCGCCGCTGTCAAACCTGCAGGGCCGGATCCGATCACCAAAATCTTTTCACGTCTTTTTTTCTTTGATCTCCTCAGAGTTTTTAATTCACTTTGTTCATACTCTGCCACAAACCGCTTCAGAAGGCGGATGGGAATGGGCTGATCCACCTCTGTCCTCAAACAGGCCTCTTCACAGGGATGGTGGCAGATGAACCCACAGACGGCAGGCAAGGGATTGACCTCCCGGATCAATTCCAAGGCCTCTTTGAATTTTCCTTTGGCAACCAGAGCCACATAGCCTTTTGTATCCTGTTGAATGGGACAGGCCTTTTGGCAGGGAGGAAGAGGGACTCCTTCTTTGGGAGGGTTTCCTTTTATCTTTCCAGCATAGAGAGCTCCTCGAAGGCTCTTTTCTTCTTTTCGATATTCTGGAATGAATTCAGCAGGACAACCCCGGAGACAGACGTTACACGTGTGACATCGTTCGGATTGGATGATTGGCTTATGGGTTCTTCCTTCAACCATGGGCCCCCCTTCCTAATTTGATTCCTATCCGGAGAGCTTTTAGATTGAGACTTCGGAATCTTTCACTGACATGGGTATGGATAGCCTTTTGGATGGCCTTGAGAGAGACAATTTTTGTGGTCTCAATGAGGGCACCTAAGAGGACGATGTTGGCGACCTGCTTGTTTTTCAATCTTTTCAGAGCGTATTCGGTGGCAGGTATCCCAATCTGTATAACATTTAACCCTTCCTTTGGTACCACTTGGTACTGGTCAAAAAGGATGAGGCCAAATTTTTCCTTCACGTCCTCACAAAACATATTGTAAGCCCCTTGAGACATTGCAAACAGGATGTCCGCAGTCGTCAGATGAGGAAAATCGATGGACCCATCAGAAAAGACAACCTCCGATTGGCAACTTGAGCCCCTGGCCTGAGCACCGTAGGAATTCGATCCGGCAATATACTTCCCATCGATCACCCCTGCCTCTCCTAAGAGGATGCCTGCCAAGACGATTCCCTGACCTCCAAAGCCGCTTAAACGTACTTGTGTTATTTCTGGCATGTTAGAAATTCTCCAGTGATGATTCTCTCAGCCATTTCCTCTTCGGTCAGGCCTTCTGCCTCCTCCTCCAAAATACATCGACGAATGAGATCCTGTATCATCTCCTCTGGCCGATCGAGTCGATTTCGTCTTCCGAATTGTGTAGGACAGGGGGAAAGGACTTCGATAAAAGAGAATCCTATATGAAGGAGTGCCTTCTTGATGGAGTTGACGAGGGCAACAGGCTGGGTCACAGCATATCGAGCCACATAAGTGGCCCCTGCTGCCTCTACTAATTTACAAAGATCAAAGGGGCGGTAAGGATTTCCCTCAGCTGTAGTTGTCGTTTTAGAACCTTTGGGTGTGGTGGATGCTACCTGCCCCCCAGTCATCCCGTAGATCATATTGTTGGCACAGATGACTTTGAGGTCGATATTTCTCCTCGCCGCATGGATCAGATGATTTCCTCCGATCGAGGAGAGGTCACCGTCTCCACTGACCACCATCACACAGAGATCAGGATTATAGAGTTTGGCTCCCGTAGCAAAAGCCAATGCCCTTCCATGGAGGGTGTGGAGGGTGTCTCCATTGAAATGGGGGCTTGGGATCCAGGCAGCACAGCCGATACCGGAGACAAAGAGCATCTTCTTCATGTCCATTCTTAATTCATCGATCGCCCTCAAAATGAGGCCCATTAAGATGCCATGGCCACAGCCCGGACAGAACGGCGTCCCTTTAACTCCAACCCGGAGATATTTCTCAAATGTCCTTACCATTATTGAACCTCGTCCTGTTCTGAGCTATGCGGTTATCAGTGTCTTGTCATAAATGGGGGTGGGGTGATAGGAGGATGAGGAGATGGGGCGAAATTCAAATTTTCCTTCAGCTCCCTACCTCCCAATTTCCCCAACTCCCTAAGCGTTCTTCAATGCTTCTATAATTTTTTCAGGTCGGATAACCTCCCCATTGGTTTGCCCGAGAGGGATCACTTCACATGAACAGTATTTTTTTACCTCACCCGCCACCTGTTCCTGATTCATCTCTGGGACGACCACCTTTTTAACTTTTTTCCCTGCCTCTCTGACAGCCTCTTCCGGAAATGGCCAAAGCGTCTTTAACCTCAATAACCCCACTTTCATACCCACTTTCCTTAATCGTTTAACCACATAGAGGCTGGTTCGAGCTGTAAATCCATAGGCAATGAGGCCGATGTCGGAATTCTCTAAGAAATGGTCTTCAGTCTCAATGATGTTTTTACTATTTTTTATAATCTTTTGATTGATTCGTTCAACCAATGTGGCATGAGCCTCTGGGTCATCGGTCTTTCGAAATCCAAAGGCATCATGAGTGGATCCAGTTACCGAGAGTCGTTCTCCCTCTCCAAAGGCGGGCATCGGAGGAACACCATCTTCCTCTTTTGTCCCGAATGGGGAATCCCCTCTTTTTTTCTTTCTATCCCAAACCTCCACCCTTTCTGAAAACTTTATTGTTTCCCTAAGATGGCCAATGGCTTCATCCGCCATGATCATGGTAGGGACTCGATAGCGCTCGCTTAAATTGAAGGCACGAAGGGTGAGGTCATACATCTCCTGCACAGACCAGGGTGAGAGGGCGATCACTTGATAGTCACCATGGGAACCCCATTTGGCCTGCATGATATCTCCACTTCCGACCCGGGTTGCTTGTCCGGTACAGGGACCTGCCCTCTGCACATCGATGACCACACAAGGCGTTTCTGTAAATGCTGCATATCCAATCGATTCCTGCATCAGACTGAATCCAGGTCCAGAGGTTGCGGTCATCGCCTTGGCACCTGCCCATGAAGCTCCGATCACGGAAGCGATGGAAGCGATCTCATCCTCCATCTGAATAAAGATGCCTCCGACATCCCTTAAACGAACAGACATCCGTTCCATAAGCTCACTGGAAGGGGTAATGGGATAGCCAGCGTAAAATCGGCATCCTGCCGCAATGGCCCCTTCTGCAGCTGCCTCATTGCCCGAGAGATAATGCAATCCTCCTGGAAAGGTGGTCTTTACCCATTTTGATAGCATCGGTCGCCCATTTGACTCCATTAAAAATAGACTGGATGGAAATCTTCAAAAAACAAGAAAAGTCTTGACAAATATTAATTTAAAAGGGATAAATAAATCAATAGGTGTGATTAGGTGAGGGAGGTGGGTAAATATGGCGTGCGGAACGAAACATCCCAAAGCAAAGAAGCAAACCAAGAAAGCAACTTCCAAGAAGAAATAATTTTCATTAAAAAGATTCTTCGGCCTGAAGGGAGAAGGTTTTAAGGGGAAAGGGATACGCTATATTTTTCCCTTGACAATAGGATAATTTTTTTGTTAAATTTTTTTTCCATATCTGTATCATGGTCTTTTGAAACGGTTTCGATGAGAACAAATTGTTCTTTATCTATTGACGAAAGGAGGTGAATGGTGATGAAGAAATGGGTGAGTATCTTTTTGGCATTGGCGATGTTAGCAGTTTTCTCCTTCGGGTGCGCAGGGATTGCGAAAGACGCAAAGATCAAATGTCCAAAATGCGGTGCCATTTTTACAGTGCAGGAGGGCTTGGACACTTACATGAGATTATAGGCCATACGGAATCAAATGAAGTAAGGATTCCCTCCACTTTGGTAAGTGTTATGGCACTTTTGGGGGAAGTCGAAGCGGCCTGTGCTTCGTTCATTTTATAGTTGACATTGTTCGAAGAAATGCCCTTAAGGTCGATACTTTTACTCCCCCATCGATAAGGTGGTTAACACCGTTCGGAGAGAGGTTTTTACCTCCGGTCATCGCAATCACACAGAGATTCAAGTTTAAAGGTTTGGCTCCTGTGGCAAAGACCAGCGCCCTTCGACGCCGGCTGTAATATTCAGAATATTCTTTGGTGTTGCCACCCGTACAGAAGGCATTGGGACCTGTCCCCGTAAAGATGGTGCAAACAACAGAACGGTCTGTTGAGGAGTTCTCCATGCCAGCGATGACTCCTTTTACCATTTCCGTCGTATAGGAGTTATACTGAGCGGGGTTATTCAGCGTAATCCAAGCAACATGAAGGCCTTTGATAACGTTCCCTTTAGGATCCTTCAAAGGTCTTTTTTCATAGATGGTGCAAGGCGCTTGCGTCCCCCAATGTTCTGAACCATATCTGTCATGATTTTTTTCTTCGCTTTCCCTCGGCATCCACTCTAACGCCATAAAAATTCCTCCTTTCTTTGTTTAAAATATATTTTTCTAATCCCCCCATCCCCCTTTAATAAAGGAGGAACAAGAGGGGATTAAAAATCAGGTGTCAGTACAATTCTCTTTGCTGGAGATCCAGCTTTATGAACTTCATCATATACGGATGCAATCTGACTCATGGGTCTCGCCTCGACAAAGGGTGCAATATCAATCTTCTTTGAGAGGACCATATCCAGTACAATGGGATAATATTCGGGCAAGCATCCCCATGTCCCGATCATCTCTGCATCAAAGGCCATGAGTCTGGAAACGCTATACTCATTCTTCGCCATCCCAAACCCAATGAGAATCAATTTACCAGTAAAAGAGAGAAGCTCCAGGGCGAGATCCTGACCCGCCTTGATTCCACTCACCTCAAAAATCTTCCATCCAAAACCAGCTTCCAACCCGTTCTTCTTGCAGATCTCTCGAAATTCATTTCGGATATCCTTAATTTGTTTATCCTGGGAACTGATGACAAAGTCAACGCCATAATTTAAGGCCCTCTGCAACTTCTCAGGGTTCCTCGCAACGCCCATAACCGCTTTTGCTCCCAGGGCTTTCGCTGTCTGAGCCATGTAGACACCGA
>CAVTZZ010000007.1:0-12690 GCA_963739325.1 uncultured delta proteobacterium | reverse complement strand
ATCTTATAAGGTTCTGCTTTTTGCCAATTGGGATCATTCTTAAGGATACCAATCAGTTCCCGCAGATTGACCGTCTGCCCCACCCATCGATAACGTAATAATGAAAATTTTGCATAATCAGCCATTGTTGTAAGCCTCTTCTTGTTCTTAAGCTGTTCTAATCATTATATTGTAAAAATCATTTTCTTTTCCTTTTCCTCTCTTTTTCATCGTATTTCTCCAGCCAATCATCGAGTGACCTTCTTATAAGATCTGACGTTGTCAGTCCTGTTTTTTGAGAAATCTCCTTAAGCTTTTTAACCTGCGGGTCTGTCAAATAGAGACCAACTCTTGGCATAATATATTCTCCTTATGAATCTTTTTTATACTTTAAATATTCTTTAAATACACTATCTTTATTCTTTTGTCAACCTTTTTTATTGCCTTTTAAGAAACCTCACTTTTTTTATAAAATAATCGGAATACATTGAATTGTTTCATATTATTAGGTAATATGGAATTAGTTAATTAAAGATACTTCTTATCCGAATAAGGATAGACCATGAATGCTGAAATCATTGCCATTGGATCTGAGCTTCTCCTGGGTCAAATCATCGATACAAATTCTTCCTACATTGCCAAATGCCTTGCAGACAACGGGATCGAACTTATTCAAACATCAACGGTTGGAGACGATGTCCAACGAATGGAGGAGGTCATCCGAGAGGCCATCCAAAGATCTCAGATCGTCATCACCACGGGAGGCCTTGGCCCCACAGAAGACGACCTGACCCGGGAGGCTATTGCTGAGACGACGCAACGTCCTCTTGTTTTTCAACGCTTTCTTATGGAGCAGATTGAGGCACGCTTCAAAAGTCGTGGTTTTCGAATGACAGAAAATAACCAAAAACAGGCCTATATTCCTGAAGGGGCCATCCCCATCGAAAACCCTAAGGGAACAGCCCCAGGGTTTATTGTAGAAGGTTCTCATTGGGTGATCCTTTCCATCCCTGGCGTACCTTCAGAAATGGAATATTTGATGGAACATACGGTCATCCCTTATCTTCGAAAACGATTCAATTTGCAACAACAAATCATTCGCTATCGAGTGTTACGTGCTTGTGGTTTGGGGGAGGGTGCTATTGGTATTCAAATTGAAGATCTGATGAGAGAAAGTCGAAATCCTTCAGTAGGAACCCTTGCCTCAGTAGGAGATGTCAAAATCAGAATTACAGTCAAAGCTGATAACCCAGAGGAAGCTTCGATTCTGATACAAAAGATGGAACAGGAAATTCGGAGTCGCCTTGGTATTCTAATCTATGGCGTGGACAATGAAACGCTCCATGGAAATATCGCGAAAGAATTAGGGAGATTAAACCTCACTTTATCCATAGTAGAAACCTTCACAGGAGGGATCATCTCTCAGAAATTGACGAGTACAGGTAGTTCCTCCTTTACCCAAGGAATGTTTCTGCCTTTAGGTTCATCTCAAATAAGATTCCTCAAAATGACAGAAGATAAATTTAACTCCCTCAGTAAGGAGCCCCAAAAATTAACCGATTTATTGGCCACGAAGGCTAGAAGAGGAGTGCGGAACGGACCTTGGATTGGCAATGTTTGGCAAAATTTCGGAGGATCAAGGGAAGGGAAACTATAAAGGAGAGACATTTTGTTCTTTGTCGACTTCATCTGGAGTAGAGAATCAGGAATACCCCTTGGGTGGGGAGCTCTTGATGATTCGAGAAAGAGCTTCAATTATTGCCCTTGATACGTTGAGAAAATACCTTCTTAAACAAAGTGCATAATTTCAAATTCCAAAATCCCTGCCTGCAGCAGGCAGGCCAATGTCAAATGAATGTCAAAGTTCAACTAAGATGTCCAAAAAGACCATTCAGTGTCCCAGATGTCAAAATGAAATTGAAGTTTATCGAAACCCAATTCCGACCGTCGATATCATTATCGAGATCGAATCAAAAGGTATTGTTCTGATCAAACGGAAAAATCCTCCATATGGTTGGGCCATTCCAGGGGGTTTTGTGGACTATGGAGAATCTTTAGGGGAAGCTGCTCTCAGAGAAGCGAAAGAGGAGACCAATTTAGATGTCGAATTAAAAAAACAATTTCACACCTACTCAGATCCAAATCGAGATCCAAGATATCATAGTATTTCAACAGTATATATAGGAGAAGGTAAAGGAATACCTGAACCTAAAGATGACGCCACTGAAATCGGAATCTTTACCGAATCGAACCTCCCCAATGAGATTGTCTTCGACCATCGTTCTATCTTAAGAGACTATTTCAAACGAGTTTTTTGAATTGCCTTCTCATCGCATTTTTGATATATTAGGTCAGTCTCATTAAGGGGGGTGTTTCAAATTTTATTTAAAGGTGCTGGCCTAATTAAAGCCTATTCTCAAAAAGAATAGGCTTTTTATTTTCTTGCAAAATTGATATAAATTTAACCCGTTATCTTTTCCAGAAGAGGGGGAGAAGAATATGCCAGCAGTCGCATCTCTTGAAGATTTAAAGGCTGTACAGAAAGATTTACTGGAAACCAAAGATCTGGATGAGTTGAAGAAAGTGTTCAAAAAATGGCGACGCATCTGATGGAAAAATATCTGCAAGCTTTGGCTTGAGGAGCGGACCCCAGAACAATTGAAAGGTGAGGGTGGATAAATTACAAAGCGGATAGGTTCCCCGGAAAGAAGTGGGTGATGGAGGTCGTTGAACTTAATTCACATTTCAAGGCCTGACACCCTCTCTTGTATCGTCATAGGATCGGTGCGTCAGATAGCAGTGGAGAATGTCTGATTTTAATGCTTGACTGTAAGAATGCTTTATGTCATTTTACATTCTGGCTAAACCCTGGCGTCATCCATTAAAAAGGTGGCGCTTATTCTTATAGCAAAGTCCATAGCGAATAGGGAAAATAGACAGAAATTGAGACGGTAATTCACCTTTTTTTCATAAGAGGGAAGAAGCAAGACATAGAAAAACTGAAGAGAAGAGGATGTTATGAAAGAGAAAAGCAAAGGGGTAAAGGAAAGCAAGAAGGCGCCACAGAAAAGCCTCAAAGAGAAGAGAAAGATGAAGAAAGAGAAGAAGAACAGGTAGGTCAGACAGCGTCTATGATCCGGGGACAGCCCTTGACTTTTGATCAATCTCAATAGGAGATGTGTCCTCCATCAAAAAGTCGGTCCTGACCACAAATCAAAACGCCAGAGCATGGGGCAAGTGTGTGCATGGAGTGTCACATCTTCACGGGCTGTTGAAAAACACCCATCTGCGGCATTGTCCGGCCGCCTCACTGTCTTGGCGGCGTGGCAAAAAGTCGCTCCTTATTCGTCGCGACGCCACCTCTCATCCTTCACTCCTCAGGTGAGTTTATCCTGAGCCTGTCGAAGGAGGCGCCTTGCATCTGGGCTTTTTTGACCAGCCTGGAAGAAATGAATTTTTCAACAGGCTGTCCATATGTCAGCTTTTCAATCAGAGGTGAAGCAATACCAAAGGGGTGTATGTCTTCCAATCGACCCCGTTCAAAAAAAGCTGCCCCCAAAGGGCCAGTTTTCCGCTTAATCGACCATTTTTACGTTAGTTGCCTGGGGGCCTTTAGGACCCTGGGAGGTTTCGAATTCAACCTCGTCACCCTCTTTAAGGGATTTGAACCCCTCCCCCGTAATAGCTGAGTGGTGAACAAATACGTCCTTGCCACCTTCCACTGAAATAAATCCGAAGCCTTTTTGGTCATTGAACCACTTCACTTTTCCTCTTGACATAGTAACCTCCAGATAAAATGTTAGGGGTAAAATAAAAAACCCGTCAAAGAGGGAAACTCACTCTTTGCGGGCTTCCTTTTTTCGAAGCCCGCTTTCCCCAAAAAGTCTCTGCTCTTTGGTTCCCTTATCATTCTTCCCCGAAAGATTTTAATCTTCCTGGTTTTACTGATAAGATCTGCAGGTTTCGAAATAACTTCAACTAAAATTAATTTTAACACAGTAAGGGATTTTTAGCAAGATGATCAAGGAATAAGAAAATATGGATACCTGGGGGCAGGAGACCTGGATAAATAAACATTGACCTATGAACAGAATCCTTTTTAATCCAATTTCTTCAGGGCTTCTTCGATTCGGTCTACTCCTTCTCGTAATATCCTCCATGGAGGTTGCATAGGAAAGTCTTTCAAAGGGATCTGCGCCAAACTCAATACCTGGGACGACAGCCACTCTTGCCACATCTAAGAAAAAGTCAGCCAAATTTGTTGAGTTGGAAACCTTCTTCCCTTGGTAGGACTTTCCATAATAGGAAGAGAAGTTTGGAAAGACATAGAAGGCTCCAAGGGGTTTATAACAGGATACTCCTGAGATTTTATTTAAACGATCTACGATATAATTTCGTCTTTGACCAAAAGCATTGACCATCTTCCTAACCTCATCCTGAGGGCCCATGAGAGCCTCTACAGATGCCTTCTGTGCAATGGAGGTGGGATTAGAGGTACTTTGGCTCTGAATATTGTTCATGGCTGAAATAATTTCTTCAGAGCCTGCAGTATAACCAATTCTCCATCCTGTCATGGCATAGGTCTTAGCTACTCCGTGGACAATAATCGTTCTTTTCCTTATTTCATCATTTAAAGAAGCAATACTTACGAATTCAAAGCCATCATAGACAATCTTTTCATAGATTTCATCGGAGATGACGAAGAAATTGTTTGAGATCGCTATGTTAGCGATATTTTCCAATTCTTTTTGGGTGTAGGCACTTCCCGTAGGATTGGATGGGCTATTGAGGATCAAAGCTTTCGTCCTCGGGGAAATGGCCTTTTCCAATTCCTCTGGTGTGAGCTTAAATTGGTTCTTCTCTCTCGTTTCAACAATAACTGGCGTGCCGTTTGCCAGTGCCACCATAGGAGGATAAGAGACCCAATAGGGAGCTGGGATGATCACTTCATCCTCTTGATCGAAGATGGCCTGGGCCAAATTGTAGAAGGAATGTTTTCCACCACATGAAACTAAAATTTCAGACCTTTTATAGGTTAGGCGATTATCCTTTTGGAATTTTTTGATAATTGCGTCTTTTAATTCATCAATGCCTCCAACAGGAGTATATTTAGTAAAGCCCTCATCGATGGCCTTAACTGCTGCCTGCTTTATGTTTTGAGGGGTATCAAAATCTGGCTCACCCGCACCAAAACTGATGACCTTGATCCCTTGAGCCTGCATCGATTTTGCTTTGGCATTAATCGCAAGGGTAGGGGAGGGTTTCAGACTTTTTGCGCGGTTGGATAAAATAGACATCTCTTCTTCTCCTTTTTAGAGCATTAGTCTTTAAAGAGGATTTCTGAGATCTTCTTAATCTTTTCCACCCCTTTAATCTCATGAGGAAAGAGGGGTGTCTCGATTAACTTAATCCGATGAGAATATTGATCTTTTAATATCTTGATATAATTCTGTTGCATTTCACTTCTAAGTTTATGAAACTCACAGTCGGCCTTTTGAATTACGTAATTCACGATCAAATAATGTACCTTTAGCTGGTACTCATCAAAATCTTTGATGATCCTCTCTGTCTGTTTTACACCGAGGGCTTCTGGGATCGTTACGATGATAAATTCGGATTTTTGAGGATCCCGAATAAAATTGACTACTTTTTCTGCCAAATCTTCCCATCCGCTTATAATCTCTAATAACGATCTTTTGCCTTTTTTTAACTTAACTGTTTCCTTTAACTTTTCTAAATAACTATAGAGATTCATATAGAATTTTGTAGCGGCTTCGAGGTGCTTAAGGAATATTTGTGGGAGATGAAGAAGTCTCAAGGTGTGGCCTGCAGGCGCTGTATCCCACACCACCAAATCATACTGTCCGCTTTCAACCAATTCCAGAATGTAATTGAGCATATACTCTTCTTCAATCCCGGGTGCACCACCGATATAATCCACAAAATCATAATCGACTGAAGCAAAAGATGAAACCACCTCAAAAATCTCTGGGCCGAATCGTTCCTTCCATTTCTTTAAAACCGCCTCAGAACTGACCTCAATTCCATAAAGATTGTTCACATGATTGATAGCTCTTTCTTGGTCCCCAATCTCCATCTCAAAAATGTCAGAAAGCGATGGGGTAGGGTCACTGGAGATGATCAACGTCTTTTTCCCCTGAAGAGAAAAATGGACCGCAATGGCAGAGGCACAGGTCGTTTTACCCACCCCTCCTTTTCCTCCAATCATGATCAGACGTTTTGGTTCTTTATCGAGACGATTTAATGATGACTCCATGATTATTCTCAAAAAGAATTGATACTTCGACGACGCAAAATTTCCCCATTAAAGGCCAATGGATTGATTTTAAAATGATTAAACTTTATAATATTATATCGACTAAATCAAGATATTCAAATCTTAGGAACTATTGGAGATAAGTTTTGCCGACAGGTTTTATCGAAATCGATTTGGAGTTATGTAAAGACTGTAAATTGTGTATGACTTTCTGTCCCCATCGATTGATCGAATCATCCGATCGATTGAATCAAAAGGGATATTACCCTGCTACCTTTATTGAAAACCAACTAAAAAAAGAAGAGAGAAAATGTACGGGATGTGGCCTGTGTGCCATTTCATGCCCGGAAATTGCAATTGAGGTCTACCGTGCCTAAGGTATTGATGCGTGGCAATCATATTGTGGGAGAGGCCGCAGTTCGTGCAGGATGCCGGTACTATTTTGGGTATCCCATCACGCCTCAAAACGAAATTCCTGAGTATATGTCGGAAAGGCTCCCAAAGTTGGAGGGAGGGGTATTTATCCAGGCAGAGAGTGAGATTGCTTCAATCCATATGGTGATTGGTGCGAGCATGGCAGGGGGAAGGGCGATGACCTCATCTTCAGGCCCAGGAATTAGCCTAAAACAAGAGGGGATTTCTTTCTTATCCGCTCTGGAATTACCTGCGGTCATCATTAATATGACGAGAGGGGGTCCAGGATTGGGTAACATTGCTCCAGCCCAGTCAGATTATTTCCAGGCAACCCGTGGGGGAGGACATGGAGATTACCGCACAATCGTACTTGGACCGAGTTCAGGTCAGGAGCTTGCAGATTTAACATTTAATGCATTCGATCTCGCAGATAAGTATCGAATTCCTGTTGTGATTTTAGGAGATGGAATGCTTGGACAGATGATGGAACCTGTTGAATTTCCCCCAGAAGTTCCGATAAAAAAATTACCCCATAAAGATTGGATCCTTACAGGGGCCAAAGGCAGGCCAAGCCGGATTATCAGATCACTCATTTTGGATCCCATCGATGAAGAAGAACATAACTGGAAATTGATGAGAAAATATGAAAAGATCGCAAAAGAAGAATTAAGATGGGAAACCTATGCAACAGATGATGCAAAGATGATCGTAGTCGCTTTTGGAACGGCTGCGAGAATTGCAAAAGGGGCGATCAAGAGGGTGAGGGAGCAAGGGTTGAAAGTCGGACTAATAAGACCCATCTCTCTTTGGCCATTCCCCTTCAAAGTCATCAAGGAATTTTCAAAAAAGATTAAATATTTCAATGTATTTGAGATGAATATGGGCCAAATGGTGGAGGATGTGAAATTGGCGCTGGACGGTGCTGGAGAAATCCATTTCTATGGTCGACCGGGTGGAATTATTCCCACTCCATTAGAAATTTCGAGAGTGATTTCGAGTCAGTATTATCAAAAAAGATTGGGATAAGATAAGTGAAGAAAATTTTTACAAGACCCAAAAGCCTAAAAACCACCCCTTTCCATTACTGTCCGGGATGTGGACATAGCCTTCTTCATCGAATCATTGGAGAAGTAATCGATGAGATGAACCTTCAAGAGAGAATCATTGGTGTCCCTCCAGCGGGGTGTGCTGTGTTGGCATACAATTATTTTGATATCGATATGGGAGAGGCATCTCATGGAAGGGCGGCTGCACTGGCTACCGGATTGAAGAGGGTCCTGCCTGACCGAGTCGTTTTCACTTACCAAGGGGATGGAGATATTGCGGCTATTGGGACAGCGGAAACCATTCATGCAGCAGCTCGTGGAGAGAATATTACAACGATCTTCGTCAACAATGGAGTCTATGGTATGACAGGTGGCCAGATGGCTCCCACTACTGTTTTAGGACAGACCACCACCACCTCTCCGGGCGGAAGGAAGGAGAAAAGGGATGGCTTCCCGATCAATCTCAGCGAGATGTTAGCCATCGCAAAGGGCAGTGCCTATATCGAAAGAACGGCCGTCAGTTCTCCTGCCCATATTTTAAAAACGAAAAAAGCGATTGCAAAAGCCTTTCATACTCAATTAAAAGGGTATGGTTTTTCCCTTGTCGAGGTTCTCTCGCCGTGTCCTACAAACTGGAAGATGAGTCCTGCGGATGCCTGTCGTTGGATTGAGGAAGTCATGACGATCAGTTATCCTCTTGGGGTCTTAAAAGACATTACCGGAGATAAAAAGGATGCTCATTAAGACCGTTTTTTCGGGATTTGGTGGGCAGGGAGTAATCATGATGGGTTACTTTCTGGCTACGGCTGGGATGGTATGAGGGAAAGAATGTCACCTGTCTCCCTTCCTACGGAGCAGAGGTGAGGGGAGGAACGGCCAACTGCACTGTTGCCATCTCCACGGAAGAAATCGCCTCCCCGGTTGCTTCGGAACCCGAATTTGCAGTTTTTATGAATAACCCTGCTTTATTGCTTTTTCAGAATCAGGTCCAATCAGGAGGAACTATTTTTTTAAATTCAAGTATGATCGATTCAAGACCCATTCGGGGAGATCTGGAGATCTTTGAAATTCCGGTCAATGAACTGGTGAAATCCCTTCATGAGGATAGGGTGGCAAATATGGTGATGTTAGGAGCTTTCATAAAGAAGTCTGCCCTGGTCTCCTTGGAAACGATGCATCAGGTTCTAAAAGATACTTTTACGAATCGCAATCCAGCGATCATTAAATTGAATAAGCAAGCTTTATTATTGGGTTATGACTATTTGGAATGAAGGGAGAAAAGGATCGATGCCTGTGAAGCAAATCTCTGTCAGTCTTGAAAATGTCCCTGGAAAGCTTTCTGAAGTCAGTGATTACTTAGGAGATAATGGGATCAATATTATCGCTTTAAGTGTCGCTGATACAGCAGATATTAGTGCTGTTCGATTTGTCGCCAATGACCCTGAAAAGGCTGTCAATGTCCTAAAAAGCCATGGTTATTCAGTGAAGATGACTGAGGTGTTGGCCATGGAGGCTCCCAATCACCCTGGAGGGCTCAATGCTGTCTTACGACCTTTGAAAGAGATGAAAATCAATGTGAACTACCTTTACACCTGTTTAGGGAGGGGAGAAAATACAGTTCTCATCGTAGGTGTGGATAAGATGGAGGAAGCGACCCAAGTTCTGAAAAAAAATTGGGTTCATATGTACGACGAAGAACTCTATTCATTGTAGTGGGGGACACTTCCCTATTACAGATAACTGTGAAGTCCTGAGATAAGATAATTGACTCCGAAATAGGTGAATAAAACAGCCGTAAATCCAGCAATGGATAGGATCGCTGCCTTTCTTCCCCTCCAATCCCTGGTGAATCGGGCATGTAAAAAAGCAGCATAGATAAACCAGGTAATCAATGACCATGTCTCTTTCGGATCCCAACTCCAGTAAGTTCCCCATGCATAGTGTGCCCATGCAGCCCCTGTAATAATTCCCAAAGTTAACATAGGGAAACCAATCACAATCGATTTATAATTAATTTCGTCCAGGATAGAAGTGGATGGTATCCATTTTAAAACTCCCTCCTGCTGCCCCTCTTTCTTATCTCGCACTAAATAGAGGATACTAATTCCGAAGGAAACTGCAAATGATGCATAACCCAAAAAGCAGGTAGTGACATGGATCGTTAGCCAATTGCTCTGAAGGGCCGGTACAAGAGGAGAGATCTTTGCGTCAATACCGGGAATAATAGAGGTGAGGGCGATGGCCAGAAAAGCAAAGGGGGTAACAAAAACCCCAATGATCTTCTGTTGGTATTTGAATTCAAGAACCAGGTAGACTAAGACGATCGTCCATGAGAAGAAGATAAGGGATTCGTACATATTGGATAAGGGGACATACCCATATCCTGTTTGGTGCGTTTCCAGCCAACGGAGTACTAAACCTCCCGAGTGAAGGATTAAGCCAACCGTCAATAGCGATGTGGAGAGAATCCCGAGTTTTTTATTTTGAGAGGTAGCGAAGATGAGATAACTCAAAGAACTGATGAGATAGATGCCCATTGAAATATTGAAAAACGTTTGGCTATTAACGGAATGAACCATGATCTGCCCTACGATATGGAATAGGATAATTAAATATAAAAATAACAGACTCAAATAGACATGTCAATTCTGGATAACATTTAAAGGAGGGGAGGGGGGTGAGACTATTCTTTTCTTTCTGCGACTTTTTTCATTTTTAAAGGGATACGAGGAGAGAGATCCTCCCTTTTCGATTTGGCCATTTTCGTGATTTGAATTTTATACGTCGCTTTCAATAATAATACACCGTCGTCTTTATGATGATGTATGAATTCCTCGATATTCAAATATTCCTGGCCTTTGAAAATATTGCGGCAATTCCTTAATAGGTAGATCAGACTGATATCATCTATTTTATAATATATCTCTAAGGGATTCGGAGATTCCTCGGGAATTCTTTCGAGCTTTTTGATATCGATGGTTTGGGCAATATACTGAAATAGTTTAAGGAAATCGTCCATTTTATTTTGGGAAAGAGCACTTGTTTCAGATTCCGACTCCAACTGTTTTACAATCTCTTTTGATTGAATTTCGATGTGGGTGCACCTTAAGAAATAGTCCCCACGAATGAGTTGATATTTAATAGGTTCTTCAATCTTCTCTCTAAATTTTCTAATGACAAAACTCTCCTTTCCGTTGGTGGCCTTAAAATAAGAAGTCTTCACTGGTTCGAAATAGTCCTTTTCACTGACGAAAGAGTCTTCCAAAATTTTTAAGTCTTCCAATCGATGCCCATGATGATTTTTTAAAAAATCTTGGAAATCATCTCTCTCTATCGTTCGAAAAGATTCCAATGGCCCACTTGGATAAAACTGGTATTCTGGCCATTGGTCAAAAGGAGTCTTAAGAAAAATTTTATCACAATTGATACATCGGATGAGCTCGTTCATTTTTATCCTCTTTATTCACCAATTAATATGAAATGGAGGGGGTTTTTAGATGATCCCTTACCAGAAAGACCTCCTCCATTTCCTTTAAAACATCTAAAAAAACAGAAACTAAATTGGGGTCGAATTGTTTTCCAGCACACTTTAATAACTCATTCTTCGCCTCTCCATGGGAAAGTGGATTTCGATAAGGGTGGTTAGAAGTCATGCTGTCATAAGCATCTGAGATTGCAATAATCCTTGCCCCTATTGGGATTTGATCACTCGCCAATCCATCTGGATAACCCCCTCCATCAAACCGTTCATGATGATATTGAATATAAGAAAGGATGTTTGAAGATAAATTTAAAGGGACTAAGAGTTCAATCGATTTCTTAGTATGTTGTTTGATAATAGCCCAATCGATAGGGGTAAGGGTTCCTTTTTTATTAATAAATCGATTGCTGATACCAATTTTCCCAATATCATGTAGATAAGCCGCAACCTGAATTTCACTACGGTCTTTTGGGGGGATGGTAAGACGTTTGGCAATAAAATCAGAATAATAACACACCCGTTCGGAATGGCCTGAAGTATAAGGATCCTTCTCCTCAAGAGTATGGGCAAGAACTTTGGCAAATTTCAGGAAGTTTTGGTTGTCCGAAAAACCTTCGCCATTCCATTTGTTATTGATGATCCCCTTTATTCCGTTTTGAATAGGGAAATCTGAAGTTAATATGATGTCCTTAAGTGAAGCAGGATCAAAAAACTTGCTAACCACCTCTTTAATTTTCAAATTGAGTCTTCTTCGTTGGACTGATTTATCGATAATCGAAATAATTTCTGGGACATTAAAAGGCTTAGGGATATAATCGAAGACGCCATATCGAATAGCTTCGATAGCACTTTTTAGAGTCCCATATCCTGTGATGATAATGATCATTACATCCGAATCGATCATTCGTATCTCTTTTAATGTATCAATCCCGGAAATCCCTGGCATTTTGAGGTCCAATGTAACGACATCCATCGGAACTTGTTGAATCATTTGAATGGCAGCATTTCCGTTTTCAACGGTAAATATATTGTAGTTCGGTTTTAAGATCATTCTTAATGATTCTCTCGGGCCAATCTCATCATCAACAATGAGGATATTGGGTAAATTATTTCTGTTTTCCATATACTTCCTCGCTAAATTTAAGGTAGGAATTGAATGTAGGTCATATTTATTAAGCAAGAAGTTTGCCATCTAAATAAAATATTCAAAATTTAAAAAGGTTAATAAATATTTGATATTAAAGTGTAATTTTTAGACGATTCAGTGGGAAGCGTTTTTGGGGGGCAAAAGATAATTAGAATTTTTAAATTTTTTGTAGAGGTTTATTAATTTTGAATTCGTTATGACTTTAACTTATTGTAATTATTGAATAAAATAGATTACGCTCAAAGTTGAGCATTGAATGACAATTTTGTAACTCATTAAATCTCGATAAGCCTATCCTGACTAATTCCTAATTTATCCATCTTATATTTTAAAATTCGACGGCTGA
>CAVTZZ010000006.1:0-37959 GCA_963739325.1 uncultured delta proteobacterium | reverse complement strand
CGAACTCATTGGTGAACTGCTCGGCGCTGGTGCAGATGACATTAAAGTGGTTGGCGACCGCTAATTGGCCGATAGCATGTAGCAGGTGGGTCTTGCCGAGTCCGGCGCCGCCGTAGACAAAAAGCGGATTATAGCTGCGGCCAGGATTTTGCGCGACGGATAATAGCTGCTGCACGGGCGAGACGGTTGCCGTTGCCTTCGACTAAATGAATCGAAGATATAGTTTGGATTCAGCATCCCCCTCAAACAGATTAAACCGGAATCTCCGATCTCAAATCCACATTCTCTGTCCAGAATCGTACCTTAGCCGCGCTTTCGGTTCAATTTCGGACCGCCGTAGCTTATGTTGAGTGGGATCCGGCTCGCTTTTGGTCGTCCCGGTGGTTTGTCTGGTGTGTTTCCCGCCGCCACCGCGCCTCTGCGCGTGACACTTTTCCCCCCTGGATGACTTCTGAGCGGCGGTGGCGCATACATCGTTCTTTGATGTATGCGACCTGCTCTGGTTGACCACGGCAGAATCTGCCTGTGGCGCGACTTCGTCACTCCTATGGCCTTAACCATCTCCACTTCCTACAACGGGTGCCGTTCCAACTATTGGGAGGTATTTCCAGGCGTAACATCCCCAAGGGATTTTGCAGAGCGATCGATGCAGCGACTCGAGCGAATTGAGTTGGAACGGCACGAGCACCCAGACCGCCACGCCCACCTCTCTGACTCGGAAAGATTCAAGCGCCACCTTGTGGGTATGCTGGCCAAACTGGGCCGCGAGGCTGGCCGTGGTCGAGTTGGCGGTTCTATTACCTGGCAGATCGCTCGATCCTGACGATGGGTTTTATCTATGTCCTGATCGGATCCATCACAAAACGATGTACGCGCCACCCGCGAGCCCTTCAGGCCGCCGCGCCCAAAGAGCGATGATCCAGTGGTCCTGAAGGGGTCCTGAAGGTAACGTGCTCGATTTTGCCCGTCCCCATTTTGCCGGTATACTGATCTCCTCGCGGAGGAGTTGAATGGCAAGCTGGAATTTTCGAGTCAAGATTGCGATCGTTTCTCTCGTTGTCCTTCTAACGGCGGCCGCTGGCGGCGGATTTGGTCTTAGTTCATGCAAAATCCCTCGAAGAGAAATTTGTGAATGAAGGATTTGGGACAGAGAGAATCAGTTTGATGTACAACGATTTTGTGATCGTAGGCCCTCCAAATGATCCGGCGGGAATTAAAGGGATGAAACTGGCTACAGAAGCCCTTAAAGTAATTTCCGAGAAGGGTGTGACCTTCATCAGCCGGGGTGATAACTCAGGGACCCATGTCGCAGAAAAGGAATTGTGGGAGAAGGCCGGTCTCAAGCCTTCTGGTTCTTGGTATATTGTTTATGAAAAAGGAGCAGAGGGGAATGCCCCCACTCTGAGGTATACAGACCAAAAAAGTGCCTATACGGTGATTGATCGGGCTACCTTTCTCACACTTAAAGACCAAATCAAATTGGTGGTTTTGGTCGAAAAGGATGAGGCTCTGCTCAATTACATTACCCTTATACCGGTTAATCCCAAAAAATTTGGCAAGGTGAATTATGAGGATGCAATGACCTTTGTAAAATGGTTGACATCTCCGGAGAAAGGTCAGAAGGTCATCCGGGATTTTGGTAAAGATCAATATGGAAGCCCTCTTTTCTTTCCCAACTCAAATGAATGGAAAAAATCACAAGGTCTAAAAAACTAATTTAATTTTAAAGGAGGAAAAGTTATGGATCGAAGGAAGATGAAGTGGATCGTTTTATTGGGAGTCGTTACACTGTTATTTTTTTCTGGATCAACTCAAGTCCAGGCGCAACAGAAAACTCTCATCCTGGCAACCACCACAAGCACACAGGACACTGGGCTCCTTGATGTCTTAATCCCAATCTTTGAGAAAAAGACGGGTTATTTTGTTAAGACGATTGCAGTGGGTTCAGGACAGGCCATGACCATGGGGCAAAAGGGAGAAGCCGATGTGCTTTTGGTTCATTCCCCAGCAGCCGAGGAAAAATTTGTTGCCGAAGGCTATGGAATCAATCGCAGGCTCGTCATGCATAATGACTATATCATTGTAGGGCCAGCAGAGGATACCGGCAAAATTAAAGGGACGAAGTCCACACCAGAAGCATTTAAAAAAATCGCTTCGGCAAAAGCCCTTTTCTTATCGAGAGGCGATAATTCAGGGACCAACGCAAAAGAGAAAGAGATCTGGAAAGCCGCTGGGATCAATCCTGAAGGAGAAAAATGGTATCAGCAGACCGGTCTTGGAATGGGGCAGACCTTGAATGTTACCGCCGAGAAAAAGGGCTATACCCTTGCCGATCGAGGGACGTATCTATCCTTGAAGAAAAACCTGGGACTCGATATTCTGGTGGAGGGAGATGCCATTCTCCTTAACATCTATCATGTGATCGAGGTCAATCCCGCAAAATGGCCCAAGGTCAATGCAGCAGGTGCAAAGGCCTTTGCCGACTTCATGGTTTCAAAGGAGACACAGGATATCGTCAAAACCTTTGGAGTGGAGAAGTTCGGGTCGCCTCTCTTTTTCCCGGATGCTGGGAAGAAGGAAGAAGAATTGGGGAAATAATAACTTTGAATTCCAAATGTCAAAATCTTAAAACCCCTCACCCTTCCCATCTCCCCTAAGGGGATGAGGGAGTTGAAGTGAGCGGTTAATTTGATTTAGGATTTCGATATTCGAATTTCGGATTTGGGGTAATGAGATGGATCTCATTCTTGAAGGAATTAAAAAGGCTTTCTGGTTGCTGATCACCTTTGACCCGGAGGTTATGGGGATTACTCTGCTTTCCCTCCAGGTCTCAGGAACAGCGACCCTCATCAGTTTGCTGTTTGGTATCACGATTGGGACGACTGTTGCCCTTTCCAGGTTTCCTGGAAGAAGAGTTGTTGTCAGTCTTGATCAATACGGGGATGGGGCTTCCACCAGTGGTGGTTGGTCTCTTCGTGACCATCTTTCTATGGAGAAATGGCCCACTTGGTTTTTTTGGAATCCTCTATACGCCCACAGCCATGATCATCGCTCAGACAGTCATTGCTGCCCCCATCGTGATGGGCATCACCCTTGCTGCCATTCAACAGCTTCCCCAGAAACTTCGCCTTCAGATTCTGGCCCTTGGGGCTACTCGCCTTCAGATGGTCTGGATCTTAATTAAAGAGGCAAAACTACCCCTTTTGGCTGCGGTGATGGCGGGGTTTGGCGGGGTCATTTCCGAGGTAGGAGCCTCCATCATGGTAGGTGGCAATATCAAAGGTTATTCGCGGGTTCTGACCACTGCGACCGTGATGGAGACGAGTCGGGGAAACTTCGATATAGCGATTGCACTTGGGAATTATTCTTCTTCTCCTGGCCTATTTTATCAATTTGATCCTCACCCAAATACAACAGAGGGAAAGACCGAGATAGTGTAAGAGTAAGAAGTGATCAGTAACAGTAACCAGTAACATGATCAGTAGCAGAAAGCAGTAGGCAGAATAAAGTAAAGAGATGACTGATTCAACTTCTATTCTGGAAGCAAAAAACCTTGAGGTTGGAAGAGGGGGAACGATGATACTTAACGTTCCATCACTTTTAATCTCGAAAGGGGAGATCCTCTCCCTGATTGGGCCAAATGGAGCGGGAAAGACCACCTTACTACAAACCTTGTCCTATCTGTTCAAATCCTTTCAGGGCGAAATCTTCTTCAAAGGAGAGAAGGTCAATTCGAATCATTCTGTTTTCGAATATCGAAGAAAGCTTGCGATGGTCTTTCAAGAGCCTCTACTCTTCAATACGACAGTATTTGACAACGTGGCCTCAGGGCTAAAAATAAGGAAGATGAAGAGACAAGAGATTCATCGTATTGTAAGGGAACATTTGGATCGATTCGGAATTGGTCATCTCAGCCATCGTTCTGCCCGAACGCTTTCCGGAGGAGAGGCACAGCGGACAAGTCTTGCCCGTGCCTTTGCCATTCAGCCTGAAGTTCTTCTCCTTGATGAACCTTTTGCATCCCTCGATCCTCCCAGCCGTGAATCCCTAATCGAAGATCTGGAACATATCTTGAGACAGACACGAACGACCACGATCTTCGCCACGCACGATCGGTTGGAGGCGCTTAGACTTTCAGATCGGATTGCTGTCATGAATGGAGGAAAGATCCTTCAAATCGGCACTTCTGGAGAGGTGATGAACCATCCTGTCGATGAATTTGTAGCTTCTTTTGTGGGAGTAGAAACAGTCCTTACGGGAAGGGTGATGAAAAGGAATGGTGGAACCTTTGTCGTTTCTATTTCAGGAAAGGAGATCGAGGCCGTGGGTGAGGCCCATTTAGGAGAGGCCGTGATCCTCTGCATCCGGCCCGAAAACGTGACCCTCTCCATCCATTCCTCCAAGGAGGCAACAAGCGCCAGAAATGTTTTTCTTGGGAAGATTGTGAAGATTACCTCCCTGGGACTCTATCAAAAAGTCCAACTCCATTGCGGATTCCCTCTCGTTGCTTATGTAACCAATCACTCCTTGGAAGAGCTATCCCTAAGGGAAGGAAAAGAAGTGAAGGTTTCCTTCAAAGCGACTGCCATCCATGTTGTGAGAAAAAAAGAAATTTAAAGAAATGGTGGTGAAGTCCTGATTAAATTCTGCACTGGAGGTTCGGTGCAGAAGATGCACAATTTTATCCTTGGGGAAAGATCTTTGACATTTATAAAATAAATTCATAACATGAGGAAAAATAGAGGGTCCGGAAATATCCTCAATGGATGGAATTCAGAGGCGGGGTTTGAATGAAACATTTTGATCATGGCTTCACTCTTATAGAATTACTCATAGTCATTGTAATCATTGGAGTTTTGGCTGCGTTTGCGATTCCCTATTACCAAGGGTATATCGTTAGAGCAAGACTGGTTGAGGTCGAACATGCAATGACACTGGTAAAAAGTGCTGTTTCTGCATACCGCCAAGAGAAGGAAGATTCTTGGCCTGATTGTCCAACGTATAAATGAAATTAGAAATAGTTTAGGAATTGGATTGGGGGCTGTCACAAGAGTCTCTTCATTATCCATTGATGGAGCAACGGGTGTCATTACTGCAACAGTTGATAATATTGATCCTCGGGTGAATGGGAAAACGATTACATTGACGCCGACACTGTCACCGAGGGGCGATGGTTCCTTCAGTTGGACCTGGGGATGGTCTGCAGATTTCCCTATACAGTTTAGAACAAGGCATTAAAGGAGATTCCCCTAAGCAGTTGGCACATAAACCTAAAAAGAGAACATAAACGGGAACGATTACATTGAAAAACACGGATATAATCAGGGAGAATTCAGACGATGAAAAATCTGATGATCAGAATTCTTAGAAGAAGAAAATATGTTATCCGACCAAAATTGCAAGTTAGACTTATGATCCTATCAATTAGTTATGTGATTTTTTTCTGTGCCGTCATAGGGGCGTATCTGTTTATTCCGTTGATGACGGAACTGGATAAATCAGATAAAGGGTCAGACCAGGCGTTAGTGGCAGCAAAACGGATCCTGTACTTGAATGAGAAATTCTGGCCTGCATTATTATTTTCCTTTTTTGGCTATAGGTTGTCACTCCATATTCATTTCTCACAAAATAGCAGGGCCTCTGTACCGCTTTAATCTTATCTTTAAGGCAATTAAAGAGGGTATTGTGCCAACCCCAATACAGCTCCGAAAGGGTGACTACCTCTATAACGAAATGGAAAATATCAATCAGATGCTTGAACAGCTCAGGGGCAAGTTGACTGAACTTCAGGAAGCACAGGCACAGCTGAATAGATCTATCATAAAATGCAAAGATACAGTCCGTCATTCTTCAATGGATGAGTTCATTAAGAAAATGGAGGACCTCGCTGAGCAGGGGAAAAAAGTTGAAGAAAAGCTGGGGTATTTTAAAGTTATCTCATAATAAAACGGATGCTATTTACCCCGTAAGAAAGTCCCACCATTTATGGGGGGGATGATATAATAAATCCCATTAGCTCCTTATTCCTGCCTGCCGGCAGGCAGGGAGGGCGGGGTCAAAGCTCGGCCCTTTCTAACGGGGTGAACTTAAAATTTTCAAAAATGCCGCAATGACCTGAGGATCAAATTTAGTGCCGGATTCCCTCTTAAGGATTTTCATAGGCGTTGCTTTTAGAGTATGCTTTTCTGTAAGGTCGGTTAGAAGTTAACGACCGATACGCATCCACCATCGCGATAATCCTTGCCCCAATGGGAGTTTCGTTTCCTTTTAAGCCGTGAGGATATCCTTTTCCATCCCAACGTTCGTGATGATAGAGGATTAATGGAATGGTACCGCGTAAAAAGTATAGAGGCCGAATAATGTCGGCGCTCAGTTGTGGGTGTTTCTTTATTGTTTCAAACTCTTTCGCCGTTAATTTTGACTTTTTAAGTAAAATATTTTCACTAATTCCCACTTTGCCAATATCATGCAATATGGCTGCCTTCCTGACGTGTTCTATTTCAGTTTTAGGTAACTTTAACATCTTAGCAACTTCTGTGGCATAGTTTATATTTCTCTTGGTTAATGTATCTGAATACCGGTCTTTTAATCCGATTGTTTTTGCCACCGCAAATATCGCTTCGATAAGACTTTGGTTCGCACGTTGTGAAAGTCGGTAAACTTTCTTCTTCAGAAGCTCCATGTCCACATTTATTTCGTTTTCGGAGGGAAGATTTCCCTCCATTTTTTCTACATCTTCTGAAGAATAGACTTTGTTACCACCATACTCCTTGACCTTATTTAAGATCTGGTCAGCAAGGTAGACTAAATCGATGCCTCTGATGACCAAACCATCTTCGGGATACGAGGCAACACTGATGCTTAATTTCAGTTTTATCGTATGAGCTTTATTACCAAAATTGTGCGCATTGATAATTTTTAAAAGCCTCTTAGCGAGCATTGAGCTGGTCGCTCTATCTGTTCGTGGAGATATCATCACAAATTCTTCGCCACCGAATCGAAATATAATATCATATTTGCGTATCACTTTCTTTAGTGTTTTGGTAAACTGTTTTAACACAAGATCTCCAAATGTGTGACCATAGGCATCATTGACAGACTTAAAATAGTCGATATCCATCATCAGAACAGAAAGTGATTGAGCGTGTCGTTTGGCTAACGAAAGTTCTTTCTCGAGTGTTTCTTTAAGGTAGCGACGATTGTAAAGTCCTGTATGAGGGTCTTTGAGAGCAAGTTTGCTGAGTTTTTTATTTAATTGAAGGGTGGTCCGGTTTGATTTTCCTAATTTTCTTATGGATTTCTTAAGGCGTGCATTTGATTCTTCGAGTTGAACCACTTCAGCACGTAATCGTTTGATGGTATTGATTCGTTTCATCTTGGATTTATTTTTGATCTCTATTAATCATTGCCCTTCAAAGCCCTCTGATGATGAACATTTGTAGGTGACAACCATACCCATGTGAGAGGTTTGGTTCAGGCAATTTTCAAGACCGTATATTTCTTCACGCCCCCCGGAGTTTGAACAGTCACCTCTTCATCCACTTCCTTACCGATTAAAGCTTTCCCCAAAGGGGAGGCGATGGAAATTTTCCCTAAAGGGATATCCGATTCGTCAGGTCCCACGATCTGGTAGGTAGCCTCATCTCCATTGCCGAGGTTTTCCAACGTGACAACAGAGCCAAAGCCAACCTTGTCCTTAGGGAGGTTGGCAGTGTCCATAATTTCAGAATTGGCTAACTTCTGTTCTATCTCAGAGATCTTCTTTTCAACGAAGGATTGCCTTTCTTTTGCGGCATTATATTCTGCATTCTCACTCAGATCCCCATGAGCACGCGCCTCTTCAATGGCCTTGATCACTTGAGGCCGGGTGACTTTTTTGAGATTCTCTAGTTCTTTGTGAAGTTGATTATATCCATTCCGGGTGATCGGACTTCGTGCCATAAGTACTCCATTTACCCCGTTAGAAAGCCCCGCTGCTCGCAGTGGGGATGATGGCTGTTCCTTTTTCAGCGAACACAGTGTTTAATGCCCCGTGTGAGCCTTCCCGTTAGAAAGTAGAAGACTTTCTAACGGGGTTTATTCATGGATGATGGTTCGTGTTGGTAAATGCCAAAGGTCAAAACTCTAAAAATATAGCCAACAAACATAGCTCTGTCAACCCATGCCCCCAAGGAGGCTGAACGACAAAATGATAAGGCCCGCTTGAAAGCGGGCCTTATTATTATCCTCAAATTTTTGGAAAGGTTATAAATTGATATTGGAGTACTTTTTCCAGGGTCTGGCAACCTGCTTATTTTCCAAGAGCTCAAGGGCATGACAGACGTACTTTCTCGTGTCATGAGGCATAATCACATCGTCCGTGTAACCCCGTTCTGCAGGCTGATAAGGATGTTCATACTTCGTGCGATACTCAGCGATCAGCGTCTTGGATGTCGCCTTCGGGTCAGCAGCAGCCTTTATTTCCCTGGCGAAGATGATACTCGCTGCTGTCTCAGCACCCACGATATTTACCTTGGCAGTCGGCCAGGAAAAAACAAGGTCTGCTCCGATGCTCTTATCGAGCATGGCATAGTGAGCCCCTGCATAAGACTTTCCTATGATGATGGAGATCAGGGGCACGGTGGCTTCTGCCCAGGCAAAGAGGGTTTTTGCGCCGTGACGTAAAATCCCCTTCCACTCATGCGGAGAGCCGATCCAGAAGGCAGGGCAGTCGACAAAGGTGACAAGGGGAATATTGAAAAGGTCACAGAAACGAACAAACCTCGCCAGCTTGTCAGAGGCATCGCAATCCATTCCTCCCATCAGAACCTTGGGTTGGTTCGCTACGATTCCAGCTGCCCTGCCGTTAAACCGCGCAAAACCAATAATGAGATTGCGGGCGAAATATTTGTGGATTTCATAGAAACTGCCCTTATCTACGACCATATCGATGAGGGGATACATATCATAGGGTTTTCGAAGTTCTGGGTCTGGGAGAAAATTATCGAGTTCAGGGATCACCCTGTTTGGATCATCATTACTTTCAATTCTCGGTGGCTTTTCCCTGTTATTGGAGGGGAGGTACGACAGAAGCCTCTTGGCGAGTTCGATACACTCTTTGTCGTCTTCCCCAACGACATGGGTACCGCCTGACTTCATAGCATGGGCCTCCCAACCAGCCAGTTTCTCGAGGGTGATATTCTCACCGGTCACAGTCTTGACAAAGGCAGGTCCAGCAATCCCCATGTAACCCGTTGTTTTACTCTGGATGAGGAAGTCGTTCATGATAGGATGGTAGGCTTGTCCACCGAGGCATGGGCCCAAAAGCAGAGCAATCTGGGGCACAATTCCTGAGGCGAGGATCTGGGCACGGAAGGTCCAGCCATAAGACTCCAAAGTATCCATCCCCTCCTGGAGGCGTGCACCTCCGGAATCGTTTATCCCAATGAAGGGCCATCCCTTCTCCTTAGCGAAATCGAGGGCCCAAACGAATTTCTTTCCATGATACTCCCCAAAACTACCAGCCATGGCAGTGAAGTCTTCAGAGACGACCACAACATATCTGCCATTTACCTTTCCATATCCGGTGACAACACCCTCGGCAGGTATGAGTTTACCGGCCATTCCAAATTCAGTCTGCCTGTGCGTCACAAAAGTACCGACCTCTGTAAAGGTACCAGGATCAAGAAGCATATCGATCCTCTCTCGAGCATTGGTCTGCCCCTTTTCTCGACGTTTTGCTAATTCTTTATCACCTCCCATTCCCAGTACAGCTTTCCGTCGCTTCATATAATCGTCGTATATCGCATCAAACTTTCCCATTACGGACCTCCTTTCTTATATTTCCCTCCATTGTTAGATTTATGAATTTTTTCACAATATATTTAACAGAAAAAAATTTTTATAGCAAGAAATTTTTTTCTTTACTTTTTCCTTTATTTCTGATAAGTTATAAATAATGAAGATTTCTATTAAAACTAAGTTAGGTCTTTTCTTTTTGGCCATTGCCTGTTTCATAGGCGTTGTAACGAGTATTATTGTCAATTCACTCATTACCAACCAGATTATTTTTGAAGCCCAGGAAAGGGTAAAGGAACATCTCAGCACAGCCCGATGGGTCTATGAGTCAAAAATTAGGGATATTGATAGGACGATACGCTGGACATCGATCAGGCACGTATTAAAGCAAGGAATAAAGGAAAAAAATATTTCTCCTATTCGAGATGAACTTTCAGGCCTGATGGTCGAAGAAGGACTCGATTTTCTAACATTAGTGGATCGAAAGGGAATGGTTATATTTAGATTCCATAATCCTAAAGTATTAGGGGATAGTCTGATTCATGATCCTTTTGTCAAGGGTGCCCTTGGGAAAAAGGCGATTTCAGGAACCCAGATGCTCTCGAGAGAGGAGTTGTTGAAGGAAGGGGAAATCCTTGGCACAGAAGGCCACTTTACGATTAGTTCCCAACTCCCAAAGCAAAACCGATTGAAAAAGTGGAGGAGACCTCTGGGATGGTATTGAAATCAGCCTATCCGGTCATCGATTTCAATGGCGAGGTTTTGGGAGTATTGACAGGAGGAGTTCTTCTTAACCGCAATTATGAGATTGTCGATCGGATTAAAAACATCGTTTTCAAGGATGCCAAATATAAAGGGAAAGAGATTGGGACCGCTACCATCTTTTTGGGTGATTTAAGAATATCAACCAATGTCATGGATAAGGAAGGGAATAGGGCGATTGGAACACGAGCGATGAAAGAGGTTCAAGAGCAAGTCCTCGAAAAGGGATTGCCCTGGATACAAAGGGCATTTGTTGTCGATGATTGGTATATCACAGCCTATGAACCGATCCGGGACGTTCAGGATAAGATCGTCGGAATTCTCTATGTAGGGATGTTAGAAAGCAAATATGCAGTGATGAAGGAAAGGCTTATCCTTCTCTTCTTCCTCTTCTCTATGTCAGGGATGTTGATCGCCCTGACCGTCTCCTTTCTCCTTTCGTGGAAGATCCTCAAGAAATAACCTTAGAAATAAAGTCATTGAGTCATTAGTCATTAAGTCATTGAATAACCCAATGGCTGAATAACTTAATTACTAAAATTTTATAAAATATGCCAGAAAACCCCAGGCTTTTAAACCTGGGGATGAATGGCATCCTTTCGAAGCGGAACCAGGTGGAACCTGGCGAAGCGGAGCAAATTGGGACATGATCTGGCTATGGCTAGATACCAGACTGGGTCCCATACGAAACACCGTTTGCAGTACCACCTGGTGTGGATACCGAAATATCGTCGGCGAGTACTGCGAGGCAAAGTGGTCATCCGCCTGAGAAAGTTGTTGAACGAAGCATGCCGGATGAATAAGTGGGGGATCAGTGAGCTAAGTATCGAAGAGGACCACGTACATATTATCATCCAGACGAAGCCAAGCGATAGTGTGGCAGAAGTGGTACAGAGGCTAAAAGGGGGAACGAGTCGGGTGATAAGAAAAGAGTATCCGGAGCTGGAAGAGTTTTTGTGGGGAGATAGCTTTTGGGCGGATGGGTATTTTGCCGAAACAGTAGGCAACGTTGATGAAGACGTCGTGCGGCGATACATAAGAGAGCAGCGTCGGTAATTATGCCAGATCATGTCAGTAGTCCTGAAACCCTGGGCTTAAGCCCAGGGAGTGGGTTCATTTTGGAATTTGATTTATACCCATTGACATTCAGGCTTAGTTAGCCCCCATGGTTGTTTTCTTTAGGTCCCTTATCCGGTCTTCTTTTTCTTAATCCTTTGATGAAACCTGAAATGAGAAGCCATAGGACAATCATAACGATACCGATCACCAGAAAATTTGGGGCACCTATCTTTCTTAAAAAATCTGAGAAATATTTAGCTGTTTCCATCATTCTGGTTTCTCTGCGATGGCAAGGAGAGAGGTACCAAAGGGCAAGGGAAAGAGTTCCTCTATTTTGAAAAGAGGGACAAGAAGATTATAGATTCTCAGTTGTAATGAGGGAAGTCTTTTCCTCCTGAGTATTTTACTATTTAAATACCATCCCAAAATTCCGATTCGATTAAAGTATTTCAGGAGGATCATCTGAAACCCTATCTTCTCTAATTTCTTTTTTAGTTCTTCCCTATCATAGCGTCTGTGGTGGCTTAAATGCTGATCCAAACTTCCATAAAGCCATTGGTGAGAGGGGGCAAAGAGGAGAAGTCGTCCTTTGGGTTCTAAGAGGTTGAAGATATTTTCCAG
The DNA here is from genome assembly GCA_963739325.1 of uncultured delta proteobacterium. Taxonomy (GTDB): domain Bacteria; phylum Desulfobacterota; class BSN033; order BSN033; family UBA1163; genus CAVTZZ01. The sequence goes on along the minus strand of CAVTZZ010000006.1, from coordinate 25,740 downwards.
GGCCCTTTCATCTTTCTCAACATGTTCTAACACATTGAAGCAGATGACAGAGTCGATGTGATGCGGACGGTATCGTTCGATATCTGATCCGGAGATGTCAAAGTTTTCAACCATAAACTTCTTATATTGTCCAAAGGTATTTTTCAAAAGGGTGAGATACTGAGGTTCCACATCTGTTGCAATGACAAAATCTCGATCCAGGAGTAATTTGGTGATGTTTCCGATCCCAGAGCCGATCTCTAAAACCCTTCGACCTAAAAAGGGTTGAAATTTCGAAAAAATCCATTGGTTATACCGATGAAGTTTCCTCATCCTTTGAAGGGTTTGATAGACGATGTCTTCTGTTCCCGAATCGAAGAAGTTATACCGGAAGATAGAGAAGACTGCCTTCAATCCGTCAATCCATTTAATCTTCTTCCCTTCCCAATAATCTCGACCGCTATAGGAGATGGGAACTTCATAGATTCGATAATTCATCTTGGCAATTTTGGCCGTGATCTCCGGTTCGAAGCCAAACCGGTTCGACTTTAAATGAATATGGTCCAAAACTTCCTTTTTAAAAACTTTGTAGCCTGTTTCCATATCCGTAAGGTTGAGATTGGTGCAGAGGTTAGAGAGGAAGGTGAGGAGCTTATTTCCCAGAGTGTGCCAGAACATCAAAACTCGCCTCGGGGTTCCTAAGAAGCGAGAACCATAGACCACATCTGCCCTTCCATCGAGGATCGGTTCGATCAGTTTAGGATATTCCATGGGATGGTATTCCAAATCCGCATCTTGGATGAGGACGATATCACCCGTGGCCTCTTTAAATCCGGAGCGGAGGGCAGCACCCTTGCCCATATTCTTTAGCTGAAAGAGGATGCGGACCTGATCTTTCACTTCTTCGCCTCTATCAGCCACCCATTCTTTCAAGAACTCCCTCGTTCCATCTGTAGAGGAGTCATCGACCACAATCACTTCTTTAGGGAGATCGACTTGAAGGATCCTGGAGAGAGTTTCTCCGACGGTATGGATCTCATTATAGACAGGAATGATCACAGAGAGTTTCATATAAATTTCGCCTATTATATCAAAAAATGAAAGGTAGGGAAAGGGCTATTTTACAAAATGGAACAGAACAAAATTTGAAAAAGGTGGGAAAATTATTACCACATCTTGAATGCGTCATTTAATATTATTTAATATTTTCTGTAAGTTATATTTTATTGGAGCATGGCACAAATATTGCTTAACTAAGATAAATTGCGACCAATGATATATCTATCTGCTATTTACAAAGAGGAATGAAATGTTTTAATATTTTTTTTATAATATGCAAAAAATCATTTAAGAGGAGAGTTCGTCATGAAAAGAATGCTCATCATACTCTGTCTTATCTTTATACTGCCTGCCCCTCTCTTTGCTCAAGACTTTACATTCAAGACGATGCGTTTCTTTGAAGGAGGGTTTAATGTTCCGGAACAATCGCAACGTACGTTTACCGTACAGTTTCCAAAAAGCACGACCCGGTATGTATGGTGTCAAATAGATGTTGAGAATCGGTTATATAATGTTCGCGAACATAACCACAAGGTAGTATGGCGATATTACAATCCCGACGGAACACTCAGAGGAGAGCCGAGTTTAGATTTCCGGATCAAATCGGAATGGTTTACAGCATGGATTCCATATGGGTGGGGATGGGATCAGCCGGGCAACTGGCCTGTTGGGACTTACCGTGTAGAGGTTTGGATCGATGGGCAAAAAATGGCGCAAGATTTGTTTACGATCTATGATGATCGGGCTTCAACGAGCCCACCGATAGCATCCGAGGAAAAGATCTTCCTCCAGTTTGAATCGGTGAAGTTTTTTGAAGGCGGATTTACAGCCCCGTCAGAATCTCAGCGAGAGTATAAGACGCAATTTCCTAAGAGTGCCACACGGTATGTGTTTTTCTTAGTTGGAGCCAAGAACCTGTTGTATAAAAATCGTGTTCATAAACCGGTGGTCGTGGGTCGGTATTACAACCCCGATGGGAGTTTCCGAGGCGAAGGGAAGGTGAATGTCGATATCCCACCCGATTGGGAGAACGCAGACCTCTGGGGTGGCTGGGGATTGGAGCAACCAGGCTCTTGGCCTGCTGGTACTTACCGTGTGGAGATCTGGTTTGGTAGTGCGAAGGTTGGAGAAGGGACGTTTAGCATCTATGATGATCGTGCATCGACGAGCCCTCCTGTGACGTCTGAAGAAAAATCCTATCTCCAATTTGAATCTGTTAAGTTCTTTGAAGGTGGCCATACAACTCCAACAGAATCACAACGTCAATATAAGATAGATTTCCCGAGAAGTACTACGCGATACGTTTACCTCTTAGTGCAGGCCAAGAATCTTCTATACAGGAATCGCAGCCATAAACCTCTGATCTTTGGCCGGTATTACTATCCCGATGGAACTTTATTCGGTGAGGCGAGAATAGATAAAGTGGAAGTCTTAGCGGATTGGGAAAACGCAGACCTTTGGACTGGTTGGGGATGGGACGAACCAGGCAAATGGACGATTGGTACCTATCGCCTTGAAATTCTGTTTGGGAATACAAAAGTTGGGGAAGAAAGATTTACCATCTACGACGATCGGAAGTAGGTTTTAAAACCGAAAAGACTTAAATCAATATCCACCATTATCCTACGTTGCTCGATTCAAGGCTTCTGCAGAGTTCAAGTAATTCATTGACCCGTTTATCTGATGTAGAGGCCTGAATATCGGCCATCACAATATCGCAGGGTGCAAGTTCATGGTAGATCTTTTCCATATCTTGCCTGAAGGCTTCCAATGAAGCATCCTGAAAAGTTATCGGAGAGTACATGACAGCTCTTCGTGTATCAGGGAATGTCTTTTTTACTTTAACCATGTCAGACATCATTCCCATATCCAAATAACCCAGGTTAGGCAGATCTTTAAGAATATCAATGTAGGGAGTGATATTCCAGTTACACGTATGAACTCCAAAGCGTTCAAAACTGAAGGCAATCCTCTCATCATGAGAAAAGATAAAGTCCCAGTACATTTCAGGGGATATCATATTGACGACACAGTTGCTTACACTGAACTGATTGATGTAATACCCAGATTTTCTCTGTCTTTCCTGGACCATTTTTGAGAGTCGAATCATTATCTCACATATTACAGAGAAGAATTCGCGCACGAAATCAGGTCGCTCATACATATCAAGAAAGATCTCCTGCCCTCTAATATGAAAAGCATTATTTAGTATTCCTTGCCAGTTCAAGTACCCGTGTATTTTTCCCCACTCCGATTCAATGATATTCATCTGATGGAAGAGTTCTTCTACAAAGGGACCCTCAAGGAGCTTTTCAACATCGAACTTTTCGATCTCTGGGACGGAGAGTTTTTTCTCTGGATCCACAACAGGCCAGCGATCTACAGCGTAGAGGAGAGGCAAACCAAAAACCAGTGGAATGACATAGGCTCCATAACATCCTGAGAGTGTTGCTAAATCCTCTTCGTAGGAGAGATTCCAGTAGGGCACCCCCGGAAATGTCCTTACCAATTCAGCCTTCATTATTTTGAGAGTTTGATATCGATAGTAGGGATCTTTATGCCACCCTTCAGAAAAATCAATTCCGCACCTTCTATGAAACCATGCGGGTTCAAACCCGAGAGAAACTCTCATGTCCGATTCGGTTCCATCAGCAGGCTCTCTCTGTGCAGGGGCGCTTATAGGAATATGGTTACGCAATTGCAGCACAGTCATCCATTACCCCAGGTCTTTGTGCTCCCGCGAGATAGACAACTTTCCATTTTCATATGTTCCATATTGTTCGCTGGCAATTTTTAAGGCTTCAACATTTTCTATTTTTGCATCGCGAGGGACAACACAGCCCGATCCAAGGATGTACCCCCCCTTTGTCCCTGCTTGAATAATGCATTTTCTTGCCTCTTCAATGATCTCTTCTGAAGTATTGTTAATAAACGAGAGGGTGTCCACCCCACCCATGAGTGAGACCGCTTCGCCTACTCTTTTTTTAACTTCGGCAGGAGTGGAGCCACCGAGTGGATCAAGTGGCCCGATGCAATCGAGTCCGGCCTCCACAAGATCTTCTGCAATCGGCAGTATGTTTCCGCAGATATGGCAGTAAATCTTCACCTCTGGATGGTATCGATGAAGCTCGGTGCAGACCTCTTTCATGTGAGGGAAAACAAACGTTCGCCAGTGTTTAGGCGAGATCACCGACATGTTACCCACCGAATCATTCAATCGGAGAATTCTTAGCCCAAGGTCAATGTTAAACTTTCCTCTCTCGACCGCAATGGCAACCCCCTTCTCCATTGCGCCATGAACGAGCTTCGGCTCCTCGATGAGATCTAGGAGAGCATTCTCCATGCCACGTAAACTCACGTGGAATGCCAACGTTGCTGAGCCACAGTCTCCGAGGATCGCCAGTCTGTCACCCGCCGACTTCATCATTTCCCTCTGTCGATCTCCGCAGCCTATTTCCTCATAGAACTTCTTATTCGGGACGGTGATGCGTGCGGCATCCTCCAAACTTCTAACAAAAGGTTCTTTCGATGACCAATACTGGTTATGAGCCATCGTATAGGGGTCTTCGAGATTAAAATCCTTTGGGTTATAGAGATGCGTCATCAGCCCTCCCATCATATCAATTTCTCCGAGAAGCTTTCCTTTATTATCTATCTCAAACACTTTTCCATCCCTATCGATGACACGCCGCTTTGGAAAATGGAATTGACGTACCCCATCCACCTGACAGACAAGCCCTGCATCTACGATCACTCGCAATGCGGTGAGTGGCTCCGTTATCACTTCAACGAGACTCGTTCCTGTTATGCGAGCGCCAAAGTCTACCCATATTTTGGGAACAACGGGTACTCGATCAGGGGCTTTGCCTGAGATGGCAGTATATATTCTTTCCTCTGGTTTCATCTGCCATGAAGTAAACCCCGTTAGAAATTCCAGCGGGGCATTAAACCCTGCCGGAATTATTCTGGGACTTAACCCCGCTGCAGAGCAACGGGGCATTATTTCTAACGGGGTAAAAGCTCGATGGATTCGCAGAATTCATCAAATGCAATATGCTTCTGCCCTTCAAAGGTAACGAAAATTCAAAACACCTCTGATACACGGACGTAGACTTACGCACTCCGTCCAGACGGATCAAGGAGGTTACTGGATTTTGCTTGCGTAAACAAAGTAGTGGCCTTTGATCATTTCCACAGGTTTGGTAGAAACATCACCAAACCTTCCCAATAAGTGATGAGAAACAGGACAAATACCAAGACTAGAATATAAGGAAAGACCTCGCGTAATATGTCCTCAATGGGAACTTTTGTTAATCCATTTAAGAGAAAGAGCAGCATTCCAAAGGGAGGGGTAAGAAGCCCTATCATCAGGTTGAGTGTGACCACCACTCCAAAATGGACAAGATCCACCCCCACCGCTTTTACCACTGGAAGAATAATAGGCAGGAAAATCAGCATGATCGCATTCGTATCCATCACCATTCCCAGGAGAAGAAAAAGGATATTCATGATGAACAGGATAAGGGTTTTACTTGTTGTCAACGACAACATGACCTCTGCGAGGCGCTGTGGGACCTGTTCCCTTGCGATGATCCAACTGAAGATGGCAGAGGTAGAAATGATAAAGGTAATAAATCCACAACTGATGACGATTCTGCTGAAGATCCGAAAGATATCACGAGGCCCCAATTCCCTGTAAACAAAGCATCCCAGACAAAGGGCATAGAGGGCAGCGATCGCAGCGGCTTCGGTAGGTGTAAAAATTCCGGTATAAATCCCTCCTAAAAGTATGACTACCGTGAGTATAGCGAGGAACGCTCCCCTAAAGGCATCAAAAAATTCTTTAAGAGTTGCCCTTCTATCCTTATAGAATCCTCTCTTTTTCGCTATAATGTAGGTGATGACCATCATTGCCACCCCCATCAGAACTCCGGGGATGATGCCTCCCAGAAACAGTTTTCCCACACTGGCCTCTGCAATCACAGCGTAAATCACCATGGGGATACTGGGGGGAATAATAGGACCGATCGTACTGGATGCGGCAGATACAGCGGTGGCATAAGATTTTTCATATCCTTGTGAAACCATGGCCTCAATTTCCATGAGACCCGCGCCGGATGCATCGGCGATCGCTGATCCTGACATCCCAGCAAAGATCATACTGTCCACAATATTGACATGTGCCAGTCCTCCCGGGAAGTGTCCGACAATGGTGGAAGCGAATCGGAAAATCCGCTTGGTAATTCCCGTGGAATTCATGATCTGAGCAGCTAAAATGAAAAAGGGTACGGCAAGGAGGACAAAACTATCCGGTCCCATAACGAGCTTTTGAATCACGATCTTTGGATCGATACCGGCAAGCAAAAGATAGACGAGAGAGGATATCATGAGACTGAAGACAACTGGCATCCCAAGGCTGAAAAGAATGGCCAAGGTTACAATCAATATGAGAAGCAACATTTCTTATCTTTTCACTTTCATCCATCTTGAGGCTAACTTTCTTTTCCTCTTTCCATCCGCATCGCCTTGACAAGGCTGATAAAGGTATGAATCGCCATGAGAGCGATGCTGAGGGGAGCTGAAAAGAATAAGAATCCCCAAGAAATTTTCAAAGTGGGAGCTGAGACACCCTTAATGAACATGAAAAAATCCAAACTAACTGGAAGGAGATATAACAAAGCGATCAGGATCATCACATTCATGCCAAACGAAATCGTTTTCCTGACAGGGCCAGGGAAACGATTCACCAGCACCTCCATGACCACGTGCTCCTTCTTTCTGACAGCAAAGGCTGCGCCAAGGAGGACGATCCATATGAAACTGTAGCGAGACGATTCTTCGGTCCATGTTAAAGGAGAATTAAGGACATACCGGAAAAAGATCTGGGTAAGAACAGAGATAAACATCACCAGAAGGAGAAGAACCCCCAGTCCCTGTTCGATCAGATCAAAGACTCTTTCCAGAATCTTCATTCATCACCTCACCGCTCCATCGTTAAAGATGGACTAACACCCGCCTCTAAAAATTCAGGGGCAGAGAGACTCCGCCCCCGAAGAAGAAAACTATGGAATTTCTTTACTTGACCGCCTGGATTTTCTCAAACATTCCCTCTTCCCAGAGATTTTTGAAAGCTTCTGGGATCTTAGCGGCTCTTTGCCTGAAGGGTTCGAGATTGGGCCTAATAACGGTCATTCCTCCCTTCTGGAATTCATCAACAAGGCTTGCCTCACCATCCAGGATTAATTTATCATTGAGTTTTCCACCTTCCCTAAAGGCATCCATAACTACTTGCTGATATTCTGGCTTCAGACTTTTCCAGGATCTCTCATGGATCTGCGGAATAATGGAATCTACCATATGACTTGTCAGCACGAGATATTTGCACACTTCATAGAATTTGGATGATTTGATCGTGGGCAAGGGATTTTCCTGGCCATCGATCACACCAGTTTTCAAAGCCATATAGACCTCTCCAAATCCCATGGGTGTAGGATTAGCACCCAGGGCACGTACTGCCTCGATATAGGTTGGAGCGCCCGGAGCTCTTAATTTGATCCCCCTAAATTCTTCGGGTGTAGAAGCTGGTTTGTCTCTCAATGTAGTCTGCCTTGTTCCGAGGTACCATGCATCGATGATCCTGACCCCTATCTTTGGGGGAAGTTCCTTGAATAAGTCCTGTCCAATCGGACCTCTCAAAACCTTGTACATGTGGTCAAGATCTCTGAAGAGGTATCCGCAACCTAATATGCCGATCTTGGGGACGTACTGTGCCAACCAGGCAGGATTCGACATCCACATCTCCTGGGTTCCCTGAATGGTAGCTAACATCTGTTCTTGTTGAGAACCGAGTTGACCCGAGGGGAAAATCTGAAAATTAACTTCATTTTTTGTTCTCTCAGCTATGATCTTGGCAACGAGTTCCAAAGCTGGATGATAAGGCTGAGTTGTGGCGCCATCATGGCCCATTCTGATGATAATCGGCGCGCCGTGGGCGGTTGGTAAAAACCAGGTTATGAAAGCGGAAACGGCTAAAATTGTTAATAAATATTTCTTCATGTTGCTATCCCTCCTTTCTTTTAATAAAGAGTTTAAAATGACAAACGCCTTTACCTCCCTTATTTGAGATGAAAGTACACCCACTCTTACCCGCTTGTCAACTCCATTTATCCTCCCTTCATAGAAGTCTGCGTGTTCCTATTTTCTAAAGATAACAAGGAAGCAATCCCGTTCTTATTGGAAAATATCTTTAACATCACCTGCAACCCGGGTGGGGATACCAAGATGGAGGCAGGTTGCTATAAACTCTTGTAGGATGTCTCCATAACCGATGGTAATATGGTTTGACATGTGTGAGGCCATCAGTTGGTCCCGACCGTACCCTGAGATATAGACATTAGCAATGGGCCATTCAGACGTGGTCCTCTTCAAACGATCATGGACCTCTTCTTTTGGTAATTCAATGACCTTACCGATTCCACAGTCCATTCCAATTTCACCAAATTGTTCATAGAACCGTGCCCAAGTGATCACGCCAGGCTTTGAAACGCCTGAACAAGTGCCACCACCTAAGGGAAAGTACATCTTAGGTTGCCGATAGATCTTCGTATTCTTCCACCCTCCGAAATGAGCGGGTGGAGCACCGCCAGAAATCTCAAAGACCCAAATAAATTTGCCTTTGTATTCACATCCCCAACGGATGTCATGGAGAGTGGTCTCAGGTGGCATATCTTTTTGTTCATAAATGTCGCGCATCAGAACCTGTGGGATACCTGAACCAATGTCCCCTTCGTTGAAATGGATGATGGGCTTGCCCTTGCAAATGACTTTCTTTGTATCCGGATCGATGACATCCGGTCGTTCTGAATTGTTCAACATCCCTTCCACCAAGTCTGAAGCAGGCACAGATCGGACAAGACCCACCTGATAGGGAATGCCTATCGCACTGAGACCATAACGCTCATAAATGCGTGCGGCTGCAGAATACATTTTCATCTGCATGATGACCTGATGATGCACCAAATGTTCGAACTGATCCGTACCCCAGTCGAACCAGGCACCTTTCTTGAGGAGCCAGTTCAGGTGATCTTGAGCCTCTTGGTCATCGACGAGCGACATCTCCGCAACCAGGTCGGATTGGCTCAAGAGTTCGATAGGCATACCGATGGCGCCCAATTTGGCGGGATTCATAACGGTATTAAGCATTCCCATACAGCCAGGATCAAATTGTCCCATAATGCGTTTTTTGCGAATGATCTCCTGAGCCAACTTTTCCCCGAACTTCATCGCCTGCGAGGAGAATCTCAGTTTTTCAGCATCGATAAGGTGAGAAAGGTCATATTTAATCTCCCCTTTATTACACCAGATTTCGAGTCGCTTCATAAAATCGGGATCCTCTCCAAAGCCTTCGCTCCATAGACGTGAATGCTTGACGCAGAGCCGATCTAAAGTCGCAGAATGGTTCAAGAGTGAGACGAGTCCCGGCCAAGTTCCATCAAAGTTTGCCAGAAGGAGAATGGGACCCTTATGAGTTTGGAGACTCCCTGATACATGGTGGGAATAAGCCCAACAGCTTAATACAACGACAATAGGGGCAGCAGGATCGATCTTCAAAAAGGCCTGAGTCCCTTCACATTGTTTTGTCAAAAAGCCATGTTTTCGTTTGGCATCATACTCTGGAATCACTTGGGTCTTATACCCCAGTTTCCTGAAGGCATCTTTGACGGCTCTCAAGGTTTCTTCCTGCTTGGGCCAGCAGACTTGGCCTGCAGAATCTCTGAAATCCCCATTTGAAATAAGATAAATTTTTTTCTCATCTTTTTTCATTATGCTTCCTCTTTTTACATCTTTACCCCGTTAGAAAGCCCCCCATTTACCCCGTTGGATAGTAAACATCCTACGGGGTAAATGGCGGGGATAATATAAATAAAGCTTCTCGTAGAGTCGAGTCTTCGACATTTTTTTACAGAAAGGACGGGGTTAAAGCCCCGTCCTTTCTAACGGGGTAAACATTTTCCATTCTCTTACGCATGTCCCTCTGGAAATCGTACATTTCTTTGAAAATACTGTACTTCGCTTCATGAAATAGGAAGGTAGAATGATCAGGATGAATGACTCTTTCAGTCCGGCACATCGATCTCATGGCTTGAGGAATATCCGGAAATTCACCTCCAGCAACTGCCGCCAGAATCGCAGTACCGAGCAAAACCGCCTCCGGCTCTTTCGGTATAAGAATCTCGCAACCTGTAATGTCAGCATGTTCCTGGATAAAAAGCTTGTTTTTCAAATGCCCACCGGAAAGGTGGATTTTTCGAATGTCATATCCTTTTGCATTCATTGCCTCAATGATGTGTCGTGTCCCATAGGCAATGGCTTGTATTGTGGCATAATACAGAAGAGCCACATCATCTGAAGTGTTGCTCAGGGTGAGTCCACTGACCATCCCTTTTGCATAAGGATCTGCTCTGGGCGATCGATTCCCATGATAATAAGGGAGCACATGGAGATGACGGACCAACTTTAATCCGGCTTCTTTCTTCATCTGCTCAACTTTATGGTTCAGGAAAGTGTAAATGTCAGTCCCTTTCCTTTGCACAGCGTTGGTGATCTCTCGATAAGAGGAATTGTTTTTAATGACCAGATCGATCAGAGATCCGGTGGCGGATTGTCCTCCTTCATTCAACCACATTCCAGGAATCATTGCTCCGTAATAGGGACCCCATATGCCATCGATGAATCGTGGATGAGGGGAAACTCCCATATGACAAGAGGATGTTCCTCCAATCAAAGCAAGACTCTGCTCAAATAGATTTTCTCCTGGTTCAGAATCTCTCAAAACGGAACCGAGTGAGCCAATTCCTCCGGCGTGGGCATCAATGATCCCCACCCCTACGGGAATTCCCTGAGATAACCCCAGCTCTTCTGATGCCTTCTTTGTCAATCCACCTGCCTTCGTGCCCATGGGATAAGCCGTGAAAGGAACCCGCTCCTTTTCAAAGAGATCCGGGATTCCGATCTGTTCAAAAAAGTCGAAACGATATTTTCCAGAAACTTCTTCATGGCCCAAATAGGTCCACTTGCATACTGTCGTGCAGAGACTTCTCAGATCATTTCCTGAAGCCCTGTAAACCATGTAATCGGCCAGGTCCATGAACTTCTTTGCCTTTTTCCAGGTTTCTTTCAAATTTTCTTTAAGCCACATCAATTTGGGAGGCTCCATCTCAGGCGATATCTTTCCTCCCACATATTTGAGGACCTCATGGCCTGTCTGGTTAATCCGTTCAGTCTGCTGGATGGCTCGATGATCCATCCACACAATGATATTTTGTCCCTCTTTTTTAGAAGGGGATACCGTCATTGGCTTAAAACCCTCATCCAGGGCCACAAGGGAACAAGTGGCATCGAAGGAGATACCGCTTACGGATTTGGGATTGATTCCACCTGTCCGAAGACATTGTTGGGTGGCTTTAGCCGTGGCTTTCCAGATGTCTTCTGAGGACTGTTCGACAAAATCGGGTTGAGGCGTCCAGATTCTAATCGGATGCTCTGCCTTACTTCTCAGACGACCCTGTCCATTGAAAGCACCTACACGGACACTTCCCGTTCCAACATCGATGCCCAAGAAAACTCTTTCCTTCATCTTCAGTAAACCCTTTTCGTTTCTCTAAAATCGCCAATAGGGATGGTCTGCTAACTTTTTATGAGATTCAAATCTGTAAGGATCTCCTTCACACGAGAAAACTCCTGTTCATCAAGGGGGAGCATCGGAGCTTTGAGCCATTTTTCAGACCTCCCCAGAAGGGAGGCTGCAGCTTTTATGGCAGGGATTCCTCTGTCCCTTGCCGTTCGAATGACCTCGTAGAGTTTATTGATTTTTTCTTGAAACTTTCGAACTTTTAGGAAATCACCCTCTTGGGCAGCCTGATACATTTCAAGATAGGGTTCAATCCAAACATTTCCCAAACCTGTTACGATCCCAGAGATTCCAACCCTCAAAGCATCTGCATGGAGGTAATCCTCCCCCATGATCCATGCAAAGTTCTCTCTTTTGTCATGAAACATGACACGGGAAAAGGTGATGAAATCGCCTGAGCTATCCTTGAAACCTACCACATTTTCCAATGAAGAAATCTCAACCATCGCATCATATTCTATTTTGTTAAAAGTGCACTGAGGAATATTATAGACAATCACTGGAAAAGGCGAATGCCTTACAATCTCCCGAATGTGTCGGACGATCTCTTTTTGGGAAACCCTGAAGTAATAAGGGGAGGTAATAACAATGAAGTCCGGTTGAAGAGGTGTAAAGGCAACGATCTCGTCAATGGTGAGGTCTGTTGACGGCTGGAGGCAACCCAAGCAGAGGAACTGTTTTCCTACAGAAGCCGCTCCCCGGACCAATTCAAAGTTTCTCCTCTTCTCTTCTCTGCTAAGAAAAGGACCTTCTCCTGTGCGTCCCGTTGACTAAAAAACCATGAACCCCAGCCTTTGACAGATAAGAGGCCTGTTTTTCGAGCAGTTTCTCATGAAGTTTCCCATCTTCATGGATGGGTGTAATAATAGCAGGAATCACTCCATGAAGTATCGTTTTCTCTTTCTTTTTTGGACTCATCATGTATATACCCCTTTATTATCCGAAATGTCAGTCCTTATAATATTACATGGAAATTCATTATACACCCTCTCCATATTACCGACAACCTTTTTTAAAAAGGTAAAAGGAGCGATAAAATCAAGGTTTTGGGATCGAGACACATCCCAATTCACAACATTCACAGTGTATGGAATCAATTGATAGATGATTAAACAATCAGGTTTCTATCCGGAGTTTGGTATGAGATGGCTTCGGAGAGATGGGAAGGCCGAAGAAACCATGTTTTCAGCCGCAAGGGCCAATGGAGCGGACTGAGAAGCCTTCTCCAGGCGGATTGGGCCATGGATAACTGGTGCTCATTGAGAATGATTTCTCCGTAAACCTCTTCGTTGAAGGCCTGAATGATCAATTCTATCTCTCTCTTTAGTATAGGGAATCGATGCTCCAGCCGTGAACCATACTCTGTAGGGGTCTCGCTTGGTATATGGCGCAGACCACTGCGGCGTCCCCAACTTCGAAGAGCGGTGTAGAGCTGAATGGCCCCTCTGTAGCCTTTTATTCTGCGTAGTAACCACCTCCAGCAGGAATGGAGAAAGAGTCGTAGTCTCTCAGCCCATAATGCAATCAGATGCCGTGGGCTTTGTCTTTCCTGATCGATCGGGGTTCTTGAGAGAAGCCATTGGTATAGGCAATAAAGTGCCACAATCAATAGAAAGAGGAAAACCAATCCTATTAAGATCCAAACACCCCAGGCCAAGATTTTCCCCAATAGTTCCATCCACCAGCTATATTCTCCCTGAGAGGCTGTGTCGATGATCTTCTTTCTTTTTGACAGGGGGTTTTTCGGATAGAGTGAAGTCACTGCCGAAGATAAAACGTAGGATGATCACTAAAAAAGAGCCTATGGGTCCGCGATACAATTTTAAGGATGCTGTACCCTGTCTCGGCAGCCAGGGTCAAATAAGGCAAGCAAAAAAATACCAAGCCTGTGCCAAACAGAAGGGTCACCACGATGAAGCTTAATAATGACCCCGATGCCTTGATAGCCAGGGAGAAAATCCCTTGGAGCAACGCTCCGATTCCGAACCAGACCAATCGCCAACAGACTGAAAATCAGAAACGGAAAGATCAAAAATTCGGAAACAGGCTCCTCTATTTTGATCCCTTCTTTTATTTGCAAGAGGAATTTTATCAAGAAAAGGAGGAAGAAGGCGATAAGGCCCCGGTCGAAACGGGAACAAATGGTATTGTAGTCCGCTGGTCTCCTGGCGAGCCCCACACCTCCTGCCCAGAAGACCCATATCCAGAATATGACAAGAAGGCTGATAAACCATCCGATGGCACCCGTAGGATTTTCATAGAATTTTACGAGCCAAGTTTGACTCAAAAAGGAGTCCGACCAAGAGTTATAGATATGGACCATTCTTAGGAGGGCAGGTATGAACCCAAACGCCTGAGCGACCAGAACGTAAATGACCCGCCATCCCCTTCCTTGAAAAAGAAGGGTCAGCACCGCCGCCAGAATAAATGAACCGACGGCCTCCGGAAAAGGGAAGGCGTGATTGAAAATTGCAGTCGTGAGAAAGGTAGAGCAGGCATAGAGGTAGCTCAGTTCCATACCCGCGGTGACCAGAAACAGAAGAAAGCTCTTTTCCCCTTTCACTTGCTCCCTGCCTTATGAGTACAAATGTCATCCAGACAATAAATCTTACGTTGAACCTCAAGCCCTTCTTTCCCTGAGGGAAAGTGAGGCTGGCATACAAAAAATACCACAGGGGTTTTACGTTGGGCAAAGTATTCCTTTGCAAAAAAGACAGTCTCATCCTCCTTGTGGGAAAAATAGACACAACTGATACCCCAGGTGAGCGCGACCTTATGATGCAATAGATCTTTGAGATCCCTATCGGGTTTCATTTGAAGCCTGGCAAGAAGCTCCAAAATGGCAGGGAGTTGTTGATCATTCCTTGCTACAGGAACAATAGCTGGTCCTCCCCCTTTAACAGAACCATTCGCAACCAACCCGACGGAGTGGCCCTGTTGTCCCATTCGCACAGCCAGCGAGGCTACTACTTCAAGGGTGCGTTCGAAGTCCTCTTCAGCCCTACGCCTCGCGAATGGATCCACATTCACAACGAGCAAGACCTTCTCTTGTTGTGTGGATTCAAAGACTTTTTCCTGCAATCGATGTTGACGTGCACTTGCCTTCCAGTGGATATATTTGGATGGTTGTCCGTTCTGATAATCCCGGGTGCCCAGAATATAGATCGGGTCTTGCACAGGGCTCTTCGCCCTGGGAGCGCCAAAGAAATCACGCCTCGGTAAAGAAATGGATTTCAGAGAGATGAGTCGTGGATAGACAATGATCGGATAAGACTCTTCTAGCCCTCTTATGTCTGGAAAAAAAGGAAAAGAGATCTCCTGTCAAAATATAAAGCGGCCCAATTTGATAAACTCCTCTTCGCTCAGCGGACAACTCCCATTGGAAATCTGTCCTCTGGTACCATAGGAGGCTACCTTCCTTCGTTAACAGTCTCTCCCCAGATGACCACTGCAATAGGCTGCCGATATAGACTTTGATCTCAAGCCAGATCGGAAGGAGCTTAGCATTTTCTGCGCTTAATTTGATAGTAAGTTTTTCCCCTGGGAAGACCTTCTGTTTATCGACCCATAAATGATATTTGAGGCCAGAAAGACTCATCCGGGCCCAGAGCCTTGCACCACTGATCACCCCTAAAACAAGAAGGGTCAAAACAGTCAGATCCCGATGACCATAGATTAAGGCGATAAAAAGGAGGACTCCTACGAAAAACTGTATGAGGGTAATCGTGAAAAGTGATGGGACTCCGCGATCCTGTCCTTCCATCCTGATTCCTTATCCGGTAGGAGCAGGCACCGGTATTTGGCTTACGATCTCCTCTATGAAATGTTCTGGTGTTTCTCCTCGCAGCCGTTCTTCTTCTCTGAGAATCAACCGGTGAGCAAGGACAGATACGGCTAAGGATTTGATGTCGTCGGGTAGCACATATTCTCGTTCTTGCAGGGCAGCCAGCGCTTGACCGGCTCGCATTAAACCGAGAGATCCTCGGGGACTTGCCCCGAGCCGTAAGGAAGGAGTACTGCGGGTTGCTCTCACGATATGGGTGATGTATTCTTTGACTGGAGTAGAAATATGAATTCTTTTCCGTAGATCCTGCAGCTCAACAATCTGCTCAGGATTTGCCACTGCTTCTAATTCGAGCAGAGGATCTTCCTTTTGAAAACGTTCCAGGATAGCGATCTCTTCTTCTTTATCAGGATACCCTAAGCGTACTTTAAGGAGGAACCGATCCAGCTGAGCCTCCGGCAAAGGAAAGGTTCCTTCCAGTTCAATCGGATTTTGCGTCGCCATTACCAAAAAAGGATGGGGCAGGGGATAGGTCTTGCCATCTACGGTGACCTGGCGTTCCTCCATGCTTTCCAGAAGACTGGACTGGGTGCGGGGAATGGTGCGATTAATCTCGTCAGCCAAAAGAATATGGGTCATTACGGGTCCAGGTTGAAAGGTAAACTGCCCTGTTTTTTGATTATAAACATTGAAGCCAGTAATATCTGAGGGTAATAGATCCGGTGTAAATTGGACCCTTCTGAAAGAACCGCCAATACTTTTTGCCATGGATTTGGCAATTAAGGTCTTTCCTAACCCTGGGATATCCTCTATTAAAACGTGGCCATCTGCCAGAATGGCTACCAGAAGGAGCTCAATCGATTGGATTTTACCTACAATCACACGAGAGGTATTTTCTACAATTCTTTTGCATAGACTGAAATCCGTCATAATCCATCCAAAAGCTAATGCCGCTGTCTTTGTTTCTATAAACGCATCATTAAAGAAACAGGGTTTAATTCTATAATCTTTTTGTTCTGAAAATCAAGTAGATTTGACTGTTTCATTAAACTGGTTCGCATTTTCTCTCAACAATGATGTTTAAAATAAGCTTTCAAATTCAATAACAGGATTCAGGTCTAAACCTGCGTTTTCAAAGAAACTAAATTTTTAAGTGAAGAGATAGGAAAAACGTTGTAAGACTTAACCCAGCGAGAAAAAGTGCACCGGCTAAGAAAGCTCCCGTGGCATCGAAAAGGGCACCCATAATCCATGGACCTGTACAACCACCGATTTCGGCGAAACAAAAGAACATTCCTGCCGCGGCTCCCATATATCTTGACCCAACCTCGGGAATATCCATCAAGATGAGGGTCAGGATGGGGAAAAAGGAAGAGATGACAATCCCAAATAATATCAATCCTGCAAGTTGAACTCGACCTGAAGTGGTCATGGATAGGGTTAATGTCACAATGGTCAGCAAGGCGGATAGTGACATGAAACGCCCGCGTGATTGGGGTAGGACAAGAGAAGGGATAATCAGGTACGATGGGATTCCCGCGGCGATAGGGAGAGAGGCTGTGAAGCCAGCAGAGACAGGAGAGAGACCGCTCGATTCTAAAATCTTAGGGAGCCAATTTGTGAAACCATGGAGGATCGCAAAAGTTAGGAGCCCCATGATTAATACGATCTGGACGTTCCGAACCCTGATCAGTCTGGCGAATATTGCAAAGATACCAGTATCTTCGTTACTCATCGGGAGTTCAGTATCCTTAGCTAGAAATCCCCAGAGCGAAGCAATCATGAAAGTCAATAATCCATAAATAAGAAAGGTGAATCTCCAGCTGTTTCCGGTCAGAGGCATGACCAAGCTATTTGTAAAACTGAGGGCAAGAATTCCCCCTATTTGGTGGCCGGTAAGATAGATACCCACTGCTGTCCCTTGGTTCTTTCCTCTAAACCATATAGAAATCGCTTTAGGACAACCAGTTGAGATCATAGAACCACCTACACCGAATAAAGCAACAGCACCTAACATGGTCCAGAACCCCATCGGAAAGTAACGCAGTGCTGATGAAAGGCCTATGATGATCACTCCAGCAAGGAGGGATCTCCGGACACCCCATTTGTCAATGAGGGTCCCGGATAGGATGGCAACGAAGATGTAAGTGAGTTGCCATGACCCTAAAATCATTCCCATCTGCGAATAAGAGAGATGGAGGTCTTTGAGGATTGGAGTGACCAAGGGGGCTAGGGCTCTGCTGATTAAGCCAAAAGCAACATACAGAAGCCACAGAAGCGATAGGATGACCCACCGATATCTACTCTGGTAGGATTCCACTGAGTCTCCTTGATTGGAAAATGAAAGTTACAGGTTCAGGTTTTTAATTTTTATATTTCCAATAACTTAATCATATTTAATAATCAAATTTCGCTCTAAGGGGCGGTATTGGATAGCTTCTTTCCTATTTCATTTTCTTTAAAGATATGTCACAATCTTGCCATGCTTGGAGCCATCTTAGGGTTAATCTCTGCTGTGGCCTTTGGGGCTAACTCAATCATTACTCGCCGTGGGATGTTACGAGTGAGCTCCAACTATGTTGCGACCCTTACTGTCTTTACAGGTCCCATTTTTTTCTTCATCATAGCAAGCATCACAGGGGATCTATTTAAGCTAAGGCAAATGCCCTTGCAGGCCTATGTTTATTTGGCTCTCTCCGGTATCACTCACTTTGCATTAGGACGCACCTGGGGATATAAATCCATTCAGCTTATCGGCTCAAACCGCTCTAACATTGTGAGCAGCCTCAACCCAGTGGTGACCATCATTCTTGCGATGATTATCCTCAGGGAAACGATTACACCCATCATGGGTATTGGAATCCTATGCACATTAACAGGGCCTTTGTTAATTCTTTTAAAAGAAAAGGTCATTTCGGGGGCTGTTCAATTAAAGGCGAACCCACATGGGAAAGAATTAGATCGCTCTACATTGTACAAGGGAATTTTTTATGGCATAGGTGCTGCAATCTTCTGGGGCAGCAGTGCCATTTTCATCAAACTTGGTCTGGAGCACGGAGGATTCTCTATCGCCGGAAGTTTTATAGCCTACTTGTCTGCCTCCTTAGCGATATGTCCCTCGGCATTCATTAACAAAAATCGCAGAGAGGAAATACTTCATGGAGACAAGAAGTCATTTAAAATAGCCCTTTTTAGCGGTCTTACCACAAATATAGCCCAGTTGGCGAGATACATTGCTATGGGATTAGCTTCCGCGATCGTTGTTAGCCTAATGCAAAGAACAATGCCCCTATGGGTCTTGATCTTTGCCTTTATCTTTAATCGGAAATATGAGAGCTTTAGTCGCTGGGTGCTTTTGGGCAATGGGCTTTTACTCTTGGGGACTATTTTGATCTTACTGTCTTAAAGGTGACTTAGGTGGGGGATATATTCTTTGTTTCTTGGTTGAAGAAATTCACTCAGCCTGAACCTTGATGTTATGAAGAGACTAAATGCGTAAGCGGAAGAGACTGCGAGCATTTTCTTCGAAAATCTTCTTCTTCTCGGCCAGTGTGATGTCCATCTCCTCCACAGACCTGATCGTTTCCCGTGTGGCTCTCTCTCCCAATTGATCGTCATAAGGCATATCGGTGGCAAAGAGTATGCGGTTGACTCCGAAGAAGGCATAGGCGCACATCAATGCTGGCGTATTTCCCTGGATAGCTGTATCGCAGTAAAACGTGCGGTAATAGTCGAGAGGAGACTTCTGCAACGGTGGATCGTATTGGTAACCCATGCGGATTCGGTTGAAATCGTGGGAAAGCTCAATCCTCCCGGCAAAGAAAGGGACCATTCCACCGGCATGATGGGTTAATACTTTAAGGTTAGGGTATTTGTGGAAAATCCCGCTGAAGGCGAGGCGGGCCATCGCCACGGAAGTCTCGTAGGGCCAACCGAAGTTGGTGTAGACCAAGTATTTCGATACCTTCTCGTCCGGATAGTCTGCCCTGAGATTCTCTCTTCGGGGATGAAGCAAAACCGGCAGATTGTAACGCTCCATCTTTTCATAAAGAGGGAGGAACTCCGGGGAATCCACAGGCTTTCCGTTGATATCGGTGAAGATTTCGACCCCCTGGAAAGAAAGTTCCTGAATCGCCCGGTCCGCCTCTTTCAAGGCAGCATCCACGTCGTTCATGGGAAGGCATGCCACGGCCCCGACGAAGCGTTTTGGGTATTTCACCACCAGTTCAGCCATCTCATCGTTTGCCATTCTTGCAAGCTCGGCAGCATCTTTGGGACGGGTGATGCTTTCCACATTGGGCCCCGCGATGGTCAGCACATGGACGAGGTTTTTGAACTTATCCATAATTCGGAAGCGGATACCCAGGTCCGTGAGTCCGGGGTTGGCCACAGGGTACTTTGCATATTGAGAGGTAAAATTTGCCCCCGCCCTCTTGTTTCGCTCTGAAGATATTTTGGGGGCAGAATGTGGGTGAAGACATCAATCATCATTTTTGATCGCCTCCTGGCTTCAAGGTTCTGTCCAGCTGCTCATTCGACGGATAAGATACCATATGGAACGTCTCGCAGGGTATCCTCCGTTCACAGTTTTAAGATCTTCTTTCCATTTTCTCCGAAAATTTTCGCCTTATCTTCCTCAGGGATCTTTAACGACTCGATCGTCGAGACCGACCTCGACATATCTCCGATCACATGGGGGTAGTCGCTTCCGAGGACCATGTGGTCTGCTCCGAACGTCTGATAGCCGCACATCAACGATGGGATATGGAAGGAAACGGTGTCATAATAGAAGTTCTTAAGGTATTCGCTGGGGAGTTTTGGAAGACTTGCCTTAACGTCCGGAAACGCCCGGTATCCATTGTCGATCCGTTCATAAAGGAAGGGAATCGTTCCACCCATATGGGGAAGGATCAGGATAAGGTCCGGGTACTTTTCAAAGAGGCCGCTATAGACCATCTTTGTTACAGTAAGGGTTGTGTCCATGACAAATCCGATCAATGGCACGAGGGGCCACTCTGCCATCGTCTCGGGATGGAGAGGAACCATAGGATGGAGGAAGATAGGGAGTCTGAAGCGATGGACTTCCTCATAGAAGGGCCAGTATTCCTTGACATGGAGATGGGTGCCCTGAATGTTGGTCCCGAGAACCACTCCCTTCATCCCAAGGTCCTTGACAGCCCGATGGAGCTCTGCAATGGCATCGTCCGGATTCCCAAGAGGCACGCTGCAGAAGCCGATAAAACGTTTTGGATACTTCTGGACGAGCTCTGCAAAATAGTCATTCGTCATCTGAGCCAGATAGCAGTTCCTCTTACGCGTTGAAAAATAGACGTTCGGTGTCGAGAGGGTCAGGACTTGGATGTCAATTCCATAACGATCCATATCTTCGATCCGCCTCTCAGCCGCCTCCATCTGAGGGGTGATCCCAAGGAAACGGGCCCCTTTCTCCTTGACGATCTTCAACCCATTGGCATCGTGCGTGAATTCGTATCGATGTCCCCATTCTTCTAATTTCTTCAGATATTCGGTCGGGTAGAAATGATTATGGAAATCAATCTTCATAAGAAACCTCCTCGTCTAATCTATGGTTCAATATATAACTGCTTATATCCCATTTCTATTGAGGTAGTCAACTTACCCTGCAAGAGTATGTCAGGGTGCAGAATGTGCAGGCATTGACAGGAGGAAATCAAGGGGAGAAGAAGAGACAAAATTAAAAGCTTAAATTTGTTGACGCATGCTTTGCATTCTGGTATCCTGACAACTACTTCCTTGAGGGATTGCTTACCCACCACAAATGTCATATAAGTAATCGAGTCACGCCTTGGATCCCTGGCCTGAAGGCCCGAGACTAAAGGGAGCTGTTTAATTACTCGAAAGAAGGGGGGAATGAATTTTCAATTTAACCAATCATAAATTAAGGAGGATGCTATGGAGAAGAAAGTGAATAAGGGAAAAAGGGTAAGTCGAAGGTCGTTTCTTAAAGGCGCTGCTGCTTCAACCGTTCTAGCGGGGGTGGGGGTTACGATGTGGTCAGGAAAGGCTAGGCCCGCGGAGACCCTCAATATTATGATGAACGGGGGGGACTACGAAAAACTGACCAGAAAACTCGTGGTCGCGCCCTTTGAAAAAAAGTACGGTGCCAGTGTGTCCATCACTCCTGGATCGGGTGCCCAGATATTGACCCGGATGAAGGCAGAGAAACAGAACCCCTCACAGGATTTTGTGGTTCTCGATAGTGGGCCCGCCGCCATTGCCGTTGGAGAAGGGCTCGTTGAGAAGATCAATCCAGCCAACGTTCCAAATCTGAAAGACCTGGATGCCATGGCCATTGATAAGCAAGGGTTTGGTCCCATTATCCACAGCCACTCCACCGGCCTTGGCTACAATGCAAACCTCATGAAGAAACCCATCCCGCAGTCCTGGATGGATCTCTGGGACCCCGTCTACAAGGATACGATCCTCCTTGTCGATATTACGTTGACCTCAGGATATCTGTTCCTTCTACAGATCAACATGATGAATGGCGGAACATACGAGAATATCGATCCGGGCATCGACATGATCAAGAAGCTGAAGCCGAACATCAGAAGATTTACGAAGAATATGGCCGAGGTTCGATCCACACTTCACTCTGAAGATATCATTATCCCTTGCGGTCCGAACATTCCCTTTGAGGAGGCGCAAAAGGATAACCAGCCAATCTATCCTATCTTTCCCAGAGAGGGCAATGTCCTATCTCCGGCCACAGGTCAGATCATCAAGGGGACCAAGAAGAAGGACCTGGCCGAGAAATTTCTAAATGAATTTCTGAGCCCCGAGTCACAATTGGGATGGTCCGTTGAATATAATATTGCCAATTTCAATAAAAAGGTGAAACTCCCTTCTGAAGTGGCAAAGCGGTTGCCCACCAAGAATGTTCTCTATGACTTCGATCAGATCTCCAAGAATCTTGAAAAATGGCTTGAAAAATTCACGAGAGAAGTGAAAATCTAAGCGATGGAACGACGGCCCCAGCTTTGAATCTCTCCACCCACAGGGCGGGGAGATTCAAAGCGGAAATTAAATTGAGGGAGACGGAATGGCCTTTGTTGAGATCCGCGGACTGAGAAAAACCTTTAAGAATATTGTTGCAAGCGATGTCGAACATCTCACCATTGAGGAGGGCGAGTTCGTTTCACTTCTTGGCCCAAGCGGGTGTGGGAAAACAACGACCTTGCGCTGTATCGCCGGATCCATTGAGCCCGATTGTGGTTCAATTTTCGTGCGGGGTAGAGAGATCACCCATGTCCCCGTCTATAAAAGGAAATTAGGGCTGGTCTTCCAGGATTATGCCCTCTTCCCCCATATGACCGTTTTTGATAACGTCGCCTATGGATTAAGATATCAGAATTTTTCCAAAGGCGAGATTCATGGGAAAGTTGCTGACGTTCTCAAGCTCGTCGGGCTCTCGGGCCTTGAGGAACGGTATCCTCATCAGCTCTCAGGAGGACAACAACAAAGAATCGCTTTTGCCCGCTCGGTCGTCTATGAACCTGATGTCCTCTTACTCGACGAACCCCTCTCGAATCTCGATTTTAAATTACGCAAGGCCATGCGCTTCGAATTGAAACGCATGCAGCGCCAGCTCCATATTACGACGATCTTCGTCACCCATGATCAACAGGAGGCCCTTTCTCTATCCGATCGAGTTGTCGTGATGAACGAAGGCAAGATCGAACAGATCGGGACGCCCAATGAAATCTATGACAATCCTGTCTCCGTTTTCGTGGCCGATTTTATTGGATCAACGAACATCATACGGGGAGTGGTTACTCATTGCGATGTTGCCAAAGGGATCTGTGAGGTGAAACTGCCCGGTTCTTCGGCGATTTCTATCCCCTTTAACGAAACGGTCAGGACGGGTGAGGAGATCAACTTTATCATCAAGCCTGAGAAGATTGATCTGGGGAGGACGCCACGGGTCGAGCATGCCGTGGAAGGGAAGATATCGGGAACCTCTTACCTCGGCTCGGCTTTCAACTATGAGATCTGCATCGGAGGGCTGAAGCTGGAGGCTCTTGACAGTCAGGTGGAATACAGGAACCGTTACGAAATCGGCGATTCCATCTTCTTGACGTTTGATCCGGAAGGAGTCAAGGTCTTGCGGAGATGATATGGATTTTAGAAATTATTTGAAGAAACGAATCTACCTCTTCTTTCTCGTGCCACCCCTCATGGTCTTGACGGTATTTCTTTTGATTCCCCTTGCCATTCTGCTCCAGTACAGCTTTAGTACCCACATCCCGGGGCAGGGGCTGAAAATGGTCTTCACCTTGTCCAACTATCTGCGTTTCGTCACTGACAAATATTATTTGAACGGGCTCCTGATTACGCTGGGGACCGGACTGTTGGTGGTGATCATCACCCTTCTCTTTGCTTATCCAGTGGCTTATCTTTATTCGAAGGCCCGTTTTCGATACCGGGGCCTTCTTCTGATCATGCTCCTCTCTCCTTTCTATACCAATGTTATCGTCAAGATTTATGGTTGGATGGTCATCCTGGGACGCCAGGGGATCGTCAACAAGATGTTGATCAATTACAACCTGCTGGAGCGACCGTTCGAGTTTCTGTACAGTTACATCGGTGTCATTATTATCATGGTCTATGTTCACGTGCCCATGATGACGTTGCTGCTGATTGGCCCCATCCAGAATATCAAGGATAGCTGGATCGAATCGGCCAGGATCTGTGGGTCAAGAAACCTCGATGTTATCAAGAATATCATCTTGCCTCTCAGTCTCCCCGGGATTCTTTCCGGTGCCATCATCGTCTATACCGCTGTCATTGCGGCCTTCATTATTCCACTCCTCGTGGGAGGGGATTGGGGAAAGAGGTTCATCTCCGTCATGATGTATACCCATATCAACGTCACGCAGAATTGGGCCTTTGCCTCGGCCATCGCCGTGATCTTGATCATCACTTCGTTGTCGATCATTATAACCTCCTCACGTCTGATCAAGTCCATGAAGGTAGGAGTCTTAGTCAGTGAAAAATTCAATCGGTAAATGCTCGCTGGTGGCCAGTAACGTCATTGTCTACGCCTTCCTTTTCATTCCCCTCCTCATTGTGGTCGGGATCTCCTTCAGCCCGACGTACCAGATGCTCTTTCCACCACAGGGGTTCTCCTTGAGATGGTTCAAGTACATCCTGGATCAGAAGGAGTTTGTCGACTCTTTTTACGTTAGTGCTGTCGTGGCTTTCTTTGCCTCCCTGGTAGCCCTCGTGATCGGTGTCCTGGTCTCTCTCGCCATTGTCCGTTATCACTTCCGGTGGAAAACGACCATCGAAAACATCTTCATGATGCCCATTATCCTGCCCACCGTGGTGACCGGTGTCGCCATGTTGCAGTTTTTCAGCATTATTGGCTACAGTGACTTCTGGATGAGGCTGATCCTCGGGCATATCATCGTTACGATCCCCTACACGATACGGAGTATCTCTGCCAGTTTGTACGGATTTAACAGACGCCTGGAAGAAGCTTCCCTCATTATGGGGGCGAATTACGTGCAAACATTTAAAAATATCTTGTTGCCTCTGATCAAACCAGGCATGATCGCAGGGGCGTTGCTGGCCTTTATCATCTCATTCGACAACGTAACGGTTTCACTCTTTTTGATGGGGGCAAAAACCGTTACCCTTCCCGTTCGCATCATGCTCTATCTGGAATGGCATATCGACCCATCCGTGGCAGCCATCTCCACCATCCTGATCATCCTGACCATGATCACCATTATCATTGCGGAAAGGATCGTCGGGCTGGCTAATATCATGAGGATCGAATAAGAGATAAAGGCAGAAAACACATGCAAGAGGGGTCAGAAGGCAGAATCAAAATCTCTGACTCCCGAATGAAATGAGGATGAATCAGTGAAGACGCACCATCTAAAGACGGATGTCGTCATCATGGGAGGTGGACTTGCCGGTCTTAATGCTGCCATTGCAGCGGCAGAACGGGGCATCCAGGTCGTCGTAATGGACAAGGGTAAGATCGAGAGGAGTGGAAATATCTCCGGTGGGGTAGACCATTTCATGGCCTATCTCGAAACCGGCGAGCAGTGGGATAGCCGGGAGGCCTACCTCCGGTTTGTTCAGGAAGAGGGTTATGGCATTGTCAATATCGAGATCCACAATCGAGTCTTTTGCGATGAGTTGAAGGATGCGATCAAGCGGCTCGAACGAATCGGAT
>CAVTZZ010000005.1:0-61574 GCA_963739325.1 uncultured delta proteobacterium | reverse complement strand
CCTTTTGTTTGACCTCGGGCAATCGGGCAGCTCAAGCTGCCTCCGGATATGTGGGATCTTTTGTTAGCTCTTCTGAGAAAGCCATCTCTGATCAAACTAAAGAATATGTATCTAGACTATCTATCCCTTTGACCAGGACCGAAGGTTTAACTCCAGCCGAGGTGATATGGAAGATCCAGAGCATTTTAGTTCCTTACCGAAAGAGCTTAACCCGTAAAGAACCCTTAGAGAAGGCCCTCAATGAGATTCTTAAGGTGAGAGAAGAGGATTTTCCACGGCTTAAAGCTCCGGATCTTCATGAGCTGACCCATGTTTTAGGGGTTAGAAGTATGTTGGTTATTGCTGAAGCCATTCTACGGAGTGTTCTCTTTAGAGAGGAGACCAGGGGGAAAAACATTAGAGATGATTTTCCCTTAACCGACAATATCAATTGGTTGAAGTGGATTGTATTGGAGAAAAAGGGCAAGGAGATGAAGATTTCTACTGAAGATGTTCCTACACCCTATATTCAGGCCCCCAAAGACAAATATCCTCCGAAGAGGAAATCAGCAGACCTTGTGAACCCAATTATTAAAACATGGTGAACGGAAAAGAGAAATAAGCTGATTGAGCATAGTGACGATTTTAACCAAAGAAAGGAAGAGACAAGATGGCCATAAGAAGTATTGATTATGAGAAATGTATTGATTGTGGGCGCTGTCATGAGGTCTGTCCGGTCGATGTGTTAGGGCGGTTTGCCTCTAAAGTTCATATCAAATATCCCTTAGACTGTATTTCTTGTTTTCAATGTGTCTTTGTATGTAAACCGGATGCCATCAAGGTGGATCACCTGAGGGCCACACCTATCCCTGTTCCTTGAGGGTAGTATATTTTTCCTTCTC
This sequence comes from uncultured delta proteobacterium, assembly GCA_963739325.1. GTDB lineage: Bacteria > Desulfobacterota > BSN033 > BSN033 > UBA1163 > CAVTZZ01. The sequence goes on along the minus strand of CAVTZZ010000005.1, from coordinate 60,693 downwards.
AAAGGTGATACAGGATGATGAACTTGAGGAAGGGGCCATCGAAGAATTCAACCTGGCGGTGAAGGATTAGCATTGACCGGGAGAATAGGGCTTAGGTGGTTGAATCAGCATCGAGTGAGAATTGGAGGGTTTTATTGGCTCTCTTTGGAGTAATAGGCACTTATTGGAGGTTAGGAGGCTTTAATTTTTAGAAGTTTATTATGGAAAGGAGAAACAGATGAGTATCAGGGGGATTGATGAAATCGTTGATACGGAGGTGCTTGTCATTGGAGGCGGATTTGCTGGCTGTATTGCTGCTTTGAAATGCAATGCCTTGGGGAGAAAGGTAGTCGTGGCAGAAAAGGGTTATATTAGTATCTGTCAGAGCCGCTGGCCGGGAGGGAACATCAGCGTGAGGCTTCCAGGAGAAGATAAGGACATTTGGATGAAAGAATTCATTGAGGGAGGAGAATATCTAAATAACCAAGAGTGGGTGAAGATTCAGTTAGAAGAGACATATCCTCTACTCGACGAGTTAGATCGATGGGGAAAGGAATTCAAGGAGAACATACTGGAAAGAGACAACAAGGGAGAATTACTCAGAGTAAAAGTTCATGGAGATATCAATACCCAACAGTGCGTTCTCAATGGCGGAGCGATGATGGATACCTTAAGAAAGAAGCTGATTCGGGATAAAGTGGGCTTCTTTGATCGGATGATGATGTCTGATTTAATCACCGATGGGGACAGGGTGCAGGGGGCAGTGGGATTTGATTATCGGCAAGGAAAGACTTATCTATTTAAGGCCAAGGCAGTATTCTGGCTGCTGCCGGGTGCAGCTTTAGATTGGATCTTACTCGTCTCCATATGACAGGGGAAGGCCAGGTGATGGCCTATGAGGCAGGAGCAAAGATGAAGAATCTGGATCAATGTGAGGCTAAACCATTGCCACTCTATTCTGCCAGGATAAGAGGGGGGTTCCCGACAGATGTTTCTTCTGGAGCAAGGTTTTTGAATGGCTTGGGGGAAGAGTTCATGTGGAAATACGACCCTCAAGTGGGCAACAGGAGCATGCATCGAGCAGAGGCGTTTCGTCAGGAGATGGCAGCAGGGAGAGGGCCCATTTATTGGGACTATACTCCAATTCCTTTGGAGAAGCAGGAAATGTATAATAGGATCTCCCCGGTATATATAAAAATATTTGAAGTAATGGGAGTGAAACTTTTCGAAGAAAAAGTTGACATAACAAAAAGAGATTTTGAGCATATTCCTTCCGCTCCTCAAAGCTGCGGTTCCGGAGGAGGGGTCGATATTAATACCTCCTGTGCCTCCTCTATCAAAGGGCTTTATGCCGTAGGGGACAACAGCTGTTGTCCACACCAGGGGACCCATCCCTTTGGAGGTCAAAACCTGGCCTTTTGTTTAACCTCGGGCAACAGGGCAGCTCAAGCTGTCTCAGAGTATGTGGGAACTTATGCTGGTTCTTCTGAAAAAGGGATTACTGCTCAGGCTAAAGAACATGTATACAGACTATCTCTTCCTTTGACCAGGACCGAAGGTTTAATGCCCCAGGAAGTGACCTGGAAGATCCAGACTATTTTGACTCCCTACCGTAAGAGTTTAACCCATAAAGAACCCTTAGAGAAGGCCCTCAATGAGATCATTAAGGTGAGAGAAGAAGATTTTCCACGGCTTAGAGCTCCGGATCCCCATGAGCTCATCCATGCTTTAGGGATTAGAAGTATGTTGGTTATTGCTGAAGCCATCCTACGGAGTGTTCTCTTTAGAGAGGAGACCAGGGGGAAGAACATTAGAGATGATTTTCCCTTAACCGACAATATCCATTGGTTGAAGTGGATTGTAATGGAGAAAAAAGGTAAGGAGATGAAGATTTCTACTGAAGATGTTTCCACTCACTATATTCAGGCTCCCAAAGCAAAATATCCTCCGAAAAGGAAATCAGCCGATCTCGTGAACCCTATTATTAAAACGTGGTGAACGGAAAAAGAGAAAGAGGCTGATTGAGCATAGTTACAATCTTAACCAAAGAAAGAGAGAGGCAAGATGGCCATAAGAAGTATTGATTATGAGAAATGTATTGATTGTGGGCGCTGTCATGAGGTCTGTCCCGTCGATGTGTTGGGGGGGTTTGCTTCTAAAGTTTATATTAAATATCCCTTAGACTGTATTTCTTGTTTTCAATGTGTTTTTGTATGTAAAACGGATGCCATCAAGGTGGATCACCTGAGGGCCATACCTATCCCTGTTCCCTGAATGATAATGTATTCATTTCTCGCAAGGGCAACACAAAATATTGCACCAAGAGAGAGGCAATTTAAGAATTTAGTTCAAAAGAGGTCGTTTGCAGGAGATGTGTCAAGTCCCATTGACTCACCTTCAGGTTTTTACTTTTATACCCGGTGCCCCCCTTAAGAAGATATTTTTTCAAAGGAGGAGACTCCTTTTACCCTTAGTACCACCCATTAAATGGTTGCCTGTCATGATAGATAGACTTGCTTTACTTTGTTCAAGAGTTTTTAGTGAGCACCAGAAGAAAGCTTGACAAAACTTTCAAACTTGCATTAATCCGGATGTCCAGATATTAGATTTTCGGGGTGAGGCCATTTCCTTGAAAGCGTATTATTGACTTCGAGTCGGCGGGCTGAAATTACATAATAGGGTTATTGAAAAATCATTCGGACCAGCGGTAGACAGTAGTCAAATCCATAGTCCTTTCTATTTTTTAAAAAAGGGCCAGAGCCTGTTGTTGAATCAGGAGGCATCTATGGAAGAGAAAGATAGAGTCATTTTGGAGACCGATGTTCTCGTTATAGGCAGTGGGGCGGCTGGCCTGCGGGCGGCCATTGAAGCTAAGAGGTCTAAGGCCAACGTGACAGTGGTCGATAAGTCACTGATCGGGGTGAACAATAACACCGCCTTTGCAGGGGGTGGCTTTAAGGCGGCACTCCCAGGGATCTTGAATGAAACTAGGGCCAAACAATATACAACAGCTGAGGAGCACATTGTCGATACTATAAAATATGGTGCTTACCTGAATAACCAGAGGCTTGTCGAGATACTTGCAGGAGAGGCTCCAGCACGTCTTTTGGAACTTCGAGACTTCGGTGTGGAGCACTTTGAAAATTTAAAGATCTATGGAACGAACATACGCTGCGGGAGCATGCTAACAAAACCGATGGTCGAAACATGCAGGGAAATGGGAGTCCACTTCCGTCCCTGTACGGTAGTGTACGATTTTATTATGATAGATGGGGTGATCTGTGGAGCAGCGGCTTTTGATTGCATTAAGGGAGTCAGAATAAATATTAAAACAAACGCAATAGTGGTTGCCACGGGTGGAGCAGCCGAAGTCTATCTCCGTAATAATTCGGTGTGCCAAGCCACGGGGGAAGCGTATTCAATTGCCTTTAGGGCTGGGGCCGAACTCATTGGCATGGAGCTCGTCCAGATTGATCCCTACATCCTTGCAGAACCTGGACTACCCATGTGGTTTATACCACCTTGCAATGCGCGGTTTCGTGCGATATTACGCAATGCCAATGGGGAGCCTTTCCTAACTAAGTATTTCCCACTTAAAGGAAGGCTTGAAGACCCTTTTCCTGTAAGATATGGAGTCTATCCTCCCGATGTTAGGGAGATCATCTCCCGTGCTATGTATCTTGAAGTTCTCGAAGGCAGAGGAGATAAAGGGGCTGTCATGCTGGATTGTACGATGGTTCCAGAAGAAGAATGGCTGAAGGCGCCGACAGACCGACATGCAAGGAAGGCTCTTCTTCGTGGTTTCGACTTGCAGAAAAAGATGGTTCATATGTTGCCTGGTGCCATCCATAACCTGGGGGGATAAGGATTAACGAGCGGTGTGAATCCACTATCCCTGGACTCTATGCCTCTGGTGAATGCGCAGGCCTGGTCCATGGTGCAAGTAGGTTGGGAGGAAACGCTCTCAGCGACTGTATCGTTTTTGGTGCCATATCAGGCCGTCAGGCTGTTAAATATGCACAATCAAATAAAGAGAAGGTTAAAGGAGATGAATTATTTAAGGCAAAGGAGATCCTCCTCGACGGGATCATGAGGGAGAAGAAGAATCCTCTGAGTCCCAAGGAGATAAAGAGGGCTATAAAAACAATCATGTGGAATTCTGCGGGACCAGTAAGATGGGAAGAGGGACTGAAGAGTGGTCTTCATGAGATAGAGACATTAGAGAAGGAGGATTTGCCCCGTCTGCAGGCATCCACGCACCCCTTGGAATTAAAGGAAGCTATAGAGGCATATCATATGGCTTTCGTAGGGGAAATGATCATCAGGTCAGCTCTCTTCAGGAAGGAAAGCCGCGGAGGAGGCCATTTCAGACTCGACTACAAGGAGGAAGATAACAAGAATTGGTTGAAAAACATCGTGATCAGGAGTAAAAAGGGGCGGATGGGTCTGGAGACAGTGCCTGTGGAGAAGACGAGATTCTCTCCATCTCAAACCTCAGGAGGAAGTCAAGATGCTGGATATCGTGATAGATAAAGAAGCGTGTAATGGCTGTGCCTTTTGTGTGCTTGCTTGTCCCACCAATTGCCTTTGGTTGGACTACGAGGCGATGAAAGTGAGCGTGACCGATATGAATGAATGTATTGTGTGCAGGAATTGTGAGGAGCAGTGTCCGTTACAAATAATAGAGGTCAGGTTAGAAGGCTAACCATCTTAGGATATCTAAATCTGTAGGAGTCCAATCCAAACCGGGAGAGCCCTGATGGAAACGAAATCATACATAATAATTCCCGACGGTCTAATGACAACGCTTGAGAGGAGTCCGTATCCGGTTCTGCTATTGTTTCAGAAAGACCGAAGATATCTCAGAGGGCTTCTTTAAAAAGTCTAAGAAATTTCTTGACAAGAAAGTTTCATTTTGATAAGCTGCATTCTCATAATTTGAAAATTAATTGTTGAAATATAACAATGACGATCAATCAATCTTTGGCTCATGGTCTTGATATCCTCCTCCTTTATGATACCTCTCACCCTATTTTCACCGTTGCTGAGATTTCCAAACGTCTCGGGTACAGTCAGAGCAAAACTTATCGTCTGATAAGGACATTTGTCAAATACGGTCTCATCAAAGAAGATAGTGGAACGGCACGATATTCTCTGGGCTTAAATGCGCTGCGATTAGGCCTTTTGGCTCAACAACATTTCAACATTTCGATGATTGCAAGACCCTTTATGAAAGAGCTTTCCCTTCTTTCAAAAGAGACAGTCGTCTTGACGGCAGTAAATGGAACCAAAGGGATCGTTATTGAAAGAGTAGAGAGTGAAGAGCCCATTCGATATTCCTTATTCCAGCCTGGGGCAAGTCTTCCTCTCCATTGCGGTGCTTCGAGCAAGATTTTAATGGCATATCTATCTGAGGAAGATTGGGATCGCATCATTAATAAAGAAGGATTGAAGCGGTATACACCTAATACCATTACAGATATGGGTCAACTGAAGGCCCATTTGAAGGAAATTCGGAAGAAGGGATATGCCTTTAGTGATCAGGAGGTTGATCGAGATGTGAGGGCTATGGCTGCCCCAATTTTGAATGGAATGGGGGAGTTGGAAGCAGGATTGAGTGTTGCAGGTCCAGCTTATCGAATCAATAAGAAAAAGGTTAGTAGGATCACAAAATCGGTAATGGAATACGCCAAGAAGATCTCGAATCAAATAGGATATGTTGTAAAGCCACTTAAGAAATAAGTGGAAGAGCAGAGAAATGGAATATTTTGTTCCTAAGGCTTTCTCTGATACCCAAATTGATTTAAAAAAATAACTTCCTTCCCCCTCGGAGGTGGAGGATTAAGGTGGGGGGGAAGACGCGCAACGTCCACCCCCATCCCCACCTTCCCCCATCACAAGGGGGAAGGAGATGAGATAAGAAACAGCTTATGTAATAAGCGAAGCCATTATTGGACAGCATCATCATAAGAAAATATACGCATTTTTTGCACAATTGGGGTGATACATTCATCTATAGGGAGAACAAGGATTAGGTGATTGAACCTGAATCTGGTGACCATCAGAGGGTTTATTTATCACCTTTAGAGTCATAGGGTTTTATTGAGGTTAGGGAACTTTAAATTTTAGACGTTTATTAAGGAAAGGAGAGGCAGATGCGTATCAAGGGAATTGATGAAATCGTTGATACTGAGGTCCTTGTTATTGGAGGTGGAATTGCGGGATGCTTTGCTGCGATTCGTGCAAGCGAAATGGGTGCGAGTGTGGTGTTATTGGATAAGGCCACCATTCGAAGAGGAGGGTCTGTGGGGCCGGGCATGGACCACATTTCAATAGGGGTCAGTCCAGAGGGAATGACGTTAGAAGAAGCAAAAAAAGAGGCCGCTTCCATGAAAAAAGAGCTCGTGGATCCGAACGTAATATTTACGATACAAAAGGAGTCCTATAAACGCGTTTTGGATTTGGAGCGATTTGGAGTGAAGGTACGTGAGGACGACGGAAGCTATTTCATTTGGAGGATACCGGAGAGGCACGGCTATTTTATTTCTTATAGGGGAGTAGATACCAAGGTTAAGCTTGCGGAAGCAGTGCGTAAGACAAAGGTAATTGTAGTTGAAAGAACGATGGGCGTTGATTTGCTTATGAATAAAGGGTTAGTTGTGGGCTCTGTAGTGGTAAATGTCAGAGATGGAAAGCTTACAGCATTCCTGTCAAAAACGACTATTCTATGCACGGGTGATTCGGGGAGGCAATATATAGAGCCTGATGGGTTGTTTATGACATGGCATCCACCAACGAATACGGGCGATGGTCAAGCGATGGCCTACAGAGTGGGCGCAACACTGACGAATATGGAATACGTATTTATGGATTATCCTTCCTTAAGGGCAGGGGGTGGTATAGCCGGAATTAAACCTTTTGAGAAGACGGCCATCCTTCGGAATCGAAACGGAGAAGAAATTCTAAAAGATAAGAAGGATAGCGCCCGACGCGGATTCCTTATGGTTAAGGAAATCGTAGAGGGGCGGGGTCCCCTATACTGGGACTTCAGGCACTTGCCGGAAGATGTCCTGAAAATGCACGAAAGGGAGATGGCACATGAGTACCCAATCATACAAGAGTGGTTTAAGCAAAGGGGATTGAATATAAGGAAGGATCTAATTCCGATGCAGCTTGTGCCCACATCCATCCAGGGGGGGGTGCTTGTGGACGAAGGGTTTAGGGCATCCATGAAGGGATTATATGCTGCAGGAGGTTCAACGCCTTATTTCCGGGGTATTACTGCAGCGGCTGTTTCGGGACACATAGCTGGAGAAAATGCTGCCCAGTATGCAACGAAAATTGAGGGACCCGTCTACGAAGAGAGTAAGGTTGAGGAAATAACCAAACACGTGTTGGAGCTACAGCGAAAAAGCAAGGGGACCAATCCAATACATTTGGAGGAGGCTGTCCGGAGCATCACGACAGATTATGTAGGCTATTTTAAGAGCGAGGGACTGATGCAAGAGGGCCTTAGAAAGCTCTTAGAATTGAGAAAAGCTTTTCTTAATTCGTTAATTGCTTACAATCCGCATGAACTGATACGATGCTTAGAGGTTCGAAACATATTTGATATGGCGGAGATGCACATTCGAGCGTCGTTAATGCGGAGAGAAAGCAGACTTCGGCGTGTGGGTATTCTGCCCCATTACAGATCAGATTTCCCGGAGACTGATCCGAATTGGGAGAAGCTGATTGTTATCAGGAAGGAGGATGGGGAGATGAAGCTCTCGACTCAGGAAATTCCCAAGCTGAAGGAACTGGAAGAAAGAAGCTAAAATACAAAAGGTCGGGGAGATGAAATGGTTGGAGTTCTGCTGGACGAGAGTTTAACAAGAAAGAAGTAGAGTTTTTGAAGTATCACTTGTCAGGTAAAAGGTTACCACATTTAACGGCCGATCGGCGAGAGAAAGGAGAAAGATCATGGAAAAAAGATGTAAGCTTAGCAGGGCATGTACTTTGACAATAGGAGTCTCTATTTTGGTGTTAAGTCTGTTTTGCTTTTTGGTGAAAACTGGTAAACCTCAGGGGGCATCGAAGAGCGTGGTCGTTGGTCAAGGCATTGATATCGTCAGTCTGGATCCATATGGGTATAGCATGGCCGGAGGCTACGCAGTGTGGAAACATATTAATCAAACCCTCGTGAAATATGATTTTCGAACTAAGAAATATGCTGGAGTTTTGGCGGAATCGTGGAAATGCGAAGGCAATGAGTGGACTTTCAATTTGAGGAAAGGCGTGAAATTTCATAACGGGGCTGATTTTACGGCTAACGATGTAGTAGCTTCTTACGAAGCTATCATTGCTAGCAAGCAGCAGATGATACAAGTTGCTCCTATAAAAACGGTAAAAGTAGTAGACAGTCATACAGTGAAGCTTATTACGGAAGAGCCTAACGCTCCTCTCATTTCGCGCATTAAAGACTGGGTGATGATAAGTCAACAGGTCTATAAGCAGTACGGCAAAGATGCCATCAATCATCCCACCGGGACAGGACCTTTTAAGTTTGTCGAGTGGACTAGGGGAAGCTATTTTGTTGCAAAGCGAAACGAGGCTTATTGGGGCACACCAGCAAAAATTGATCAGGTGATCTGGAAACCTATTCCTGAAGATGCAGCAAGAATTACAGCTCTTGAGTCAGGAGAAATTGATATTGCTACGGGTGTTCCACCCCATGAGGTGGGTAGACTTGAGAAAAATCCCAAGATTAGGTTTGAAAAGGTCAGGGCATTACGGACCTTAGCGATCGGATTGTCCCCGAGGTTCAAGCCTTTCTCGAATCGATTGGTCCGCCAGGCCATGAATTATGCAGTGGATGTTGACGCTCTGGTTACACATGTGCTTGAAGGGAGAGCCTATCGGGCAAATGGACCCATAGGCCCGGATCATGTTGGATATAGTCCTGAAGTAAAGCCTTATTCCTATGACCTTGCTAAGGCTCGATCTCTTTTGGCTCAGGCAGGGTATCCCAATGGATTTGAGGTAGATTATTATTCACCTTCGGGACGATATGTCAAGGACAGAGAAATAGCACAAGCGATTGGCGCACAATTGGTTAAAGTGGGCGTTAAGGTGAATGTCAAACTTCCAGAATATAGTGTATTCTGGGATGGTGTGTTGCAGGGAAAGTGGGACATGTTCATATACGGTGGCTTCAACTACGAGGATCCCGACTTATTTTTAGGTGTTTACTTTGAGACTGGTGGGACAAAGAGACTGGGATATTCGAACCCAGAGTTGGATAAGCTAATAAGAGGACAACGTCTAGAATCTGATTTCGATAAACGAAACAAGATTCTTAGAGATATCATGATATTGATTCATGATGACGCACCTGTGGTACCCCTCTTTCATTATCAGGAGAATTTCGGGGTCAACAAAAGAATCGTGTGGAATGCTTTCCCTGATGAAGAAGTGGCGCTACAGGAGGCTTCAATCCAGTGATCGAACACTCTTACGGTACGAGGCCCGACGAGCAAAGCCCGTGGTCCCTGATCTGGCACGATGTGAGATGGCGTCTTGCGTTGAGCACAACTTTCGTGAACTAATGCAGTGTTTAGGAGTCTGAAGCATTATGGAGGGGAGGGAGATACGCACTCGATGTGATGGGGATGATGGAAAAAGATAGCAGATTTCGGTGTGTGGCTATTTTGCCGCATTACAGAGTAGATTTACGGGAAACTCGGCCGAATTAGGAGAAGTTGGTTGTTATTAAAAGAGATGATGGGGAGATGAAGCTCTCGACTCAGGAGATTCCCAAGCTGAAGGAGGAACAAACATGCCAGTCATGATAAATTACCATTTATGTAAGGGATGTAAGTCTTGCTACAATGAATGCCCATGTGATGTGATCGCATGGAATGAACAGACGGATATGCCATATATTGCGTATCCAGAAGAATGCTGGCACTGCGGTATATGCAAGTTAGAGTGTTCAGTGAATGCCATAGAACACACCCTTCCGCCTCAATGTTGGTTAGATATAAATAAGAGATTTATCTCTACTTTGAATACTTCGACTAAGATTGAATATCCTGAGAAAGGGTAGGTTTGAGGTTGAGAGAAACGTAAAGCAAAAAGACGTTTAAAAGCACAATGTGCAAGGGCAATCAATCCATAAGAAAAAAGAAGACAATGGGAGAAATACTTCAGTATTTTTGTAGGATCCCATGACAAATTCTAATCCAGTAATTGCTGTAATGCTCGATAGACATCATCAAGAGGTTCTATTGTGCTGGGGCTCACAACAGGTTGTGATTGGCGAGGAGAAGGAGTGCTTTCATTTGAGATTCGAGGGTTAGCCAAAATGGAGTTTCGGATGATCAGGCGAAATAAGTTAAGAAAGTCTCCGACGTTCCAAGAGGGCAACATATATTCTAGGTTCTTTAGGAACTATTAAAGCGATGGGAGATCCTTTATTAGAAGTCAGAAGGTTAAAGACGTATTTTTTTACACACGAGAGCGTCATTCCTGCAGTGGATGGTATTGACTTGCATGTTGATGAAGGAGAGAGTCTTGGAGTTGTTGGTGAATCAGGATGTGGAAAAAGTGTGACCGCCCGGAGCATTATGAGACTTATTCCTCAACCCCCAGCTAAGATTGTGGGAGGGGAAATTCTGTGGGGTGGGATGAATTTATTAACTCTTAGTCCTCGTCAAATGAAAAAGATAAGGGGGAAGGATATCTCAATGATCTTGCAAGATCCCATGACAAGCTTGAATCCAGTATTTACAGTAGGAGAACAGATTGCTGAAGTCTTCAGGCTTCATATGGGGGATAGCAGAAAGGGGGCAATGGATCAAACGATCGAGATGCTGAAGATTGTCGGGATTCCCTCGCCTGAAAAACGAGTTAGAGAATATCCTCATCAGTTATCGGGAGGGATGAGGCAGAGGGTCATGATCGCTATGGCCTTATCTTGTAAGCCCAAGCTAGTGATAGCTGACGAACCAACAACAGCACTTGATGTAACAATCCAGGCGCAGATCCTCGACCTGATGGCCAAATTAAAAGAAGAACTGAAGATGGCTATCATGCTTATTACCCACAATTTGGGTGTGGTTGCAGAAGCCACCCAGCGTGTCATCGTCATGTATGCCGGAAAAATTATGGAAGAGGCGGATGTGAATGTCTTATTTCGTTATCCCATGCATCCGTACACAAAAGGACTTTTAAAATCTATTCCACGATTGGATAAAGCAGAGACAGGAAGAAGAATCCTGGAGTCTATTCCTGGAGTTGTGCCCAGCATGCTCGATTTACCACCGGGATGTAGGTTTTCACCCCGATGCAATGCTGTTATGGGTGTCTGCCGGGAAAAAGAACCGCCGGTTTTTAAAATTGAAGGGCACAAGGTGAGGTGCTGGCTTGTTGAAAAAAATGGATAATGTCCTATGGTCGAAACACTTGTTAAGGTGAAAGGATTAAAAAAGTATTTCCCTGTCGGGAAAAAAAGACTTACAGAAAAGTCTGAAAAGGTCTATGCCGTGGATGATGTCTCCTTCGACATTGAGAGGGGAGAAACCATGGGATTGGTCGGTGAATCTGGATGCGGAAAATCGACCACTGGAATGGCCATTCTAAAGCTGATTGAACCCAGTGCGGGTGAGGTCTGGTTCGAAGAGAAGTTGATGTCAACCCTTGACAAGGAGTCTCTGAGATCTTTAAGAAAAGATATGCAGATTATCTTTCAGGACCCCTATGCCTCCCTGAACGAGAGGATGACCGCAGGAGAGATTATCGGAGAAGGCATCGCGATCCATAAGTTGGCAAAAAAAAAGGAAAGGTTGGAAAGGGTTGCCAACCTTCTTGAGACGGTTGGGCTAAGAGCAGAGCACAGCAGTAGATACCCTCATGAGTTTTCAAGTGGTCAGAGGCAACGAATCGCCATTGCCCGAGCCTTGGCCTTAAATCCAAAGTTTATCGTAGCCGATGAACCTGTCTCTGCCCTGGATGTTTCCATTCAGGCCCAGGTGATTAATCTTTTGGTGGAGCTACAGCTGAAATTCCAGCTCACCTTTCTTTTTATCGCACACGATTTGAGTGTCGTCAGGCATATCTCTGATCGAGTAGCTGTCATGTATTTGGGAAAGATCGTTGAGATTTCAACGAGAGAGGCCATTTACAATAATCCACTCCATCCCTATACAGAAGCTCTTCTTTCAGCTGTCCCCATTGCAGATCCTGAGGTGAGAAGGCAAAGGATCATCTTAGAGGGTGATACACCTAGCCCTATCCATCCGCCTTCTGGATGCAGATTTTATAAGAGGTGTCCTCGGCAATTTTCAGATTGTTCTTCTTTGGAACCTAAGCTATTGGAGATCAATCCGGATCATCAGGTAGCGTGTCACTTGAGGGCGTAAAGCAAATGATGGGGTTCATACTTTGAGCCCAATGGAGACAGAAAAGATCCGCAGAGCTTTAGAGTTTGCACGGGAAAATAGAGAGAATGTCCATGGAAGCCTAGTAAAGAACATTTCTCGAAACGATATTGGATTACGAGAAGATGGGAAAGCTTCTTAGTGACCGTCAAGAAGATCTATAAATATGCGCTGAAGATTGGGCTGTGGCATCTGGAGGACCTCTATGAGTTGATCGAGAAGGTGTGGCGGAAACCTTCTCCGAAGAAGAAATATTGATGCAAGATGCTTCATTGGAGATCTGAAGCACCTTTGGAGTAGATATACATGTTAAGACGTAGAATCCTGGGTGCAATTTCGGTTCTCGTTGGGGTTTCGATCGTTGTGTTTTTCCTAGTGCACCTTATTCCTGGAGATCCGGTGACGCTCCTTCTTCCGGAAGGAACGTCACCGGAAGAAATACAGGAAGTCAGGAGGGAATGGGGTTTGGATAGACCCCTTTACATCCAGTACTTGGAGTTCATCAAGAATGCAGCGAAGGGGGATTTTGGTAAATCTTTTAGGTTCGATGAGCCAGTGTTAAAGTTGATCCTTGAAAGGCTTCCTGCCACAATTGAGCTTGCTTTTGTAAGCTTTCTCATCTCCATATTGATAGCCATTCCGATAGGGGTCCTTTCAGCATCCAGACAAAACTCCTTCTGGGATCATTCATCTATGATCTTTGCGTTGATAGGTAACTCCTTTCCTTCCTTCTGGCTCGGTATCATGCTGATATTCTTTTTTGGAGGATACTTGAATCTACTTCCAGTCAGTGGCAGAATCGATTACGGTATAGCGATGAGAAAGATAACCTATTTGTACCTATTTGATAGTATTTTGACAGCGAACTGGACAGCCTTCATCAATGGTCTGAAACACATTATTATGCCGAGTCTTACCTCAGGTATTGTCCTATCAGCCATCGTAGCAAGGATTACTCGTTCCAGCATGCTTGAAGTGATTAGGCAGGATTACATTACTACTGCAAGGGCTAAAGGGTTGGGCGAAATGTCTGTCCTATGGAAACATAGCTTTAGAAATGCCCTCTGCACTATTATCACTTTACTGGGACTTCAACTTGGGACGTTACTTGCTGGGTCAATTATTATTGAAACGGTATTCTCTTGGCCCGGTATCGGAAGCCTTCTGATTCAAGCCATTTCGTTTCGCGATTACAAACTTGTTCAGATTATCGTCTTTTTCTATTCCACTATGTATATCACGATAAACCTTATCGTAGATGTTTTGTATTCGGTAGTAGATCCAAGGGTGAAAGTGTAAAGGGCGTTCATGGACCAGACCGCAGATAAGATTGGTGAACATATTGCTAATATCTCTTCCCGACCCGTTCGTTTCACAAAAAAGATATGGTGGAGAAACATAAAAATTGTTATTGGAGGTCTTATCTTTGCAGGATTGGTGATAACAGGTTTGTTTGCTCCATACCTCTCTCCCCATGACCCTCTAGAGCAGAATCTTGAAATGAAGTTAAAGCCGCCCGCATGGAGTAAGGGTGGAAATTGGGAGAATATCTTAGGGACAGATAGCTTGGGAAGAGACTTGATGAGTCGTATTGTCTTCGGCTCAAGAATTTCCCTATTTGTGGGAATCATCAGTGTGATGATTTCGGCTGTTATTGGTTGCTTTCTTGGTGCTCTGGCCGGATACTTTGGTCGCTATGTGGATGAGGTTATCATGAAAATTGTGGAAGTCTTTCTAGCCTTCCCCTTTATTTTATTGGCCATTATACTCATGGCCTTTCTTGGCCAAGGGTTAGGTAACTTGATTTTAGCCTTGGTGCTGAGTCGATGGGTACATTTCTGCAGGATGGTCAGAGGAGATGTTTTGACTTTAAAGGAAAGGGTCCATGTGTTGGCTGCGAGGGCCATCGGGGGGAGGGATTTCTATATCATCAGGAAACACATCATACCCCATACGATCCATACCATTACGGTTATGCTTACCTTTTCAATGGCCCTGATGATCATTTATGAAGCCAGTTTGAGTTTCTTGGGGCTTGGCGTTCCTCCCGCTATCCCTACATGGGGATCCATGCTGAGCGAGGGAAGAAGTTACATGTACCGGGCCCCTTGGTTTTGCATTTTTCCTGGGATGGCCATCTTTGTTACAGTTCTTGGTATAAACCTACTTGGTGATGGATTGAGAGACGTTATGGACCCTCGCCTACAGAGACAGTTGAAATCCTGAGGCTATGTTTTGGGAAACTATAATAAGTTTTTTGCAGTGCCACTTCCCATTTTGGATACGAAGGTAATAGCATGAAGGGATGGAGGAAAGTATAAATAGATCCCCATCGATTAATTCTTTCTCGAACCGAACCAAATTGTTTATAAAAGATGAGCACACCGAGCATTTATGACACTTCAGCAAAGATTCTTACCATCCTAGGGGATAAGGAATTCTTCTAAAGGAGTAGGGGGGTGATAAGAGATCATCTTTTTCCAAAAACGATAGACGAAGCATTAGCGCTACTTAAGGAATACAAGGGTAAGGCGCGGTTAATTGCAGGCGGCACAGACCTGATAGCAGAGATAAGAGAAAAAGAGTTTGACTTTGAAGTGCTTGTGGACATTGAAAAAATAAAAAAGCTCAGATCGATACGAGAAGAAGGCAAGAAGATATTTATTGGTTCTGGAGTGACTTTTACAGAACTGGAAGAGAATGAATTAATCAAGGCTCATGCTCAGCTCTGTCACAGGCGGCGAGTCTGATGGGTAGTCCTCAAGTGAGAAATCGGGGGACGATTGGGGGAAATATTGTATCCGCTCAACCTGCGGCTGACGGCGCTTTGGCATTGTTCGCCTTTGATGCAATGCTTGAAATTGCAGGTATGAAAGGGATCCGTGAAATTCCGATAAACAAAGCTTATTTGGATATCGGGAAATCCATCATTAACCCTTCTAAGGAAATTCTGGTTGGGATTCGATTTGAGAAACGTAAAAAGGGAGAAGGGAGTAACTACCAAAGGATTGCGATCCGAAGAGCAATGGCCCTCCCCATTTTGGCATGCGGAGTATTTGTCAAATCGATGGATCGATCGATTGCAGTCTGCAAGGATTGCCATTGGGCCTGTGTCTAATACTCCATTCAGGGCAAGGGAGGCGGAGGATTTTTTGAAGGGAAAGCCGCTGACCGCTGAGATTTTTGAGAGGGCAGGGGAGATCGCTTCTGAAGAGGTAAATCCACGAGATTCAAGATTAAGAGGAAGTAGAATTTACAGGAAGGGACTTTCGGCTGTTCTTGTCAAACGAGGTTTGGAGGGGGCTTTGGCCGATATCAGTTAAGGTAAGAAGACGGGTCTTTGTGAAATCGAGTATGGAGTTCAAATATGAAGGTAAGAAACAGGTGGGGAAAGAGATTATTCTAAAAATCAACGGGAATGAAGAAAAGGTTTTTTGTCAGCCTGGCGAGACTTTGCTTCAAGTCCTTAGAAACAAGCTAAATCATACCGAGGTAAAGGAAGGTTGCGGAAAAGGCGACTGTGGGGCTTGCACGGTACTTTTAGATGGGATTCCTGTGGATTCTTGCCTTGTTCTGGCATACCAGGCAGAGGGTAAGAAAATTCTAACTGTGAAGGGCTTGGGGACCCTGAAAAATTGCACCCCTTGCAGAAAAAGTTCATAGAAAAGGGTGCCATACAGTGCGGTTTTTGTATCCCTGGTCAACTTCTTTCTGCAAAAGCCCTTTTAGAAAAAAAATCCCAAACCTTCCAGAGAAGATATTAAAAGAGCATTATCAGGCAATCTCTGCCGTTGTACCGGATATAAGAAAATTATAGAAGCGTGGAGGCTGCATCAAAAGATGAGTAATCAGTAATCAGTCATCAGTTATGAGAGAATCATTGACTTAGCTAAGATGAGATTACTGAATTACTGTTAACTGATCACTGCTCACTGAAAAAAGTGGATGGAAGAGGAGTAAAATGACGGAATTAAGAATCATCGGGAAAAACGTTCCACGACATGATGCTCTGGAAAAAGCATTGGGTTTGACCTGTTATGCCGCTGATTTCTCCATGCCAGGGATGCTCTATGGGAAAGTACTGAGAAGCCAGTACCCCTCTGCCAAGATCCTTTCCATTGATACCTCTAAGGCAGAGCGGCTGCACTGGTGTTAAGACTGTATTAACTGCAAAAGATGTCCCGCGAAATGAGACTGTGACCAGGTTTGGTCAAACCCATGCCATGGGAGGAGGGTTTGAAGGGCTTTATCGAGTTCTTGCCGATAAAAAAGTCCATTTCATGGGAGAGGCAGTTGCACTGGTCGCTGCTGAGACAGAAGAGATTGCGGAAAGGGCTTTAAAACTTATTAAAGTAGAGTATCAGCCTCTGCCAGGGGTCTTCGATCCCATCGAAGCAATGAAGCCTGATGCCCCTCAAGTGGAGGAAGGGAAGTCAAATATCATCACTCATTATGAAGTGATAAAGGGAGATGTGAAAGAAGGGTTTTCCGAAGCGGATGTGATCGTGGAGAATACCTATCGAGTCCCATTTGTGGATCATGCCTATATCGAGCCAGAATCGGGTGTGGCCTGGATCGACGAAAATGGGGTGATCACCATTCGGGTTTCCACCCAGGTGATCGAGCATTTTAGAAGTGTTGCGGATGTCCTTGGCCTTCCTCACAATCGGGTCAGAGTGATTGGAACCTATGTGGGTGGAGGATTTGGGGGGAAAGAGGATATCACCGTAGAGACCTTTCTTGCCCTCCTCACATTTAAAACAGGGAGGCCCGTGAAGCTCACTTATACCCGCGAAGAATCGATCCTCTGCCACAGCAAACGGCATCCCTACGTCATGGAATATAAAACGGGTGCAAAAAAGAATGGTCGAGTTAACTGCCCTTGAAGCGAGAATCATTTCGGATGCAGGCGCCTATGTTTACCTCAGCCCATGGGTTCTTCTTTACTCTATGGTGGATGCTGCAGGGCCTTACCGAATCCCGCATGTGAAAGTGGATGGATATACAGTTTTGACCAATAATACCTTCACAAGCGCCAATCGAGGTTTTGGAGCACCGCAGGTCTGCTTTGCTTATGAGTCCCAAATGGAAGAATTAACTAGACAACTGAAGATGGATCCTCTAGAGATTCGCAAGGTCAATTATTTGGAGAAAGGAGAGGCGTTGGCCACAGGTCAAATTCTTGAGCATCATGTTGCCCTCAAGGAGACGACTGAGAAGGCTTTTCAGGCCCTTGGGGAAAAGACACCTGCTAAAGGTAATTTGAAGATCGGTCGAGGTATCGCTTCTGGGATGACAAGTTATGGTCGGATGGTTTTTCTTCATGACACCTCGCGATCCCATGTCTCCATCGAAATGGACGGAAGTGTCACCATCCGTGCAGGAGTTCAGGACATTGGTGGAGGACAAGCCTCTTCCCTCTGTCATATTGTTGCTGAAGTTTTAGGAGTTCCTCTGGAAGACATCAAGGTCTATATTGCAGATACTGCCTTAACTCCGTTGGCAGGGACGACGACTGCCACAAGGCAACTCTATATGTCTGGAAATGCAACACTCATGGCTGCCCAAGAGGTTCGGAAAACCTTGCTTAAAAAGGCAGGGGAGATGATGAGGATCGATCCTGAAAGGCTTGACCTTGTGGATAGAGAAGTCGTCGATACAGAAGGTTCTGGAAAGAGTCTCTCCCTTATCGAGGTGGTGAAGGCCTGTGCCTCCGATGGTCTCCCTCTATATCACGTTGCTCTCTTTAAAGCACCGTTTCGAAACCTAACCCAATATGAAAGGATAGAAGGACAGGTCTTTCCTGATTTCACCTTTGGTACCCATGCTGCAGAAGTTGCGGTAGATGAAGAGACAGGAGAGGTGGAGGTATTGAAGCTCATCTCCTGTTTCGATGTGGGCAGGGCGATCAATCGTTCAAGTGTAGAAGGTCAACTGGAGGGTGGAGCGATCTATGGGATGGGTTATGGATTGACCGAAGAGGTGATATTGGAGAAAGGAGTGACCATGACCCCCTCGTTTTCCGAATATCTCTACCCACGTCAATGGATGTGCCAGATGTTCAAACGATTCTCCTCGAATCCGGTGATGGTGTGGGGCCATTTGGTGCAAAAGGAGTTGGAGAGCCCTCTGTCTGTTCGGTTGCCCCTGCCATTTGCAATGCAGTATGTGATGCCATCGGAGTCCGAATCTTTGATCTACCATTGACGCCAGAAAAGATTTTCAGGGCACTCAAAGAAAAGAGAAAAAGTTAAGGTGCCTAACGAGGAGGACAATGGAGAAGCAACAATATCATGCTATAGGCAAACGATTCGTTCGAAAAGATGGGATTGCAAAAGTAATCGGGCAGGAGGCTTATACGTCTGATATCCTCCTTCCCAGAATGCTTCATGCAAGAGTATTAAGAAGTCCTTTCCCGCATGCCAAGATTAAAAACATCGACACAAGCGCAGCAGAGAGAATGGGGGCAATCTGCATCACTTTCAAGGATATCCCAAAAGTTAAATATAATGAGCGCTTGGTAAGCATTCCCAGGTCCACTTATAAAGATAGATATGTCTTGGCCGATAAGGCCCGTCATGTGGGCGAGGCGATCGCTGCAGTGGCGGCAGAGACTGAGGAGATGACCGAAGAGGCTCTTTCCCTGATTCATGTCGAGTATGAAAAATATCCTGCGGTTTTGGATCCCATCGAGGCTATGAAATCGGATAGTCTGCTCATTCATGAATCTATTCTTGTTGGAGATGAAGAGCGAAAAATTGAAAAGAATATTGCCGCATTGAGAGAGATAAGCGAGGGGGATATTGAAGAGGGATTTAAAGAGGCAGATGTCATCGTTGAAGACGAATTTAAGACGGGTCGTGTCTATCATGCACAGATGGAGACAAAATCCGTTGTCTGCCAACCAGAAGCCGATGGGGGGATTACTGTCTGGACGACGACTCAGACGATTCATAATGTGAGGCAGCTTCTTGGAGAGATTTTCAATCTACCCTTGAGCAAAGTCAATGTCAAAAGGATTTCTGTTGGGGGTTCTTTTGGATCGAGCATCCAGATGAACTCCGTCGTTCCCATTGGCGTCGCTCTTGCCTTAAAAGCACGTCGGCCGGTCAAACTCCTTTCAACCAGAGAAGAGGATATGTATGACCATGTCAAATATCCCTCTCAGATCAGACTGAAACTCGGAGCAAGAAAGGATGGGCTCTTAACAGCCGGTGAGATGAAGGTCATCGTCGATATTGGTGCCCACAATACTCAGGCCTACCCGCTTTTGGGATGCATGGCAGGGTGGTGGGTATCTCTCTATCGACTTCCCCATCTGAAATTTGAAGGAAAAGCCGTTTACACCAACAAGGTCCCTGCCTGCGCCATGCAGGGTTTTGGAAATCCACAGGTCACCTTTGCAGTGGAGTCTCTGATGGATATTCTTGCAGAGAGATTGAGCATGGACCCTATCGAACTGCGATTGAAGAATTATGTAGGATTGGGTCAGACCTTCTGGGGCCAGGGCCCCACGGTTCGTTCTGTCATCCGGAGTTGTGGTGTGGAGGAAATGTTAAAGAAGGGTGCGGAATTGATCGACTGGGAGAATCGGTGGAAATTGGCCAAGGAGAAAGGTCCCATCCGTCGTGGCCTTGGAATGGCAAGGGGATTTCATACCTCTGGGGCAGGGGCTCCGATGCCAGGAGAAGCGATCGATTACTCTGGCGGCATCGTCAAAATCAATGAGGATGGGTCTGTCGATTTTCTCACAGCACTGATGGATCTTGGCGGTGGAACTCTGGATGCCCTGGCAAAGATTGTGGCTGAGGAATTGAAGGTCCCTGTCGAAAAAGTCGGCATCTCACCTGTCGATACCCGGACTACGATTTACGATGTCTGCACCCATGCTACAAGAGGAGTTTATTGTGGAGGTGGCGCGATCCACAAGGTAGCAGGTCAGGCGAAAGAGAAGCTGTTAGAATTTGCATCAAGGATTCTTCAGGCCCCTCCCCATGCTCTAAAGATGAAGGTGGATGAAGAGGCTGGTCAAGGGGTTATCTATGTGGAGGGGGTACCAGGAAAGAGGGTCACTATCGGGGAGGTTGCCAAAACTGCCCAACTCAATGATTGGGGAACGATTGCAGCCGTAGATAGCCACCGGCAGGTCAACTGTCCTCCAACTTTTATTGCCCATTTTATTGAGGTAGAAGTCAATACCGAGACTGGGGTGATTACACCTACCCGTGCAGTTCTCTGTAGCGATGCGGGAAGGGTGATCAACCCAGAATTGGCAGAAGGACAGTTGTACGGCGGCCTTTATCGAGGTCTGGGGTATGCCCTTCTTGAGGATACTCAATATGATGGAGAAACAGGCGAATTGACGAACAAGGGATTTCTAACCGATTTCAAAATGCTTACAGCTGAAGACATGCCAAAGATAGAAAATATCCAGACTTACTTTACGAATACAGTAGAGCCAACCGGACCGTTCGGTGCAAAGGGGATTGGAGAAGCGGCGCTCAATCCAACGGCTGCAGCTGTAGCAAATGCGGTCTACCATGCCATTGGGATAAGATTCGCTGAGATTCCGATGACACCGGAGAAGGTGCTTAATGCGTTGAAGGAGAGAAATTGATAACATGGTAAATACTCATATTCTCACACAAGAATTCGAATATTTTGAACCCAGAACGATTGATGAAGCCGTTAAATATCTAACAGACTATGGCGAGAAGGCTAAAGTGATTGCCGGAGGAACAGATCTGCTGGTTCAAATGAAAATGGGGAAAGTCCATCCCCAATATATAATTAGTATTTCAAGAATTCCATCTCTACGATATCTCATCGAGGAAAAAGGGCTCCGTATTGGTGCACTCACTCCTTTCCGGGATCTCGAGAGATCTCAAGTGATTAAGGAGAAGTACACAGCTCTTTCTGAGGCTGCCCGATCGGTCAGTTCCGTGCAGATCAAAACGATGGGAACAGTTGGAGGAAATCTTTGCAATGCATCACCCGCTGCAGATGCTGCCCCTCCCCTAATCGCTTTTGGAGCAAAGGTGAAACTAACTGGACTGGGTCGTGAGAACGTACTTCCTCTGGAGAAGTTCTTTATCGGACCGGGAAAGACCATTCTCTCTCCTATGGAAATTCTTGTAGAAATTCAAGTCCCCGAATTGAAAGGAAATCTTGGAAGTGCATTTCTTAAGTTGGGGCGGGTTTCAGCCGATCTGGCAAAAGTCAGTTGCGGTGTGGTGATCGAACGAGAAGATGGTGTTTGCCGGATGTGTAGGATCGTCCTTGGTTCAGTGGCAGAAAGACCGATGAGGGCTTTGGAGGCTGAGGAGTTGATAACCGATGAGAAGTTGACGGAGGAGCTTGTAGAAAAGGCAGGGAGAGAAGCTTCCGAGGAGATCAGGCCCATTACCGATGTCCGTTCAACCACCCAATACCGGAAGGAGATCTCCAGAATTCTGGTCAGAGATGCAATCAACCTTGCGTGGAAAAGGGCGATGTAGATTTGCAAGCAGATCTTAATATATAAGTGTCTTGAAAGAGAAAGGAATGAGAAATGTCAAACGTAGAAAGAAAAATAAATCCTCTTGATGTGGCGATGAGGCAGGTCGATATTGCAGCGGAGCGTTTGAAATTGGATCCAGGGATCGGTGAGAAAATCAAGAAGACAAAAAGGGAGCTGATCGTCCACTTCCCGGTGAAGATGGATGATGGGAGCGTCAAGATTTTTACAGGATATAGAGTTCATCATAATGTGACCAGAGGTCCTGGGAAAGGGGGGATACGTTATCATCCTGATGTTGATTTGGATGAAGTCAGGGCACTTGCGATGTGGATGACCTGGAAAGCTGCTGTGGTCAATATCCCCTTTGGAGGGGCAAAGGGTGGTGTTCAGTGCAATCCGAAAAGTATGTCACTGAGGGAGCTGGAGAATATGACCCGCCGCTACACTTGGGAAATTGCCATGATGATCGGGCCTGATCAGGATATTCCAGCCCCTGACGTCTATACCAATCCGCAGGTGATGGCCTGGATCATGGATACGTACAGCATCCTGAAGGGTTATACAGTACATGGTGTCGTGACAGGAAAACCGCTGGAGCTGGGTGGATCTCTGGGAAGGTTTGAGGCCACTGGAAAAGGGGTCTTTATCACTGCCCAGGAGGCCGCCCGTCATCTCAATATCCCAATAGAAGGCGCTCGTGTCGTCGTCCAGGGGTGTGGGAATGTGGGTGGGATTGCAGCTCAATATTTTGATCGTGCAGGAGCCAAAGTGATCGCAATCAGTGACTCCAGTGGGGGGATCTATAACAAGAAGGGGTTAGACATTTCAGCGGTCTTGGATTGCAAAAAGAAGTACTCTTGTGTCATTACCCCGGAAGCAAAAATGGGAGAGGAGATTAAGAACGAGGAACTCTTGGAACTCGATTGCGATTTCCTCATCCCTTCTGCTTTAGAGAACCAGATCACCCATAAGAATGCTTCTAAGATTAAAACGAAAATCATTGCTGAAGGTGCGAATGGTCCTACGACTCCGGAGGCGGATCAAATTCTTTTCGGCCGGGGGATTTTCGTTGTGCCGGATATCCTGGCCAATGCAGGGGGTGTCACCGTTTCCTACTTTGAATGGGTCCAGAATCTTCAGGAGCTTCTTTGGAGTGAAGAAGAGATTTCAGATCGGTTGACTCGGATTTTGAAGCGTAGTTTTGCGGAGGTCCTCAACATCTCCCAAAGAGAGAAAGTCGATATGAGGACAGCCGCTTTAATGCTTGGCATTGGGAGAGTGGCCGAGGCCACAAAGTTGAGAGGGATTTATCCGTAACGAACCAAAATCAAATAGAATATGAAAGGTAAGAGAGGTGCAGCGCGATGGCTGTAAACATGAAAGGCAAATCCTTAGCAAGCCTTTATGATCTGACGAGGGAAGAGATTGAAGAGATTCTCAAGACTTCAGAATTGTTGAAACTTCAACTCCTTAGAGGCCAGGAACATCCCATTTTAAAAGGAAAGACACTGGCGATGATCTTTGAGAAGCCATCCACACGAACTCGCATTTCCTTCGAAGTGGGAATGTGGCAGCTTGGGGGTTATGCCCTCTATCTAAGTGCCAGCGATCTCCAGTTAGGACGGGGAGAGACCATTGCGGATACGGCTCAGGTTCTTTCACGTTATGTCAATGGGATCATGGCAAGGGTCTTCAGCCATCAGACGATACTCGATTTGGTCAATTTTTCAAGGGTTCCAGTGATCAACGGACTTTCAGATTTAACCCATCCCTGTCAAGGTCTGGCAGATCTTTTCACCATCTATGAGAAGAAAGGCAAACTTTCAGGATTGAAGCTTGCTTACGTCGGGGATGGTAATAATGTAGCCCATTCGCTCATCTATGGGTGCTCAAAGGTTGGAATGGATATGACCCTTGCTTGTCCAAAGGGTTATGGACCTAATCCAGAGGTGGTTTCAAAGGCTAAAGAGGAGGCGAAAAGAAATGGTTCCACGGTGAAAGTGACGAAGGATCCCAAAGAAGGGGTGAAAGGAGCTGATATCATTTACACCGATGTCTGGGCAAGTATGGGTCAAGAGAAGGAGCGGCAGAAGCGACTCAAGATATTTAAACCCTATCAGGTGAATAGCCGGTTGGTCAAAGGGGCTAAAGAAGATTATCTATTCATGCACTGCCTGCCAGCCCACCGAGGAGAAGAAGTGACAGATGAGGTGGCCGATTCAAAAAATAGCGTCATCTTCGATCAGGCAGAGAATCGAATGCATACGCAGAAAGCCCTGATGGCACTGATCATATAATTGCGGAATGGGGATTGCGGATTGCGGAATATAAATTCCGAGATTTAAAATGGAAATCCGGATTTGATACTACGGAGGAATTGATTTGAAAAAACAGATCACAATGACGGTCAATGGTGTTAAACGGGAGATTCTGGTTTCCCCGAATGAACTTCTCCTGAATCTCCTTAGGGATCGTTTGGGTTTAACGGGGACGAAATACGGATGTGGGATTGGGGAATGTGGTTCCTGTACAGTATTGGTAGATGGTGAACCTGTTCTTTCCTGCCTTACATTGGCCATTTCCTTAGATGGAAGTGATATCGTGACAGTAGAGGGGATCTCTCAATCGGATGGCCGGTTACATCGTGTTCAAGAATCTTTCCTTGAGCACGGAGCTGTTCAATGTGGTTTTTGTACGCCAGGAATGATCCTTATGGCGAAGAACTTGCTCGATGAGAACCCAAAACCCACAGAAGAAGAGATCCGGGAGCATATCCGTGGGAATCTTTGCCGATGCACGGGATATACTCAGATCGTCAAAGCCATCCAGGATTGTTCCGAAATAGAGAAGGAAAAATAGATGACAAAGCAATATGACCTTTTGATCCGAGGAGGCCTTGTCGTTAGTGGTTCAAAAATCCGAAAGGCTGATATAGGCATTAAAGGCGAGAAGATCACCTCTGTCGAGCCTCGGCTTTCACAGAAGGAGGCAGTTCGGGTAATCGACGCCTCTGGGAAGTATGTCATGCCAGGGGTAATCGATGTCCATGTCCATCCCGTTTACGAGGATGATATGGGAGGCCTCTCGTTTACCGCTGCCCATGGAGGGACAACTACCCTTATTCATTTTGCCTATGCAAAACCCGGGATGAAACTAATTGATACGATTAAACAATATCAGGAAGAGGGTCATCAGAAATCGTATCTTGACTTTGGAATTCATGGGGCACTCTTTGATCCACCTTCTCAAATCAGAGAGATTCCTAAGGCCTTCGACCTCGGGATTTCCTCGTTCAAGATGTTTATGACCTATGCTAAATTGAAATGGATGACAGATGACTATCACCTCACCGCAGCAATGGATCTCATTTCGGAATGTGGAGGACTCGCCATGGTCCATGCAGAGAATGGTTTAGTCACTGACTATCTTGAGGACCGATCCTTGAAGACAGGGGAGGATCAAAAAAAGTTCTTCCTCAAAACGAGGCCAGACTATCTTGAAGCGGAGGCCATCTTCAGGGCTCTATCGATTTCTGCTGTCACCCATTGTCCCCTCTACATCGTTCACTTGAGCACAGCCAAAGGAGTGATTCCCATCAAACAAGCCAAAGAAGAAGGTCACGTCGTTTATACAGAGACATGTCCCCAATACCTTACTTTGACCGATTCAACTCTTCAGAGATTAGGACCCTTAGCCAAAGTGGGTCCTCCTCTGCGAACTGAAAAGGACCGTCTGGCCCTCTGGGAAGCCATCCAAAAAGGGATCATTGACGTGGTGGCGAGCGACCATGCCCCAAAGGCAAAGAAGAAGGAAGATCCTTTTTTTGAAGCCCCTTATGGATCGCCCCAAGCCGAGACCATGCTCACCATTACTTATGATGAAGGGATCAATAAAGAAAGGATTGGGATGTGCAAATTGGTCCAACTCTTTTCAGAGAACCCTGCAAAGATTTTTGGACTCTACCCTAAGAAAGGGATCCTGCAAAAAGGATCGGATGCAGACCTTATTTTCTTTGACCCGAATCAAATTCATACCGTTCAACATAAGACACAACATTCAGGAGCTCCCTATACACTCTATGAAGGGAGAAGATGCCGGGGAATGGTTACCCTCACGATGCAGAGGGGAAAGATCCTTGTTGAAGATGGGGAATTAAAGGGGAAACCAGGAGAGGGGAAATTTCTTCCAACAAAATTTAAGAAGATAAATCTATAATCCCCCTCCCTCCCCCTTTACAAAAGGGGGAGCATTCCTCCCTTTATGAAAGCCTGCCTGCCGGCAGGCAGGGGAGGTTAGGAGGGATTTTCAAAAGAAGGAGGAAATAATGGTCAGCCTTAAAGGAAAAGACATTCTCCATGGAAATCAGTTTTCGAAGAACGAACTCCAGGCCATCATGAAGGTCGCCTCCGACTTTGAGAAGGAGCTAAAGGGGAAGGGTACCATTCCGCTATTGAAGGGAAAGCTCGTGGCCACTTTGTTCTTTGAACCGAGCACGCGGACCCGATTGTCCTTTGAGGCGGCCATGCAGCGGCTGGGTGGAGGAGTGATCAGCATGGGGGCGGTCGAAAGTTCTTCGGTGGTCAAGGGGGAAACATTGAGTGACACCGCACGGACGGTGGCGCAGTATGCGGACGTGATCGTCGTCCGGCACCCCAGGATAGGGTCAGCGAAGGAAGCGGCTGACGCGGTCGACATTCCAGTGATCAATGCAGGGGATGGGGCAGGACAACATCCCACACAAGCTCTCCTCGATATCTATACCATTAAAAAAGAGTTAGGCTCGATGAAGAACCTGAAGGTTTCTCTTGTAGGTGACTTAAAAAATGGACGGACCGTCCATGCCCTGGTAGAGGTTCTCTCCCATTTTGAGGTCAGCTTATATTTTGTCTCACCGAGCCTCCTCCGGATGCCCGAAGAGATTACCGTCCAGTTGAAGGGAAAGGGCTGTGAGGTGACCGAAACAGAAGATCTTGCCCTGGCGGCTTCCAGGAGCGATCTGATCTACATGACACGGATTCAAAAAGAGCGCTTCGCTGACCTGTCTGAATACGAGAGGGTCAAGGGAAGTTACATCATTAATCGTGAATTCATCGACAGGTTGAAGAAAAAGATCACGATTCTTCACCCCCTTCCGAGGGTTGACGAAATCAACCCGGATGTGGATTCCTATCCTGGAGCCGCATATTTCCGGCAGATGAGGAACGGAGTATATGTCCGTATGGCCCTGCTCTCTATGATTTTGGGAAAGCGATAGGTAGGAAATATCCAAATTCCAATATCCAAATAAACTCCAAGCACCAATGACCAGAATTCAAATCCCCCCATCCCCCCTTTTCTAAAGGGGGGTGAGGGGGGATTAAATTTTCATGGTTCGTAAGTGTCGAACCCGTCGTGTAAAATTTATTTGGAGTTTGGTTATTGGAACTTGACTAAAAGATCAGCTTATGAAATCTCGTTTAGCTGTCTTAGCCATCGGTGGAAACTCCTTAATCAAAGATAAAAACCACATCGCTCTATCTTGGCAGTATGAAACATTGAAGGAGACCGCCAAATCTATTGTCGATCTCATCGCAGAGGGACTGATCATGGTGATCACCCATGGCAATGGCCCTCAGGTAGGTTTTATCTATAGAAGAGGGGAACTCGCCAGTCATGAGCTTCCCCTTATCCCCTTGGACATCTGTGGCGCTGACACACAAGGGGCGATCGGGTACATGATCCAAAAAGCCCTTCTGAACGAGTTTCAAAAAAGGGGTATCGCGAAGAAGGTGACCACAGTTGTGACTCAGACCATTGTAGATAGAAACGACCCTTCTTTCGAACATCCCACCAAACCGATCGGCTCCTTTATGTCGGAGGAAGAAGCCCTCGCAAATAAGAATGAATTGGGATGGCAGGTTGTGGAAGATGCAGGCAGGGGGTTCAGGCGTGTCGTTCCCTCTCCCATACCCAAAGAGATCATCGAATTGGACGTGATCAGGTTATTGGTGGAAAGAGGTTACATTGTGGTCGCTGCGGGCGGAGGAGGCATCCCTATTATACGGAATGAGCAAGGGGACCTCGAAGGTGTTGAAGCCGTCATTGATAAGGATTTAGGCTCTTCCCTCTTGGCCAGAAATCTTGGTGCAGACACTTTTATTATTTTAACAGCGGTTGATGCTGCCTATTTGAACTTTGGAAAAGAGAACCAAAAACCTATCAGGTGTGCCACCCTTTCTGAAATAAAGGAATATATGGCAGAAGGACATTTCAAGCCAGGATCGATGAAACCAAAAATCGAGGCCATCATTCAATTTCTTGAAGGTGGCGGAAGAAAGGCAATCATTACGTCACCTAAAAATCTTCTAAGAGCTACCCAGGGTGAAATTGGAACAACCATTACGAAATAAATGAGGAGGTTCACATATCATTGCTCAGAAAATAAAGGGTCTCAATTAATAAATGTAGGGGAGCCCCTCCGTGGGCTCCTCTTAAGGCGGCCGCAGAGGGCCGCCCCTACGATTGATAAATCAATTTTCATCGTTCGAGCCTGCCTGCCGGTAGGCAGGGGTGACGTTTCCGTCATGAAACATTTTCTTGACATCATTGTTAGATTTGTATAAAAGAGAGATATGATTTTTGGACTCGAAGAGATTGAGCGAAGGGTTTGGGAAGAAGAGAAGCTCTTTCTGATGAAACAGGTGGGGATTCTCTTAATCAAAAATAATGCGATCAAGTTTGGTGACTATATTTTAGCCTCTGGAAAAAAGAGCCCTTACTATATCGACTTAAGGCTGACCATCTCCAGCCCGATCACCATGGACTGGATCGCCAATTCTTTGACAAGAATCATCCTCAATGAGATTGGTAAAGAAAAAATTGATAGAATATTGGGCGTCCCCACGGCAGGGGTCCCCTTTGCCACAGTCGTAAGTCAAAAATTAGGCATTCCTCTCATATACTACCGCCAGGCCCGGAAGGAACACGGGGTGAAAAAGAAGATTGAGGGAATTCTGGAACGAAATGATCGTGTCCTCATCATCGACGATCTCATCACTACTGGGGAGAGCGTGATTGAGTCAGCAGAGGTAGTCAGGGATCAGGGGGGAGTGGTTAATGAACTGGTCGTTCTCTTGGACCGGGAACAGGGGGGAAGGGAAAAACTTAAAATATCTCGGATTGAACCCCATGTTCTGTTTAAGATATCCGATGCCATGACATGGCTTCATAAGGTAGGCTTAATTGAGGATAAGGTCTACGATATGGTTCAAAAATATATTGAAGAAGAGAGTCAGGCTTTACAAATTGCCCCACCCTAAATAGATTAAAACCTTTCATTCCAATTAGTATTCCATCCCCACTTCACTTAAAATTCTTATTGACTTCCCTTTTTGAATAGATTAAGTCAGTTTTGTTGCTTCGTTATTTCTCTTGATAGTATAAACTTAAGATGAAGGAGCAGGCTGATGGAGACAACGAAAAAAGATTCAGTCCTTTTTAAACCATTGGTTCGAGTAGCCGAGAAGTATCTTAGAGATTATTGTAATGGGAAACAGGCGGATGATGAGAAAGCCAAAGTTGCTTTGCGAGTGCTTTCGGTCTATCGCCGGATTTTAAGAGTTGAAAAGGAGAGAGCAGAGATTAAAGCAGAATGGGAAAGACTGATCACAGGAGTGACCGAATTGAAGAGGCTTACGAAGAGGAGAGCGAAAACTGGTAAAAGAAAAGGTGTAAAAACAGTTAAGGCGAGACCCTCATAGTTTTTTCAAAGCTTTACCCCGTTAGAAAGCCCCATTGCTTGCAGCGGGGATGAAGATAAGATTCCTTTTGGAGCGAATACGGGGTTTAAAGCCCCGTGTGAGCCCTTCCGTTGGAAGGTCGAAGACCTTCTAACGGGGTTTACAGGAGGGATGATGAGGGAGATATTTAGACATACCCCTGGCCGAATTTTTCTTATTGTTTTGTTGCTATCTGTCATAGGTATTCTTTGGGTTCCTAAGTATTTTTTTGAACCTCATATCTTCTTCGGCTGGCTGCCTCTTCCCTTCCTCGCAGGAATTATCTTTGTCCTCGTGTGGCTTATTGCCTATCTTATTTATTTCTTTAAATATTGGCCATTCCGGGATTAAGGAGAGACTTCATGTCCATTCTCATCTTAAGCCTGTTCGGGGTTGCTATTCTCTGGATATCTGTCTACGGTTATAAGATCTCTGCGAAAACTGCGGAAGACTTTATGCTGGCCGGCAGGGGAATTGGCATCGTCGTATTGTTCTTTTTTACACTCTTTGGTATATCGAGCGCCTGGACCTTTTATGGATATCCTGGATTTCTCTATCGACATGGTCCTGCATTTGTCTATTTTGTATGGGGATGCGTCGCCGGATTTGTCTCCCTTTACATGTTTTTAGGCCCACGTTTATGGGCGGTGGCGAAACTCAATCACTTCTTGTCTCCTGTGGAAATCCTTTCCCAGCGATATGAATCAAAATCCTTACGTTTCATCCTCTCCATTCTCCTCATTGCTTCAATCATTCCCTACGTGGGACTTGAATCCCTGGGAGTGGGACTCGGGTTTAAGGCCTTAGTAGGATTCCATCCAGCGGTAGGTATTATCTATATCACGATCCTCTCAATCTTCATCACTCTCTTAGGAGGGATGAGGATGACCGCCTGGATCAATATTCTTCTGGGTATCATCTATGCAACAACCTTTCTGGGTTCTCTTTTGTGGATCACCCATAAGGTATTTGCCAATGGTCTCTCTCAGGCCGTTCAGATACTTGCTGTCAAGAGACCAGAACTCCTTTATGCCCCAGGTCCAGAGGTGGCAGGAGAACCTCACCTTACTTATCCCTTTATCATAGGTGTGTTCATTACCGGTTTGATGGCCTTCTCTTGGCCCCATATTGTCATGGGTACCCTGACAGTAAGGGATAAGCTTACCTTTAAATGGTTTCCCTTGTTTGGAATCGTTGCTGGAGGAATAGGCTTTTACACCATTCCCTTTATATGGGGGTCTATCGTTGCTCCAGCCATTAGTCATATGGATGGAACCTTAGTCCCAGTGGTCAGTGGCAAAGAGGCTGACAATATCGTCCAGGTCATCATGACACAATATCTTCCAGGGTGGTTCTCAACCTTTGCACTCTTAGGCGTTGTTGCTGCTGCCCTTTCTACTGCATCCGTTCTACTCATAACATCCGCTATCTTGGTTTCGAGAGATATGATCCATGGTTTTTTAAA
Source organism: uncultured delta proteobacterium (assembly GCA_963739325.1). Lineage (GTDB taxonomy): Bacteria > Desulfobacterota > BSN033 > BSN033 > UBA1163 > CAVTZZ01. The sequence continues at coordinate 29,574 of CAVTZZ010000005.1, read as the reverse complement.
GCCCAATGCCTCTGATCAGGAACTCATCACCTGGACAAAACTCGCAGTCATCGGTCTTATTATCTTATCCTTAGGGCTTGCCCTCTGGGATCCTATCGCCCTCGCTCTCTATCTGACGCATGTGGCGGTACCCGGATTTGCCCAATGGGCACCCTGCCTTGTGGGAGGCATTCTCTGGAAAAGGGGGACAAAAGAAGGAGCCATTGCAGGAGTTCTTGTAGGGGTTGCGTTTTTAATCATCGGGTTTATCTTTAAGAACTTCAACGCTGTTATCCTGGCTTTTTTGATCAATACCTTAGTCTACATTCTGGTTAGCCTTTTGACACCTAAACCCTCGGAGCAAATCGAGCGGATATACTTCGATGAAGTAGACGATTTCTTAACGGGGAGGAATTGATGGAGTGGAGGGTGATCTTTAATAACCAAGGAGAAGTAGCAGATCTGATGGCTCTGCCTGCGGCTGTAGCTGAGGCCAGAGTCGCAGGACGCTATATCCTTGTCCAGAAGCCCATCCCTGAGACGATCATCCTCCAGAAGGTCAAGAGAAAAGGGATTTTGGTCGGTGTGGAAGTGGTGATAGACAAAGAAGGGGCGGAAAAAGAGGGCATAGAGATTGCTGTTCAGCCCAAAGGGGGCCGTGGCGGGATGAACCCTGCAGAGACGATCTCTTTTCAGGAACTGATTCTTAGAGCAAAGGATCAATTCACCTCGGTAGAAAGTTCAATCGATGAGATGGCAGCCCTTATCTATACCTCAGGTACTGTGGGAAATCCCAAAGGAGCGATGCTTACCCACGGCAACTTCTTCGCCGAATGCGAAGCGACGATTGAGGTGATTGTGACAAACGAAGAGGATCGATTTGTCAGTTTAGTCCCTTTCTTTCATATTTATGGCCTGGCCATAGGACTGGTGGTTCCACTCTTTCGCGGCTGCAGTACGCTCTTGATCCCTCAGTACTCTCCCCGAAATTTTTTGAAGAGGATGGATGAAGAAAAAATCTCCATCCTTATTGCCATCCCTACCCAATACCACCATCTGCTACGGGCTACCAAACGAAAACCCGCTATGAAAAGCGCCTTAAAGTACTGTATTTCTGGAGCTGCTCCACTGCCCATCCCTATTCTCCATGATTTCAAAGAGACCTTTGAGGTCGATATTATGGAGGGATATGGCCTCACCGAGACCACCTCTGCAGTAGCAGTAAATCCTCGCCATAAAACAAAGCCAGGATCAGTAGGTCTTCCGATCCATGGGGTTCAGATAAAGATTGTGAATGAAGATGGCCAACTCATGCCTCCTCATACCCCTGGTGAGATTTTGGTCAAAGGGAAGGTCATCATGATGGGATATTATAACATGCCAGAGGAGACGAAAAAGGATTTGGTGGAAGGATGGTTTTACACAGGCGATATCGGATATCAAGATGAAGAAGGGTATCTCTACATCACTGATAGAAAGAAAGATATTATCATCAAAGGAGGATTCAATATCTCTTCAGCAGAGATTGAAGGCCTGCTTGTCGCTCACCCGAAGGTGAAAGAGGCAGCCGTGGTAGGTGAGAAGGAGAAGGAGGGTAGGGAAGAGGCGATCAAGGTTTTTATCGTCCCTGCGGATGGGGAGAAAGTAACCTCATCGGAAATTATTGAATACTGCAGGATGAAGCTAGCTTCCTACAAAGTCCCCGATGGAGTAGAATTTAGGGAAAGCCTGCCCAAGAGTGCCACTGGCAAGATATTGAGAAAAGAGTTACGGCAAGGGTATCGAGATGGAAGGTTGATAGAAAAGGAATGAACTTAGGTAGACTTTTAGAAGAAAAGGCTAAAAAGTTTCCCAAAAGGACTGCCGTTGTCTATGAGGGGAAGGCTATCCATTTTGAGGAACTGAACAAAACCGTTAATCGTCTTGCCAATGGGCTGAAAAGTCTTGGTATTGAGAAGGGGGATAGGGTAGCGATCATGCTCCCGAATATTCCGGAATTTGTCACCACTTTTTTGGCCTGCCAGAAACTTGGTTCAGTGGCCGTTCCTTTTAATACGATGTATAAAGGGGGTGAGATTTTATATATTCTGAAAGATTGTGGTGCGAAAGCAATCGTGACTCTTAAGAATATCGTCCCTTTGATTAACGAGATCAAACCAGACCTTCCCAACCTGAAACATATCATTACCACGGGGGAACGGGATCTCATCTTCGCCGATCCTGAATCGACACTTTTCCTACAAGGGGTATTATCTAAAAATATCTTTAAGGATTTAGAGGATGCCTATCAGAGGGTTGGGGATCTCTTGACCCAAAGCTTTAAGGAGTTGGGTCTGATGGAGGTCTGGTACAAACATAGAGGGAGCTTGAGAGTAGATGGAAAGAAGCTGGCTGGGTTTTCCTTCTTAGAGACGGAAAATATATATATTTTACACATGGTTTGTTTCCTTACCCCTTTTGATCCATCTGACTTCTTTTCAGTCATCTGGATTCCCCCAGAGGTGAAGGATAAGGTTTTAGAACCCCTGACCTCGATCCAGGAAGCGTTAGGAAGACGCCCCAATGATCAGGAAGTTAGAGATACACTTCTAAATGCCCTAAGAAAGGGGTTTGGCATAACATTTAAAGAGGGTGGATTGACGAGGGATGAAAAGCTTGGCTACGAGAAATATAAGGCCGTTGCCAAGAAAAGATAATTTTAATGATTTACCCCGTTAGAAAGCTCCGCCATTTATGGCGGGGATAATATAAATAAAGCTTCATTTTCTTGCAGAAAGGACGGGGCTTTAACCCCGCTCTTTCTAACGGGGTTTACTTCCCTTTGCCTTCTTGGCAATCGATGGAGTCTGGATGAACTCCATGAACAGCGTCTCAAGGGGATAATGGAAAAAGGATCCTGTTTCAGTCTAGAATGGCTCCCCACCTTTTCCGAACCGAACGCATCAATTCATCCGGCGCCTTCACAACCTCTGGAAACCGGTCTTTCCATTCGAAGGGCCTGCAGGCATCGATGATGGCTCGGGAACTGAACCCCTTCTCGCCCGGTGGAATCACAGGATCGAGAGGTCCGCTCCAGAATCGGTTCAAGAAATCGATCGACTTGGCCGGATCGGTGCGAGTGCAAACCGCCCAAATCACATCATACAGATCGGTGAAATCGACGTCTTCGTCCACTACGATGGTGTATCGGCCAAGGTAGGCGCCTCCCCGGGTGGAGGCAGCAACAGTAGCCGCTTGCCTCGCATGGCCGGGATACCGCTGTTTGATGGAGATCACGTTGAAAAGACGGCATCCTCCCACCTCATGACACCAAACCCCAACCACATCGGGAACGCCTGCCTTTTGAAGCTCCTCTTCGATGAGGACGGACCTCATGTATGAGCGGAAAAAAGTATTCTCCACAGGGGGTTTCCCCGGCGGACATCCCAGGATGATCGGATTGTTTCGGTGGTAAAGCCTCTCCACGGTCAGAACGGGCTCATCCCTGCTGGAGCTAGCATAATAACCCGTCCATTCTCCAAAGGGGCCTTCCTTTGCCACGTGACCTGGATGGACCCATCCTTCGATAGCGATCTCAGCTGTGGACGGAATGGGCAGACCGGTCACTTCGCCTTTTATTACTGGGACGGGCTCATGACGAACCCCACCGACAAAAGCCAATTCCGGAACCTCGTATGGAATTTCGATCGAACTGATCAAAAACAGCAGGGGATCCTGACCAAACGTGATGACGACCGGAAAGGGTTTTTGGGCGTCCAAATATTTTCCCCTGTGAATGGCCCCGTGCTTTCCGGGAGAGATATACAAACAAACGTGGTTACGATCCACCAACATAATCCGGTACGTCCCCATATTTACCCAGTCTACGTTGGGGTCTTTGGTGATCACGGTACATCCCGTCCCAATATACCTGCCTCCGTCAAGAACATGCCATTTCGGGGTGGGAAATTTTATAAGATCAATCGCCTCTCCCTTGAAGATATTTTCCAGGATTGGGCCTGTTGACGTTTCCATCGGCGGAATGAGGCGGACTTCACCATTCAGTTTCTTCCATGCCCAGGCAAGGTCTCTTCCTGCCAGGTCAACGGGCAATCCCAGGGTGTAGGCAAGACGCCTCGGTGAGGAGAGGCTATTGACCAATAATCGGTAACCTTTCGGATAGTCCACGATCTCGTCAAAGAGCACCGTAGGCCCATTCTTCTTCTGGTAAATCATGTCGGTTACCGCACCGATCTCTTGATCCCAATGGGCACCATTCACCTCCCGCAGTTCACCCATTTTTCTCACCTGGTCCATCCACTCTCTTAGGTCGTTAAACATCCATGATCCTCCTTCCCTATGCCTCTTGCTCCCCCTGTGATCAGGGCGACCCTTTGGTCTAACTTTCCCATGCTTCTTCCATCCCTTGTTTTCGTCCAGCCCTGATCATTTTGACCGGCAGGTGCCCCGCAAGCCCCGCCTATGAGGGCGGGTAAAGGGGCACAATATAAAAATGATAATTCATTTCCGGGAAGCCCCGCCCTGTAGGCGGGGAGCTTCGCTCTATTTCATGACGTCTTTATACTTACCCACAAGATCATACTGCTCTTTGATCAATCCTCCCGTATCCGATGAATTCCTAAAACCGATAGGGATCCCTATATTTTCAGCTGACTTATTGAATTCCGGGTCAGCCACAGCAGCGCTGATGGCCTTTTCCAGGATGCTGAGGATTTCCTTCGGGGTACCCGGGGGAGCGGCCAGCAAACCATAAGCAGGTAAGACAGGGACATCCTTATATCCCAGGTCATTAAAACTCGGAATCTCAGGGAGAATCGGATCGCGCACCGAACCGAGGATCGCGAGGGCCCTCAGTTTTCCTGCCCGGATCATGGGTTTGGGTGTACCCGTATAAGTGATGACCGCTTCTACATGTTTCCCTGCAACGGCAGCAAAGCCCTCGGCAGACGACGTATAGGGCACATAATTGAATTTTATCCCAAAGCCCGTCTCCATCAGGCGGAGATTTAGAACTGAGTGGCCACCCGTCCCTGCCAAGCTCACATTCCTTTTCTTCGCTTCATTCAACAATTCAGGGAATGTCTTCCAGCTATCGGGATGAACGATAAACGCCTGGCTTTTGAAGTTCCAGACAGCAATCGGTGAAAACGTTTTTACCTCATATTTTGCTGTCTCTCTTGTCAGTTCCAGTGGGAGCGCGGCCAGCAGATTAAAGTGCAGGAGGCTATAACCATCCGGTTTCTCTTTCTGGAATTTGTTATAAGCGATCATTCCGTCTGCTCCGCTCACATAGTCGATCATTATCGATACCTTAAGGTTTTTTTCAAGAAACGGGACGATCGTTCGGATTTCCTGGCCTAAACTTCCTCCCGCAGCAGCCGGCACCATTACCTTGATAGGACGTGCAGGATAGGGTGCGGCGCAAGGCTCCTTGAGATCGCCGAACAAACCAAGGTGAGAAGAAAAAGGATCAAGAGACATACAGTGTACCTTTTCATAGATTGACCTCCGTTCTCTTCCACATGGTAAGGGAAGAAGTTAGCCTCTTTAAAAGTACTTTATATACTTAGCAAATTCCGAGACGATATCCTCCGGTTGACTGAAGATCTCTTTCAACACTTTTAGACATTCCTCAGCAGGGGCAAACTCCAACGTGATCATGAGTTTCTTGGATTCCTCAATGAGCTCTGGATCCTTGATCACCTTGGCGAAAGCCTCCCTTAAGATGTTCATGATCTCGGCGGGCGTTCCCGGGGAAGCAACATAAGGCCGGCCGATCAGATCTCCGGCTGAACGCATGGCCATGATCATCTTTCCTTTCTTATCCATAGCCAGATCCTCATCCACTGGCAAATGCTCAATTCCAGGCTCCGAGGCCCGACCTCGGATCAACGGTCGAATCAGTCCTCTTTCAATGAACGGCTTGAACGCCGTATAAGATCTCACGCCCCCGTCTACTTCTTTCCGTTCAACAGCGAGCATTCCGGCCGAACTGGAGGGATAGATAACGAGTTTCACCTTCAGCCCAACGAACTCTTTTAATAAAGTTGGAAATTGATAATCGGTCGTGGATGGCCCCACAGCGTAAAGATAGATGGGATCCTTGATCTTTAGCAGGTCATCAAAAGTTTTATAAGGAAGATCCGACCGGACGCACAAGATAGCCGATTCAGAGGCGGCTGAACCTATCCATGAAAACTTCATCAAATCAAATCGAACCCCTTCTGTCTTGGTCAGCTGGGCGAAGGGAACGCCTCGTTGGGGAGCTCCGATGGTTAACCCATCCGGCTTGGCAATGCTGTAAACATGATTCGCAGCAACGATGCTTCCGGCTCCTACCATATTTTCAACGATGATGGTTGGATTTCCGGGGATATACTTGGGGAGATGTTTCGCGAGTGTGCGAGAGATACGATCATAACCCCCTCCTGCTTCGGACCCTACGATGATGGTAATCCTTTTCCCCTCATAATAGGGCGCACAGAAGATTCTCTCAACGGGGAACAAGAACAAAAGGAAAAACAGAACTAAGAACAACCGCCACATTTGCCGTTTCATAGGTCTACCTCCTTTCAACAAGAGCTGCTAAACAGCTGTAGTCTCCCCTGCACACTATAGGTTAATGGAGTATTTGTCAATGGGATTGCTATGGTAGCGTTGCGAATACCAATATTAATGAAAAGGGGATTTAATCAAGATTCATTGGCATTTGGATCGGGTAATCACCTGTAAAGCAGGCATAACAGAACTGTTCAGCCTCGCCCTCCACACATTTCTTTAACCCTTCTAAACTCAAGTAATTTAAAGAGCTTGCATTGATATATTTTTGAATCTCCTTTAACGTATGGGACGATGCAATCAGTTCCGATCTCTTAGGTGTATCGATGCCGAAGAAACAGGGATGGGTGATGGGAGGAGAGCTAATCCTCACATGGATCTCTTTGGTACCAGCATTTCGAAACATCCTATTGATCTTTCGACTGGTGGTTGCACGGACAATGGAGTCATCCACTGTAACGATCCGTTTTCCCTCCATCAGACCCTTCACGGGGTTCAGTTTGATCTTGACACCAAAATGGCGGATCGATTTTTCGGGTTCAATAAAAGTCCGGCCGACATAGTGATTTCGGATCATACCCATTTCAAGAGGGATCTTCGATTCGGAAGCATAGCCCAACGTGGCAGGAATCCCTGAATCCGGAATGGGAACGACCATCTCCACTTCTGCTGGAGATTCCTTAGCTAATTGAATTCCAAGTGATTTTCTAACCTTATAGACATTCCGATTGAAGATAAAACTATCGGGGCGGGCAAAGTAAATAAATTCGAAGATACACTGGTGATGTTGTTTTGGGGGAAAAGGCTTGAAGGATTGAATACCATCCAGATTGATGAGGAGGACCTCCCCGGGCTCAATCTCCCGTAAAAATTGGGCACCGATGAGATCGAAGGCACAGGTTTCTGAGGCGATAACTGGTGCATCCTTGAGCTGGCCTAAAAGCAGAGGCCTGAAACCAAAAGGATCTCGTACTGCAAGCATCTCCTTTTCTGTAAGGAAAAGTAGGGAGTAGGCTCCTTCAACCTGTGAGAGAGCCTGAATCGTCCGCTCGACAAAGGTCTTCGCTTTAGAACGGGCGATGAGGTGAACGATCACCTCGGTATCCATATTCGACTGGAAGATCGATCCATTCGATTCCAGTTCGCTTCGGATGAGAAAGGCATTGGTCAAGTTGCCATTGTGCGCGATGGCTATGCTTCCTTTGGAATATTCTGCAACGAAAGGTTGAGCATTCTTAAGTTCACTCGATCCAGCTGTGGAATATCGGACATGGCCAATAGCACTCTTTCCAGAGAGCCTTTTCAGAATATCCCGGGTGAAGATTTCAGAGACGAGGCCCATCTGACGGTGATGATGAAGCTGTTTACCATCTGAAGAGACGATCCCAGCACTCTCTTGACCGCGATGTTGAAGGGCATAGAGGCCTAAGTATGTGTGATTGGATGCTTCAGAATGATTAAAAATACCAAAGATTCCGCACATTGTTTTTCCTCAATAGGGAGATAAGTATGAAGCTCAAAGTTCAAAGCTCAAAGGTTTTTTACTTTCAGCTTTCAGCCTTGAGCTTTCAGCTTCTCCATTATGTTCCGTATCCATTTGGATGGTTTCGATGCCACCTCCAGGCGGTTTCAATGATCGTCTCTAATTCAGGGTATTTTGGAACCCATCCCAACTCTTTACAAATTTTTTTTGAACTGGCTACCAGGCGAGCAGGGTCTCCAGGTCTTCGGAAAGACTCAATTGAAACGATCCGCTTCCCTGTTACCTTTCTTGTCGTCTCGACCACCTCTCTTACCGAAAACCCGTTCCCATTTCCCAGATTATAAATTCCAGAAATACCTTCCTCTTCTAATTTATTGAGAGCTAATAGATGAGCCTGAGCAAGATCAGTGACATGGATGTAATCACGAATACATGTTCCATCAGGTGTATTATAATCGGTTCCATAAATAGGGACAGAACCTCCATTTAAAGCTGCATTAATAACCAAGGGGATCAGGTGAGTCTCTGGAGAATGGTCCTCTCCTAATTCGCCCTCTGGATCGGTCCCTGCTGCATTAAAGTATCTTAAAGAAATGTAATTCATTTTTCTTAAATCCTGAAAGGTCTGAAGGACTTTTTCGAAAATCCACTTCGTCTCACCATATGGGTTTTTCGGAATGCAAGGATGTTCCTCTGTGATAGGAATCTCCTCAGGTTCCCCATAAACAGCTGCAGAGGAAGAAAATACAAACTTATTAATATTGTTTTCATCTATAATTTCCAATAATTGTAAACTATTCTTAACGTTATTGTTGAAGTATTTTATAGGATCTCTCACCGATTCTCCAACCAGGCAATATGCTGCAAAATGCATGATAGCATCGATTGGGTAGGAATGGAAGATTTCTCTTAGTCTTTCTTGATCAGCCAGATCTCCTTCGATCAAAAGGGCCTCTTGGGCAGCCTTTCGATGCCCTGTTTGGAGATTATCGTAGACAATAGGTTGATGGCCTTGACGGAGAAGTTCTTTCACTACATGACTACCAATATAACCCGCTCCACCTGTGACCAGTATCGTGGACATTCTTTAATTTTTATAAAGGATTTGTTGCTCTTTTGTCAACGAATCATTTTCTTTCCCTATGAAAATAGCTTCGTGGATGCCAAAAGTTTTCATCTTGACAAGACGTTAAATTAAATATATTAAGTAAGCTAAAATAATTTATTTTTCAGAAAGTATCAAATTCAAGAGAGGAGGTTAGACATATGGCAAAGAAGAAGGTAAAAATTTATTTATATCCGACCTGAGGAAGTTGTCAAAAGGCAAAAGAGTTTCTTTTGCAAAAGGATGTCAATCTGACTGTCCATGATCTTTCTAAAAATCCATTAAGTAACGCGGAGATACTAAAATTAATGACTAAAGCGCCGGGGCAAATGAGAGGGCCAGTCATCGTAGTTGAAGATGATAAGGTCGTTTTAGGTTATAATCGGGATAGGTTAGAAGAGCTTATTCCATAAAAGAGGGCGAATCACTCAAATAAAATAGCATAGGAAAAATGAATTAGAGGGAAAGTGGAGCTATGCGAATAAGCAATGCAATTCTGCTCATTTGCATTCTTCTCCTGTTTGCCTGTGCCCCTGCCAAGGTAAAAATATACCCCAAGGAAGCTCCTGAAGAAAAACCTGTACCAGTAGAACCTTCCCCTGAAAAACCCTCCCCAGAGAAAAAGCCTCCGGAGAAGGCTGTCAAGGTGAAACCTTCTCCCGGGAAAAACTATACTGAAACTATCTCTGAATGGAAATCCTATCAAGATATCGTCAAATGGATGGAAAAAGACTTCACCTTTGATGCAGAAAGATATAAGAGATTTGTAGGGACATTACCCGCCCCGAGAGCTCCAGGGGAAACCTTTAAACTCAAATCAGGCATCTACATTGATGCTGCCATGTTTTTAAAAGAGACCCTTAATCGGATGAATCCTTCCTATAAGGCTCAAGTTGTGGTTCTCATCATCCGACCTTATGGGTTTAATCATTATGTCTGTTCTTTTAAAAGGGATGGGAAGCTCTTCATCATGGATTATGGAACCCCATACAGGGAGGTCACCGGGGTCCATGGGCCTTATAATTCACTTGAGGAATACAAGATATTCTATAAAAAGTATCATCCGATGAAAAGGGAGGTCGAGGGGATTGTTTATTTACAGTGAAGCTCCCCGTGCTTCTGCACGGGGCATCTTCACAGCTTCAGCGAAACCCGCCGAAGCCTATCCACCTTCGCTAAAGCTTCGGCGGATACCCTTTTCCCATTAATCCCCCCCCTTCCGGACGGGGCATTCTGCGAAGGCGGGTAACCCCTGCATAAAGACCGAATCCATTTTCACACCAGCTGTTCAGGCCAAGCCCCACCGCAGGCTCCCGAACTGGACTTATTCACTCAATTACTTAATGACCTAATGACTAAGTTAATGATTACGCCCATATTCCAGGAATGGGCTTCCCACAATATCCGCACTTCCCAGCCTTCAGATGAACCTCGCCAACCATAAATCCTGTCCGCTTAATTAATAATTTCTTACATTTAGGACAGTATGTATTTTCGCCTTCATGACCCGGGATGTTCCCAATATAGACATATTCAAGGCCAGAGGATAAGGCTACTGCCCGGGCTTTCTCCAGAGTTGAAACCGGTGTCAGCGGGAGGCTCTGGAGTTTGTACAGAGGAGAGAATCGGGAGAAATGGATGGGGGTATCAGCCCCCAACTCTTTCTTTATCCAGAGACACATCTCTTTTACGACCGACATCTCATCGTTCTTCGTAGGGATGACGAGGTTAGTAATCTCGAGGTGGACTTTCTCCTGTTTCAGGATCTTCAGGGAATTTAGGACCGGAGCCAGCTCTCCACTGCACAACTCCTGATAAAAGCCCTCCGTAAAACCCTTGAGATCGATATTGGCTGCGCCTAAAACCTTGCACAAATTTCGAAGTGGATCTGGATTGATGAAGCCATTGGAGTGGTAAACGTTCAAGAGGCCTGCTTTCTTCGCAAGTTGTCCTGTTTCCAACATATATTCATAGAAGATGGTAGGTTCCACGTAAGTATATGCAATCGAACGGGCTTTTGCCTCCTTTGCCTTTTGGACAACCAATTCAGGAGGAAAATCGGCGTTGTATACATCCTCAGGAGAAGCTTGAGAAATCTCCCAATTCTGGCAGAACTTGCATTGGAAATTACATCCCGCCGTTGCTATCGAAAAAGAAGTCGTTGCAGGAAGGACATGGAAGAACGGTTTCTTTTCAATTGGATCCAGCTGAACCGCACATGGATTTCCATAAACAAGGCTGTAATACTTTCCCTCCCGATTCTCACGCACTCTACAAAACCCCCTTTTTCCCTTAGAAACCCGACACTGCCTGGGACAGAGCTCACATTGAATCTCTCCTCCTTTTAGAGGAGTAAAATAGGGAGAAAGCTTTGTCTTAATGAAACCTTTCTTGACGATTTGTCCCTGGGAGGTCTTTGGAAAATCGAAGAGGTAGCCAAAGGAAAACATGCAGAAGCTCGTTCCACAAAGCTTTAAAAATTTTCTTTTGGTCATTTGGGGACTCAATACTGATTTATCATCCATGATGTTTCTCCTCTTTCTTTTTCTCTTTCGTTTGAATTCCATAACGACTAAAATTACTAATTATTTTACCACAAACCCTCACTTCTGAAAAATTTTATTTTTAAAATATTGAGAGTTTAAAAATTTAATGGACTATTTGAGCTTGATTGAATAAACTCTTTATATAATTAGAGAAGTTAGAATTTTTTAAAAATGAGGAGGATGGAGTGGAACAAGAGCATTTGCTCTATTTAACCCCCACTTCAATTATAGACAGCGATGATAAAAGTATTCGGAATTATGCAGCCAAGATGGTGGGGGGAAATACTGACCCTATAGAGGTTGCAACAAGACTCTACCTTGCGGTGCGGGACGGCATCCAATACGATCCTTATTCTCCCTTTTATCTTCCTGAGCATTACCGTGCGAGCTATGTATTAAAGCGTGGTCGGAGTTTCTGTATACCTAAAGCCTCTCTTCTTTGTGCCCTGGGAAGGGCTTGTGGAATTCCTTCGAGAGTCGGTTTTGCCGACGTACGAAATCATCTTGCCACCCAACAGCTCATCGATTTTTTTGGGAGTAATCTCTTTGTCTATCACGGTTTTGTAGAGTTTTATCTGAATGGCAAATGGGTAAAAGCAACCCCCGCCTTCAACAAAGAACTCTGCAAAAGACACAGAGTACCACCGCTCGAGTTTAACGGCCGCGAAGATTCCCTTTTTCAAGCCTATAATTTGAAAAATAAGAAATTTATGGAATATGTAGATTTTCATGGAATCTATGCTGATATTCCAGTTGCCCTCATTGTGGAGGCATGGAGAAAGGCCTACGGAGAGAAGCTGATCAAGAATTGGATCGAGAGGCTCGAGGAAGGAGAGGGTCGCAGCCTTTCCGATTTTGAAAGCGAAGAAGTTTTGGTAGAATAAGAAAGGAGGATCATATGAATCGACGTCAATTCATGCGTTATTCTGCTTTTTGTGGCTTCTCGTTGACTTTAGGGAACCTTTTCTCATGTACATCCACGCCCAAAATTTCTAAAGAGGATCAAGCTCTTTTAAAAGGGATTAAATTTATTGATGCCCATTCCCATCCTGATTGGTACCATCCTTGTATCCCTTACTCCACCTCCAACATTAAAATAATGAAGGAATTAGGAATGGTAGCCAGTTGTTTTGCTGCTGTAGGGGATAATGTATTTATCAGCGATGGTCGTTTAAGAGGTTCTGAATACCAGAACACGATGGTCGAATTAGAATGGTGGAAACGGTTTGCGAAATCAGGGAAGATCAAGTTGGTATTAAAATCTTCTGATGTGCCAAATAGCATAGGACTTGACTCACCTCCTGGTGCCATTCTGAGCATTGAAGGAGGAGATCCTTTGGAGGGGGAACCTGGCAGAATAAATGAATTCTATCGTTTGGGAGTCAGGATGATTACTTTGATACATGATCGAAACAATGAACTTGGAGATACTATGGCAAGATATAAAAACATAGATCCTGGACCTATGAATAATGGTTTGACTCGGTCTGGATATGAAGTGGTGGAACGGATGTGGAGTTTGGGTATGGTAGTGGATGTGGCCCATGCCCATTCGGAAACTCTAAGGCAGATTGCAGAATTAGCAGAAGGGAGTCATAAACCCTTATTGGATTCACATACGAGCCCTTGTCCTGATGAACGCTCACCAAGATGCGGCCGGTTTCGCAAATGGAGGGATATGGAATTGGTTGCTAAGACAGGTGGTGTGGTTTGCACTTGGCCTCAGGCTTATAAATGGGGTAATATTTTGCGAAGGACTTTTTTAGATTGGGCTAGGGAGATTCTTGAGATGAAAAATCGATTGGGGATGGACCATGTGGGTTTAGGAACGGATGGTGGCCCGCCTTCATTTGACTTCATCGATGGCTACCGAGACATTCGCGATTTAGTCCATCTGGTGCGTGCCATGCAAGAGGTTCGTTTTTCGCATGAGGAAATCGCAGCCTATATGGGTGGGAACCTTTATCGGGTACTCCAGAGTTGTATCGGTTAGGTTAGGATTTAAAGGATGGCTAACCAGGCCGACTAATTCAATCCCAGGCTTTTGTCTTTAATAGATTAAACTGTATCAACTTTTGATAAGTATCGGCTCAATGGAATGGTCAATAAAACCATCAAAGCTGCGGTTATGATTGTGAAGGAGAGACCCAGAGAATCGGTGAGTAAACCATAGACTATTGGGGATATCGCACCTGAGCCCAGAGTAATGGCATAGTAGAGTCCATATCCACGCGAACGACCAGCTGGAGAGATGATCTCTGCCACCGTTGCATAAAGCACTGAAGAGGTGCCGTTCAACACAATTCCGACAAATGGGAGAATGATCCAGATCACTGAAGGTGGAGACCAGATTAAGGATAAGATCCCTGCAGCAGTCAAGACTTCTGTCCCTACCACCATGGGAATGATTCCAAACCACTCGGCAAGTACGCCACAGGAAAACTTACCGACAGCTCCACCCGCGAAAAGAAGGGTAAGGGCAAAACCGATCTGAGCCACTGGAATTCCTTTCTGTAAAAGGAGAAAAGGGAGGAAGGTGAGCAAAGCATTGCGGGTCATGATATCGATGATTCCAATGGTCAGAAGGGCTGAGAAGCTTTTCGGCTCTCGAATCCCCCAACCATTTCCTTTCAACATAGGCTTCTCTTTTACCTCGAGTAGTAAAGGAAGTTCATGCTTCTGCTTAGCCAGGACCCACAGAATGGCTCCTACTGCAAATCCTCCCAAAGAAAGGTTAAAAATTGCCTGTCTCCAACCCCAAAGGTTGATCATCACAGTCAATAAAAAGGGTAAACATACCTTTCCCAAATCGCCTGAAAAATTATAGGTCCCCATGGCTGCCCGGCGCCTTGAAACTTCGAAGGCCTTGGAGAGGAGGGAAGAACTTAAGCCGTGCTGGCCAGCAGCTGTTCCTTTAGCAAAAATGAGGGGCAAAAAAATTGCCGGATAAGTATAAACCTTACTCAAAAGCAGGAAGCCTCCGCTTAAACCAATCGTTCCTACTGCAATCACCGTCAGTTCTCCGATCCTCTCCCCTAAGAGGCTTAATGGAAATTGGAGGAGACTCATCGACCCGGTGAAAACTCCTTTGAGCAAGCCCACTTGGCTAAAAGAGAGGTTCAACTCAGCAGCGATGAATGGAAGAAGGAGATAGATGGAATCTGTAAAGCCATCATCAAGAAAATGGAAGGCGCTGAAAGAGAAGAGGGATCGAGCTTTTTCCAAGGTTCCAGGGTTATTCAAATTTACCCCGTTAGAAAACCCCGGGGATGATGGCTGGCCATTTTTCATCGAACACTGGGTTAATGTTCCGTGTGAGTCTTCCCGTCAGAAAGGAGAAGACTTTCTAACGGGGTTTACTGCCTCAAGGTTTTTCCCAGCGTGCAGCCAGGAATGCACCCGTATTTAATCCTTTTCTCTGCCCTTCACGCTCAATCTCGGGTGCATGATCCGGTTCATCATCCTTTTGAAAGTGTATCGCCGTTCTGATCATGCCATCCACTGGGCCAAGAGATTGCAATTCATCAGGAGACCTAAAGATCGCTTCCTTGAATATGGCATGACCCTTCTTTGCTTGAGCCTTTCGGCGTGACGCCCAATGGCTGAGACTATTTAAGGTTGTTACTATAATCAATCCTCCTTTTTTTGTCACACGAAATAGCTCATTGACGGCCCCTTTTGCATCTTTGATAAATTCAAGGGCTGTCACAGAGACCACTTTATCAAAGGAACTGTCTTGAAAGGGAAGGCTTAAAATATCGGCTAAAACGATTTGGAAAGGATATGCTTTGGTCTTCTGTGCTGCCCGGACGAGCATAGGGAGAGATATATCGAGTCCAACAACATGCGCACCCAAGGAGAGGATACCGAGGGTAAATATTCCAGTGCCGCAGCCAGCATCAAGTATGATCTCTCCTTGCCTGGGTTTCAATAGATCCAGGATGAGTTCTCCCTCATACTTTTTCACAAGGGTGCCGATAGGAGTTGTGAACCATTGGTCATACTTTTCAGGCCAATTGTCAAAAAGTCTGCCACTTCGGTACATTGGGCGCAGTCTATTCACGTTGAAAAATTTAACACTCCTTTAAGTATCGGTCAAATCAAGAATGAGTGTAGTCTATTTTCCCAAAAAACAATTTCATCTCAATAACTTGTCAATGATCAATCCACAATAGATGTTGATTTGTTGTGGAATTTTGCTCTGCCGGTCTTGAGGGATGCTATTCCCACCATTTTGCCTAAGAAATAGGCACATGTAAGTTCTTGAATGAACTTGTAAATCAATAGAAATGGAGAGAGATCAGCTTAGAAGTGCCATAAATAAGAATTCATAGATTCCTATATAAAGCTCATAATGATATTTCGTTAACATCATATCTCTTTTAACCTGATGTTCCCGGGTGATTTTTCGATTGTGTCTGAAATATCTTTTAGAAACGAGGAGATTTTTTCCGCTTCATCAGATGGATTATCGGGGATCTTTGTGATTCCGTGCTTCTCATACTCATCCAGAGCGAATTTGACTGTAATGTTTTCGATCGTCCGACCTGGTTGAAAGGCGACTTCGCTTTTGATTCCGTGTGTTGTCTCAACTACCAAGCCCACCTCGGTTAATTCATTGAGGAGCCGCCTTACAAGTCGAACCGGAATCTCCAATATATAGGCAATCTGCCTGACGCTCAAAGGCTTTTCCCCTAAAGAGAACTTCTTTGTAAGAAGGTGAAATATCCGAAGAACGAGAACTCTTTTGGATGACACGCTAATTCGTGAATAGTCTGGGTGAAAGCCAAATGTTTCATGGTGTTCAAAGGCATAAGCGATTTCTGCACCGAGAAGAACGATCATCCAGCTCATCTGAAGCCATGCCAGAAAAAGAGGTAAAGCGGCAAAACTCCCGTATAGGGCCCCATAACTTGCGGCCCCTATCTGGAATTTAATATATATCCACTGAACGATTTGGGTAATCGTCCCTGCAGTGATCCCGCCAAAAATACATGCCCTAATTGGAATTCTGATATTTGGCATAATGAGGTAGACCATTGTTAACAGAACCCAAATGGAAACATAAGGCAACAGATTCAACAGGAGAAAGATAACCTTACTGAAAACCCCCAGAAGTGCAATTTTATTAACGATCACTTTTACTTGGCTCGCTACCAGGACGGTTGCACTGCTGGAAATGATAATAAGAATAGGAGCAAAGACCATCATGGCCATATAATCGCTAAATTTTCTCACGAGTGTCCTTGATTTCTTTACCTCCCAGATCTCATTCAATGAGTCTTCAATTTTCCCTAATATCGAAATCACCGTCCAAAAGAGTAGAACTACACCGACGCCAGCGATTAACCCTCCCTTCGCCTGTTCAAGGAGTTTGTGAGAAAACATAATAATCTGATTGGTTATATCTGCTTGCCAATTTGCTTTTTCTGCCATTTGTAGGATTTGTTTTTCGATGAGTTTTTCAAGACCGAACCCTTTGGCTATCGCAAAAGCCACGGCCACCACAGGAACAACATTGAGCAGAGAATAATAGGTCAGAACCGAAGCGGTCTTCTGACAATGATCTCTCATAAATCCTCGCGAAGCTAAAAGAATAATGCGTAGATATTTAATGAAAAAGGCTTGTATCGGTAAAAGATCTTTTAAACGGGTTTCCCAAATGCCGATTTTGAAAAAATCGAGAATTCGTGAAATCATAGTATCTCTTCCTTTCCCTTTCGGGGGTTACCGACAGGTTATCACAAGAATGATGATGGAATCGTACAATCTCTTTCAACCTACCTCTAATTCAGAAGTGCAGTGTGGGCAACGCGTTGCCTTAATCGGAATTGAAGTGAAGCAATAAGCACATTCTTTGGTTGTTGGTATGACGGCTGGAACTGCTTGTTTTCTTCTGAGTTTATTGATACTTCGGACTAAAAGAAATACTGAAAAAGCTACGATGAGGAAGCTGACAATGGTATTGATGAAAACACCGTAGTTCAACGAAACTGCCCCTGCCGCCTTGGCAGCGGCAACAGAAGCATAGGGTCCAGCCACCTTACCTTCTTTGAGGACAAGAAAGAAATTGGAGAAATCAATATTCCCTAAAATGAGGCCAATCGGTGGCATGATCACATCTGAAACCAATGAGTTGACGATACCACCAAATGCAGCACCGATGATGATGCCAACGGCCATATCAATCACATTCCCACGCATCGCAAATTCTTTAAATTCTTTTAACATTTTTGGATCCTCCTCTTTAATTTAGAGCAAATTTTTCCATTAAGACTTTCAATGCCTCTTCCCTCGTTTTGATCTCACCCTCGACCTGTTTCTCACGGATGAAGTTCAGGATTTGACCCACCTTCGGTCCAGAAGCATAACCCATGGCCATCACATCGTGACCTGTAATTAAAAAGGGCGGATGGACGATCTCTTTTTCTTTGAATAAATCGAGGATTCGAAGAGAATGACCTTCCACTACCTCGTCGATCTGAATGGACAAGATCCCGCGGCTTGCCTCCTTATCAGAGAGGGTGAGAACGACGAGCAGAGGAGTCTCTTCCGCCATCTGATTGACCAATCGTTTGAGTGCCGTCTCTTTCGTCTCCAGCGAAAGATTGAGAATTCTCATATGGTGCTGAACCAAATGGAAGATCTTATTCCTCATCGGGTTAGAGAACCGCAGTCTTTCCATCATTCCCTCTGCCCTCTGACATGAAAAAGCTTCATGATGGTAGAAGTGGACCTTTCCTTTCTCATCCTTTGAATAGGTATCCTGCTTTCCGATGTCATGGAAGAGGACAGCATAATATAAGGAAAGCCAGTCCTCCTGGGAAAGAGAGATCTCTCTTCCTCTTTGAGCGATCCATTGAAAGGCCCACGTTATCTTTTTCAATCATAAGCAACGTGTGGGATAGGACATCGAGGTGGTGGTGATCATTTTGGCCAAGATTTTCCAAATCCTTTAACTCCGGCATGAGAATGAAGAGGAGTCCCAATTCATAAAGGCACCTCATCCCCACTTCTGGTCGAGGTGAGAGAAGGATCTGATCCAGTTCCATCTTGATCCGCTCTCCAGGGATCTTCTCAATTTTCTCTTTTTTTAAAGAGATTTCTTCCTTCAATTCCATATCCATGACAAAACCATCGAGGGTGCAGAAGTAACGGATGGCCCGAAGCATCCTCAAAGGGTCTTGATCGATGGATTGGGTTGAGACCGCTCGGATCACCCTATTTCTAATATCCTCAAGGGCTCCTCTAACGATATGGAATGTTTCATCTCGTAGGGAGAAGGCAGTGGCATTGATAGTGAAGTCCCTCCTCTGAAGATCCTCTTCGATTGTTTTTCCTTGAAAAAGAGTGAGGTCAATGGACATATCTTTTTTGATCATTCTGTAAGTGATGGTATGGATCTCCTCTTTTCCGATTTTGAAGAAATGGAGTTGGAGGGCTTCCTCAATCATTGGAATGAATGAAGAGGCTTCTTTGGGGAGGGCGAAGTCATAATCCTTCCGGTGGGTCCCAAGAATGAGATCTCGGATATATCCCCCCACAAGAAAGATAGGAATACCCCTCTCTTTTGAAAGGATTGATAGTTTAGAGAGAATCGGATCGTTGAGGATCTCCTCGCCTATTTCTTTCTCATCCATTTCTGGCTCAAGTTTGATAAAGTTCTTTTTTTATGATAACTTATCAAACAAAAGCATAGTCGATCAAATGGAATCTTGTCAAATGGGTAAAACAATAAGGGAGGAGTTAGAGGAGCGGGAGAAGTTGATCCTCTCTCCGTTTGCAATACTGAGTTCAAAGACAAAGGGACGCCAATCTTTTGAAGAAGAGTGTCCGCTCAGGCCAGCCTTTCAACATGATCGGGATCGAATCATCCATTCAAAGTCTTTTAGAAGATTAAAACATAAAACTCAGGTCTTTCTTATTCCAGCAGGCGACCATTACCGGACCCGATTGACTCATACACTCGAAGTTTCCCAAATTGCACGAACTATCTCCAAGGCCTTGCGCCTCAATGAAGATTTGACAGAGGCTATTTCATTAGGCCACGATTTAGGTCACACTCCATTTGGGCATGCAGGTGAAGATACCCTCAATGAAATCGTTCCAGGGGGATTTAACCATGCCGATCAGAGTTTGAGAGTTGTTGATCTTTTAGAAAAGGATGGGAAAGGGGTGAATCTCACCTTCGAGGTGAGGGACGGCATTCTAAAACATACTAAAGGGAGGGGAGAAATTCTCTGTGAGGATCCATCTGAGATGGCTTCAACACTTGAAGGTCAGGTCGTTCGGATTGCCGATATTATTGCCTATGTCAATCACGATATCGATGATGCCATTCGAGGGGGAGTCATCTCTCCAAAAGACATTCCCAGTGATTGTCTGAAATGTTTGGGTGATACTCATTCCAAACGGATCAATACAATGGTTAATAGCATCATCTCGGAAACCCTTCGGTTGGGAGGCGGAAAGCTCTCCATAAGAGAAGACGTCCTCTCAGCAATTTGGGATCTCAGAGAATTCTTATGGGATCGGGTTTACGAGAATGAGACTGTCCATGCCGATTTTCACAAGGCAGCCAAAATTTTGAGGGAACTTTATCAATATCTTATGGAACACCCAGATTATTTTTTAACATTGATCGAAAAAGAATCTCTCTATGATTCCTTGGAACGATGTGTATGTGACTTTCTGGCTGGCATGACAGACCGTTATGCCTTCAACCTTTATGAGAAACTTTTCCTCCCTCTTCCTTGGGCGATCTTATGAAGTTAAGAGATCAGAAGAACAAGTTTAACATACGTCGTTCAAAGAATGAACCCGTTCGGGTGATCATCCTCGGGGCTGGAGGTAGAGATTTCCACAATTTCAACACCTTCTTCAAGAACCGGCCCAATTATCAAGTGGTCGCTTTCACCGCCACCCAAATACCCTTCATTGCCAACCGAACCTATCCTCCAGAACTTTCTGGAGCCAACTACCCTCAAGGTATACCGATCTACCCGGAGGAGGAGCTTCCTCGAATCCTTTCAGAGGATCGTATCGATCAGGTCATCTTCTCTTATAGTGATGTCTCCCATGAGGAATTAATGGAAAAGGCCTCTCTGGTTCTTTCAAAAGGTCAGGATTTTGTTCTCCTCGGTCCTGAAGGGACGATGATCGAAAGCCAGTTGCCAGTCATTTCAGTCTGCGCGGTGAGGACGGGCTGCGGAAAATCGGTGATTACCCGAACATTAGCCTCTCTTTTAAAAAAGAGGGGTATCAACGTTTCTGTGATCCGACATCCGATGGCTTATTGTGAATTCAAACCTGTTGTTCGATTTTCTAAAATGAAGGATGTGGACGAGGAGACCTGCACCATTGAAGAGAGAGAGGAATTCGAACCCCTCGTAGAGATGGGAATCACAGTTTACGCTGGCGTGGATTATGAACAGGTATTGAGGCAGGCTGAAAAAGAGAGTCAGGTGATCCTATGGGATGGAGGAAATAATGATTTTCCTTTTATTAGGTCAGATTTGGAGATCGTGCTTTTAGATGCCTTGAGGCCCGGTCACGAAAGGCTCTATTATCCAGGAGAGGTGAACTTGAGGAGGGCGGATCTTCTCATCATTACAAAGGTGAATGAAGGGAGTGAGGAGTCCCTAAGAAAGATTAAGAGAAACATCTCCCTGGCAAACCCTAAGGCAAAGGTTCTGGAAGCCCCTTCGGTGACCCATCTGGATCACCCGGAGAGGATTGAAGGCAGGAGGGTGTTGGTTATTGAAGATGGGCCAACCATCACCCATGGAGGCATGCCGTTCGGGGCAGGGGCCTCTGCTTCAATCAAATTGGCTCGAGAATTAATCGATCCAAGGCCTTATGCAGTGGGTTCGTTAAAGGAGGTCTATGAGAGGTATCCTCATATCGGCCATGTGCTTCCGGCCATGGGTTATTCAGAAGAACAGATCAAAGATCTTGAGGAGACCATAGGCCGCTCCGTTTGTGATGCCGTCGTCATTGCAACTCCAACAGATTTGAGAAGGAAAATGAGGATTAATCAACCCGTCGTAAGGGTCACTTATGATTTTGATATCGATCTCACTCCCTTAATCGAGTCTCTCATGAAGGATAGACGACTTTCCTTGAGCCATGCGGCGCCAAGCCAAGGCATTTATGCTGGGAAGTCGAAGAGTTGACATTCTAAGTCCCTTATGATAAGAATGCTTAATTAATTGATAAAGCCATTACCATTTTCTTCCAACCATTAAAAAGGAGAGTCGGAAATGGCAAAAGAGATTCTTATCGCCGATGCAGATAAAACCGATCAAAAAGAGTTTAAGAAATTTTTCGAAGCCACAGATTATAATCTTGTTTTTTCGGACAGTGGAGAGCAGGTCCTTCTTCGTTTAAAACTTTTTAAACCAGATTTAATCATTATTGGAGCGTCTCTTAAAGAGAAGAGCGGGTTGGAAGTCTGCAAGGCTGTCAAGACTGACCCAGAATCGAAACATATTCCGGTCATCCTCCTTTCAAATATTTTAAAGGGAGTCTCGGAGAAGGATCATAAACGTCTCCGAGCGGATGGGATCATCACCCTACCTCTTCAAGAGGATCAGACCCTCAATTTGGTGGACCGGCTGATAGAAGAGGGAGATATAAAAGAGAAAGGGGAAAGTATCATTGGAAAAGAGATGGAATGGAAATCGATTGCTGATAACGAACAGATGAATTCAGGGAAGAAAGAGGATTTTTTATTAGAGGAAGTGGAAGAGGCAGAAGATGAGATGATCATTGACTTGGTGGACGTGGTGGAAGAGCCAGAGCTGAAGATGAGTATCCAGGACTTTGTCGCTTCGGGGAAGGAAGCACCTCTTACTGAAATCACCCCGTTGGAGTCCTGGGAGAAACTAATGGAGGAAGAAAAACCCGCGGATAAGAGATCCAAATTTGGTCCTAATGAAAAGGAGAGGGAGGCAAAAGGTTTGTCTCTCAAATTGGGTGAGGAGGTTCATTTAAGAAAGGAAGTTTCAGAAAAGGAACTCTCCGAAAAGATCGAATTAGAGGAGATACTCCAAAAAGTAGAGCAACTGGCACCCTCAATAGATAAGGAGTGGCCTTTAGAAGAAAGAAGGATTGTTTCGGAAGAAAGAAGGAGGGCTCCAGAAGCAGCATTACCAAAGATTGAGGAGCTTCCTGAAAAATATTCAGGCCTCGCGGATTTCGAAGCTGCGCTCAAGAAGGGATTAGGGGAAGGACTTTTCGAGGAAGAAGTCCGACCTTCTTTTACCGAGAAACCAACAGAGGAACCAAGGATAGAAATAAATAAAGAAATAGAAGTAGAGACAAAAGAGAAACCAAAGATGGAAGCCCCCAAAGAGTTCGCTCCTGCCGAGATATCATTAGAGGAAGAAATAAAGGAAGTTCTAAAAAAATTACCAGAGGAAGTGAAAGAGGAAGAATTTCCGGAACTTCTCTTGGAAGAACTTGAAGAGAAAGAGGTTAGGGGCATTGAGAAACCTCAAGAGGAAAGGGTGGAGATCTTTGAAGAATTAGAGGTTCCAGAGGTCGAAAAGGAGGAGATTCTGGTGATTGGGGAACCTGAGGAAGAGAGGATTGAAATATTTGAGGAGATGGAAGCCCAGGAGGTTGTAAGGGAAGAGGTCAGGGTCATTGGGAAGCCTCAAGGGGAAAGGATGGAGATCTTTGAAGAAGTTAGAGTTTCCAGAGGTCGAAAAGGAGGAGATTCTGGTGATTGGGGAACCTGAGGAAGAGAGGATTGAAATATTTGAGGAGATGGAAGCGGAGGTTGTAAGGGAAGAGGTCAGGGTCATTGGGAAGCCTAAAGAGGAAAGGATGAAGATCTTTGAAGAAGTAGAGGTTCCAGAAGTCGAAAAGGGGAGATTCGGGTCATTGGTGAACCTGAGGAAGAGAAGGTTGGAACTCTTTAAGGAAGTGACAGCTCCAAGGGTTGTGGCTCCAGAGGTAACCACTCCTGAGGTCACCGCTCCCATCGTCCAGAGGGAAGAGATCATTCCACCCTCGAGGGCAGTCGAACTACAGATGGAAGAGGTCATCTCGAAAGGGGTCCGGGAGATGATGGAAGGATTCATCACAAAACTCGTTCCAGAGATGACACAGAATATTATCAATCTTTCCCTTGAGCGGATTGAGCGGATGGTGAAAGAGATCGTTCCAGAATTAGCAGAGAAGATGATCCGAGAAGAGATTGAAAGGCTTCAGAAGGGAGAAAAGGATTAGGGAGGTTGCTGAAAAAGTCAATTTTCATAGGCTGCTCAAAAATGGCCGGATGCAAGGCTTCTCCTTCGACAGGCTCAGGATAAACTCACCTGAGGAGTAAAGGATGAGGGAGGGGTGGCGTCGCGACGAATAAGGAGCGACTTTTGCCACGCCGCCGAGGCGGTGAGGCGGCCGGACGACGCCGCAGATGGGCGTTTTTCAGCAGGCTGTTAGGGAGGGAGAAGGTGCATCAATGGCTTCAAAGGTTTTGGACAAATCTTATAACCCCCATCAGGTGGAAGAGAAATGGTATCGTTATTGGATGGAGCGTGGCTATTTCAGAGCCAATGAAGATTCGGAACAGGAAGCTTACTCCATCGTCATCCCGCCTCCAAATGTTACTGGTTCACTTCATATCGGGCACGCACTGAACAACACGCTGCAAGATATCCTCATACGATTTAAAAGAATGGAGGGCTATAATGTCCTCTGGATGCCAGGGACTGACCATGCTGGGATTGCCACCCAGAATGTGGTAGAGAAACAACTCTTTGAGCAGGGACTTGATCGACATGCCTTAGGGAGAGAGAAGTTCATCGAACGGGTTTGGAAATGGAAGGAACAATCCGGGGGTACGATTATCAGCCAGTTAAAGAAACTGGGGGCCTCTTGTGACTGGAGCCGGGAACGGTTCACAATGGATGAAGGTCTCTCTGAAGCCGTCAAAGAAGTTTTTATTCGCCTCTATCAAGAGGGGTTGATTTACCGCAGCCATTACATTATCAATTGGTGTCCTCGATGCCAGACCGCTCTGTCCGATTTGGAAGTGGAACATCAGGAAATTTTAGGAAAGCTCTATCATCTGAAGTATCCTTTTAAGGAAAGCGATCGTTTCGTCGTTGTCGCAACTACCCGACCAGAGACCATGTTGGGTGATACGGCTGTGGCCGTCAACCCAGAAGACAAACATTATCAGGCAGTCATCGGTGAGAAGATCATTCTTCCAGTCATCAACCGAGAGATTCCAATCATCGCAGATCCATATGTGGATGTCGAGTTCGGGACAGGGGCCCTTAAAATCACCCCTGCTCATGATCTGAATGATTTCGAAATTGGATTGAATCATGGTCTTCCGCAGATCAAAGTGATCGATGAAGAAGGCCGAATGAATGAAAACGCCGGCCCCTATCGAGGGATGGACCGTTTTGAATGTCGGAAACAGATCGTCGAAGATTTTGAGAGGGATGGTGTTTTGATTAAAACAGAGGACTACCGGCACATGGTGGGCCATTGTTATCGATGTAAGACGATGGTCGAGCCAAATCTCTCGCTCCAATGGTTTGTCAAGGCCAAGGTTTTGGCCCGGAAGGCCATAGAGGTGGTGCGAGACGGCCGTACCCGAATCATCCCTGATCTCTGGGAGAAGACCTATTTCGAGTGGATGGAGAATATTCGGGATTGGTGTATCTCGCGACAGATCTGGTGGGGCCATCGCATTCCTGCATGGTATTGTGAAGTGTGTGGAGAGGTAATCGTAGCAAAAGAAACACCGACCTCCTGTCCGAAATGTGGTTCGAATCACCTCAGACCCGAGACCGATGTCTTAGACACCTGGTTCAGTTCCGCTCTCTGGCCATTTTCTACGATGGGATGGCCGAAAAAGACAAAGGAGTTGAAGTGCTTCTATCCCACTTCTGTCCTTGTGACAGGCTTCGATATCCTTTTTTTCTGGGTGGCCAGGATGATAATGATGGGGTTGAAGTTTATGGGGGATGTTCCCTTCAAGGATGTCTATATCCACGGTCTCGTGAGGGATGAGAAAGGTGAAAAGTATTCGAAGACCAGAGGGAATGTTGTGGATCCCCTTGAACTGATCGATCGCTTTGGGGCAGATGCCCTCCGTTTCACCCTGGCGGCTTTAACCATGCCTGGAAGCGATTTAAAACTTTCAGAGGCAAGGACAGAGGGCTACCGCCACTTTGCTAATAAGATCTGGAACGCCTCCCGATTTGCGCTGATGAATTTAGATGACCTTAAAATGAATGGAATGCATGCCGTTTCCGATCTGAGTGAATACAGCATACCCGATCGATGGATCCGTGGAAGATTGAATCAGGTGATCCGTGAAGTTCGGAAGGCCTTGGAAAATTATAAATTCAATGAAGCCACACATACCCTCTATCAATTTGTCTGGCATGAATTCTGCGATTGGTACTTAGAACTCATCAAGCCGTATCTCTATCAGGACGTGGATAAGAATAGGAAGACTCTTACTCAAGAGACTTTGTTAAAAGTCCTGGATGACACATTGAGATTGCTCCATCCTTTTATGCCCTTTATTACCGAGGAGATTTGGCAACAGCTTCCCTTGAAAAAAGAGGATGGATCCCTCATGAAGGCCAGTTTCCCAAGACCCGATGAACGATTTGATGATGAGCCGATTGCAAATGAGATGAGCCTGGTGATTGAAATTATCACGGCTATTCGGAACATCCGAGGAGAGATGAATGTCCCTCCGGGAGAGCGGATTACCGTTCTTCTTCGCACAAAGGATTTGGAAATCCAAAAGAGGCTCCAAAAAAACCAATCCTTCATCCAATCCTTAGCTAAGGTGAATGAAATCAGGATGGGAAAAGAAATCGAAAAGAGAAGCTACAATGCTTTTGCCGTCGTTCGTGATATAGAAATCTTTGTACCTATGGAGCGATCTCGAATGGAGGAAGAGGGCAGACGACTCCAGAAAGAGATATTAAGAATTGAAAAGGAGATTGCCTTCGTGAGTAAGAAGCTTTCTAGTGAACAGTTTCTATCCAAAGCCCCGAGGGAAGTCGTGGATGAGATCAAAGAGAAGGGAATGCAGTATCAAGCCGTCAAGCTCAAATTGGAAGAGAGTCTGAAGAAGATTAAAGAAATTTTAAGTCATTAAGTTATTCAGTGATTAGGTTATTAAATGACTTAATGACGAATGACTCAATGACGCTTTTCTATAGATCAAACAAGGTGGTTTTTAGAGGGGCAACCAATGAAGATGGATATTGAGAAGGTGGCGAGACTGGCTCGCCTCGAATTGTCTGAAGAGGAAAAGGTGACCTTCGGGAACCAGTTGGAACAGATCCTCACTTATATGGAACAATTGAATCGACTCAATACCACGGGAGTGGAACCTACTTCCCATGCCATTCCCATTCACAATGTCTTTCGAGAGGATGAGCCAAGGCCTTCTTTTCCGCAGGAAGAGGTTTTGAACATTTCACCCGATCAAGAAGATGGACATTTTAAGGTGCCAAGAATCATTGAGTGACCAAATAACTGAGGTTACTGAGTTATTAGGTCATTAGTCATTAAATGACTTAGTGACTTAATAACTTAATGCCCCTTATCGATTTATCCCCATAGGCAGCTTGGATTGAGTGTGAGGTAGTAATGAAGCTACATGAGTTAACGATCCACGAATTGCATGGCCTTTTAGTCAAGAAAGAGGTGACCTCGAGAGAGGTGACTGAGGCACTCTACCGTCGTATTAGAGGGATGGATGGGAGAATCAAAGCCTTTCTTATGTTGACAGAAGAAGAGGCGTTCCATCAAGCAGATCAAGTGGATCATAAGATTGCCAGAGGAGAAAAGATTGGAGATCTGACCGGTGTTCCCTTGGGGCTCAAAGATATTCTTTGCACAAAAGGGATTCGGACATCCTGCGGTTCCAAGATACTTGAAAATTATGTTCCGTTTTATGACGGGACCGTTGTTCGTAAGCTCAAAGAAAGAGATGCTGTGATGTTAGGTAAACTGAATATGGATGAGTTCGCCATGGGGTCCTCTACAGAGAATTCAGGATTCCAGATCACTCATAATCCTTGGGATCTTAACCGGATTCCCGGTGGATCAAGTGGTGGTTCTGCGGCAGCGGTGGCCGCTGACGAATGTATCGCAGCTCTCGGCACAGATACAGGGGGTTCGATCCGGCAGCCTGCAGCCTGTTGCGGCGTAGTGGGAATGAAGCCGACCTATGGGAGGGTATCGAGGTATGGTCTGGTGGCTTTCGCCTCCTCATTGGATCAGATCGGCCCGATCACCAAAGATGTGGAAGATTGTGCCATCCTGATGAATGCGATCAGTGGTTACGATCCTTATGACTCAACTTCGATCAATAGAGAGGTTCCGAATTATAGGCAATCGTTGATGAATGATGTCAAAGGGATTCGAATCGGGATTCCTGATGAATATTTTATTGAAGGAATGGATCCCGATGTGGAGAGATCGGTTAAAGAGGCAATCGGCCTTTTTAAAAAATGGGGGGCTGAAGTAAAGAGAATCTCTTTACCTCATACCGAATATGCTGTGGCCATCTACTACATCATCTGCACAGCAGAGGCCAGTTCCAACTTGGCTCGTTACGATGGGGTGAAGTATGGTCTCCGTTCGAAAGGATATCGGGATTTGATGGAGTTGTATACTCAGACCCGCGCAAAGGGATTTGGTAAAGAGGTTAAACGAAGGATCATTCTGGGGACTTATGTCTTATCTGCAGGATATTATGAAGCCTACTACAGAAAGGCTTCTCAAGTGAGAACCTTGATGAGGAATGATTTTGAAGAGGCCTTTCGTCAGGTGGATGTAATTATCGCACCCACCGCACCCACGCCGGCATTCCGAATCGGCGAGAAAGTAGAAGACCCTTTACAGATGTACCTATCGGATATCCACACCATCCCTGTGAATTTGGCAGGAATCCCTGCGATCTCAATCCCCTGTGGATTCAGTCATGAGAACCTTCCTATCGGGCTTCAGATCATGGGAAGGCACTTCGATGAAGGAATGCTCTTAAAGGTGGCCTACACTTTCGAGCAGAAACACCGACTTTCATCTTAAGAAGCCCCCAATCGATTGACCAGACGGGCAACCTTTTCCCCTAACTTTTTACATTCCCTCTTAGCCGAAGCATTGGGCTTACCAATGGAAACTGTTCCATAATGAGATCCCCGGGGATCTCCCTGAATGATCATCCCATGGATGAGAAGAGCCTTCACCATATCGAGGACAGTGGTCTCAACACCTCCGCCCAAACCGCCGCAGGAAGAGAATGCTGCTCCGACCTTCCCCTCCAGCTTTCCGTGATATTGGACGCTTCTGTCTATGAAGGCTTTCATCTCAGCCGCCATGGTTCCATAATAAGTCGGGGATCCTAAAATGATCCCGTCTGCTTTAAGGAGATCTTTAAGGACAGCCCGAGTTACTTTCTTTCTCACCACCTGGACCCCTTCGGATTTTACTCCTTCTTCCACGGCCTTGGCCATCTCCTCAGTATTCCCGCTCCGCGAGTAGTATAGAATCAGCACAGTTGGCATATCTGTTACCTCCTTAAAAAAATTCCAATATCCAAATCCCAAATTCTTCTATGTCATTAAGTCACTGAGTAATTTAGTCATTTAATGACTAATGACTTAATAACACAGTAACTTTGTTATTTGGTGTTTGCCTGCCTGCCGGTAGGCAGGGAATTTGGTTATTGTCACGTAGTGACTAATGGATCATTAAACATTTCAATCTTTTTCTCATCGACTAAACCGTCGTTTGTCCATCCACGCTTCTGATAATAGATATCGAGGATGGCTTCATATTCTTCTCGTTTCAAGATCTTTCCCGCATGGGGTCCTTCGGTCATCGGCAAACTGAAGAAGCGATACATC
>CAVTZZ010000004.1:0-12022 GCA_963739325.1 uncultured delta proteobacterium | reverse complement strand
AGGCTCAACGAGAATTTCGTTTAGACCTCCAAGTTGAGGTGGTTGAAAAATTTTATCAACAAATGATCACGCTCGGAAAGTGGAAACGAAGGAAATAGCGAAATAGACGAATGTCAACGAATGGGCCGAATATTATTCGTTGAATTCGCTATCATTCGGTTGATTCGTCCATGCGGAAGCTAAGATTCGCTACAGCCATTTTAGATTTTTCTAAAAGGAAAGGAGGGGCTGAAAGATATTTAGCGGACCTATGCGCTCGAATGATCGATGATGGCTTTGAGGTTCATGTTTATGCTGAGCATTGGGATGAAGAGATTCGGGGGATTCATTACCATCATGTAAAAACCCTCTCCTTTCCAAAGACCTTGAGGCTTCTCACATTTGCGATTCGAGCAACCAAAGAAATAGAAAAGGGTAACTATGATATTACGCTTGGAGTCGGCAATACCTTAAAAGCAGATATTCTTCAACCCCATGGCGGCGTGCATTGGGCATGGTTTTGGCGAAGTCTTAGGGCTTACGGCAACCCCTTTCATTGGATGATAAAGTTTTTAGGAAGGATTTTGAGCTCCAAACAATGGGTGAACGGCTGGATTGAAGATGCCCCTTATAAAAGGGAAAAATTTTCAAAGGTCATTGCCATTTCCGATATGGTTAAACAGGATATTATTCGTTGGTATGGAATCTCTGAGGATCGGATCAATGTGATTTACAACGGGGTCGATATTGAGCGCTTTCATCCTCGAAACCGTCAATATCGAGAGGAAGTCCGGAAACGATATGGGATCGGAGATGAATTCGTCATCCTTTTTGTCTCCAACAACTTTAGGATGAAAGGATTGGGTTACCTCTTTCAAACATTAGCTAAAATTAATAAAGAAGGCCATCCTCCTTGTAAGCTTCTCATTTTAGGAAGGGATCGGCAGAATCCATTTCTTCGTTTAGCTAAAAAATTGGGAATTTTAGGAGAAGTCATTTTTGCGGGTTCGACCAATGAACCAGAAAAATATTATGGCGCAGCAGATCTTCTCGTCCATCCGACCCTTTATGACGCCTGTTCCCTCACTGTGTTGGAAGCCTTGGCTAGCGGACTCCCCGTGATCACTTCCACCTCTAATGGCGCGAGTGGCATATTAACGAATGGTCAGGAAGGATTTGTGATTCAAGATCCTCGGGATGTCAAGATTCTCTGCGAAAAGATCACTTACTTCTTCGATGAAGGGAAGAGGCGAGAATCTTCCTTTCAAGCTCATCAATGTATGAAACAATACTCTGTAGAGAGAAATTATTCTGAAATGGCGGCTAATTTTTTAGAGATTGTTGATTCGGAAAAGACTTCTTGTGGGTAATGATAAAGTGCCAAACGTCAATGTTATCATCCCCAATCTCGATGGGGAGAAACTCCTTCCTATCTGTCTGGAATCGTTGAGAAGGCAAACCTTCCAACATTTTGATATTACCATTGTCGATAATGGTTCGCATGATGGCTCCTTAAATCTTCTCAGAGAACGATATCCAGAGGTAAGGATCATTCCTCTGGATAGAAATTATGGGTTTGCAGCCGCAGTAAACCGAGGGATAGAAATTACAGATGATGAGTTTATCAGTCTTTTGAATAACGATATCGAGTTAGACCCAAAATGGTTAGAGGAACTTCATCAAGCAATGGTTGAACATCCTGAGGTAGGCGCCTGTGGACCTAAGTTGTTGAGGTATTGGGAAAGGGAGAGGATTAATATTTTGGGGATCAGGCTCAATAGTAATGGTGAGGTGGAGATCGTTGGAGCAGGAGAGGTGGATCGGGGGCAATATGGAGAGAGGAGATATGTTTTTGGCGTGAATGCGGGGGCTTCCCTGTATAGGAGGAGGATGTTCGAAGAGATTGGACTTTTTGATGAGGCATTTTTTGCCTCGTTTGAGGATGTGGATTTAAGTTTCAGAGCACAGTTGGCAGGATACAAGGCACTTTATGTCCCTACAGCTATTGTTTATCACATGGTCGGCGAAACGATTAAGAGGGAAAGATATCTTTCCACTTATTTGAATAATCGGAATAAGATTCTTTTTTTATGGAAAAACATCCCGGATGAGATGATCAAGAAATATTTCTGGAGAATATTTTGGAGTAAGTCGATCCTATTTTGTAAAAGAGTGCTTTTCAACTTCTACAAACTAAGAACTTACTATTTCCTGAAAGGAACATTCGCTGCATTCATTCGATTGCCTTATATTCTCAAAGAAAGGGAGAGGATTAAAACGAGGAGAAGGGTTTCCATAAATTATTTGGATTCCATCATGGATAAGGATTTTTTATGAAGGTGCTTTTCCTCATTCAAGGGTGGGATGTTGCTGCAAGTCGGTATCGTGTGCTCCAATATATCCCTTACATGAAGTCGAATGGCGTGGATGCGATGGTGAGCCTCTATCCCAGAACCTTTAAAGAGAATATTCATTTCTTCAATGCTCTCCCCCAATATGATATCGTTTTTCTTCAGAGGAAAAGATTTAATCAACCACGACTCGGACTGTTAAGAAGGCAGGCGAAACGGATCGTCTATGATTTTGACGATGCAGTCATGTATAGAAATTCAAAGGCAAGAGATCCGAGTTTCCCAAACCCGTAGAAGGCGCTTTGTCCAGATGATTCAGGCCTCTAATTTTGTCATCGCTGGAAACGAATTCTTAAAAAGCCAGGTTCTCCCTTTCAATCCGAATGTCGAGGTGATTCCCACATCTATTGATGAGGAGAAATATCATTTAAAGGACTATTCCATTAATAAGGAAAAGGTTACTATTGGATGGATTGGAGATCATGGATCGATCCATTATTTAGAGAAGATGCGCCCTATCTTTGAGAAGATTGGAACACAAATTTCCCCATTCTGAACTGAAAATCGTATGTGATATTTTTTTCGATTGTAACCATATCCATATCGTAAAGAAACCTTGGAAGTCAGAGGAAGAGGTGGCAGATCTTCAGAGTTTTGACATCGGCCTAATGCCCCTCGTTGATGATCCCTGGTCTTGGGGTAAGTGTGGCCTTAAAATTATTCAATATCAAGGAGTGGGTGTCCCCGTGGTCTGCACACCGATTGGAATCAATCGAGATTTGGTGGAGGATGGAGTCAATGGGTTATGGGCCACGACTCAGGAAGAATGGGAAGAAAAACTTTCCATTCTTATTGAAAATCATGCGTTACGAGAAAAGATGGGGAGAGAAGGGAGAAAAAAGGTATTGAGGGGATACACGATTCAGGCATGCGCTCCTCGTCTCCTTTCACTCCTTAAGAAAGTATCAGGAGAAAGTCAGAGAAAGTGATTTAAAAATATTTAGTCATGCAGAAGAGTCATCCATCCTTTAAAAGATTTTCAAAAGGTGATATCAAGGGAGTGTTGAGGGAGGAGATATTGAATCTTATGCCTGACACCTTCTTTGAAGATCCAATCTTTTCCATTGAGAAAATGGACGGGAAGGTGATTGCGAAGTCGAAGTTTCGTTTTGCTGCAATTTTCACCCTTCCAAACGGAAGAAGAATATTTTTAAAAAGAGACATAACAAAAGGATGGCTTGAATCATTAAAATATGTTCTTCTCCCTACGAAAGCAAGGAAGGAATGGTTTGTCACTTACCAATTACAAAAAAGAAACCTTAACGTCCCTCAACCCTTTGGTTGGATGGAGAAAGTCCACTGGGGATTCGTAAAGGAAAGTTATTACCTTTCTGAGGCCATTGGATCGGGTGTTTCAATCATAGAAGATTTTATGATATTAAGAGAAAGTTTATTGGGTGATAGGTTGGCAAAAACGGTGAGAAAAATCCACGACGCAGGATTATTCCACAAGGATCTTCATGCAGGGAACTTTTTAAGAGATAACCAATCTCTTTTTCTCACTGATTTACATCGTGCCAAAATCGTCCAAACCCTCTCCTTGAATCAGCGATTATGGAATTTATCCCAACTTTTTCACTCCTTGAGAACCTTCTGGCAAGAGAGTGACCGCTTACGATTTTTTGAAAGGTATTTTGAGGAGACCCCTTTGACTCTTCAGAAAAAGGGAGAATTAATTCAAAGGATTCATGCTTTCATGGATCGTCTTCAAAAAAGGCAATGGAGGAGTAGAACGAGACGCTGTCTAACGGAGAGCACAGAATTTTCTGTTGAAGGGGAAGGGGGGACGACCTACTACCATCGAAGAGATTTTCCACTGGATGTTTTAAAAAAGATGGCGAAAGAGCACCTTCGATTTACATTAGAAAAACCATCTGATTTATTGAAATTTTCTCCAGGGGCTACTATCTCTATATTGGGAGAATGGGGGGAAAAAATAAGTGTCAAAAGTTATCATCCTCATAAAGCCTGGGATCGGTTTAAAGAACATTTTCGTCGCTCAAAAGGGATGCGAGCCTGGATCGCAGGGAATGGACTAAAAGCAAGGGGAGTCCCCACCTTGAACCCTTTAGGTTTAGCGGAAAAGCGAGATTGGTTAGGTTTAAAAGAGAGTTTCTTTTTCATGGAAGTTTTAGAAGGGGCTCAAGAATTGGATCGGTATATTTTCCATAGCCTTGAAAATCTTAAGGAGAGGAGGCTGTTTACTAAAGTCTTTGCCCAATGGCTTTCACACTATCATGATAAGGATCTCTATCACCGGGATATGAAGACCTGCAATATTCTGGTTTCTAAAGATGGAGAGACTTGGAATTTCCATCTTCTTGATTTGGAGGACGTCCGATTGAATAAAAAGGTGAGCGAAAGGGATCTGTTCAAAAGTTTTCTTCAATTGAATACCTCCGCGCCTAAAATTATCACCACAACGGATCGTTTTAGATTTTTAAGAAATTATCTTGACCTTCGTCCAATCATTAGGAACAAAAAAGCCTTTATTAAACGTCTTATTGAGGAGAGTAAACGAAGAGGCCTGGTCTATGTTTCACCCCAGGGAGTGGTTATTGAAAAACTTTAATGTCAAATGTCAAAATTCAAATATGAGAAATAGACTTTGACATTCCTTTGAAATTTGAAATTTGGAATTTAGGGTTTATTGATGGATCTTTCGATTATCATTGTCAATTGGAATACAAAGAATCTCCTTCTCCAATGTTTGGAGTCCGTTTATCAAACAACGAAAAGGATTGAAATGGAGGTCTTTGTTGTTGATAATGGATCAACAGATGGAAGCGTTGCCGCGGCCAAAGAAAGATTTGCGGAGGTGAAATTCATTCAAAATGAGATGAATCTCGGATTTGCCAGGGCGAATAATCAGGCTTTGACCCTGGCAGTAGGGAAGTATTTGCTTCTCCTCAACCCAGATACGATGGTAAAAGAAGGAGCGATTGAGAGATTAATCTTTTTTATGGAGGCTCATTCAGAAGCTGGGGGAGCAGGGGCACAACTCTTAAATTCAGATGGATCCAAGCAGAACTCGATCGCCAACTTTCCATCCTTAGCCACAGAGCTCATCAATAAAAGTTTCTTAAGGTGGTTATTCCCAAAGACATTTCCTGGGAAGGAAAGGAATTATACTGAACCCATTGAAGTGGATTCGGTCATTGGTGCCTGCATGATCATTCGGCGAGATGCCGTAGAGCAGGTAGGATTATTGGATGAAGATTACTTCCTTTTTCTGGAGGAGACGGATTGGTGCTATCGAATGAAGGGGGTGGGCTGGAAAATTTATCATGTTCCTCAGACCGAGGTTTATCATTTCCAGGGAAAGGGTGTTGAGATTGAAAAGAGAAGGGCGAGGATTGAATATTTTTGCTCTCGTTACCATTTTTTCAAAAAAAATAGGGGAAGCCTGCAATGGTCTACTCTTCTTGCCGGTTTAATGATCCGGTTGATAATTGAATTGGTTTTTATGACCATTGCTTGCCTTTTTACCTTCTTCACTATCAGGAAATGGAAAAGAAGGCTTTCGATCTATGCCTATTTGATGTGGTGGCATCTAAAAGGGTGTCCTAAGGGAATGGGCTTAAGGCCGATAAATACCCCCCCTCTCCCCCTTTACTAAAGGGGGGCAGGGGGGATTATAACGAGTCATGAATCACGGACACGGAACATGGTGAAAGGAGGTTTTATGATTAGTGTTGCTGTGGTAGGGGCTGGCGCATGGGGGAAAAATCATATCAGGGTGTTTTCTGAGATGCCTAATGTTCAATTGAAATATATCTGTGATAGCGATCCTGCTAAATTGTCTTCCATGCAGAAAAGCTATCCCCAAACAAAGATGGTGGAGAATTTGAAGCCTATTCTTCTTGATCCAGAAGTGAAAGGAATGGTGGTTGCCTCTTCAGCCCTATCACATTATCCCTTGTCAAAAGAGATATTGATGGCAGGTAAGGATGTATTGGTCGAGAAACCTATGGCTTTAAACTCAGAGAATGCAGAGGAGATATTGGAGATTGCAGGGAAGAGGGAAAGGATTCTTATGGTGGGCCACCTTCTGATCTATCATCCTGTGATCGATCGATTGAAAGGGATGATTACCTCTGGGGAGTTGGGAAAAGTCTATTACATTTATACACAGCGAGTAAACCTCGGCGTCATTCGACAGGATGAAAATGCGCTCCTTTCCTTTGCGCCCCATGATCTATCGGTCATCCTGTATCTTCTTGACGAAGAACCTATTATGGTTTCAGCCCACGGAGAAAGCTACATCCAGACTGAGATAGAAGATGTGGTCTTTCTCACCCTTCAGTTTTCCGATGGGAAGATGGCCAATATCCATTTAAGCTGGCTGGACCCTCATAAGTTACGGAAAATTACCATCGTAGGCTCCCAAAAAATGGTGGTTTTTGATGATATGGAGGTCTCAGAGAAATTAAAGATATATGATAAAGGGGTTGGAAGTCCATCTTACTCCACTTATGGAGAGTACTTGAGTCTGAGATTTGGTGATATCATTATCCCAAGCGTTAAGATGGTGGAACCTCTTCGAGCCGAAGCAGAACATTTTGTCCAATGCATCGAGTCGAGAAAGGAACCTAAAACAGGAGGGCGGGATGGACTGAAGGTGGTTAAAATCCTCATGGCGGCACAAAAGTCTTTGAAGGAAAAAGGGATGCCCATTGCTCTCGAAAGGGGATAAGAAGATGGAGAAGAGATATTTTGTCCATCCCACGGCTGTGGTGGATGAACCTTTGGAAATTGGGGAGGGGACCCAAATTTGGCATTTTTCACACATCATGTCAGGAGCCAAGATTGGGAAGAATTGTATTATCGGTCAAAATGTCTTTATTGGTTCAGGGGTCATCTTAGGGAATAATATTAAGCTTCAAAATAATGTTTCCATCTACGATAGTGTGGTTTTGGAGGATGATGTCTTCTGCGGGCCCTCTATGGTCTTTACCAATGTATTTAATCCTCGGAGCTTCATATCGAGAAAGAAAGAGTTTCGGGAAACGTTGATAAGGAAAGGGGCAACGATTGGTGCCAACGCTACAATCGTCTGCGGTAATACCATTGGACGGTATGCCTTTATCGGTGCCGGTTCCGTAGTAACTAAGGATGTTCCGGATTATGCTTTGGTCTATGGAAACCCAGGGAAGGTAAAGGGGTGGATTTGCCAATGTGCCGTAGAGATCGTTTTCCGATCTGGAAAAGCAGTATGTAAGGCCTGCGGGGAAAAATATAAAAAAGGTCGAATGGGAGTGAGTTTGGCCTGAAAGGGATCTGCGGATGAAAATTGTCACCGTGGTTGGAGCAAGACCTCAATTTATTAAGGCTGCGGCAGTCAGTCGCGCGATCCAGGCTTTCAACCAAAGGCATCGTTCGAAAAAACAGATTCAGGAAATATTAGTCCACACAGGCCAGCATTACGACTACTTGATGGACAGAGTCTTTTTTGAAGAGCTTAAACTTCCCAAACCAGATTACCACCTTGGAGTAGGGTCAGGATCTCATGCAAGACAGACAGGGATGATGCTTGAACGTATCGAGATTGTGCTACAAAAAGAGAAACCTAAAGTCGTCATAGTATATGGCGATACGAATTCAACACTGGCAGGGGCTTTGGCTGCGGCAAAACTGAACGTTCCTGTGGCTCATGTGGAAGCGGGTTTGAGAAGTTATAATCGAACCATGCCAGAGGAAGCCAATCGCATTCTTACCGACCATCTTTCAACCTTCCTCTTCTGTCCTACTACCCAAGCTCTAAAGAATTTGTCCAAAGAGGGGATCAAGGATGGGAAGACAAAAGTGGTTAAAAAAGTAGGCGATGTCATGTTCGATTCGGTTTTATTTTATTCAAAAATAGCTGGAAAGCGATCCACCATTTTTGAGAAATTGAATCTTTTTACCTCAAACTCCTGTAAGGAACGGTTTCAAACCGTTCCCTACCGAACTCCCAACTATTATCTTGCCACCCTCCACCGAGCTGAAAATACGGACAATCCCAAACTCTTAAAATCTATTTTGAGTGCTCTGAATGAAATCGCGAAAGATATTCCTGTCATCCTTCCCCTCCATCCACGGACAAAGAAGATGATGGAAACTTATCATTTCTTCCCCGAACCCCAAAGCATTAAACTGATTGATCCAGTTTCCTATCTCGATATGTTAAAATTAGAAAAACATGCCAAGGCCATTCTGACCGATTCTGGAGGTGTTCAAAAGGAGGCCTACTGGTTCGGAGTTCCCTGTTTTACGTTGAGGAATGAGACAGAATGGGTAGAGACCATTCATAGGGGCTGGAACATATTGGTAGGAACAGGTAAGAAAATGATTGTAGAGGAAGTTAAGCATTGGGAGAAGGGAAGGAAGCCCGGCAAGAAGAGGGGACTCTTCGGAGACGGAAAAGCCGGTGAAAAAATAGTCCAAACAATAGTGAAGCACTTTAGTTAGATAGGTTTTAATGAAAAATATCGAAGCCTTTATGGAAAGAGCAAAGAGAGAAGAGAATACACAGACCTACATAGCATGCCAGTCAAGGATTAAAGAGATCTTTTCCACTGTGCCTCTGTCCCTCAAGGTGGCACTTCTCGTTCTAATCACTCTTATTACACGGGTACTGGCTTTCTTCCAGACACAAATTATTTCCAATGATGGAGTACTTTATATCCAAATGGCCAAGCTGTTTTCAGAAGGGAAATACGAGGGAATTTATGGGACCTACTTTAATCTTTATCCTCTGCTCATCTTCTTTTTTCAGAAGTTCACTGGAGAATGGGTACTCAGTGGGCAATTGATTTCTATCATTCTGAGTACCTTCACAGTTGTGCCTATATTCCTTTTGGGTCGAAGCTTGTATGGTGAAAAGGTAGGTTGGCTCTCAG
The DNA here is from genome assembly GCA_963739325.1 of uncultured delta proteobacterium. Lineage (GTDB taxonomy): Bacteria > Desulfobacterota > BSN033 > BSN033 > UBA1163 > CAVTZZ01. The sequence goes on along the minus strand of CAVTZZ010000004.1, from coordinate 2,751 downwards.
CACTTTTTTATATTACCCTGCCTGATTTTTTAAGATATGGTAGCGACGCCCTTCGGGACCCTACCAGTTGGTTTTTCATTGCTATTACCCTTTGGCTCGTTTGGGATGGACTTCAAAAAAGTCGTCCGGTCTTCCTTGGCCTTGCAAGTATCAGCGCGGGCCTTGGAACCATGACCCGGGTTGAAAGCTTTGTCCTTTGGGGTGCTCTTGCATTTTATATAGTATTTCGGAAAGTACCAGGAGTATCCCTAAGAAGGAGGGGGTTCAATGTGACTATTCTCGTGCTTCTTTTTCCACTCCTTATTTCTCCGGTATTATTTTCTGTGAAGAAACATTCAGGTAAGATAGCATTCGGGGAAATGGCTTTATTTCCTATCCGTGCCATCGTAAGCAACGCCCCCATAATCCTCAAGCCTCAAGATCCGATTACTCTTATGGGTTCACAAGCTTACGAATCATTGCCCGCTGTTTCTCAGGGTTCTATTGAGTTGGCAAGTCGCCATAGGGTTGTCCTGGCTATTTCCGAGGTGATATACAAGTTCATCAAATCCGCCAACCTCCTCATCATCCTGATACTCCTTGGACTCTGGAAGAGAAAGAGTGAGGGATTTAAATCCTCAGATTGTTATCTGTTATATACCTTTGCAGCCTTGTTCGGTTTGTCCGTTTTTTATACCTGGCGGATCTTCTATTTTAGTACTCGACATGGTCTCACCCTGGTATTGCCCCTCCTTTACTTTACGGGTCCTGGTTTGACCTTTTTGACAGAAACTCTCACCCGTGGAATAAATCGGTTTACTTCAGGATGGACCAATGTGAAAAGATATCTATTTCATGTGCTGACTTTCTTTCTGATCCTGATATTTCTTGCCCAGGGCTTATCCTTCAGAAGAACTGAAAAAATTAATCTCAAAGAAATCGGGCTTTGGTTAAATGAGAAGGGCTATCAGGGATCTGTCATCATGGGATCGAAACATTTTCTTCGTTTGGTATTTTATGCTGATGGAAAATTCTTGGAAATCCCTGGTTCATGGGAAAAAGCAATTGAAAGTATCCGACAAAATGGAGTACGGGTTGTCGTCATAGACTCCTGTACTATAGAACAAGAATGCCCTGGTTTTCTCGAAAATTGGCCTCATGCAAAGCTCGTCTCCCTTCAGGGGCCCAAGAGAAAAGGGGAAAAATGTGAAGTTCGGATCTATAAGGTTTACTGAGATCGTCCTTTTTTCATAGAAATAGTTCGAAACCAGTCACCTTCCTCGAAAAGGGAATAGACAATTCATTTTTAGTCACCTCTACCGAGCCTAAAATCTATGTTGAAGCCCTAAGTGAAATTGGCAGAGGTATAGCCATGATCCAAAATTTTTCTAATTTTTCTTGACAAACTGGTTTTTTTGTTTCATATTGTTCAAAATATGAACAATAATCGAAAGAATTTAGAAATGGTGAAAGATTATTATCCTCTATTTAAAACCTCAGAAAGGATTCGGGATCTACAATTATTAGAGGAGATCGAACAAAACCCAAAAGTTTCCCAAAGGGAGCTTTCCCATAAATTTGGGATTGCCTTAGGTGTAATCAATGCGTGTATTAAGAGGATGGCCAGAAGGGGTCTGATTAGGTTAAGAGGATTTCCACCAAGAAGGATCGCTTATTATTTGACCACAAAGGGTTTTTCCGAGAAGACAAAATTAGCATTGCACTTCTTTTCCTATAACATCCATCACTACGCCGCAATGAAAAAACAAATTTCAAAAAAGCTCCTCGAGATGCAGGACAGCGGGGTCAGACGAGTTGCCTTCTTGGGGCTGAGTGACGAGACGGAGGTGGCTTACGTCACCTTTCAGGGTTTGGATATGAAACTGGTCGGGATTGTGGATGATGAGGAAAGGAATTGGGGTAAAAATTTTTTCGACTATAAGGTAATTGGCCCAAAAGACGTGAAGACCCTGAACTCGGATGCCATTTTGATCTTCTCAAATAAGGATCGAAACTCATTTGTTAAAGCTTTAGCAAAGCAGAGGAATTGGAATTCTATCAAAATATTTATCATTTAGATAGGGGGGATGGAAATTTAAATGGATTCAAAAGACCGAATCGGATCAATAAAGTGTTTTGGTAGTCTCCATTGGTTTGTCATCCACACGAAGCCAAGGGATGAGCATAGAGTTAAAGGCCATTTCGAAGGCATGGGAATCGAAACTCTCCTTCCTCTTTGCAAAAACTACAGGTATCCCCATGACAGAATGCGTCCGGTACTCAATCCCCTTTTTCCAAACTATCTCTTTGCCAGACTCGATCTTGAACACCATTACTATAAAGTGAAGTGGACGAGAGGGGTGAACCGAATCTTGGGGGTTGGGACCGAACCTACCCCAATATCAGAAATGTTAATCCAGATGCTCAAGGAGCGGATGGGCGATGATGATACTGTTCAACTCTTAGATGATCTTCGAGAAGGAAACAAAGTGCAGATTACATTGGGTCCTCTAAAAGATTTTGTCGGAATCTTTCAAGAAGGATTGTCATCAGGTGGACGGGTAAGAATCCTTCTCAATCTGATTGGAACGGATTCGCCCGTTCAGCTCTATCGTTGGCAGATCAAAAAAGTGGCCTGAGGTCAGGAATAGAATAAACCTTTTGCCCAGACAGGTGGCACAAAATTTTGGGATGAAATATCTGGCCGGACTGATTTAGAATACGGGGTGGCGGAAGCCTATTTTCATTCTAATGTTATGACGACTGATCGAA
>CAVTZZ010000003.1:0-53837 GCA_963739325.1 uncultured delta proteobacterium | reverse complement strand
GCAGCAGATCTGACACGCCAACTTTTAGCCTTTAGCCGCCGCCAGATCTTGGAATTCAAGGTCCTCGATCTGAACACCATCTTGCAAGATATGGACAAGATGCTGCGTCGTATCATTGGTGAAGACATTGAACTGGTCACCTTTTCGCTGATGATTTGGGAAAGGTCAAGACCGATCCGGACAGATTGAGCAGATGATCCTCAACTTAGCGGTCAATGCCCGAGATGCGATGCCTTCCGGAGGGAAACTCACCATTGAGACAGCCAATGTGGAATTGGATGAGACATACGCTCATACCCATCTCGGGATGAAACCGGGTCGCTATGTCATGCTCTCGGTAAGTGATACAGGATGCGGAATGTCACCGGAGGTCAAAGAACATCTCTTTGAGCCGTTCTTCACCACCAAGGAGAAGGGCAAGGGAACAGGTCTGGGTCTATCCACTGTCTATGGGATTGTCAAACAGAGTGAAGGAGATATCTGGGTCTATAGTGAGCCGGGTCAGGGGACAACCTTTAAGATCTACCTGCCGAGAGTGGATGAAGAGGCAAGTGCCCTGCCCCGTGGAGATGACAAAAATTCCCTACCCCAGGGGAGCGGAGACCATCCTTCTGGTGGAAGATGAACCGTCTGTGAAGGGTTTTGCGGTTCAAGTTCTGCGTGAGAATGGATACAACTTGCTAGAGGCTGCCAATGGGAACGAGGCTTTGCGTATGGCTCAAGAATATGCTGGAGAGATTCATCTCCTCTTAACCGATGTGGTGATGCCTCAGATGGGAGGTAAAGAGTTGGCTGATCGGCTCAAGCCCTTGCGGCCCGACATCAAGGTGCTTTTTACCTCAGGTTATACGGACAATGCCATTGTCCATCATGGTGTCCTTGAACCTGGCATTGACTTCTTGCAAAAACCCTTCTCGCCAGAAACCCTGGCACAGAAGGTAAGAGAGGTGCTGGATAAATGAAAAGATGGAAAAGACCTCAAAATTTAGGCAGATAGGAATAATATATGATTTTTTATGAAAATTTGGAACATTATGGAATAAAGATTGCAAATTTTATTAATTTTTGTAAAACTATACATTCCAAGATTTTGGGCAAACCTGACTATGGGAGAAGAACCTTTGGAAGATCAGATACTTGTTGTCGATGATGAGGAATTAATCTGTTCCATCTTTGCTAAAAGGCTTAAAAAAGAGGGATATTCCTGCATCACCGCCAATAACGGAAAAGAAGCCCTTAACCATCTTTTATAAGGATACGCTTTCACTCATTATTTCTGACATCAGAATGCCCCAAATGGATGGCATGGAACTCTTAAAGAAAGTGAAAGCTGTAGATCCAAAAATGATGATCATTATCATGACGTCCTATCCAGAGATTGATTTGGCCGTGGAGGCGATGCGTATTGGAGCCTTTGATTTTATTATCAAACCCGTTGAGTTGGATCTGGTCGTTTTAAGTGTCAAAAAAGCATTGGAGAGAAAAAGACTTAGAAGAAGAGGTCGAAGCTTATCACCACCATCTTGAGAAATTGGTGGACGAAAGGACAGCCAAGCTCCAAGAGACCTACCATATCCTGAAAAGGGCTCATTTGGATTCGGTCAAGGTTCTTGTTGGAGCGATCGATGCAAAAGATCCATACACCCGGGGCCATTCGGATAGGGTGAGAAAGATGAGCACAGAAATGGGTACGAAGTTGGGTTTCGACGAAAAAAGGCTTGAGAGTCTGGAATATGGGGCACTCCTCCACGACATCGGGAAGATCGGTATCAAGGATGAGGTGCTTCAGAAACAGAGTTCCCTGAGCCCTGAAGAATATCAAAATATTCAAGAACATCCATTGATCGGGGTTAAAATTGTTGAAGGAATCGATTTCTTTAAAGATAAGATCACCATGATACGTCACCACCATGAACACTTTAATGGAAATGGCTATCCAGATGGATTGGCTGGAGAGGCCATTCCCATTGAGGCGAGAATCATAGCTGTTGCAGACACATTCGACGCGATGACCAGTGGAAGACCCCATCGTGGAAGAATGCCCATGGAGGATGTCCTTATGGAATTGGAAAAGGAGAAAGGGAAAAAATTCGATCCTCATATTTTAGAAGTTTTCCTGAGTGGAAAAGCCTATTCCATCTTTTCGTGACGAGTATAGAGAGATGAAACCAATAAAACGCCGTCAATTGAAAGAAAAGTCCCAAACCGAACTGAGTAAAGTAAAGAAAGCCTTCAAAGAGAGAGAACGCTTTTTCACCAGTGTCTTTGAAAGTATACAGGATGGAATAAGCATTCTTGACAAAGAAATGAACATTATCCAAATTAACCCCGTCATGGAAAAATGGTATTCCTATGCCTTACCTCTTATTGGCAAGAAATGTTACGAGGCCTATCACAGTCGAAACGAACGCTGTGAGGTCTGTCCAAGTAATCGGGCAATCAAAACAAGAGAGTCAGCTTATGAGGTCGTCCCAAAAAGAGGGCCAGGTGGAGAGGTTGTTGGATGGCTGGACCTCTATAGTTTCCCTCTGATGGACGTTGAAACGGGTCAGATGAGAGGGGTGATTGAATATGTCAGAGATATCACCGATCGTAAGCGTGCGGAAGATGAACTCCTCAGGAGTGAGGAGGAGGCAAAACGGTTGGCTCAAGAGAATGCGATCATGGCAGAGATCGGAAGAATTATCGGTTCCACATTGAATATCGACGAGGTCTATGAACGCTTCGCCGAAGAAGTACGGAAACTCATTTCCTTTGACCGTATTGCAATTAATCTCGTTCATTCTGAAGATCATACTCTCACCGTCGCCTATACCACAGGAGTTGAAATTCCAGAACGATTTCATGGAGACACTGTCTCTCTCACTGGCACCTTTACTGAAGAGGTGATGAGAAACACGAACAAGTCAGCTTATTCAGGAGGAGAAAAGAGATAGTCAGGCGATTTCCAGGTCTCTTACTTTCTTTAAAGATAGGACTTCGATCCATGTTGTCGGTCCCTTTAATCTCCAAAGATCAGGTGATCGGCGTCCTTCACCTTCGGACGACCAAGCCCAATGCCTATACAGAAAAAGATCTGAAACTTGCTGAAAGGGTAGGCCATCAGATTGCAGGTGCTATCGCAAACGCACACCTTTTCGCTGAGCGCAAACAGGCAGAAGAAGCCCTGCAGACCGAGAGACAAAGATTTCAAATACTCTCCGAGCATGCTCCGTTCGGAATGTTGGTGATCGATAAAGATGGGACTTTCAGATATATCAATCCCAAATTTAGAGAACTGTTCGGTTATCACTTAAAGGATATCCCCGATGGAAAAACCTGGTTTAGGAAAGCCTACCCTGATCCCACTTACAGACATAACGTCATCTCATCTTGGATTAACGATTTAAAAATTTTCGCTCCTGGAGAAAAGAGGCCAAGAGTTTATACGGTTACCTGTAAAGATGGAACAGCAAAGATCGTCAATTTCATCCCTGTCCAATTGGAGACGGGCGAAAATTTGGTAACCTGTGAAGACATCACCGAACATATGAGGTTCGAGGAGACACTGAGAGAAAGCGAAGAGAGATATCGCACCCTTTTTGAGGGGTCCAGGGACGCAGTCTATATCACTACCCAGGAAGGGAGGTTCGTCGATTTCAATCAATCCTTTTTGGATCTTTTTGTTTATGACAAAGAGGAACTGGCCGCACTGCACGCCCAAGAGACTTACGCTCATCCTGAAGACCGACATAAATTCCAACAAGAGATAGAGAAAAAGGGATTTGTCAGCGACTATGAAGTAAAACTCCAAAAGAAAGATAAGAAAGAAATGGACTGTCTTCTGACTGCCTCTGTACGGCGAGACAATGACGGAACCATTCTGGGATATCAAGGCATCCTACGGGATATCACCGAGCGTAAACGGGCTGAGCAAGAGATGAAAACCCTTGAGGAACAACTTCGCCAGTCTCAGAAGATGGAAGCCATCGGTCGACTGGCTGGAGGGATTGCCCATGATTTCAATAATATGCTCACCATTATTAAAGGCTATTCCCAACTCTCCCTCTCCGAACTGAAAGAAGACCATCCTCTGAGAGAAAACCTTGAAGGGATCCAAAAGGCTACGGATCGGGCTACCGGTTTGATACGCAAGATTCTTGCTTTCAGCCGGCGCCAGGTGATGGAGATGAATGTCCTCGATCTCAATATTCTTCTGATAGACTTGGACAAGCTGTTACGTCGGATCATCGGCGAGGACATCGAGTTGGTCACGGTCTTGGCTGAAGATTTAGGGAGGGTGAAGGTCGATCCAGGGCAGATCGAACAGGTCATTCTCAATCTGGCAGTCAATGCTAAGGATGCGATGCTGAACGGAGGAAAACTCACCATTGAAACGGCCAATGCCCAACTGGATGAGGCCTATGCTCGCAGCCATATTGCTGTCATCCCTGGCCGATACGTGATGTTCTCAATGAGTGATACAGGTGTAGGAATGAGTCCTGATGTCCGGGAAAGGATCTTCGAACCCTTTTTTACAACCAAAGATAAGGATAAAGGAACAGGGTTAGGTTTATCGACGGTTTATGGGATTGTAAAACAGAGTGGTGGTAATATCTGGGTTTATAGTGAGCTGAATCAAGGAACAACCTTCAAGATCTACCTTCCTCGGGAAGAAGAGCCTCTGGAGGAGATCAGGGAAAAGAGAGTGGAGGAAGAACTTCCTTATGGGAGTGAGACGGTCTTAGTGGTAGAAGATGAGGAAGAACTTCGTAAGTTAGCGGTTCAGATCTTACAGAAACAGGGATATAAAGTTTTGGAGGCTCCTCAAGGGGATGAGGCCTTGCTTATCAGTCAAAAGTATGAAGGACCCATCCATCTGTTGATCACGGATGTGGTGATGCCTGGAATGAGTGGTCGTGACCTTTCAGAACGCCTGACTCCGCTTCGTCCGGAGATCAAAACCCTCTATATGTCAGGTCACACGAATAGTGCGATTATTCACCATGGCGTGTTGGAACCGGGAGTGAACTTACTTCAGAAACCTTTTACACCAGAGGCCTTGGTTCGGAAGGTGCACGGAGTTCTAACAAAATAGGGAACCCATGGACTTGAAGTATATCCCTTATTTAGTACCTTTATTAACAGCAGCAGTCATATCTACCATTCTTTCAATCCACGGATTGCGACGTCGTCATGCACCCAGCGCTATACCGTTCGTCTTCCTCATGCTCTTTGTGGCTCAATGGTCGTTCTGTTATGCATTTGAACTTGGAACTGCCAACTTACAAACCAAAGTTTTTTGGGCTAAAATAAAGTATTTTGGAATTGTTATTGTACCTGTGGCTTGGCTGTTCTTTACATTAAAATATTCTGGACGAGAAGAATGGTTGAAACTCAAGAAGATAGGCCTCATCGCTATTGTCCCTCTTGTCACATTACTCATGGTTTGGACGAACGATTTTCACGGTCTTATCTGGAGTCTCTCAAGGCTTGATCAAGACCCATCCTTACCAATGCAACTCTTGCCTTATGGCCCGTGGTTCTGGGTCCATACCTTATACTCTTACCTGTTACTTTCGCTTGGTTCGATTCTAATTATCCAAGCCCTCATTCGATCGCCATACTTAAACCGTAGGCAAGCCGTCGCTTTGCTCATCAGCGTATTATCCCCATGGGCAGGCAATGCACTATCTATTCTTGACTTAAGCCCATTTCAAAACTTGGATTTAACCCCTTTTGCCTTTACTCTAACGGGTATCGGATTGGCCTGGAGCCTCTTTCAATTTAGACTACTGGACATCATGCCAGTTGCACATGAAACCGTTTTTGAAAGCATGAGCGATGTCGTCATTGTCATGGATGCACAAAACCGTATTGTGGATCTCAATCCAGCGGCGCAGCGTGTGATCGGCTGTTCAGCTTCAGAATCAATCGGCCAGCCCGCTGAAAAGGTCTTTTCTGGTTGGCCTGACTTGATAGAACGGTCCCGCAATATGTCAGATGAACATTCAGAAATTGTATGGGGCGAAAATGGGAGAAAGCTTTATTTTGATCTAAGTATATCCCCATTGCGTGATAAACATGATCTCCTCACTGGCCGACTGATTGTCTTGCGTGACATCACTGAACGCAAGCAAGCCGAAGAGATACTTCAAAATGCTCATGATGAACTGGAGAAAAAGGTCAACGATCGTACCACAGAACTCCTCGTAGTAAACGAGCAACTCAAGAAAGAAGTAGAAGAGCGAACTTGGGCGGAAGAGGAACTCAAGGAAAGTTTAAAACTGATCGGCAGAGCAAAGCGGGAATGGGAGTCCACCACTGATTCTCTCGTTCAGCTCATTTGCCTTCTTGACAATTGGGGGTACATCCTCCGTACGAATCGGATGGTGGAGAAGTGGAACCTTAGAGATGTCAAAAGCGTCAAGGGACAGAAGATACACGACCTTTTTCATCCTGATTGCACCGATCCAGCTTGTTATATGAAAAACTTCTGGCTAGAGGTATGGGAGAGAATAGCCAAAGGGAGACCTGTTGACTTTGAGGTCGAAGATAAAATCATTAAACGCTATCTTCATTTTCAAGTTCGACCGATCTCACCCCAAAAATATGCAAAAAATGAAGAGATATCGAGCTATGCAGTGGTTGTTGTAAACGATATCACCGAGAGTAAACAGGCCGAGAGAGAGAAGTTGGTTCTTGAAGAACAACTTCGTCAGTCTCAGAAGATGGAAGCAATTGGTCGATTAGCCGGAGGCATTGCCCACGACTTTAACAACCTTCTCACACCGATTGTAGGATATTCCCAATTAGCGATACGTGGGCTCTCTTCAAGCGATCCGATGCGCGATTATCTTTCAGAAATCGAGAAGGCCGCCGAACGTGCCGCAACTCTCATTCGCCAACTATTAACCTTTTCTCGGCGTCAGCCTCTAAAGCCCCAGGTGCTCAACCTCAATAATGTCTTGATCGATATGGACAAGATGCTTCGCCGCATCATCGGTGAACACATTGAACTCATAACGGTACCGGCATCGGATTTAGGTTCAGTTAAAGTAGACCCTTCCCAATTTGAGCAGGTCCTTGTCAATCTCGCGATTAACGCTCGTGATGCCATGTCCAATGGGGGTAAACTCATCCTCGAGACGTCTAATGTTTCGTTTGACTCGGATTATATTCACCGACACGCCGATATATCCCCCGGCAATTATGTCATGGTGGCCGTGAGTGATACAGGGTGTGGGATGCAGCCAGATATAAGGGAGCAGATCTTTGAGCCTTTTTTTACTACAAAGGGAAAGAGCGGGGGAACAGGTCTCGGTCTTTCAACTGTTCACGGCATCATTAAAGAAAGCAAGGGCTACATTTTAGTTTACAGTGAACCCAACAAGGGAACAACATTCAAGATCTATTTACCGAATATCGAGGAGAAGGCTATCGCTCCGCCACCGCGGGACGACATCGGTTATCTCCCAAAGGGAGATGAGACAATCCTTTTGGTGGAAGACGAAGCATCGGTACGAAATCTGGCTGCCCACGTTCTGCGTCAGCAAGGATACACCGTGCTGGAAGCGGCGAATGGTAGCGAGGCCTTGAATGTCGTCCGTGATCGTGCTGCAGAAGAGATTCATCTCCTATTCACGGATGTGGTGATGCCTCAGATGGGTGGTAAAGAGTTGGCCGAACGTCTTAAAACCATGCGACCGAATACCAAAATACTTTTTACTTCAGGCTACCCAGACAGTACCATCATCTACCAGGGGCTACTCGATCCCGATGTTGATTTCATTGCAAAGCCCCTTTCACCATCCACCTTAGCACGGAAGGTGCGTGAGGTGCTTGACAAATAATCCATCTGGGGAGATGGGGAGATAGGGGGATAGGGAGAATAAAAGATAATGGAAAAGAAATTTATTCGGACCCATCGAGACCTTGAAGTTTATCAAATGGCTTTTAATTTGGCTATGAAGATATATCATGAAAGCAAATCGTTTCCTAAAGAAGAACGGTATTCTTTGATCGATCAAATACGCCGATCGTCAAGATCAGTTTGTGCTAACTTAGCTGAAGCCTGGCGTAAACGACGCTATGAAGCTTCTTTTTTAATCAGATTGAGTGACGCCGAAGCAGAGGCAGCAGAGACTCAAGTATGGTTGGAGTTTGCTATGGAATGTGGTTACCTAAAAAAGGAGAACGGACATGAATTATCGGCTACTTATGACAGTATTCTCGGTAAGATTGTTAAATTAATTAACGATCCAAAACCATGGTTGTTATTAAGATCAAAACAGCATTAAACATTGGCGTGGGATGGGCAATGGGCTCCCTATCTCCCAATCACCCTATCCCCCAAATTTAAAAATATTGAGTAGGAGCAAACCCTATGAAAGAGATCTTGACACCTCGCGAAGCAGCCGAATATTTAAGCATCCATGTTCGAACCATTTATCGCCTGGTTAAAAATAGAGAGATTCCAGGCCGTAAAGTGGGTGGGAGTTGGAGATTCAAGAAGGGCGCTTTGGATGAATGGCTTTCATTAAGAGAAAATCCCTCTACGCAGGGAAAGGAATAAACTATGGGAAACAGAATCTTAATTGTTGACGACGAAAAACCCATAAGGGACTTCCTCTTTGAAGCCCTCACCCAAATAGGTGGTTTTTCTGTAGAAATGGCCGAGAATGGAGAAGAAGCTCTGAAAAAAATTGAGAAAGAGAATTTCGATCTGGTTTTGACGGATATGAAAATGCCAAAAATGGATGGTCTCCAACTCATTACTGAAATCGCCAAATTCAAACCCGAAACGCTCATGGTACTATTGACCGGCCATGGAAGCATTGACTCCGCCCTGGAAGCAATGAAACGAGGAGCAAGTGATTACCTCACAAAACCAATCAATTTGGATGAGATGATGCTACGACTTCGCAAGGTAATGGAGGAAAGGCAACGCTTTATTAGCCTTAAAGACTATGCCGCTGAATTGGAGAGAGCCAATCAAGAATTGAGGAAGATTGATGAAATGAAATCTGAATTCGTTTCAGTAGCTTCCCATGAGTTAAGAACTCCACTTTCTGCCATTAAGAATGCCGTTCAGTTGATGCTGCAAGGGAGGACAGGCGAGATCAACGAAAATCAGACAAAATTTCTGTCCATGGCAGAAAGAAACATTAATCGTCTCACGGGTATCCTCAATAGTCTTCTGGATCTTTCGAGGATTGAGGCTGGAAAAATTGAAATAAAATTTGAGGAACTGGATCTTAGAAGTTCCATTGAATTCATCCTCTCCTCACTTAAACCTCAAGCAGATGGAAAGTCGATCCGGCTCCATATGGAGATCCCAGAGAAACTTCCTTCCGTTTATGGAGATCGGGAGAAGGTGGAGCAGATTCTGACGAACCTTGTAGGGAACGCCATCAAGTTTACCCAGGAAGGGGGAGAAATCTCTGTCTCAGCCAAGCCTTTTGAGAACGAGGGAAACTTGGATATGGTGGCTATATCGGTCAAAGATTCAGGCATTGGAATACCAGAGGATCAACTGGATAGAATCTTTGAAAAATTCCACCAGGTGGAAGACTCCCTCCGCCGATCTACTACTGGAACAGGATTGGGTCTCGCCATTACAAAGGGATTAGTGGAAACCCATCATGGAAGGGTATGGGCAGAGAGTGAGATCGGAAAAGGGAGCACCTTCACTTTCACATTGCCTATGTCAAAAGGAGAGAAGAGAGACATCCATTTTCGGTTCATTCTCGACAGGGAGTTTCGACGCGCCAAGAAGAACAGTTCTCCTCTCACCCTCTTCCTGATCGAGGTGATGGATGAAAGAGATGGAATAAAAGATTCTCTATTAGACCCCTTGGAAGAGAAGGTAAAAAAATGCCTTTGGAGAAACTCAGATATTACGCTGAGACGAAACCACGATAAACTATTGGCTGCCATATGTGAAGCAGACCTAAAGGGTGCTCAGGCGATCCTACAAAGGATTGAGGAGAAAGTTCTAAAACTTCTTACAAAAGATTTCGACCCTCCACCGGTCATCAAAGTGGGGGCAGCCACTTACCCTGAAGAAGCCCTTTCAGAAAAGGAACTTTTCAGGATGGCACAAGAACGCTTAAGGGGGTAAAAATGAGCCAAAAGAAGATCTTAGTCGTAGATGATGAAGTCGATTTGGTGGAGACCATCCGTTTCCCTTTGGAGATGGAGGGATTCAATGTTCTGGTCTCTTACAATGGGGAGGATGCTTTAAATCAGGCTCGAAAGGAGAAGCCTGATTTGATCCTCCTTGATCTCATGTTGCCAAAACTGGATGGGTACAAGGTATGCCGTCTATTAAAATTTGATGAAAAGTACAAAGATATTCCCATCCTGATGCTGACCGCCAAGACTCAAGAAAAGGATAAACTCCTTGGAAAGGAAACAGGGGCCAATGAATATATTACGAAGCCTTTCGATATCGATGAGTTAATGAAAAAGGTAAAGGCTTATCTAAGCAAATAGTTCGGAGTCATTAATTGCAGAATGCGGGGTGCGGAATGCGGAATAAATAAAGCAAATGCAGACAGATAAATGGGATTTCATATGATGAAAAGTGATCTTAAAGAAAGAACAAAAAGTTTTGCTTTGAAGATAATTAAAGCTGTTGAAATGCTTCCAAAAGGGAAAATAGCAGGTATTTTGGGAAACCAATTATTGAAGGCAGGAACTTCAGTGGGAGCTAATTACCGCGCAGCCTGTCGAGCCAGATCAAATGCAGATTTTATATCAAAGATGGGGATAGTTGAAGAAGAAACCGATGAAACTATATATTGGATGGAACTTCTTATTGATTCGGGTCTTGTTCGTAAGGATGATTTAATTTCCCTCTTAGATGAAGCAAATCAAATTTTGGCTATAACAGTTTCTTCAATAAAGACAGCAAGAAAGGGTAAGAAATGATTAGTAATTCCGAATTCCGAAATCCGCATTCCGAAATAGGAGTGCTACGAACTACGAACTCCAAACTCATAACTTTTATTAGGGTGTAATTCATGCCAATCTTTAAATACAGAGTAAGGGACAAATCTGGGAACTCGGTTGTTGGGACGATCGATGCCCCCAATATTCAGGTGGCAGGAGATCAACTCTACGCATCGGGATACCTCCCAATTTCTATTGAAGAGGCGGAGGATACCATCTCCCTCAACCTTTCAGATCTATGGAGGCGATTTCAAAAGGTAAGGATTGAGGAACTTATCCTATTCAGCCAGCAATTTTCCGCACTCTATAAGGCAGGGTTGCCTCTCCTCGCAGGATTGGAGAGCATTACGGAACAGGTGAAGAACCAAATTTTTAGGAATACCCTCGAAGAGGTTCGCAAACAAATCGAAGATGGAAGCACCCTTCATGGAGCCATGTCAAAATATCCTAAAGTTTTTTCAACCGTTTATGTCAATATGATTCGAGCAGGTGAGACCTCTGGTATGCTGGGTGAAGCGCTGGATCGTTTCATCACCCTTGCAGACAGGGAACTGAGAACTCAACAAAGGGTGAAGGATGCGACCCGTTATCCTAAGATCGTCGTTTTTTCATTGACTATCGCATTTGCTGTATTAGTCGCCTTTGTCATTCCAAGGTTTGCCACCGTCTTTGCCCAATTTAAGACTCCCCTCCCCTTACCAACCCGGATAATGATTGGGATCAATGACATCTTTCAAAATTATTGGTATCTTGTCCTCATCATGGTTTTTGGAATTCCAATCCTTCTGAGACGTTATCTCAAGACAGAAAAAGGGAGAACCTTTTGGGATAGACTAAAAATGAGAATCCCTATTTTTGGCCCCATCTTCTTAAAGATCGCTCTCTCCCGGTTTGCCTATACCTTTGTCATGTTGAACCGAAGCGGAATTCCGATCCTTCAGACCCTCGAAATCACTTCTTCCACGATCAACAATACTACTCTTTCCAAAGCCGTTGAAGAGATCGGTCGGAATGTAAAGGAAGGAAGAAGCCTTGCAGATGCCATGAAGGAGACGGAAATGTTCACTCCTCTTGTTATCCAGATGGTTTCAGTGGGAGAATCTTCAGGAACATTAGACTCGATGTTGATGAGAATAACAGAATATTACGACGTCGAAGTAGAAAATATGATCAAAAAAATGTCTACTTATATTGAACCAATTTTGACACTCTTTTTGGGAGTAGTCGTTCTCTTTCTGGCATTGGCCGTCTTCCTCCCCTGGTGGAATATGGCCAAACTGTTTAGATGAGAAGGTTAATGGCTATGATGGAGAGGGATAAATCAAATTTTGGAATGGGAACTATCAAATTGAGAGTTCAGAGTTCGGTAGGGAACGGTTTGAAACCGTTCCGTACAGGAGTTCGGAGACCTCGGCGAGCTCGGTCGAGCCGTTCGGAGTTCGGAGTTTTAAATCCGCATTCCGCATTCCGCAATCCGCAATCGAAAGGATTTACTCTTATCGAAGTGATCGCTATCATGATCATCGTCGGAATTTTAGCCATTGTCTTGATGCCGAGAATTGATTTTACTCTCCCCACAGCAGCCTCGGCGTTTGGAGCAGCCAATATGGTCGCGTCTGATATTCGATACGTCCAGGAATGTGCAATGGCCAACCGGGTTTCCAAAAGCATAACCTTTACCGTAATAGGCCAAAACTCTTATACATTTGACGCCACTATCCCGTCAACCAGTATGCTTGATCCTTCAGGCCGACTACCATCGGGGGTAACGATCACTAATAACAGTACTAATCCTTACGTTGTGACATTTAATTCGCTTGGCGAACCCATTGTGGGCGGAGCTGGGTGGGTGGAAGTTACTGGAGGTGGACAAACGAAAAGGATCACTGTTCAAAATTATACAGGAAAGGCGAGCATTCCATGATAAACCGAACAAGAGAGTCATCCAAACTGTCATTCCCGCCCCACATCTGGGTGCAGGGTAAACTCCAGTCTCGTAGGGGTGGCCCTCCGTGGCCACCCCTCAAGGGAGCCCACAGAGGGGCTCCCCTACGTTACACTGGATTCCTGTTTTCACAGGAATGACGATAATAGGCAAAAAGCATGGATAAAAAGGGTTTTACCCTCATCGAAATTATCATTCTAATCGTGATGGCGGGAATTCTTCTGCCTGCTATCATCGTCCCTTTTGCAACGGGTGTTAAAGGAAGTGGAAAACCGGAAATGGTGACAACGGCAATGTATCTTGCCCATTATAAAATGGAAGAGTTCATGAAATTTGATTATGCCAATGCAACGTTGAACCCTACTGCATTAACAGCCTACGCAGCCGCTCCCATTGCCGGTTACGATTGGCAGTGGGAGATTATGTATGTGGACAATAATTTTGCAAATCCCGATCTCGTCACAAATCGCGGATATAAAAGGATTCTTGTCCGTTTGAGAGACCCACAGACCGATACGTATCAAATTTACTCTGTGGTCACAGATTTTCCGTAGGGGAGCCCCTCTGCGGGCTCCCGAGGTGGGCGGCCACAGAGAGCCGCCCCTACCGGGTTATCGTTAAATTTTATTTGAGAGAAAAATATGTTTTCGAAGTCACAAAGGGGTTTCACTCTGATTGAAATAATCATTGTGATTGTCATCTTATCCATTGTCTCGGCCATTACAATTAAGTTCTTGACCGACAGTCTTAGAGTCTATACAATGACAGTCAATCAAAAGATTCTTTTTGACGAAGGAAAATTGGCCTTGGAGAGGATGTGTAGAGATATTCGGGATGCGAGAAGCATCACAGGAACTACAGCTACTTCTGTTACCTTTGTAAGAAACAATGCAACGGCCCAGGACATTGCCGCTGAAACCATCATTTTTCAACGGAACGGAGTCGCAAGCACTCTCGAAAAGGTTAAGGCTTCGCCCGCTGGTACCTACACAATGGCTGACCATGTCTCTGCATTTGCTGTGACGAATACAACAAACGAGATCCAACTTCGATTAACACTCCAATTGACAAGCGGTGAGAATGTGGACTTACAAACCAAGGTCTACACTAAGAATCTACTGGAAAACCCCCCTACTTATAAAAACTTTAGGATACAAGATTCTGGAGGCACCTTTGCCTCTTGGCAGGAGGTAAGAAGTCCTTGAAAATAAAGATGCAAAGGACTCATAATCCCCCCTCACCCCCCTTTAGCGTCTTTTTCCTGCCGGAGGCAGGCAAAGGGGAAGTAATTACCCCTCCCTTTATTAAAGGGAGGCTGGGAGGGATTATATGCAATTCAAAAGGATTATCGGTTCTCTTCCTGGTCATTGCCATGCTGTTAATGATCACGATGGGTTATGTCCTCTCTTATTTGATCCCTACGAAACAGAAATCCGTTGAATTTCCCATATATTCTAATCAGGCCTTTTTTATCGCTCAATCCGGAGTTGAGTTTGCGATCCGTTACTGCGAGGATCGAGGTTGGAGACGCGCATCGGATGGTGCAATCAGTCGGTTGGATCTTAGTCGTCTTAATGATGCACCGAACAATCAACGAAGCCTTGGGAATGGAGGATTTACCATCTACTACCAGAATACCACTTCCACATACAACTCTGCTACAGACATATTAACTTCCACCGGGCAGATCACGGGTTCCACCGAGAACAGAGTCGTTTGGGTCTCCAACTTCAGCCCACTTCTTAGACTGACCTTTGACTCTACTGCTCTAATGCCCTGCTTTTGTCTGACCACCCGGAGGGCTCGGTTCTATACCATAAATGTAAGAACAACAAATGTCACTCTTACCGCTTTTTCTGCCTCCTGGACAGCAGCAAATGTCAGAACGCTCACAACAATTCATTTTAATGGAACTGCAAATGCGGATCGGAGATATACTGGAGCTTATGTAAACGGCAGTGGCCGTGTGAATTTCAACCTGAACGGTAACAGCTACACAATTTCCCCGACTCCGCCCGGTGCCGCAACCAGTGTATATATCACCTGGAGTGGTACTTTGGGAGTGAACAGCAATATCATTATCACTTTTTATTCGGCTACGGATAGCTACACTTTCAATCTGGACTCGGCTGGAAATGGATTGAATGCAGTGGCCCTTTGCGGGGCTGGTTGTTGAAACCGGAGGTCTTTATTAGAGATTAAATATGGCTGAAACGATTGGTTTAGACATAGGTTCTCATTCCATTAAATTGGTTGGTCTAAAGATGACCTCCAAAGGGGCTTTCCTCACCCATATTGGAATTAAGGAAATCCCTCCTGGCAAGGATAAAGAGGATGTGAACACTGTTTCGGAAATCCTTAGGACCCTTGTAAGTGAGGTTGGTCTTAAAACTAAGAAGGTAAACCTTACTGTCTCTGGTTCTGGAGTCAATATTCAACGAATCAGCCTTCCCTTTATGCCGAAAGCCGAATTGAAAGAAGCCGTTCGCTGGGGGATCAAAGAGCACCTCCCCTTCCCTGTTGAAACAGCTCAAATCGATCTTCATATTCTTGGCGAAGTGATCGAAGACAAGGTCAAGAAATTGGATCTGATGGTTGTTGCCTGCCAGAATCACCTCATTGATCAGACGCTTGCTATTGCAAAAAATGCCGGGCTTCACCCTGCTCATCTCAATGTGGGACCTTTTGCCCTTTGGAATGCTTTCTTGGCATGGGGTCAAGTTAAAGAAAAAGAGGAAGTTGCTTTAATTGACCTCGGTGCGGATAAAACAGGCATTCACTTTTTCAAGGGTGAAAATTTGCAATTCTACCGGGAGGTCACCCCTGCCGGGGCTGACATCACTCGATCTATTATAGAAGGCATGGGTTCTGGTGAAGAGACCCACCTCCTCTATGAACGGGCGGAAAAAATCAAAGAGATGCTGGGGATTGCCTCGGAGGGTTCGCAGGATGACCTTCGGCAAGCTCAGGACGAATCGATCAACGTTCAAAAAATAATTTTTTATATGAGACCTATTTTAGAGCGAATGGCAGCAGAGATTGGTCGATCCCTTGACTACTATAGACAAGAATTCAATGTGGACCGAATTGATAGGGTCCTTCTGACCGGTGGAGGCGCCCATTTAAAGAATTTTTCCTCCTATCTGGAAAATGAGCTTCGATTACCAGTTGTCCACTTTAATCCTTTGAAAGGGATGCTGTTCGATGCAAAGAAGATCGATGTTCAAATCTTGGATCGGATAGGTTCTCAATTCATAATCGCAGCAGGAGTTGCTCTCCCCCAACCCAAACGGATTGAACTCCTCCCAGCTAAGGAACCCATTATCACCAAGGCTCGTATTCTAAAATCTATTCCAGTCTTGGCTCCTTTGATCGCTCTCCTTACATTTTTATTGATCACTTGGAATACGAGTGGACAGATGGCCTCAATCAAACGAGAACGTGATGCAAAAGTGGCGAAGGTGGCGAATATCGAAACACTTCAAGCAAAACTCACCCTCTTAAAAGAGAAAGAGAAAAAGGTTAAACAGGAGCTTTCTCTGTTCCCATCCTCGCTTCTTATCTCTGTACCATACGGAGAAATATTGAGAGAAATCAGCCATATTATACCCGACAATGTCACATTGACACTTCTTTCAGTCCAAGCTAAGGGAACGAAAGCCAATCCTGCAAAAGGGGAACCCCAACCCGATGGGGATTGGGAACTCCATATCACCGGCATTGCTTTCGGCAGTGATATCCATTGTCTCACGGCGTTGGCTCAGATCATCGAAGGTCTTGAGAAATCTACATTATTTAAAAATGCAAAACTGTTGTCAGCAGATGAAAATAAATTATATAATCGGTCAGCAGCAGAGTTTGAGATTGCCTGCGACATTTTACTCGATCATCCCCTCACTGCAAAAGGAGGAAAAGCACCCTAACCTATGGCACTAAAAAGTAGAGAAAAGATATTGATTATTTTTGTTTTAATCGCTATTGCGATTTGGGCCTTCGATCGATTCTATTATACTCCACAGAGTCGGAAGATCTTACAGTTCAAAGAGGAGATTAAGGCAGCTGACCAAAAAATGGAACAATTCCTCCTGTTGACAAAGGGAGTGGAAACGGTGGAGGCTGAGGTCACCCGTCTGGAAAAAGAACTCAAGGGGCTAACTGAACGAACGCTCAAGGGTGAAGAATTTAGAGCTTTCTTGAGACACCTGGCCAGAGAGAGCAATGCCCTCCCGATGAAGATTATCTCCCTCACCCCTCTGGAGGAGAAACTTTCTCTTCCAGTCGGAATCGACTCGTCCCGAGAGGGAAAGAAGGAATCTACCTTTCAATATCGGAAGGTCACGATTCAAATGGTGCTCCATTCAACCTATACTAAACTGGGGACTTACCTAAAGGATATTGAGAAACTTCCTTTTCTCGTCAATATTGATAGTCTTCAGATCGAGAGGAATGAGGAGATTTCACCATTGTTAAAAGTAACGATGGGGTTGAGTATGCATATTATAACGTTATAATTGGATTGGGCGGCCACGGAGGACCGCCCCTACGAGAGGTTTGGGAACCACGTAGGGGAGCCCCTTTGTGCCTGCCTGCCGGTAGGCAGGGGCTCCCGAATTTCCATGGAGAAATTTTAATGAAACAATCTCGAAAAATTCTTTTGGCGATGACTTTCATTACCATTTGCATTTTTTTCGGAACAACTCTGGTTCAACCGATGTCAGCCTACGGACAATTAACAGGGAAAATAGGGTCAATTCAAGAAATCAGAAGGGATCCATTTGCCCTCCCCTTAGGTGTCCATCTTCTCTCCAAGGGAGATACGACTTCTGGAACCCAAGAGGTGTCTTCAACGGAGATTTCACCTCCTTCTCTAAAGATCAACGCCATCTTGATTAGTGATCGTATTCGATTGGCCTCAATTGGCCAACATATCGTGACCGTTGGAGATTCGATTCAGGATGAAAAGATTTTGGAGATAAAAAACGACCGGGTAATTGTAGGAAAGGGAGATAAAAAAAGGACACTTCTTTTATCTCAAAGCCCAGTTCAATTAACCATCGAAGGGAAATAAGGAGAAAGGCGATGAAAATAAAACTCTTCTTTGTTTTTTTTCTCTGTCTGTTAATGGCTGTGGGTTGTGCTTCACCCCCCAAGAAAGAGCGGACAAAATTACCTTCTCAGGTAGCGGAGCCGACCAAACCCCAACCACCTCCGAAAGAAAAATTGGAGGAACTGGTGATTTCCCAAAGAGAGGAAGCTAAAAAGGTTCCGGAAAGACTCTACTCTTTCTTCGCCAGAGATGCCAACATCTATGACGTTCTCCTGGCTTTCTCAAGGGAAAGCGAACTCAATATCGTCATGGATCCTGAACTGAGTGGAAAGGTTACCATTGATCTGAAGCGTGTGACTTTAAAAGAAGCCCTCGATGTTATTCTCTCTCCCATTGGATGGAACTATTCCATCGATGGAAAATTTATTAAGGTATTAAGACCTCAGATGGAAACACGCCTCTTCACGCTAAATTATATTGCTACCAAACGAAGCGGAAAAAGAGAGGTCTATGCCAGTACAGGAGGGGGATTAGGGGGACAACAGACAACTGCCAGCCCTAGTACCAGGACCGGGTATAGTGATCTCATCAGTGTTGATGAAATGGATCTCTGGACAGAAATGCAAAAAGGATTAGAGGCAATCATCTTTGGATCGGTTGAGGAGAAGGCAACGGAGGCATCTTCAGAAACAACCAAAACCACTTGGACAAGAACTGATGGGAAGGGGAAAAAATTGATCCTTAATAAATCCTCTGGTGTAATCATGGTGAGCGACTATCCTCTCAATCTGAATAAGATTGCATCCTATATCGAGACGGTTGAGGGGAGTTCCCAAAGGCAGGTCTCCATTCAGGCAAAAATCTTAGAGGTAATTCTCTCCGATGAGAATAAGGAGGGAATTAACTGGAAGGTGATCGAGAGTCTTCCCCGCTCCGTCAACTTCGCCTGGGGGCTGGCGAATGAAGCCGGAACAATAGGATTCCCTGGACTGGGTACGGGCTATACGTCCACTGGGGGGACAACGGGAACAGCAAGCACTGTCTCAATTCCTGGCACCTTCAAGATCAAACCTTATGGTGGTGTCCTGGCCGTTGGTGCAGGAGGGGTAGATATCGTCCTTTCAGACATCATGCAGGCAATCTCAGAACAGGGGGACGTCAAGGTTCTTTCCAGTCCAACGATCTCCACTCTTAATAATCAGAAGGCGATTATCCGGGTCGGGAATCAAGACGTCTTCTTCATTACAGGAGCAGTAGCCACTCAGACCACTGTAACCCAGACCGTCCAGCCCATGACGATCGATGTTGGGATCATCCTGGATGTGACTCCTCAGATTGCTGAAGATGGGACGATCATCATGAACATCCACCCCAGTATCACTGAAAAGACCGGAGAGAAAATTACTCCGGATGGAAAGACGACTTTCCCCCTTCTAAGTGTGAGAGAGACCGATACAACGGTAAAGGTAAGAGATGGCCAGACGATCATCATCGCTGGTCTGATGCAAGAAAAGAAGGAGGAGACCTTCATCGGTGTTCCCGTTTTGCAATCGGTTCCCCTGCTGGGTGGGCTATTTCGATACAAGACTGAAAAGAAAAGGAATTCAGAGTTGGTGATCATGATTACCCCTACCCTTCAGGTGGGACAAAGAGTGGAGGACCTTACAAATAAATAGGGTTCAAAGGGTCCAGGGGCCAAGGGGTCAAGTATTTGAATCATTAAAACTTGAACCCATGAACCCTTGAATCCTCGTACCTTTCTGGAGAAAAAGATGTACCAAGAATTTTATGGCCTGAAGGAAAAACCCTTTGTCTTAACTCCTGACCCTCAATTTCTCTACCTGGGGGAGGGCCATCAGACAGCAATCGAGTCTCTCATTTACGGAATTCAACAGAAAGAGGGATTCATGCTGATCGTTGGCGATATTGGAACTGGAAAGACGACGATCTGTCGGGCCCTTCTTGGAAAATTGGACGAAAATGTGAATACAGCCCTTATTTTCAACTCCTTCTTAACAGAAGAAGAACTCTTAGAGTCAATCCTCCAGGATTTTGGGTTCCCTTCCAAAGGACGTTCGAGGAAGGAGAGGATTGATGCGCTCAACAAACTGTTCATCTACTACCTCTCGCATGGTAAGAATGCTGTTTTGATCATCGACGAGGCCCAGAATCTTTCTTCCCCTGTCCTGGAGCAGATCCGCATGCTCTCCAATTTGGAGACCGAAAAGGAGAAGATGCTCCAAATCATATTGGTTGCCCAACCGGAATTGGAGCAAAAACTGAAGTCCCCTGAGTTAAGGCAGTTGAATCAGCGGATTGCCATTCGCTATCACCTGTCGCCTCTCAGCCGGGTCGAATTAGAATCCTACGTCTATCAGCGACTGAATACAGCAGGTGCCCAAGGAAGTATCACCTTTTCAAGATCTGCCTTCGACGAAATCTATAAATTTTCGAAAGGGACTCCCAGATTGATCAATCTCCTCTGTGACCGTTCTCTGCTGGGAGGTTATGTCGATCAGACCCATCATATCGACAAGGGGATTATCAAGAAAGCCGAGAAGAGCTTATTAGGAAAAGAAACAACCAGCACCTCTTCCCAGACTTTCGCCCTGCTGAAATTCTTCACACCTAAGCACATCTTTCTCTTCTTTGTCTTCTTCCTACTTGCTGGTATGATCCTATCGAACCAAGGCCATTTCTCTTCTCTTCAACCAGCAAAACATTTCATCGGAGAAAAGATTCATGGTATCAATTTACAGATTTATGGGACAAAAAAACAAGCCGTCTTGACCATCCCATTGGATAAGGGACAAAATTTCAAAAAAGAATATTTAGGGGATCAAGAAGGACAACGATGGGGGGAAACAGTAGAATGAGCCTGATTATGGATGCTCTCAAAAAGGCTCAACAGCTCCGGTTGAAAGAACCGAAAGGGACACCTCTTCCCTCTTCCCCACTGCCGGATAGTAAAAAAAGCTCTAAGGGGTTTGGGGAAACAATGGATTGTCATCGGTGTGGGTCTGTTCAGCCTTATCATCTTTTTCCTTATCTTTTGGAGGCTTTTTTCTCCACCTTCCACCTCTATACCCATTCGAACAGCAGTTCACATAGAGAAAAAACCTCCCGCTCCAATAGAAGATAAAAAACCTCAAGTCCCTTCAAAGGGCACCCTGAGCCCATCGAAGGATACCCTAAGCCCTCAGCTTATCGAAGGGCCGAAAGATATCCTGAGTTCGTCGAAAGATGCCCCAAGGGTACTGAAAGAAACCGTGAGCTTGTCGAAGGAGGCTCCAAGTGTGTCGAAGGACATCCTGAGTCCGCCAAAGGATAAGGAGCCCGCAGAGGGGCTCCCCTACGTAGGGGCGGTCCTCAGCGGCCGCCCTTCTCCTCCCCGAGGTGAAAAGGAATCTCCTGAACCCAAACCATCCATCAAAGAAAAGAGAGAAGCACCCCCTACCAAACAGATGGTTGCGGAACAGAAGGTTAAACAAACAATACCCCCCCTCCCTCCTGCCTCTTTGAAAGAAAAGGCTCCTCCTAAATCGATTGAAGTAAAGCCAGAGAGTGAAAAGGATCGTCCCTTTTCTTCAGAGATTCTCACCCAATTTAATCTGGGTGTTAAGCTCACCAACCAACGAGAATTTCTAAAAGCGATTCAAGCCTACCAGAAGGTGATTGAATTGGATTCAACCTATGTCGAAGCTTATAACAATCTGGGGATTGTCTACCAAGAGATGGGGGATGTTGATAGAGCCTTTGGAGCCTATCAGAAGTCGATCGAGATCAATCCTCAATATGAAAAAGGTTATAACAATCTGGGAATCATCCTCTATCTTAAGGGTCACAATGAAGAAGCAGTAGAAGCATTTCAAAAAGCTCTGACCATCAATTCTAATAACATCGAAAGCCATATCAACCTTGGCGTCCTCTTTAAGAAACAGGGGCAATTGAATAAAGCAATCGAATCTTACCAGAAGGCCCTCGAGATCAACCCGCTTCATAAAGAAATCCATTACAATATCGCGCTGCTCTATGAACAATTGGAAAATGTCGAATTGGCAATCAGGCATTATCAACAATTTATACAGTTGGCATCAAAAACCCATCCAGATCTGGTTTCGAGGGTGCAAAGGCACATGGAATATTTGATGAAGACAAAAGGGAACAGAAAATAAACGTAGCGGCGGCCCTCTGCGGCCGCCCTGTTTCGGGAGCCCACAGAGGGGCTTCCCTACGGCCTAAATTCAGACCCGAAATCGAGATCCCGAAACAAGTGCGGGATGACAAAACAGATGTCAACCTATTACTGTCATGCTGAACCCGTTTCAGCACCTGGTATTTTGTAAATATTTATCTGAGGTTCGGTAATTGGTGTTTGGAGGTCATATGCCTGAGGAGAAAAAAAGTTTAAGTGATTTTCTGGTCGGACTTAAGATCATCACTCCGGACCAGTTAAGAAAGGCCACCCAAGAACAAAAACGAGGAGAAAGATTGGAACAAGCCCTCGTCCGACTGGGATATGCCACAGAAGAGCTGATTCTTCAGGTCCTCGCCGATTACTTCGATCTCCCTTTTGTCGACCTGGATACCTATCTGATTGATGAGAAGGTAGTAAAAATGATTCCAGAAGAAATGGCCAGGCGTCATACATTAATCCCTATCTTTAAAATAGGAGAGACATTGACAGTGGCAACGGTGAACCCCCTCAATATTCATGCGTTGGATGAGGTGAGGAACAGGGTGAAGACCGATGTGGAGATAGCGATCAGTACAGAGAAGAAGATTAAAAAGGCAATTGACCAGCACTATGGAGCAACGGACACGATCATGGAGAACACCCTCCAACAATATTTAAGGGGGGGGCGGCGGAACCATCCTTAGGGCCTGGAGATTATAGAAAAACACACGATCTCGTTGTTAAAGAGCTCCAACCAGGAATGGTGGGAGATGCTCCGGCTGCCCGCATGTTCGACTTAGTCATGATTCAAGCCATTCGAGAACGCGCGAGTGACATTCACCTTGAGCCTGACGAAATGGCCTTACGTGTTCGGTTCCGAATTGACGGCTTTTTATATGAATCTCTCACCCTGCCCAAGCAAATCCATCTCTCTCTCACCTCAAGGATTAAGATTTTAGCAGAGATGGATATTGCTGAAACCAGGCTCCCCCAGGATGGAAACTTTAATGTCAAAATGGAGAAGCGAAGCTTTGAGATCAGAGTTTCAACCTTTCCAACGATCTATGGTGAAAATGTTGTTCTACGTATTCTTGATCAGACCAGTTCACTCTTCAAGTTAGAAGACTTGGGGTTTTCTGAAGAGATGCTGGATTCTTGCAAGCAGTTAATGAGAAGACCCAATGGGATTTTCCTGGTCACAGGCCCCACAGGAACTGGAAAAACAACCACCCTCTATGCCTTCTTAAATCTCATTAATTCAAGGGAGAAAAACATTATCACGATCGAAGACCCTGTGGAGTATCGATTGGCTTTGATCAGACAGACCCAAATCAATCCCAAAGCAGGGATCACCTTTGCGACAGGATTGAGGTCGATTCTTCGACAGGATCCCGATGTCGTCATGATCGGAGAGATCAGGGATCGGGAAACTTCAGAAATTGCCCATCAAGCAGCGTTGACAGGCCATTTGGTGCTTAGCACATTACATACGAACGATGCGCCGGAAGCCATTACCCGATTGATGGATATTGGCGTAGAACCTTACCTCATCTCCTCATCGGTCATCGGAGTCCTCGCTCAGCGTCTGGTTCGAATGATCTGCCCGGCTTGTAAGAGTCCCTATCCGGCAGATCCGAATTTACTGAGTGAACTGGGTGAGGAGATCTCAAAATCAAAAGAACCCTTAACCCTCCACCGAGGAAAGGGTTGTAAAAATTGCAAACAGTCAGGATATTGGGGAAGGACTGGGATCTTTGAACTCCTCTTTGTTAACGAAAGGATTAAACAACTCATTGCGGAAAAAGCATCGACCCAGGTGATTCGAGAAGCTGCAAAAAAAACGATCGGGATGATCTCTCTGAGGGAGGATGGGCTGAGAGAAGGTTCTGAAAGGGATCACCACACTCGAAGAAGTGGATCGAGTGACTTATTAATGTTGGGAGCCCTGCCTACCGGCAGGCAGGCACAGAGGGGCTCCCCTACGTCATTTATTTTCTTAAGAAACCGTAGGGGCGGCTCTCCGCAGCCGCCCTTTTTACATCTTACATTGTTTATATTTATCTGTAGGGGCGACCCTCTGCGGTCGCCTTATTTAAATCCATTTGTGCCAAGAATAAGGATATTCTCTCCAATCTTCAACCAGGCCTTTTCTTACAGGGTTATAGACGATGTATTCAGCAACTTTTAGTAGATCTTCATCCTTCCGCAAAGCATGGTTATAGAAACTTCTTTGCCAAACCTTTCCTCCATATCCTCCCTTCCAAATCAAATGAGTTGTGTAGGCTTTCCATCTGCCAATAAGATTAATAAGGTTTTCCGAAATAGGTGCCAATAAAAGATGAATATGATCTGGCATGACACAGACTGCCATTAGATCAGATTGTTTACTTAAATGGCCTTCCATAACAGATTTGAAAATCAATTCACCAAATTTGCTGCATAAGGAAATCTTTTTATGTGTACAGACGGTGATAGTAAAAAGTTGACCTTGTTCTTTATAGAGTCCTGTGTTCAAACGAATTGTTTTACGTTGGGGAGTATTTTTCATAAGCCAGATTGGGGAGCCCTCAGAGGGGCTCCCCTACACCTATTTTTTGGATTGCAAGCGTACCTTAATTAAATAGACAACGATTCCTTAAATGTTTTTTGTAGGGGCGATCCTCCTGCCTACCGGCAGGCAGGCGTGGTCGCCCGATAAAATAAACCGCAATTCCTATCAAAGTTAAGAGACTCACTAACATTCCAATTTTGAAACTGATGGGGCTATAAATAAATTTAATCTCATGCTCACCTGCTTTTAGAGGAATCGCCCGAAAGTTATAATCCGCTCTGTATATTTTTAGCCTTCTTTTCATCTATAAAGGCTTTCCAACCCGGGTAATAGGTGTCACTTAAAACCAATAAGGCATTTTCTTTTGTCCTTACATGCAGATCTATTCTATTATTACTCTCCGAAATGAATTTCACTTGGTTCCCCAATTCCTTCCTCCCTCCTATAGTAATCCCCCTTTCTCCCCCTTTACTAAAGGGGGATGGAGGGGGATTATTCGGCTCTTCTTCCAGAAGCACCTCCTGATCGGGATGAAACTTTTTGGTAAGCATTTTTAAAAGAATGGCATTAGCATCCAAGACATTAAACTTTTTCACCAACCATGCCCTCGGAAAATAGTTACGATTTCTATATAACTTAATCGTATTTTCTTTAAGAAGATCCTTCTTTTTGCCCTGGAGACCTTCAAGCCTTGAATAGATAAGTTCAAAGCGAGGGTCTTTCCCAAGGAGTGTAACTGAGATAATGTATTTCACCCCATAAAGGTCAATAAGATTGGTTGTCGAAATAGATGGAGTACTCGTAAAGACTTTATAAAGATCATCCGTCCTTTTTAATCGAATCACATCAATCCCCCAGATGTCATGCAACTGATAAAGCATATTCAACGAGGGCAGATGTTTTTCTTTAAAAATATCCAGAGGAGAGGCTTCTGCAATTAAAATGGGAGTATCGAATGAAATGGTTTTGCCCGTCGAAAATACCCTGAAATGCCCTTTATCCAAAGAAATCATCTCTAAAATCTTCGTCTTTTTGAAGTAGTCCAAAGTTTTTTCTTTTCCATAAAAGCCCATATTCCCGAAGAGGTCTGCTATGAGAAAGAAGATCAATAAAACCTTTGCCCAAACTTTCCATTTCACCTCATGACCGACCCTCAACAAGAGGAAGAAAAGAGCAAGGTAGAAGAGAAACCTTTTTATATGATGGAGGTTAACCGAAAGGCGGTTAAAATCAGGAAAATCGATTCCCCTCGACTTAAGAAAATGTTCAATGGATGTATGGCCTAAAATAAAGAATAAAAGAAGAAGGCCGGATGCAAGAGAGAGTACAATGAGGAGGTTCTTTAATATTTTTTTCTCATTCTCTTTTGAAAATTCTGTCATTCTCTGGAATCCCAGACCTGCTGAAATGGCAAGGACCAGAATAAAGATATAGAGAAATTTTGCAGGATATCGGATCCCATTAAAAAAGGGAACATACTTAAATACGAAGGGGTAGAGTGGATTGTAACCTCCGAGAGATAAAAAGAGGGAAAAGACCATTAAAGAAAGATAGAACATTCGGCCATTCCAAAAAAGATATATCTTGTAGGGGCGGCCCTCTGTGGCCGCCCGATTAGGGAGCCCACAGAGAGGCTTCTCTACGTGGCGCCCAAAGAGGAAGAAGATCAGACTTAAAATAAAAGGAAACCCTCCTGTATATAAGGTCTTGAACCAGCATTGGTTTACCCAATACTTTTTCATATCCAAAAAGTATCCATAGGCATCTGGCAGAAAGAAGAGAAGGATATCCTTTGGTGCAAAACTCCATATGGTTGCCTCATGATAGGAAATTCCACTTCCCCTGATCGAATGATGAAACAATTCAAGGAAAGGAAGCAATTGAACAGCAGAAAGAAATAAGAATAGAATGGAAACAATGAGTAGGCTTCGCACCCTATGGAAGAAATTGCTGTAGAAGAACCCTGTAGGGGCGGCTCTCTGCGGCCGCCCACAGAGAGGGACCCCACAGAGGGGGTCCCCTACGTCATTTTTCCTTTGTAGGGGCGGCCCTTCGTGGCCGCCTCCTGAGCCTGTCGAAGGATCAAGAGGAAAAATCATCATAAAAAGAAGAACGAAAAAATTGCCGTAGACAATTTCAATTCCGCCCCCCAAGAAAGAGAGGGTAATGAAAATGGCAGCCAAAACCTCATTTTTCAACCCTGAATTGGCAATCGCCCTTCTAAAAAACAACAGGATGAGTGGCGTCCAGATAACAGAAAGCAGAATGGTGAGAAGGCTATGAACAGAAAGGAGATAGCCGCCGAGCATAAATATCAGGCCTGAGATAAGAGACCCTGTTACATTTGCTTTCAGATCCTTCAGGAAGAGATAGGTGAATAATCCCCCCAGAAAAAAATGGAGGATGATGATAGCATTGAAGGCCACATCGAATGAAAGGAGAAAAAAAAGGCTATTCAAGGGGTAAAGGACGGCATGCTGGGGATTGGCAAAGAAGGGGTGGCCTGAGAATTGATAGGGATTCCATAAGGGAAACTCCCCATTTTTTATGCTTTCTGCCCAGAAGAACCTCGGAGGAATGAAATAAGCACCCAGATCCCTTTCTGTAAGGATATACCTTCCTCCGAGGAGGTCATAGAAAAAGAGCAGGGAGGCAAAAAAAAGAGCCAAACCAACCAAAAAATCTGTTGATCTGACCCATTTTATCTTCCCTTTTACCTTATTGATCACAGGGGGTACTATTTCCGCTTATCACCACGTCGCTGTAAATGCCCAAATCGTCGCAAAGGTAGTTGGGGCCTGTTGTGTCCACGGTGCAATTGTAAATAGGTAGGCATTTCCTCCCACTGTCACCGTAACATTTGTGTTAGTCCATGTAATCCCTACACCCTGGATGGCAGCACTGCCAATAACGACAGTCACCGTATAGGTCCCAACTGTCCCTTTGACTAAGCGGTCAGCAAAGACCAACGCATTCGTACTCCTCAAACCGCCCAGCACCCCTCTTGCAACCCCGTCCCTGGCTTGTGTAGTTAAATCTATATAGGTTGGAATCGCTACAGCCGCCAGAATCCCGATGATCACAATGATCACAATCAACTCAATCAACGTAAATCCCTTCTGGTTTCTTAGCATTTTCGTCCACCCTTTTATAGTGTGACAGTTATTATTCTACCATGTAGCTGTAAATGCCCAAATCGTCGCAAAGGTAGTCGGGGCCTGTTGTGTCCACGGTGCAATTGTAAATAGGTAGGCATTTCCTCCTACAGTCACCGTAATATTTGTGTTAGTCCATGTAATCCCCACACCCTGGATGGCAGCACTGCCAATAACGACAGTCACCGTATAGGTCCCAACTGTTCCTTTAACAAGGCGGTCAGCAAAAACCAAGGCATTCGCACTCCTCAACCCACCCAGTACTCCTCTCGCCGTACCCTCCATGGCTTGTGTCGTTAAATCTATGTAGGTTGGAATCGCCACGGCCGCTAGAATCCCGATGATCACAATGATCACAATCAGCTCAATCAATGTAAAGCCCTTCTGGTCTCTTAGCATTTTCGTCCACCCTTTTATAATATAATAGTCATTATTCTACCATGTGGCTGTATTTGCATAAATCGTCCCCATGGTTGTCGGGGCCTGGAGGATTTGCGGTGCGACTGTAAATAGGTAGGCATTTCCTCCTGCAGTCACCGTAACATTTGTGTTATCCCATGTAATCCCCACACCCTGAATAGCAGCACTGCCAATAATGACAGTCACCGTATAGGTCCCAACTGTTCCTTTGACAAGGCGATCAGCAAAGACCAATGCATTCGCACTTCTCAAACCGCCCAGCACCCCTCTCGCAGTTGCTTGAGCGGCTTGTGTCGTTAAATCTATGTAAGTTGGGATCGCTACAGCCGCCAGAATCCCGATGATTACAATGATCACAATCAACTCAATCAACGTAAAACCCTTCTGGTTTCTTAGCATTTTCGTCCACCCTCCCTCTTTTATAGCATAATAGTAATTATTTCACCATGTAGCTGTATTTGCATAAATCGTCCCCATGGTTGTCGGGGCCTGGAGGATTTGCGGTGCGACTGTGAATAGGTAGGCATTTCCTCCTGCAGTCACCGTAATATTTGTGTTATCCCATGTAATCCCCACACCCTGAACAGCAGCACTACCAATAATGACAGTCACCGTATAGGTCCCAACTGTTCCTTTGACAAGGCGATCAGCAAAGACCAAGGAATTCGCACCCCTCAACCCGCCCAGCACCCCTCTCGCAGTCGCTTCAGCGGCTTGTGTAGTTAAATCTATGTAAGTTGGAATCGCCACGGCCGCCAGAATCCCAATGATCACAATAATGACAATCAACTCAATCAAAGTGAAGCCCTTCTGATTTCTTAGCATCTTCATATCCTCCTGGTCCCGAAGTGATTAAGAATTTTTAATCTTTTAACAAAACACCACTATTTTGTCAAGACTTTTTTAATAAGATTCAATAGATACAATATCCATGCCAACAGAAAAAGATCACAAAAAATTCTTACATCTAAAAAAGACTAATAAAATTAGATATTTAATTCATCATATGGACACCATTTTACCGAACCTTACCGATTTTGAATCAAAAAATGTGCAATTTTTGTCAAGATCTGACAGAGAAGTGCCCCTTTCTCTTCTGTATAACCAAGGGCAAGATTAAGACAAAGAAAGAGGCTCTCCTCTCACTTTAATTAATTCCGCCACAATGCTTACTGCAATTTCTTCAGGGGTTTCAGAATTGATATCAACTCCAATGGGTGCGTTGACTCGGTTTAATGTCTCCTCGGATATTCCCTTCCTTATCAAATTTCGATAAAGAGTCTGAATTTTCTTTTTCGAACCGATCATCCCAACATAACGAGCATTGGTTTTAATTGCTTGTTCTAATACAAAACCATCATAGAGATGACCACGGGTGACAATCACGATATAGCTGGAATCATCGATATTCAGATGATTAAAAGATTTTTCAAATTCTGAAACAATAACCTCATCCGCCTCCGGGAAGCGTTCACGATTAGAAAACATTTCTCGATCATCGATCACTACCACCTTGAAAGAGACTCTCTTCGCAAGAGGAGCTAATTGTTGAGAAACATGTCCTCCCCCAAAAATATAGACAGTGGATTCAGAAAAGACCGGCTCTAACAATACCTCCATTTTTTCCCATGGGGAATCCTTTTCCTCCGAGTGAAAAACCATGACCGTTGGGTTATTTCCCCTCAACAAGGCATCGCCTTTTCCTAAAATCCTCTCTTCAACTTTCTCTCCACAAAATAAAAACCCAATCTTCTCTCCGGAGGTCTTCATCAACATCTTTGAATTTCCCTCTTTACTAAAAGCGTCATCCACAGTGATCGGAGTGACCAAAATGGCCGCCCCCCCTTTCTGCTTAATTTTTATCACTTCTTGATAGATATTTAAAAATTCTTCCTTAAGAGGTTCCAAAAAAATTTCAATATTTCCACCGCAGATGAGCCCACCTTCTGCCAATTGTTCAGATGTCAGATTAAAGTGAAGAACTCTCCCCTGCCCTTTCATCATGACTTCTGGAGCTGCTTGCCATACCTCTGCCTCAACACATCCCCCTCCAATAGAGCCTAAAGAGGTCCCATCTTCTTTGATCAAATATTTTGCACCCGCTGCTCTCGGAGCAGAACCTACACGCGTGATAAGTGTAGCTAAAGCCAACTTTTCCTTTCTCCCAAGGGCTTTCACAATTTCAGAATAGATGTCCTGCATGAAGTTTCCTCATCCTAAGAATGAAATAATTATAACAACTTATATCTATATTTTGAAAGTCAACTTTCTGTTAAGATTTAACCACATCCCCTCGGGTTCGGGGTGACTTCAATATCAAGGCCGCCTCTGGTAAAGTTGAATCCTGAAGGGTGGCGTATAAATTATTATACTCTTATCGATCTCGTATCGATCTCTCATGAAGGTTTGAAGCTCGGGGAAATCTTCCAGATCGAATATCTGCACAATATAGGCAGGATGAGACTTTCTTATCTCCTCCATCACTGTGGAGGCATAGGTCTGCAGTGCCTGAAGTGGTTTATCGGTAACAAGTTGGCTCATATTGTAATTGTTTCGATATCGGGTCGCTGCTTTACGTTGGGCTAAAAAATAGATCTGCGGAGCTATTCCCCATACATACACGGTCTCGGTAGGATCAGTGTGAGCGCGAATGTGAAAGGCAATCTGCTGTTGAACGAAGTTATATATGCCATAGATGTCAACTAAACGATCTAAAGCTCTATACTGGAAAACTGTCTGCTCTACAGGTGTATAGGAAAAGAAATATTTATAGTCGTTTTTTATGAAAAAAATAACCATGACGACGAGAAGTATCGTCCACACCCCTTGCACCACAAGCCGGAATAGAGGAGAAAGTGATTTTGCCAATTTCCAGGCTGCTACAATTCCATAAGCGGCCAAGACTGAGAAAGGCGCAATGATCTGAAGAAAATAATGCGCAAAGAAAGTCCCCGTCATCGAGATAACCACAAAGGACCAGAAAGCCCACCAGAGCAGTATGCGATCGCTCGCCTGTCCTTTACCACACCAGATCCGCCAGCCGAGGTAAGCCACGGAAAACATTGTACCCACCCAGAGAAGACTGTTCTCTGAAAGGATGCCTTTTATACTGGAATAAAAAAACTTCAGAACACTCGTATACTCGTGTCCTCTGTGAATATAGTTTAAATTACTTACCAACATAGAGTCGTAGAGCTGCTTTAGGGTATACCCATGAAAGTGATAAAAACTGAGAATACCTATCACCGGCAGCAAAGCCCCTCCTCCCAATAGGAAATATCGGTAAAACAACTGTCTCTTTGACAAAGAAGCGGGCTTCCTCCACCATTCATGAACTCCATGACAGAGGAAGATAAAGAAGAGGACTCCTCCAACCTGTTTAACGAGCATAGCCAATGAAGCACATAGCCCTGCAAGGAAGTACCACCGAAGTCGCCCTGACATCGTGGCTTTAAGGAAAAGACCGATCGCCAGGATATAAGGAAGGTGCAAGACCGTTTCCAGGTTCACCGTCCCACCTTCTACCATTGGTCCCGATGAAAAGACTCCAAACAATAATGCCGCAAGGAGTCCTACCTGTTTCCCATAAGCTTGACGAACCACCCAGTAGATTGCAAGAACCGCCAAGAGGACAAAAATCGTACCAAATAGTTTGAGCCCTAAGACAGAGGAGCCAAAAAGGCGGATGAACACCGCATAGAGCATGAAATAAAGAGGGGGTTTCCCTGGGCCTTCGAGATCGATCAGTACCTCTCCCTCGGCCATCCGCCAGCCCATATAGCTTAAGTTTCCCACATCTGCATCAATCATCTGTCCGAAATAGAGGAGGCGAAGATAGAAAGTAAGGGCCAGGATTGCAACTAGACCCGCGGATATCATGGGCGTTGCTCGAAACAGGTCCAAAGTGCCAGTAGCCGTACCCTCTTTCATTACTCACCCCCAGACCTAACGGTGGATATTTCCCATATGACTCTTTTTTTTAAGGCTTCTTCCCTTTTGGGATCGGTTTCTTCTCCTTCTGAGGAGTTACCTTTTCCACATCCTTCATTTGAGCAAGGGGGAGAAGATACAATTGATAAAAGACTGGATCAGTCCATAACTCCATTTCAGGTGCGAGATCCCCGACAAGGGCAGAGAACGAAGGCATATTGTTGTAGGCATTAAAATTCGATGAGAGATCTTTTAGAGACTTGTAAAGCTGGATCGATGCAACGAGGTGGTTTGGTTTCTCTCTCAGCAATTTGATCTGCTGAATTCCATTTTCGATCGAACCCTGATCCTCCTCCAGTTTAGACATCCAAAACTTCCCCTCTTGATATCGAATCTCTATCTCCCCTGTTTGAATGGTCTGAATCAATTTCGAATGAATCTGTTGGGCCTGTTGAAAAACTTCATCAATTCGATTTAACAATTCTTCTCTCTCATTTTTTGTAAGCTCATCTGTCTGGGACGAGATCTTTTTTAAAAAGTACTGTAGAGGATAATCTTCGGCAAAACCTAAAGAGACTAAACCAAAAAAAAGAATGACTAAACCGAAAAATCTCCTACAGTGTCTCATCACCGACTCCCTTTCCCCTCACCCTCCCCCTCTCCCCTGTGGGGAGAGGGTAAAGGTGAGGGGGCTATGGAAATATTACCTCCACCACAGGAGGGTCATTTCTTAACTGCCCCAAAACGACCCTTTCGATCTGAGGGTGTTTTCTGTCGATAACCTTTTGAGCTATTCCCTTTGCCTTTATCACTCTATTGGGAATGTCCACCTTGTTGAGGAAGGCAATCACCCTTGATGAAGAGGGTGCTCCTTTAAAAATGCCTTCCGGGTGTGTTACCAATATTGCCATTGCCTCATCCGTCATTTTTCTCCCTACAGGAATTCCTGTCATTTTAGAAACTCGCTCTGACTGAAATACATTCTCCTCGTTTATTTCTCTTTCAACCCCATCCACCCCTAAAATGGCCACGACCAATGTTGTACTTGAAGGAATGACCGGTTCTCCCTCCCTGGGTGCTTTGACTGGACGACCTGCAGCACCATCAGTCTCTATGATCATATAATCAATCTTATTTGAATCCCAAAGGGCATTTACCAGATCTGAAGAAACCCCATTTAACTTCCCTGATTCAAGTCTCTCTCTGGCGATGGTAATATGTCTATATTCATCAAGATGTTTCTGAACGAATTGTTTAAGCTCTTTCTCATCCCGATGGATAAAAAGAGATATCGTTTCTCCTGAAGCAGGCTCCAATATCTTAGTGGTCGTGGTTGTCACCACCTTCTTCCCTGCAAGAAACAATTCTTTGGCAAGGCGAAACATCAAGGTCGTCTTCCCACCTGCTCCTGTTAAACTAATGACCTCCCTTTTCTTTAAACCTAAGGATTCTATCAGAACAGAACCCTCTTCTCTCCTATTCTCCTTCATAACCTTCTCAATGATAGAGGCAATAACCTTTTGATCAGGGTCCATCGTATAAATACATATAGAGGATTCAAGGATTCGAGGGTTCAAGTGTTTTTTCTATTAAGTATTTTACTTGAATCCCTGAACCCTTGACACCTTGAACCCGAATAATTATTTGTTAAACCAATATAAAATGGCTTCGAGCACTCCTCCTCCGATGGCTCTGGCTTTGTCAGAAATCGTAGAACAGAGTTCCCTTTTTCCCCTCGGGTCAATATCTCCTACTTTCATCCCCTTCTTCACGACTACTCCTTCACGAAGAAGTCCCCTCACCACACCGCCGATCTCAGCAATGACCGGAAAATCATCTACAACGGCCACCACCGAGCCTTTATTCACTCTCTCACCAATGGTCTTATATGGATGAAAGGTTCCTTTCTTCATCGTTCTAAGAACCCTCTGAACCGCATATCCTCCTATATCCCCGGGGATGCGGGTATCCGGTTCAGCCGTACCATTTCGAATCATCTTTCCTAAATGATGACCTCGATTTGTTTCGATGACAATATGGACATCCTTTCCCGCTGTAAATCCCGGGCCAAGTCCAATGACTAAGGGAGCATCTTCGATTTGAGTTCCCAAGTTCTTTTTAGCCATGATCGCGTCAATGAGGACATCAGGATTTAAAAATTGCTTCGTCTTTTTTAAATCGGGGTCTACGAGAAGGGGGATCTTTTCTTCCTTCCATACCGATTGAATCTGTTGTTGCTTCGAAATAAATTTCGCTTGGACTCCCTCCACCTCTTTCTCTCCTTGGTCAATGGCTTCACAGAAAGAAACCTCTCTCCTTACAGCAATGGGATGGAGAATCTCCAGCATACAGATCTTAAAATGGGACTGGTGAAGTCGGTGGGCCACACCGCTTGCCATCTCCCCAGCTCCCCGAATTAAGATTACTAATTCGTCTATCCTTTTCTCAAATTTCATGTTCATCGTTCCTTGCTCATCGTTCATTTTTAACTCTTTCATAATCTTCCCATGTATCAATATCCCTCATCACACCTTCCGACCTCACACGGACCAACCATACCTCCTCGGGATATTTATCAATGATAGATCTTCCTCCAACATCCCCCTTCAACTTTAATAGTTCCTTTAAGTATCGGCGGTCAAAGATCACCGGGTGTCCTTGTTTTCCCCGAAAAGAAGGAACCACAATGGTTCCTCTTCTCTGAACAAAGGCATGGATTAAGGCATTGATCGTCCTTGTTTTAACCAAGGGCTGATCCCCCAAAGCGATGAGAATCCCATGACTGCTGGGATCAATGGCCCGAAGGCCCCTCCGGATAGAAGTGCTCATACCTCTTTTGTAGTAAGAATTGATCATCACCTTGAGTTTACGATCTTTGATATGACCGACAACGGCTCTCTTGGAATTCCGGATGACTGTAACGACTTCCCTGACCTTTGATCGAAGCAGGGTTTCGACAGAGTGCTCAAAAACCGTCTTTCTCCCCCAGGGAATAGAGAGTTTATCCACCCCCATTCGTTTTGATTCACCTGCCCCAAGAAGAATTGCAGAAACCATCATTTCCTTTTCAATGTATATTAGTTGAATTTAAATTTATTTTTCAAGCTCTGTCAAGAATTTGAATGAGATGACCTTGGCCGGATGTCTGTAATTCATTAGAGATACCCCAATCACAGCCAATGTCTTGGGTTTAAATAGAGCGCTAAGATTCACCATGGTTTCCCTTCTTTATTTTAAAGAATAACATCAAAATTTATTATACACTTATTCAATGAAATACGAAATGGTTAGGGAAATTCAGATGGTTCTGGATACAGCGATAGTTAAAAAAGGACAAATTATATGGAGGCGTTTTTAAAAATATTAATTGAAGGGAAGTAATGAAGCGATTAAAAACAAATGGGGGGCTTTCATTACTTAACACAGTGAGAAAGCCCCTTTTCGCCTCAAACCTCTTCGAGCATGGTCGTAAAAAGATCGTGATGTTCCTCTTCGTCCTCGAGTATCTCTTTGAATATAAAGGCAGTCGTGACATCCCCTTCCTTTTGGGCTAAGGCAATAATCTCTTTATACATAGTGATGGCTTCCTCTTCTGCCTTTGTGTCAAGTTCGAGAAACTCCTTCAGGTTTTTTCCAATATTAATGAGGGAGGGTTTAGTTGTAGGGGTTCCAGTAAGGTACCATAGCCTTTCAGCAATCTTCTCTGCATGCTTCATCTCTGCGATAGCCGTCTGTTTGAACTGATCCTGTACTGCGACGGCCTTCACCCCCATCACCTGCACATGCTGCCACATGTATTGAATACTCACTTGGATCTCTCTGGCAATGGCATCATTCAACATATCCTTCAATTTCTGACTCACCTTCGTTGCCGGTCCTAACGAAACTGCCATATCCTTTACCTCCTTATAGAAATTTAGGTTAATCATTTACCAAATTTTATATAACACTAAGTGAAAATTAAAACAAGAAAATTTTTCAAATGAACTATCGAAACAACAACTTGTAAACGATCCTTGGGAATGTTAGAAAAGTAATGAATAGACCCAGGAGCTTTCAATGATTGTTAAAACCTATTGCGCCAGGATGGACCATGGTGGGTGTGGAATTTTGGCCCATGTGGAGAACGGAAAAATTACAAAGATCGAAGGGGATCCAGATTCTCCTTTAAACAGAGGAACCATTTGTGCCAAAGGCATTGCCCAGATAGAGAAACTGAATCACCCGGATCGTCTCAAATATCCCATGAAAAGAATAGGAGAAAGAGGAGAAGGGAAGTGGAAGCGTATCTCCTGGGATGAGGCGTTGGAAACGATAACAGGAAAAATCAGAGAGACTATAGACCGAGATGGCACGAGAGCCATCTCCTTTGCACAGGGGACACCAAAGGGCTTAGAACTCTTTTTGTTGATCCGACTGGCCAACCTCCTTCATATTCC
Organism: uncultured delta proteobacterium; assembly: GCA_963739325.1. Classification (GTDB taxonomy): domain Bacteria; phylum Desulfobacterota; class BSN033; order BSN033; family UBA1163; genus CAVTZZ01. Next base: position 17,238 of record CAVTZZ010000003.1, on the reverse strand, counting down.
AAATATTTCCACACCCGGGAATGTCTGCCACATGCCGAGGGAGACCGCATCCACTCTTACCTGTGGTTTCTTTCCGATCCCGGATTATGATCATCCTCCTGCCTGCGTCGTGGTCTGGGGAAGTAATCTCTTTCAAACCAATGAAGAGGGAATCATCGGCTCACAGTTGAGACGAGCCCTCGATCAAGGAGCCAAACTGATTGTGATCGACCCGAGAAAAACAGGGGTCGCCTCGAGGGCAGATCTTTGGCTTCAGCCAAAACCCGGGACAGACCTTGCCCTCGCATTGGGAATTCTAAGAGTCATTGTAGACAAAGATCTCTATGAAAGGACTTTCGTTGAGGGTTGGACAAAGGGATTCCAAGAGTTGAAAGAACATCTTCAACAATATCCCTTAGAGAAAATCTCTGGAATCACTTGGATTTCAAAAGAGAAGATCATGGAGATGGCTCACCTCTTTTCCCAAACGAAGCCAGCCTCCATACAATGGGGAAATGCCTTAGAACATAACCCCCACAGTTTCCAGTGCGCAAGAGCATTAGTGATTCTTATGGCGATTACTGGAAACTTAGATGCTCCTGGGGGAAATGTGAACCGGCCAAGTCCACCTATCATGAGACCGGGTGAGTTAGTCCAGATCAAAAAATTCCCTGACAAAAAAGAAAAAATCCTGAGCCCAGAATTTCGTCTTTCGACGATGATGGGCTTCGTGCCCTCCCAATTGATTGTGAAGGCCATTCTCACAGAAAAACCTTATCCCATTCGAATGATGTATATTCAAGGTGGAAATCCTCTGCTCAGCTATGCTAATTCGATGGAGACTTTTCAGGCAATAAAGAAGCTCCATTTTTTAGCCGTCTCTGAGATATTCTTAACACCCACGGCCCAATTAGCTGATATTGTCCTTCCCGTGACCACCCATTTTGAGTTTGATGATATCGGACATTTTGGGCTTCCTCACGGATTCATCCTGGCCCGACCGAAGATTGTCGAACCAATGGGGGAGAGCTGGCCTGATTCAAAGATTCTAAACGAATTAGGGAAACGCTTAGGCTATGACCAATACTTCTGGAATGACATGAGGGAATGTTTGGATGAAATTCTGAAACCCGCAGGGATGACTTATGATGATTTCAAAAGGTTAGGGATATTGAAAGGGAAATGGGAGGTGAGGGGGTATGAGAAGAAAGGTTTCAATACACCCTCTGGAAAGGTTGAAATTTATTCCCAACAATTGAACGAATGGGGATACAATCCTCTCCCCAGTTATCAAGATCTACCTGAATCATTCCTTCTCAAAGAGTATCCTCTGATTTTCACTTCTGCCAAAGATCCTTTTTACTTTCATTCTGCCTATCGGAATATATCTTCCTTAAGAAAACTCTCTCCTGAACCTATCATTCTCATTCATCCTGATACTGCGACTCATTTAGGGATCGATGAAGGGGATTGGGTATGTATCGAAACGAAACAGGGATCCATTCGCCAAAAAGCAAAACTGAATCTGGAGATCGATCCTCGGGTAGTTGTCCTCAGTTATGGATGGTGGTTCCCCGAACGAAATGACCTCGAACTCTCTGGATGGAAGGAATCAAACCTCAACCTCCTGACGAACAGTGATCCTCCTTATGAACCTGCAATTGGCTCTACTTCTCTGAGAGCTGTCCCCTGCCGTATATCAAAATCTCAGGGCTTTTAGTTTCAATCCAGGTCTTAGAGTCCAATCCTTAACTTCAATTTTAACCTCAACCTCAGCCTTAACCTCATGATGCTCAGCATGACATTTGACAGATAGGATATGATGTGGTATCGATAATAAAAGGATGGGAACTACCTGTCTAAAAATATTCTTTCTTTTCCTCTTTGTAATTTCCATCATCTTCTCCGGCTCCACCTCTGTATTGGCAGCATGGATTACCGATATCAGGTTCTGGTCTGCTCCTGATCACACGAGAGTGGTTTTAGATCTCACAGAACAGGTTCAATATAAGGGTTCATTCCTGGAAAAACCTCCCCAATATCATTTGGAATTAAAGGGGGTTAATCTTTTTACCAAAAAGAGAGAAGTGCAGGTCAACGATCCTTATCTCTCAAAAATTATTCTTTCCGATCTGGAAAAGGACAAAATAAAACTTATCTTCCATCAAAAGAAATCTTTGAATATCAATATCTTTCCCCTGAATCCTTATCTGGATAAACCCCATCGCCTCGTGATCGATCTGGTCGATCTGGCACAAGAAAAAAAGGAAGAAGAAGAAAGACAGAGACAAAAAGAGGTAAGGTCAAAAGGAACAAAGACCATCGCCATTGATCCAGGCCACGGGGGTGAAGATCCTGGAGCTATGGGACCCCGCAAAACCATGGAGAAGGATATTGTATTAAAGATTGGAGAAAAACTGATCCGTCAATTCAGTCAAAATAAGGAGATCCAAGCCTTCCTCACTCGAAAGGGAGACTACTTTATTCCTTTAGAACAAAGGATTAAAATTGCAAGAGAGTATGGTGCAGACACTCTTTATCAGCCTTCATACCGATGGAAGTTTCAATCCCCAGGCGAGGGGATCTTCTATTTATTGCCTTTCCCTTTCTGGTGCAACGGATGAAGCAGCCAGGGTTTTAGCCGACAAGGAAAATATGTCAAATATCTTAGGCGGCGCCTCCTTAAGGCCTGCCTCTATTACAAAAGACCCTAACCTGAACCAGATTCTATTGGATCTTATGCAAAATAATTCAATGAAGGAGAGTTTTCGATTTGCCGAAACCCTTCTCCAAGATATCAAGGCCATCAATCATTTAAAATTCCCTTCCTATCGTCAGGCCAATTTTATTGTATTACGGGCACCGGACATCCCCTCTTTGTTAGTGGAGATCGCCTATATCACAAACAAAGAGGATGAACGTTTGCTCAATCAAAATGACTTTCAAGAAAAGATAGCTAAAGTTCTTTTCACTTCCATCAAAAAATATTTTCAATAACCGACTCATGACCGTTGACAAACTCTCTCACCCCGATTATACATAGAAGGTAGCCACGAAGGTCAGATTCCTCATGAAGAGGAAGCCAATCGTGGTTTTTTATTTAATGGGAACAGGATGGAGAAGCAAAAAAAATCTGTGGTTGTGATCGATGGACAGGGGGGTGGCATTGGAAGCCTCATCATTAAACGTCTCCGGGAAGCTTTTACAGAAGAGGTGGAACTCATCGGTTTGGGAACGAATGCGATGGCGACTGGTGCTATGTTGAAGGCTGGAGCGAATAAGGGTGCTTCAGGCGAAAATGCTATTGTTCAAACAGTAAAAACAGTGGATCTGGTTGTCGGAACAACGAGCATCATTTTAGCAAACTCAATGATGGGTGAGTTGACTCCCAAAATGGCGGAGGCGATCGCTTCTTCCCCTGCAAAGAAATGTCTCCTCCCGTTGAAAATACTGGGAGTGGAAATCATCGGAATTCCTAAAGAACCCCTCCCTCATCTGGTCGATCAACTCATCAAACGGATCCAAGAGATCATTGCTTAATAGAGGAGGAAACCATGTGTGAGGCCAATGTTTACTTAGTGAAGGAAGGGAAGGAGGAGTTGGTTTTGGAAGACATTTCTATTCTTCGGACAGAAAGGGACGAACTCTATCTTCAAAACCTCTTTGGAGAACAAAAAAGGATTAAGGCTCGAATCAAAGAGATGAACCTCATCGACCACCGCATTTTGCTGGAAGAAACCTGATAGAAGGAGAGTTGATGCATATCCCTGATGGATTCTTAAGCCACAGCATCAATGCAGCTACCTTTATGATCTCAGCTGGAGCATGCACCTATGGTGTGAAAAAGGTCAACCGGACCTTTGGAGAGAGAGAGGTTCCCTTAATGGGCGTGACCGCTGCCTTCACCTTCGCTGCACAAATGATCAATTTCCCCATTGCTGGAGGAACGAGCGGCCATTTTTTAGGTGCTGTCTTTTCCTCTGTCCTCTTAGGCCCTTGGGCAGGTCTACTGATTATGACGATTGTTCTTATCGTTCAGTGTCTGGGATTTGCCGATGGAGGATTGACTGCCATCGGATCGAATATTTTCAATATGGGAGTCATTGGGGCATTGGGAGGATATACTATTTTTTACATACTATTTACGCTTCTCCAAAAGAGTCGAAAAGGCTTTTTCTTTGCCTTAACCGTTGCCTCTTGGCTTTCTATTGTGATGGGAGCATCTGCCGCAGCTATTGAACTCGCTCTCTCAGGTACCTCTCCATTAAATATCGCATTACCTGCAATGGCAGGCATTCATGCGATCATCGGTGTGGGAGAGGCGATCATCACTGCAGCAGCTCTTTCGCTCATTCTCAAAACGAGGCCAGATTTGGTTGTTTGCCTGCCGAAGGCATCCATGCCTCCTGTAACCAGGGGAGGTATGTGAAGATGGGAATCCTTATGAAAAGACGGGTTGATGGTTTCATCTGGATCGGTTTAGGAATCTCCCTTCTTTTGGCCCTTTTCCTTTCTCCATTCGCTTCACCTTCTCCCGATGGTCTTGAAAAAGTGGCGGAAATGAAGGGATTTTCAGAAAAAGGTGAAGGCTGGAAATTGTGGAAATTCGCACCGTTCTCTGATTATGCCATCCCGTGGATTAAGAATGAAAAAGTTTCCAATGCACTTTCAGGATTGATCGGAACGCTGGCTATTTTCTTCATCGCCCTGGGTATCGGAAGGTTAATCAAGAAATCTCCGACTAAATATCCTCAAAAACTCCCTTTCATAAAGAGAAAAATTAGGAATTATTTAAAATTTTTTTCACCGGCTCGGATCTCGACATCGAGCGTGTTTTCTCTGGGTGGGAGAACACAGATAAAATTGTCGTTATAAGCACAGGAGGGATGATAGGCCATATTGAAGTCTAATACCATCTTATAACCTTGGAGAATTTCAGCATCAATATACCTTCCACCATCATAACTCTCTTTACCATTGGTCCTGTCTTTAAAAGGGATGAAGAGGTTATCACTTAATATGGATTTATAAATTTCGATGGAATACTCTTTCCCATCCAACTTGAAATGAAATGTGCCATATCGAATATAACGTTTATTGGTCCCTTTGTTGGTCAGAAAGGTCGCATAATATTTTGGGTTGTTGATATGAAAGATGTTGCGTTCAATTTGACCACAAAACACATATTTTGGGTTGAAAGGATAATATTTCAAGCCTTTAAAATTTCTTTTCTCTTTTGGAGAAAGGGGGGAACGCTGATGGGTCTTAAAAAAGGTATCTCGTTCTTTTCTCCACTCCAAAACCCTTTTCTCCTGGATCTTCAGATCGAGATAATCTTCCCCCTCCGCCGCCAGAAAGGTTGCCGCAAACAAGAGAAAGATGGTAGGTAGAAAGACACTCCTCTTTATCATCGAATAGATCCAATTTTAATATTAACAAATAGTCCAGGTGGCTGCAAATAACCCCCATGGGAAATGGACTTGACAGGTTTAAAGCAATTCGGTATATTACCGTTATTCTCAGGTTAGAATAACGTTATGAAGATTGCCTATAAAGTCTGGTTGGATAATCATGGGAAGGCTTTTGGAGACGGGCCTTACGTGCTTTTGAAATGGGTTGACAAGACGAAGTCCTTGCATCAAGCCGCCCATCAGATGGGAATGGCTTATAGCAAGGCTTGGAAATTGATCCTGACTTTAGAAGAAAGGCTCGGTTTTGCTCTCCTTGAGCGGAAAGTTGGAGGTGAATCGGGAGGAGGCTCCGAGGTGACTCCCAAGGCAAAAAAGCTTATAAAGCATTATAGTCGATTTCGTAAGGATGTAAAAATGACACTTGATAAAATCTACCAAAAACATTTCGGCTCCCCCCTCACCCGTCCCCTCTCCCTAAGGGGAAAGGGAGGAGGTGAGGGGAAGGATAAAAGACAGAAATGAAAAAGTTTCTCTTCATCCCGTTTTTTCTAATCCTTGTTCTTATTCAAAATGGCCATTCTTCTTCCAAGAGGCTTTTGATCTTTGCGGGTGCAGCAAGTAAGCCTGCCACAGAAGAAGGTAGTTAAAATTTTTCAGGAAAAGACGGGAGTCCCTGCGGATGTGATCTTCGGTGGTTCAGGATTCATCCTCTCCCAGATGAAACTGGCAAAGAAGGGCGATCTCTACTTTCCTGGATCATCGGACTTCATGGAGTTGTCAAAGAAGGAGGGCCTCGTCTTCCCTGAAACTGAAAAAGTAATCGTCTACCTTATTCCTGCGATCAATGTCCAGAATGGGAATCCTAAAAGAATCCATTCCCTCAAAGATCTGACAAAGGATGGAATCCGGGTGGCGATCGCCAATCCAGAGATGGTCTGTGTAGGGATCTATGCTGTGGAAATCATCGAAAAGAATCTCACACCCATTGAAAAGGAAAGGTTTAAAAAGAATCTTGCAAACTACACTGAGAGCTGTGAAAAAACGGCAAGCGCAATCTCTTTGAAGGCAGTGGATGCTGTCTTAGGCTGGGAAGTCTTTCATTATTGGGATCCCAAACGGATTGAGACAATCTATTTAAGACCCGAAGAGATTTCAAGAATCGGTTACATTCCAATTGCTATCTCTAAATTTACACAGGACAAAATTTTGTCTCAAACATTCATCGATTTCCTCCTCTCTTCTCAAGGGAAGAATATCTTTCAAAAATATCATTACTTGATGGAACCAAAAGAGGCCCATCGATTTACCAGACCTGATACCCCTATTGGAGGAGAATATATTCTTCCTAAGGAATGGAGGACGAGGCAACCTTGATGGCAGAGTGCATAGAGTATAGCAAAACGATAAAGGAGGTAAGATGAATTTTCGTTGTACGATGATCGGGGCGGCAATATGCATATTTATCTTCTACCTCTTACTCCTCGTCTCTCTCTTCTATTTTGCAAGTGGAAAGGGATTTTTGGATGCCTTGGTTCATCCCAGTACTCTCTTTTCCATTCGATTGAGCCTCCTCGCAGCTACAGTGACAACGTTTTTTGCTGTGGCCATTGGGCTTCCAGCAGCTTATGCCCTGTCTCGCTTCGACTTTACGGGCAAACGAATCATCGATACATTCTTAGAAATCCCTTTGATCATGTCACCGATTGCCCTTGGTGCCTCTCTCCTCGTCTTCTTCAATACCCCTTTGGGAGAGATGATACAGAATAGAGGTATCTTTTTCGTTTTTGAAGTCCCTGGCATTATTTTAGCCCAATTTGCTTCCATTGCAGGTTTAGCGACTCGATTGATGAAGGCTTCTTTAGATGAAATTTCTCCGAGGTATGAAGCCGTGGCGCGATCCCTCGGGTCCTCCTCCTGGCAGGCCTTTTACAAAATTACTCTCCCTCTTTCAATCAGAGGCCTCATCGCTTCTGTCATCCTATCCTGGGCAAAAGCGATTGGGGAATTTGGAGCTACGGTCACACTTGCAGGGGCAATGCCAGGGAAGACTGAGACCATGCCGATTGCCATCTTTACTGCTTTAGCCTCTGCCAATATTGATAAAGCAATTGTCCTGATACTCATCTTAGTTGTCTTCGGCTTGGGCACGCTCTACGCTGTCCGATTGACAGGGAAGAGATTTCGATATGATTAGAATCGAAGGCCTGACCATCCTTTTTGATTTGTTTAAGATTATAGATCTCAATATTAAGATTGAGGAAGCAGGATTCCATTTCCTTCTTGGGCCCACAGGGAGTGGCAAAACCTTGATTCTCGAATCGATCATTGGATTACATAAACCGAAGAAAGGTAAGATCTGGATCGGCCAAAGGCAAGTTCAAGACTTACCACTCGAACAAAGGGAAATCTCCTATGTCCCTCAAGACTTGGCACTCTTTCCCCACCTTACGGTAAGGAATAATATCCTTTATGGAATCAAGGCAAGAAATCTCGATTTGAAAAGTTATGAGGAATATGTTCAGGCTTTGATTCAAGTGATGAAAATCCAAAGCCTCCTTGAACGATACCCGGCCAATCTCAGTGGGGGAGAAAAAAAACGAGTTGCCCTCCTCAGGGCATTGGCGCCAAAACCGAAGCTCCTTCTCCTCGACGAACCCCTTTCCGGCCTGGATCCGTCTATAAAAGCAGAAATCCAACAGCTCTTAAAAACCCTCCACTCCTCATTCCATCCAACCATTCTATGTGTAACGCACGATTTCGAAGAGGCCTATTTCTTAGGCGACCGCATCACAATCTTTATGGATGGAAAGGTGGAACAGGTAGGGGAAAGAGATGATATCTTTTTAAAACCAAAATCAAAAAAGGTAGCCGAATTCTTAGGCGTTCGAAATCTCTATCGGGCCGAGGTCTTAAAGAAGGACGAACTCCTGCAACGATTGATCCTGGGAATGAATGGCCTCCAACTCTCTATGCCGATGAGTCTATATCGAGATTCGATAGAAGTGGGAAAAGAAGCAGATCTCTTTATCCGGCCTGAAGAGGTGATGATCATCCGTGAGGGAAAACCAGTAAAAGAGTCCCTAAAACGGAATATCTTCTTGGGTAAGATTATCGAGATTGTTGAGAGAAGAGGGTATCAGACAGTTCACCTTCAAACAATGGTAGGAAGGATTCCCATTGAAGTTGCCATCCCAAACTACGCCTTCCGAAATTTAGACTTGTCCATTGGAAAAAAGGTGAGCGTTGCCCTGCGAGAAGAATCCCTCTGGATAATGACTTAAATTCTGACCTCCCAATGCAGTAAACCCCGTTAGAAATTCCAGCGGGGCATTATTTCTAACGGGGTAAAGGCAAAAACTTAATCTTTCTGAAATGGGTAAAAACCATTCTTCACCACTTTCTTATCATTATTTTTAAATCTCTTACCTCGATGCAATATTTCAACTGATACCAACTGGATTGGATCGGTAACCTCACTTGGGTTTCTCTCCTTGAAAATCGACTATTTTTACATTAAAGATCATACTGGAATAGTTTAACCCCTTAAAAGAAAATAATGATTGACAACTGGTCTCAGAAAGGAAATTAGAATAATGACAGATAAGGCTAATTTTCAATCCAAAGCGCTTCCCTTCTGGCAGCGAACTTTTTCTTCTTTACGGTATCGTAATTTCCGCTTAGTTTGGCTGGGTTCCTGTACAGAACACATGGGACAACAAACGGAGATGATGGCGATGGCCTGGCTCATGAAGGAGCTTACAGAATCTCCGTATTACTTGGGTTTGATAGCCGTCTGCAGAGTTGCCCCCCTGATTCTCTTTGCCCTTCTGGGAGGGGTGGTGACAGATAGGGTTGACCGACGTAAGCTCCTCATTATCTGTTTTTTGGGAGGTGTTTTTATCTCGATCGTGCTTCTCGTTTTGGTTCGCACCGGATCGATTGCTCCATGGCATCTTTTGGTAGCTGCAGCGCTCGAATCGGTGCTGATAGGTTTTAATCACCCGGCACGGGCTGCCATTATCCCTAATTTAACACCGAAGGAAGAGTGGATGAACGCTATAGCCTTGGATACCATTTCGGTGAGAACAGCTACTATTATCGTTGCTCCCATCACTGGATACCTCATCTCCTGGTATGGTACTTCAATGCTCTTCGGCGCAAGAGCTCTGGGTATGGGGTTAGCAGTGGTGTGGTTACTCATGGCTAAAGTACCCCCCACTCCCATTGGCGGAAAAAAGCATGGGACTTGGAGTAACTTAAGTAAAGGGCTAATATATGCTGCTACCAATGGTCTCATTATGTCCTTGGTCCTCGTGTTTGCGTTACGTGAATTCCAGACTGAGATGACCAATGTCTTCTTACCCTTTTTTGCTGACGATATTCTTCGCTCTGGAGCCACTGGTTTTGGTTACCTCAATATGGCGAATGGTGTGGGCGCATTGGTGGGACTTTTCGGCATCGCTACTTTGGGAAATTTCAAATACAAAGGCTGGCTGATCATCGGTGCCGGAATGTCCACAGGGCTCTTCCTTTTTGTTTTTCCTCTTTCACCATGGTTAATCTCATCCCTTCTTCTTTTATTTTGTGCCAATGCCTTTGGGACAGTCTTTGAAAATGTCAGCCGAACTGTCCTTCAGACAATCGTTCCAGACGAGATGCGAGGACGGGTCAATAGTATAAGAGAATGTGTACGAGGTCTTTTTGGAACCTGGGTTGCCTACGGACTGGGATTAGGAGGTGAATATTTGGGGGTCGTGACTGCGTCCTTGTTTTTAGGAGTTTTTATCATTGCTTCTGTTTCCTTAATGGCTCTCCTCATCCCCTCTTTCAGAAAGCTGTAATTTGGCATGAACCCTATATGGTTCAAACTCTTTCCTTCAATTTTTGTTGATTTTTTCCCTCAATTTGATAAACTTATCCTAAAATGAAAATTCTTGACATCATCCTTTATTCTTTTAAAGAATTTAAAACATTTTAGAATGAAGGATACTTATGGCAGCTTCAAAAGTACTCCGTTTTGAGATATTTAAAAGGGATCAATTTATTTGCTGTTATTGTGGTCATAGACCCCCCCATGTCATCCTTGAAATGGACCATGTGGTCCCAGTTTCCAAAGGCGGCACGGATGAACCGGAGAATTTAGTAACGACTTGCCGTGATTGTCATCGACGTAAAAAAGAGGTTGCTTTAAATGCTCAATCCTCTATTTCTTCGACTGGGGATAGCATGAAGGAAGAACAAGAAAGACTTGAGCAGAAACAGGCCTTAGAGGAATGGCTGGGCGAAAAAACAAAATATAGGGAAAATATTTATGACCGACTTAGAAGATACTGGGTAGATATTTTGGGGTTTGACGGGAAGGAATTTGACAGAGGGCGAATAAATATTCATCGATATATCGACCAACTGGATTCTCAAGAAATAATGGATGCCATAGAAATAATTCGTGGGAAAAAAGACACCTTTCGTTCTCCAAATAATGCAATAAGATATTTCTTCAGTATCTGCAATAATACAGTTGGCATATTTCCAAAAAATAAAAGGGAAAAAACAGAACCTCCTCGAAAAATTGTAGGTGTGATAACAAATCTTCTAGAAGAAGGGATGCCTGAAAATGAAGGAAAAGAAATCGGAAATATTTTGAATGACTATTTTACTTTTCCCTTCTTAGAAGAATTAGATAAAGATATGTATCTTACCGACCCCGATAAACCTTATTACGAAAAACTAAAAAAATCTTTACACTTTATACTGAATGACCAAAAAGTTGAAAAAATAGGTCTTGATTTTCTGAATAGAGATTTTCCAGATAGGAGAACATTATCTCTTAAAGATTTAAATCTGTTTTTATACAAACTTTATCATACAATGATCCCATTCTTCTATTTTAAATCTCGTCATAATCTTGGCCGGTTTATTTTTTTACGTAAATCTTACTATGATATTTTTATGACTTTTTTGAACAAATTCACGCTTCCCATTGAGAACAAAAAAGAGAATGTTCTTGAATATATTCAATCCATTCGAAGCGGGTTATATTTCCATCCAGAACTTTTAGGCCTAATATTTGCGGCGGTCGTAGTTGAATTTAAATCAACTTTTACTGAACATGGTCTTTTTGCCAATAATGAGCTGATACGAAAACTCCTCAAATATTATGAAAGGGATGATCTCCTTGAATGCTTCAAATATATGGATGAACCCAGTAACGAAATGGACGAATTGGGAGAGGTTAGGGTTGTTAAGTGGGGTGAATTTTTGAAATATTTGGCTAATGTTGCAAATCCCAAATATGACGTGATTTTGATAGAAGGAAATTGCCAAGAATTTAAATCCATTTTTGATAGACATGAAAATATTTTAAAAGGCTTCTTTGCAGAGGATAAGATAATAAAACTAAAACGTTCAGGAGAAGATCGAAGGGCAGGAGATGACCGCAGGAATTTTAACGATCCCAATTACAAAGGGCTTGAAAGGAGAAGTGGTCAAGATAGGAGATCTGTAAAAGAGAGAAGAAAGTCCCCTTAAACACGAGGAAAGGGTAATAGGTTGAGTGGGTGAAACGATCCGATTCTGTATAGATCGAAAATGGGTGGGCGGTGAATTTAGGGTCACCTATTATTTTTTATTTCTTATCGATTCCGTTTAAAAGAGAGGAACTCTTTTTCAATAAAATCGGTAAGCCCTTTCATATCGTCAAGATGAAAACAGGGAACACCGATATCGAACGTCCTATTTGAAACGATGGCAATGAGGTTATGCTCTTTCGTACAGAGAAGCACTCTGTGCTTCTCCTTTCGGAAGATTTCGATCTTGGGCTGAATATCCTTCTTATAGCCCTCTGAAAGGATAAGATCTACATCCTGAATTAATTTTCCCCGAATCTCCTCCAAGCTCCAATCCTTCTCAACATCGCGAATTAAGGCAACTTTATTAGGCGATGCGATAACGACGGTATGAGCCCCTGCCTGTTTGTGTCGCCAGCTATCCTTTCCTTCACGATCCACTTCAAATCCATGGACGTCGTGCTTCACTGTAGCAACTCGGTAACCTCGACGGGTTAACTCGGGCAGAAGTTTTTCAATCAAAGTGGTCTTCCCACTATCCGATTTTCCAACAATAGAAATGATAGGGATCATTCTTTTCCTTTCTGCTGGAATGATGGAATTTTGGAATAATGGGGCTTTAAAAAACATTAAACCCAATATTCCATTTTTCCACTATTCCAATATTCCGGTTAAAAGTCTCGGTCCAGCAGTTGTACTTTTACTTTCTCCCCTGCCCTGACGATTTCCCGGTCTCCCGGGATAATGACTAAACCATTCGCTTGAACCATCGACCTCAATATTCCTGATCCCTGGGCTCCGGTAGTGGTTACAAAATAGTGATCCCCTTCAAAAGTAACAAGGGCCCGAACAAAGTGTCGTCTGCCTGGCTCTTTATGAATATCCTCTTTTAAAATGGCCTCAATGACCGGTCGAAAGATTTGTCGATGACCCATCATTTTTAGAAGCGAAGGCCTCACAAATTGCTCAAAAGAGACCATGGATGAGACAGGATTCCCTGGAAGACCAAAGACAGGCTTCCCTTGGATCCTCCCAAAGGCTAAGGGCATCCCGGGCTTCATCGCCACTTTCCAGAAAACCATCTCCATTCCCAAATCGTTCAGGACCTCTTTGACAAAATCATAATCGCCTACCGATACCCCTGCAGAAGAGAGGAGCACATCGGCCCGGAGTCCTTGAAGAAGTTTTTCTTTGATCTCCTCTTTTCGATCTTTGGCGATACCCAATTGAACTGGAATGGCACCGCAATCTTTTACCTGAGCAGCCAGGGTATAGGAATTGCTGGAGACGATCCTTCTATCATCTAAATCACCATCCACATCGACCAATTCTTCGCCCGTGCAGAGGATTGCAACCATTGGCCTTTGATAGATAGAAACAAAGGAACGGCCGACAGAGGCAAGCATCCCAACATCTGCCGGACGGATCAAATCCCCTCTGGAGATCACCCGTACTCCTTTCTTCACATCCTCTCCAGCCCTTCGGATGCATTCACCCGGTAAGACGGCTTTGAAGATTGCTACGGACCTATCTTCCTTCTTTGTGTATTCAACAGGGATGACAGCATCTGCCCCCCTCGGAATAGGAGCACCTGTCATAATGCGGATGGCCTCTCCCCTTCTCACTGTCCTCGTCGAAATAAAACCCGCAGGAAGGTCTTCAATCACTTCTAACCGAACCGGATGATTTGGATCGGCATTCTGGACGTCTTCTGATCTCACCACATAACCATCCATCCCTGAATTATCCAAAGGTGGGATGTCTCGATTGGCATCAATATCTTCCGCAATCACTCTACCCAAGGCTTCTAAGATAGAAACCTTTTCAGATCCCAAGGGTTGAATATGAGAAAGGATTTTTTCTAAGGCCTCTTCCACAGTGATCATGAAAGAAATATAAAATAGCTCTTATAAAAACACAATGATAAAAAAAGCATCCTATGGTATGATAGAAGATATGAAAAGAAGAGAACCCGATAAATTTTTTCGTGTCATTCTCAATAGCATTGCTGACGGTGTTTTTACCACTGATAGCGAGGGGAAAATCACTTTCTTGAATAAGGCGGCAGAAGAAATCACAGGATTTTCAAGTAGGGAAGCTCTGGGTCGTTATTGCTTCGACATCTTCAGAGCAGACATTTGCCAAACCCGGTGTGCCTTAAAGGAGACTTTAAAAACAAAGAAGGAGATCACCAACCGTCCTGTCACAATTCTCAATAAAGCGGGAAAGAAAGTTCCTATCAGCATTAGCACAGCTGTATTAAAGAATGAAAAAAGCCAGATCATTGGCGGGGTTGAGACCTTCAGGGATCTTTCCGCTATTGAGGAACTGAAAAAGGAACTCTCCCAAAGGTACACACTGGGAGATATCATCAGCAAAAACCACCGGATTCACGAAATCTTTCATATCCTCCCTGACATTGCCGAGAGCGATAGTACCGTCCTGATTCAAGGCGCCAGCGGCACGGGGAAAGAACTCTTCGCAAAAGCCATCCACAATCTCAGTCGAAGAAAACCAAAGCCTTTCATTCAGGTCAACTGTGGAGCTCTTCCGGATACCTTGCTCGAATCGGAGTTGTTTGGATATGTCAAAGGAGCGTTCACCGATGCGAAGAAGGATAAACCAGGAAGATTTGCCCTCGCTAATGGAGGGACGATTTTTCTCGATGAAGTGGGGGATATGTCCCCTTCCCTTCAGGTGAAGCTGCTCCGGGTACTTCAGGAAAAAGAGTATGAACCATTGGGAGCAACCAATCCCAGGAAGACAGATGTCCGAATTATTGCGGCAACGAATAAAGACCTCTCAACATTGGTGAGCGGGGGAAAATTCAGGGACGATCTCTTTTATCGGCTCAATGTGGTTAAGATCGACCTTCCTCCTCTTTCACAGAGGAAAGAAGATATCCCATTGCTAATCAATACTTTTATACAGAAGTTCAATGCCAGAATGGGAAAGAAGATCGCGGGGGTATCTGAACAAGCTCTCCGATTGCTATTGAATTATGATTACCCCGGAAATGTCCGGGAACTTGAGAATATTATCGAGCATGCCTTCGTTCTTTGCAGGGGAGACCTGATTGACTTTGACTGTCTTCCCAAGGAATTAACAGAGACTCAAGTGAGGAGAGAGCCGCCCACACGCCTCCTTAAGGAGGAGACTCCTTTTGGAAGAGCGGAGGCAGAAGTTATTGAAGAGATATTGAAAAAATATGATGGAAACCGTATCAAGACAGCCCGGGAATTGGGCATCGACCGTACAACCCTCTGGAGAAAGATGAAAAAGTATGGTCTCATTTGAAGTCATTTTTTAGTTTCTTTCTCTCAACTGTTGCGTTGCATAATTTCATTTTTGCAACTCTTTTACTCTTCTTTTTTATTCTACCTCTTCCGTCTAAAAAATCATAATCAATTGATATCCCAACACTTTTTCTCTTAGGCTTTTGCCTGGCACTTATCTTGCTATTCAAAGCTTATGGATATGAAGATCGCCATTCCCCTTTTTGGAAATAGGATTTCACCACGTTTTGACTTTTCTCCAGAGGTTTGGATCATTACGGTGGAAAATGGAGAGGTGGTCAATCAGAAGAAAATTCCTATGACAAACCTTAATCTTCCCCAGCGCCTGGAGCAATTGACTTCCAATGAAGTGAAACATGTCATCTGCGGTGGGATCGATGGGTTTTGCTTAAGCCAACTTGGAACCAAAGGGATATCCGTTCTTCATAATATAGCAGGGGAGGCTGAAGTAATCTTTAATCTGTTTCTTAAGGGAAGACTTCGGCCAGGTTTCTGTTGTGAAAGGAGGGGCAGACGTTTCTATGGAGGGAAGAAAGGCCCACCTTGGAGGGCATAAATAACGGATTTCGCCTGCCTGACGGTAGGCAGGGAATGCGCCTGCCTGACGGACAGGCAGGGATTTCGGAATCGGTCGAGAAAGCGTTGTAAGAAAAAGGAGGAAATAAATGGCCAAAGAAAAATGTAAGGAAGATGCAACCTGCGATACCTGCAATGAAACCAGTTCTTGCAGCCAGCAAGAGAAAGAGGCTCATGCGCAAGAAGAGAGGTTGAAGTCAAAACTCTCCCATATCAAACATCGAATCATGGTGATGAGTGGAAAAGGAGGCGTGGGAAAAAGCACCGTCTCGACGAATTTGGCTGTTGCTCTATCAAGAGATGGGCTTGATGTCGGACTCTTGGATGCCGACATTCATGGTCCCAATATCCCTAAAATGCTGGGAATTGAATTCAGCCATGTGGAAGGATCAGGCCAGGGGATGATTCCCGTGGAAGTCTTTCCGAATTTGAAGGTCATCTCGATGGCCTTTTTCATTGGAGACCCGGATAACCCGGTGGTCTGGAGAGGCCCTCTGAAGCATAACGCCATTAGTCAGTTCCTGAGTGAGGTGGAATGGGGAGATCTCGATTTCCTTGTCGTGGATCTTCCTCCCGGGACGGGAGACGAACCCCTGAGCGTGGCTCATTTGATTAAAAACGTAGACGGAGCTGTTATTGTAACAACCCCTCAGGATGTTGCCCTTCTTGATTCTCGAAAGGCGGTTACCTTCAGTAGGATACTCAGCATTCCAGTGATTGGGATTGTTGAAAATATGAGTGGATTGGAATGTCCTCATTGCCATAAGGAAATTCCTCTTTTCAAAACCGGCGGGGGAGAAAAAGCTGCCCGTGACATGAAGGTTCCCTTTCTTGGGAGGATTCCTATCGATCCGGAAATGGTCACTGATTGTGATAGAGGAATGCCCTTTATAATGGCCCATCCGAATTCGGAAGCAGCTAAGGCATTCAAGGAGATAGCCCACCGCTGTAAGGAATATGTGGGATTCAAGGAAATAGAGAAAAAATTAGAAACGGAGAAATTTCCGTATCATTTTCAAAAACAGGAGGTGAAGAAATGAAAAGAATTGCATTGGCTTGTGACACTGGTTTTGGCCTTGAGGCCTCGCTCAGTCCCCATTTTGGCCGATGCCCCTTCTATATCCTTGTCGATGTAGACGGAGATCGAATACTTGGATTTCAGGCAGTGCAGAATCCTCACTATCCTAACCATCAACCTAATGTCGTTCCTCAGTTTATCCATTCTCAAAAGGCAAATGTGATGATTGCAGGAGGAATGGGCCCGAGGGCTATCGATCTCTTTGGCCAGTTAGGAATTGATGTCGCCACAGGGATTCAGGGGAAGGTGAAGGATATTGTTGAGGCCTATTTAAGAGGTGAAATCCAGGGAATCGTTGCCTGTGAGCACCACGGGCAGGATCATGGATGCGA
>CAVTZZ010000002.1:0-13368 GCA_963739325.1 uncultured delta proteobacterium | reverse complement strand
GAGGGCCGCTTCATGAGAAAGGCTACCTGTTCTGGATCCAGGACTCTCTCCTTCTTTAAAATAGGGCATGAGGACTTCGTCGGATTCTTTTTAAAATGGGAGAGACTCTTTCCCGGATAATATGCTCTGACCAATCTCTTCATGGTTGGTTTTGAACCGAGAAAGATACTGCTCATCAAAGAAATGGCAAAAGGGACCATGCCCAATATCATGTAAGAGCCCGGCGAGTCGAAGGAGTTCTTCGATATAGTAAGGAGAGGGAAGTTCTATTTTTTCAATTTTGGCTAAGGTTGGGTAGAGCTGCTCTGCGAAGGCCCCAGCCACATGCATGGTTCCGAGGGAGTGTTGAAAACGGGTATGTTCTGCCGAGGGATAGACCCAGCGAGCGCTCTGGAGTTGGAAGATGCGTCGAAGTCGCTGAACCCAAGGGGTATCGATCACATCCCTTTCTGTCTCCTCCCCTTCCACACGGTCGGTCATCAAAATATAGTGATAAATGGGATCTGCGATCAATCCAGTTCCCTGAATTTCCTCCACACCTTTCATCCTTCAGAGCCCCTTTTTTAAGGTTCTTTGTCGAGAAAGCTCGCTCTGTTTTTCTTTTTTCTTGGGATCAATAAATTTCACCTTTCCGGCGGCCACTTCCCGAAGGGAGTTCACAATGGACCGATTATCTGTCTCGACTAATGGCTTCGCCCCTCTCATGATCATCTTTGCCCTTCTCGCACCAAGGATGACCAGTTCAAATCGACTTTCCACCTTTTTCAGACAATCCTCAACTGTAATTCTTGCCATGATGCTCCTCCCATTCTCTCTTTTTTTCTTCGAGGATTGAGCCTTTGAGCTTTCGACACCTTTCAGCGATGATAATCGCCTTCAGTTTATCAATCGCATCCTCAATCCTTTCATTGACGATAAGATAATGGTACCAGTGTGCTTCTTCTATATCTCTTCTGGCACTTGCCAAACGGTATCGAATCATTTCGGGTGAATCGAGGCCCCTTTTCACTAATCGTTCGCGAAGGACTTCCAGGGAAGGGGGAAGGATATAAATCAATACCGTCTGGTCCACCTTCTCCATCACTTTCTTCGCTCCCTGGGTGTCGATGTCCAAAATCAGGTCGCATCCCTTTAAATGCTAAGTTTTTGATGCTGGCAAAAGCCGTTCCATAAAGATTCCCTAATACCTCTGCCCATTCTAAAAATTCATTTCTCTCAAGCATCTTCTGAAAAAGAGAGGGAGAGACAAAATAGTAGTCCTCGCCCTCCCGTTCGTTGGCCCGGGGGGAACGTGTCGTATAAGAAACAGAGAAGTGAAGGCCTGGGATTAGTTCCATGACCCTCCGCACAAGAGTCGTTTTACCCGCACCTGATGGAGCCGAGATAACAAAAACTAATCCTTCTTTTCTTCTCTTCTGTTCGGACCCCACAGTCTTTCCCCCCATGGTCATTGAGTGATTGGGTCATTCAGTCATTGAGTCATTAAATGATTAAACCTCTGTGGTTTTGTTTCTTTCATTCAATATTCTGTACCTGTTCCCGAATCTTTTCAAGCTCGCTCTTGATCTCGACCACTCTCTGAGAGATCTCTGCATCATTGGCTTTCGCGCTGACGGTATTCACCTCCCGGTGGATCTCTTGAAGTAAAAAATCCATTTTTCGTCCTACAGGTTCTTCCCCTTCCAAGAGGAGGGCAAATTGGGCAAGGTGGCTTTCCATACGGACAATCTCTTCTGTGATGTCGGCCCGTTCCGCTAAGAAGGCAACCTCTTGGTGGAAACGATTTGCATCCACTTCGACCCCTCCCAGTAAAGAGCGGATTTTCTCATGGAGTCTCTTTTGAAAGGCTTCAAGGTTTGAGGGGAAGAGGTTCTTAATCTCTCCCAACTGTTGATCAATCTTTTGTAATCGAAATTGAAGATCTTTTGCGAGCGTCTCTCCTTCGGATCGCTTCATGTCATCCATCTCTTTGAAGGATTGTTTCAAAATTGGAATCATCTCCTGCCAGTAAGGTTCGATCTCTCCCACTTCTTCCTTCGTCGCGATCAGATCCTTTGCTCCTGCTAACAAGGTTAAGGTAATATCGTCTTTAAGTTGAAGTTTCTCTTTCAAGGTCTGGAGCGCCTGGTAATACTGTTTAGCCAGATGGAGGTCGACATTGAGTTGAACCTTTTCTTCTTCCCCATTCTCTGCCTTCAACGAAACATCAATCCTCCCTCTCGAGACCTGAGATCGGATAAGCTCTTTAATCCGGGGGTCGAAAGGCCCCAGTCGCCTGGGGAGCTTGATGTTAATATCGCAATAGCGATGATTCACAGAACGGGTCTCCACGAATAATCTCCCCAAGGTCGTCTCCCCTTCCGCTCTCCCATACCCCGTCATCGATTTCAACATAAATGGTCTGACCTCCCTTTTAAGATTTCTGAAAAAGTCCAGAAATCTGTGTGATCAAGAGAGCCTCATGTTTTTTTTTCAGAGCTCTCCTTTTAAATCTTCCAAATATCTCTTTCGGAACTGGTTGAAGAGTCTGATGACCTCTTCCTGTCGGTAATCGGGATAAGTCCATTCCAATGCTTGAAAGGATTTATTCCGATAGATCATTGTTAAATCAGCATAAATGCCCTCTCTGAGGTAGGGCCGATGAGCATAGCCCTTTGTCGTCGCAAGAATCACATGTTCTAAACAGATATATCCTGGGTCAATATTGAGTCGACGTTTTCCAATGGGTGTGGCATATCTTTCTTCGAAACGATTGGTGGAAAGCTTAATATCAGGAAGAAGGTTAATAGAGATAAGATTTTTTAAGGTAATAAAGTGACGAAAAAGATTATCTCCCATCTCCTTAGCATAATAGTCGGTGAAGCAAAAAGGTAACCTTTCGCTCGTAAAATCAATTTCTCCAAAATCTAAACAGAGGTCTTTCACCCCCTGGTGGAGGAACTCATCCTCTGATGCGATCAAACTCATAAAGAGTTTAGCTGGTTTGGGCTCCTTCGGCTTGCCCATCTTGGTGGTCTAACTTTCTCAAATAGATAAAAAATTCTTTGTTTCCTTTCGGACCCAGGATTGGAGATTCGGTCACTCCAAGGACACTTAATCCTAGTCCTCGACTAAATTCTTCAATTCTCTCGATGACCTTTTGATGTAAGGCGGACTCTCTCACCACCCCTCCCTTTCCTACCTCCCCTTTTCCCACTTCGAATTGGGGCTTGATGAGGCCGATGATGGAACCTCCCTTTTTCAAAAAGTGAAGGAGGTGGGAAAGAAATTTCTCTATGGAGATAAAAGAAGTATCAATGAGGATCAAATCCATTTCATCTTTCACCTCTTCCCTTTTGAGATATCGGATATTCCTTCTCTCTAAATTGACCACTCTAGGGTCTTTTTGAAGTTTCCATGCCAGCTGTCCATATCCTACATCCACAGCATAAACTTTCCTTGCCCCTCCTTGGAGGATGCAGTCTGTAAATCCCCCTGTCGAGGCACCCACATCCATCACAACCATTCCTTTAGGATCAATTTCAAAGGCATGGAGGGCTCCTTCTAATTTAATGCCTCCTCGGCTTACATAAGGTGGATCCTCTCCTCGAAGTTGGAGCCGAGCCTCCATCTCTATTTGCGTCCCAGGTTTATCAATGGTTCGATCTTCAATAGTAACTCTACCAGCCAAGATCAAAGCCCTTGCTCTATCCCTGCTTTGAACGATCCCCTTTTCAACCAAGAGTTTGTCAAGACGTTCCTTTCTCATTCTGCAATTCAGACTCTGGACTCTAAACCCCAAACTTTTTTATTAAATGAGGGCGAAAGACCCACCTGTAAGGGTGGGGTATTTCATTTCGAGTTTGGAAAAACTCTCCTCATAGAGGTTTTGTTATGGTTCGGATGAACGGTTTGCGAAGATTTTTGCTTAACCATCTCCAGGATTTCTTTGAAAATTCCATTCTCATCAATTCCATATTTTGATCTAAGGAGAGATTGTGGACCGTGTTCCACAAAGAGGTCGGGGATGCCCAATCGCTTTATTTGAACTGAAAAGAGGCCTTTCTCTTGAAGGAGTTCGAGTACGACACTCCCAAAACCCCCTTGGAGCACATTTTCCTCAACGGTAAGGATTTTTCCCGTCCTCTTGGCCCAATCGCAAATGAGGTCTCCATCCAGAGGTTTCAAAAAGCGGCTGTTGATTACTGCGGCATGAATCCCTGCACCTTCCAATCTCTCTGCAGCATGGAGGGCGGGATATACTGTGGAACCGATCGCCAAGACAAGAATATCAGTCCCCTCCCTTAAAACTTCTCCCTTGCCGATATCGATCGATTTGAGAACGGTCTCCATTTTTACACCCATTCCTCTTCCTCTTGGGTATCGAAACGCCACAGGCATAGGGGATTCAATGGCCGTTTTAATCATATGCTGGAATTCATCTTCATCTTTGGGCACCATGATCACCAGGTTTGGGATGTGGCGGAGATAAGAAAAATCGAACAACCCCTGGTGGGTTGGACCATCCTCTCCTACGATCCCACTTCGATCTAAAGCAAAGACGACAGGGAGGTTTTGGAGGCAAACGTCATGAAGAATTTGATCATAAGCCCTTTGGAGAAAGGTGGAGTAGATGGCAACGACGGGTTTCATTCCTTCGAGGGCAAGACCAGCAGCAAAGGTAACCGCATGTTGCTCTGCGATACCAATGTCATAAAACCGATCTGGAAATCTCTTTGCAAATTCCTCTAACCCTGTTCCACTTTGCATCGCCGCTGTAATGGCGATCAGATGGGGATGCTCCTTTGCTAACCGACAGAGTGTTTCTCCAAAAACCTCTGAATAGGTAGGAGGCTTTTTTTTCGAATCACCGATGGGCTCGCCAGTCTCTGCGATGAAAGGTCCTACCCCATGAAAAAGAGCAGGATCCATCTCGGCAGGTCGATATCCCTTCCCCTTTTTGGTGATCACATGGACGAGAATCGGCCCCTTCAGTTTCTTGACATTCTGAAACGTTTCAATCAGGTAATCCAAGCGATGCCCATCGATCGGGCCAGTGTATTTAAGCCCCAATTCTTCAAAGAGGATGCCGGGTATCAACAGCCCTTTCAATGATTCTTCTGCCTGCTTGGCAAAACGGAGGGCTGGTTTACCGATTCTTGGAAAGGTTTCAAGAAAGGCCTTTATCTCGTCTCGGAATCGATTGACGAACTGCCCTGTCATCAATCGATTGAGGTAGGAGGAAAGAGCCCCGACATTAGGCGAAATGGACATCTCATTGTCATTCAGGACGACGATGAGATCTTGATCAATATGTCCTGCCTGATTGAGGCCTTCAAAGGCAAGGCCAGAAGTCATCGATCCATCTCCGATGATGGCGATCACCCTCCCCTCCTCGCCCTTCTGCCTTCGGGCCTCTGCCATCCCTAAAGCAGATGAGATAGAAGTACCACTGTGGCCGGAGTCGAAGGTATCGTAAGGGCTCTCCTCTCTCTTTGGGAAACCACTAATGCCTTCGTATTGTCTCAGGGTATGAAAACGATCTCGCCTTCCTGTTAAAAGTTTATGGGTATAGGTTTGGTGACCGACATCCCATACCAATTTATCTCCCGGAAGGTCAAAGACGTAATGGAGGGCAATGGTCAGCTCTACCACACCCAGATTGGAAGCAAGATGCCCTCCATTTTTTGAAACGGTGGAAATGATCTCTTTTCGTATCTCGTCGCAAAGCCGCTCCAACTCTTCGAAATCTAACTTCTTAACATCATGAGGGGCTTCTATCTGATCCAATATTCTATTCATCGATTAAACCCGTTGTTGAGAAAATGTCTTCGATTAAGAAAATCGTTATCATTTTTGCACTCCCTAACAACTAATATAATTCATGTCTGAATACAACTACGGGGTCAATATTCCCTTGCGATGATGAAATGGGCGATCTCCCTGAGTGGATCGGCTTCTGGTCCAAACGGATGGAGAGCCTCCATCGCTGATTTCACCAATTCCTTAGCCTTTCTCCTCGATTCTTCGAGACCCAATAAGGAGGGATAGGTCGCCTTCCCTTTGGAGAGATCGCTTCCTGTCTTCTTACCGAGTAATACCGCTTTTCCCTCAACGTTTAAAATATCATCTGCAATTTGAAAGGCAAGGCCAATCCTCTCCCCATATCGGGTGAAGGCCTTAAGGGTTCCTTCATTCACCGAACCTAACTTCACTCCTACTCGAACCGAGACCAGGATCAATGCTCCCGTTTTATGGGTATGGATATATTGAAGAGTAGGAAAATCGATCTCCTTCCCTTCCGATTCAATGTCCACCACCTGTCCGCCAATCATTCCCAAAATGCCTGCAGCCTCCGCCACCTCATGAATAATGTCAAGAATCAACCCTTCGTCACGGAAGATGCCTCCATGGAGTTGACGGCTTGTCATCAATTTGAAGGCTTCGGTCAGAAGGGCATCTCCAGCCAAAATACCGATTGCCTCCCCAAATACTTTATGACAGGTCGGCTTACCTCTACGATAGTCATCATTATCGATGGCAGGAAGATCATCGTGAATGAGAGAATAAGTATGGATCATTTCTAAGGCACAGGCAAAGGGCAGGATCCCATCTCCCTTCCCCCCTACGGCTTCGAAAGCAGCGATAGATAGAATAGGCCGAATTCGTTTACCTCCATTAAAGAGGCTATGCTGCACGGCTTTATAGAGAGTGTGAGGAAACCCCGTCTCTTGGGCTGAGGTGGGAGATCTTGAAAAATATCTCTCAAGAGCCGCATCCACAACCTCTTTTCTTTCCTGAAGATATTTTTTAATATCCATACTGTTTCTTAAAAAAGGGTCCAAGGATTCGAGGGTTCTTCTGAATGCGGATTTCGGATTGCAGATTTCGGAATTTTTATTCCGCATTCGACATTCTGCATTCCGCAATTGAAAGGCCCCTTGAACCCTCTCAATTCCTCAATTCCTTAGAGCCTATTCTTCCTCTTCGGAGGGGACCTTTCTTGAGTTTACCGAAGGAGATTGCCCCGAGTTTATCGAAGGAGCAAATGGCTTTGCTTTTATAGTCCCATCCTCGCCCTTTATTAGGATCTCCACTCTCTTCTCTACCTCATCCAATTTCTGATTACAAATGCGTGAAAGTCGAATTCCCTCTTCAAAGAGCTTCAAGGACTCTTCCAAGGAAATATCCCCTTCCTCTAATTGAGAAACGATCTTCTCCAATTTATTCAATGCGTCTTCGAACCTTTCCTTTGCCATCCTTCCCTCTCAATAATTTTAATTATAAAACTTAATTTTATATCGTTAACCCCTTAATCGTCAAGATATTGTGGTTTTCTCTACACCACAGAGTAATATTCCCTTATGAAGCTTCACCTCCACCTTATCTCCCTCTCTGACATGGACCACATCTCTTAGAATTTGTAGGGAAGGGAGTTTTCGAGTAATACTATAGCCCCTTTGAAGGATAGAAAGAGGACTCAATGACTCCAATTTTCCAAAAATTCCTTCCATTTTCTGCCTCTGGATCTCAATAGAGTGGCTCATGGTTTGCCCAAGACGCTTCCCGGTCTCCGATAGGGTGAGTCTAAGGGTTTTCACCTTTTGAATAGGATTTTGGAGGTAAAGTCTTTCCCTTAGATGCAAAGATTTTTCTATTTTTCTCTTCAGAATCCAAGAAGTTAGAATACGGAATCTATTGACGAGGTCATCCACCCTTAAAAGGTATTCTTCTATCCTCTTTCGCGGATCTATTAACATTTTTCTAAGATGGAATACATCGGTTCGATTCTCTTTAAGTATTTGTATAATTTGATTATCTAAACGTTCCTCTAAATAATGAAGGGTAGTTTTTATTTCCCGCTTATCCTTTACTACCAACTCTGCAGCAGCAGAAGGTGTAGGTGCCCTCAAATCAGCGACAAAGTCTGAAATGGTGTAATCGGTCTCATGACCCACGGCTGAGATAATGGGAATTTTAGAATGGTAAATCGCCCTGGCTACCTTCTCCTCATTAAAAGGCCATAAATCCTCCAGTGCCCCCCCTCCCCTTCCCACAATGATGACATCAACCTTCATCCCCTTATTGAAATCCTCTATCGCTTTAGCAATCTCAAGGGATGCTCCTTCGCCTTGGACTCGAACAGGGTAAAGCAGAATATGAACATTTTCGAATCGTCTATGGATGATATGGAGCATATCTCTGATCACGGCTCCTGTTGGAGAGGTGACGATCCCAATCGTTTGAGGAATCATAGGTATCTTTTTTTTACGGGCAAGTTCAAACAACCCTTCCCTTTCAAGCCTATCCTTCAATTGGAGAAAGGCAAGTTGAAAAGCTCCAATACCTTTTGGCTCTACCTCCTCTAAAATGAGTTGATATTCTCCTCTCTTCTCATAGAGACTCACCCTTCCTCGGCAGATCACATGAAGTCCATCCTCGAGAACGAAACGGAGATTGCGAGCCTGCATCTTAAAAAGAACAGCTCGGATCTGACTAAAATCATCCTTTAAAGTAAAATAGATGTGTCCCGAGGGTGGAATCCTGAGGTTCGAAATCTCGCCCTCAATCCAGATATCAGGAAACTTCAACTCAAGAATGTCCTTGATCTCTTGAGTGAGTTCTGAGACGGTCAGAATATATCGGAAAGGGAGTTCCATCATTGAAGTTCGGAGTTTATTAAATCCTCATTTATAGTCCCCCTTTACCAAGAGCAAATAGGGGATTTATTTGATTAATATAACAGAAAGGGTATAAAGAGTAAAATTCAATGATTGACGAAAAGATGAATAAAGCTTAAAATTCATACGTCTTTCTGAGGATTTAATATTGGAAAAATTTTCTTTAGATGAGATCAAGAATATTGCAAAGACGATTTTTTTAAAGGCAGTAGAGTCTGTTGAGCCCTCCAAGAGACTGAAAGATTGGGTTCGGATCGAAAAGGATCGTTTATGTATAAAAATGGATGAATATTCTGAGAAGGCCTTCGATTTAAAAACTTTTAACCGAATATTTCTCATTGGTACTGGCAAGGCCTCTACCTCCATGGCTCAGGCCATAGAGGAAATCTTTGGAGATCGGATTACAAAAGGATTGATCATAACAAAATATGGACATTCCCTTCCTCTAAAAAAGATGGAAATGATTGAGGCCGGGCATCCCATTCCAGACCAGAAGGGTTTTGAAGGAACAAAAAAGATCCAAAACCTTCTTAAAGAATCTGGGCCCGAGGATCTGGTCCTCTTCCTCCTTTCAGGAGGTGGCTCAGCCCTTCTTCCACTCCCAGTGTATGGAATTACACTCGAAGAAAAACAACAAGTGACCCAACTTCTTCTCGATTGTGGAGCAGATATTAAAGAGATCAATACAATCCGAAAACATATCTCACAGGTCAAAGGAGGGGGGCTTGCCAAGTGGGCCCATCCCTCCACTGTCATCGGGTTCATCCTGTCAGATGTTGTAGGAGATCCACTTGATGTCATCGCCTCTGGCCCTACTGTTCCCGATTCCTCTACATTCAAAGAGGCTTGGGAGATCTTAAAAAAATATGATTTGGTCGAAAAAATTGCCCCTTCGATTCGAAGGCATCTCCTATTAGGAAAAGAAGGAAAGATTGAAGAGACTCCTAAGCCTGGAGATGGTGCCTTCGAGAAAGTTCATCACATCCTCATCGGGTCGAATATCCTTGCTCTTCGTGCTGCGGAAAAAGAAGCCTCATCCTATGGCTTCCGTACTCTCATCCTCTCTTCTTCGATTGTAGGTGAGACGAGAGAGGCAGCTCGATTCCATTCTGCGATTGCAAAAGAGGTGATTTCAAGTGGGAATCCAATCTCAAGGCCTGCGTGTATCATTTCTGGAGGTGAAACGATAGTGACGATCAAAGGCCATGGCCTCGGAGGAAGAAACCAAGAGTTTGCCCTGGCAGGCGCTTTAGAGATCAGCGGAATTGAAAGGGTCGTTCTTCTAAGTGGAGGAACGGATGGAACGGATGGGCCCACAGATGCATCCGGGGCGATTGCTGACCATACGACGATCAGTCGGGCACGATCAATGGGTTTAGATCCGAAGGCCTATCTTGAGAATAACGATGCTTATCCATTCTTCAAAAAGCTGGGAGACCTCTTAATCACAGGGCCCACTCATACGAATGTGATGGATGTAAGGATAGTTTTGGTAGACTGAATTTCAGAACGTTGGATCAAAATGTCAAAATACAATTTTAGTCATTAAGTAATTCAGTCATTGGGTCATTAAATAACTTAATGACTAATAACTCAATGACTGTATTTCTATACTCCAAAGGAGTCTGTTATGTATGAAGTCACCATTTTATCTCATTTCTCTGCTGCCCATCGGTTACGTTATCTTCATGGAAAATGTGAAGAACTCCACGGCCACAATTGGAAAGTTGAGATTTCTGTGGTCTCGGACCGACTGAACAAAGAAGGGGTAGTCATTGATTTCAAAATCTTGAAGCAGAAATTAGAAAAAGCGTTAAAGTTTTTGGATCATACCTATCTCAATGACCTTCCCTATTTTTCAGGGAAGGAACCCTCTTCTGAAAATATTGCAAAATATATTTTTGATAAACTGAAAAGAGAGTTGAAAGAGCATCGTGTGACTCTCAAAAGGGTGACCGCATGGGAGTCGGAGAATGCCTGTGCCACCTATTTCGGGAGATGAAAATGGACGACATCCAAAACCAAAAGGATCATCGAAAAATTGAGATTAATAAAGTGGGAGTAAAAAACATCCGTTACCCGATTACCGTATTGGACAAAGCCAAAGGCGTCCAGCATACCGTAGCCAGCGTCAATATGTATGTCGACCTCCCTCATCGCTTCAAGGGCACCCATATGAGTCGATTTGTAGAGATCCTGAACCAATACAAAGGGGATATTGCCATCAAAACCTTTTCAAAGATTTTGAGAGAAGTAAAAAAGAAATTGAAGGCAAAAACTGCCCATCTGGAGGTGGAATTTTCTTATTTCATTGAGAAAGAAGCTCCTGTCACCAAAGCAAAAAGCTTGATGGAATATGTCTGTCGTTTCCGCGGCTCCAGCAATGCAAAAGAAGACTTCTATGTAGGAATCGTTGTCCCGATCACTACGGTGTGCCCTTGTTCAAAGGAGATCAGCCAATTCGGGGCACACAATCAAAGGTCTATCGTCACGGTCAACCTTCGATTTAAGAAGTTCATTTGGATCGAGGATATCATTCAGTTAGTTGAAGAGCGCGCTTCTTGTGACCTCTATTCTATTTTGAAAAGGCCGGACGAAAAATTTGTGACGGAAAAAGCTTACAAAAACCCAATGTTTGTCGAGGATGTGGTGAGGGAGATTGCAAAAAAACTTAAAGCCGATCCCAATATTACTTGGTTTACAGTCGAATCAGAAAACTTCGAATCCATTCATAATCACAGCGCTTACGCTTATGTGGAAAGGGGGGAGTAAGGGGAAAATTCGCAATTCAGATATTTTATTTCTGTCTGCCGGTCCTTGTTTTCGCAAGGTCCCAGCAATAGTCATAGAGATGGAGTCCTTTGCTGGCGGCGATGATCTCTCCATCCTCCACTCCAATTTCCTTAGCCATATATTCTTTCAGGAGTTGAATACCGGCAAGATTCGATGGAAATCCAGCCCATAGATCCCATGAGCGAAAGTATGGCATGAAATGGAGTTTCCCATAACGAATCCGGGTATCAATGCCACGAAGGCATTGGGGATCCTGGAGTAAGAGAGAACTTGCATTACCAACGGCCATATAGGCCTGATTGGTATTGTGCCCATCCTCACGATACATTCTGATCACTTCGTCAATCTGTTTTTCCAGATCCTCACCATAGGTATAGGTTTCTTGGGGAGCCTTCCTCGAGGTGATCAGTTTTTCTAAATATTGTTCGACATATTCCATTGACGTAGGAGGGGGAACATTACATCCTGGAGGGATATCGGGGATGAGGGGTCTTGTTCCGGGATGGGCGATATGGACAACCGCATAGTCGTATTCGAGCCTTTTCTGACCTTGGAAGCTACCTCGATCGATCGTATATTCATGGCCACTTTCAAAAATACGATAGATACATTGGAACCAGGCGTCCGGTAAATCCCTCGCCTGAATGAACTCAATCTTCATCCTTATCCTCAGAATTCTATTTTTATGCTCTCTATGCCTCCTCTCCCTTGACGCCTGCCTGCTGGTAGGCAGGGGAGAGAGTTGGAATGAGGGTGAATGTGCTAATTCTTAACCTAAGTATCTGAAAATTGTCAACACATAGTCATCCAACCGCCTCAAAAATCTGGACATTTCAAATCAAATCTTGTATTGTAAGAATGTTTCTGCTCTATGCCCTTTGCACTTTGCGGTAATTTTCAGTTCGGGGAGTAGCGCAGCCTGGTAGCGCGCTTGGTTCGGGACCAAGAAGCCGGGAGTTCAAATCTCCTCTCCCCGACCATTTTTTTAGGAAGGATTTCAAGCAGTTGCATTGACTGTACCCTCGACATTATTTCTTACCAAATCCTCATTTCTTACCAATTTCTTACCATTTTCCCCGCACAGGCCATTCAAGCGGTTGACTTCTTCTTTCTGAAAGTCTTTGCTTAAATGAGAATACCTTTGAGTCATAGCTATAGTGGTATGTCCCAGGTGTTCCTGAACTGCTTTCATCGATGCCCCTCTCATGAGAAGATGGGAAGCGCTTGTGTGCCTGAGATCGTGCCAGCGGAAATCCTTGATCCCGGCCTTTTTCAAAGCCGTATGGAATGATCTTTTAATATCCTTGAGAGGATTTCCATCGGGTCCTGAGAAGATGTAGTCACTCTCTACTTTTGGAATCTGCATTAGTAGATCGATCATGTCGCCATTCAGATATTTGAATCCAAGTTTTTCCCTTTTCTTTTGCTCCCTGTAATTCAGAAAGCCCCTTTCCAAATTCACGTCGCTCCATTTGAGATTGAAGAGATCACCCTTTCTTAGTCCGGTGAAAATAGCTCCTTTGATGAGATTTGCAAGGTAGGGAGGAGAAACATCCAGGAGTCTCTTGATCTCATTTTCTTCAAGGAATCTCACCCGGTCGTTCCTCTCCTCAAATAAAATAGGATATTTGAACCTGATAAAAGGATTCGCATCAAGCATACCCCATTCAACAGCCTTATTGAGCATGTGACGAAGAACTTCAAGCTCCCGATTGACGGAAACATCTGACCTGGTTTCCTTTCCCCTGGCCGGGGTTTCCTTCCTCTGCTTCTTGAATTGCTCGATATCCAACGGAGTGATTTGGAAAAGCCTCTTATCCCTGAAAAAGTCTGATATCGCATTGACGAAATATTTCTTTGAGGCTTCAAAGAACTGTTCCCCCTTTTGGAGTTCACAATATTTTTCTTTCACCTT
>CAVTZZ010000001.1:0-19766 GCA_963739325.1 uncultured delta proteobacterium | reverse complement strand
GCGATCGCCTCATCGAATACCTCAGCAACATATCCGACCTCGACGAAATGATTTCCGGAACCGAGCGTTCCTAATTGGGCCTTGCCCCTTTCTATTGCCTTCTCAGAAATACGGTCTGGATCACCTCCCTCAATACATCCCTGTTCCTCAATATGGTTGAGATCTTCTGGTGTGCCGAAACCTCTTTCTACTGCCCATTTGGCCCCTTTTTTGAGAACCCGACGCTCTTCTTCTCGATTTAATTTGAAGTCTTTTCGGTGGGATCCCACACCTGAAGGGATGTTGGTAAAGAGAGCATCCACGAGCCCCCTCATTCTTCCTTGAATCTCTGTGCGGCTCAAACCTGAGCGCATCAATCGAACGCCTCAGTTGATGTCGTATCCTACCCCTCCGGGTGAAACAATCCCATCATTCAGGTCAAAGGCTGCCACACCTCCGATGGGAAAACCGTAACCCCAATGGATATCCGGCATGGCCAAGGAATGGCCCACAATGCCGGGGAGCCATGCAACATTGGCGACTTGGGCAAGACTCTGATCCTTTCGAATATCACCCAACATCCGTTCATCGGTATAGATGATCCCATCGGTTCTCATCTTCCCTTCCCGAGGGATCCTCCACCGATAGTCATCTACCTTCTGTATTTTGATTTTTTCATCGGCCACAATACACACCCCTTTGATCGGAAAATAATTTTATACCTGTTAATGGATTCCTAATCGAATAAGGCTAATGAGAGCAAATTCATCGAATATTGGTTATACCCTCCAGTCAAATTCGTCAAATTCGGTGCCATTCGCATGATTTGATGGTCAAAGATCAAAAATGATTTGGGCCCTCCACCTTCCATTTTCCATTCGAACCTCTATCCGATGGTAAGTCACAGCCTTCACCCCTGTCTTAATCACATGGACACCCTCCTGAAACACCTCTCCCTTTACTACCGCCTTCAATCCATCCTCTCCAACAGATTCAATTTTAAACTCCTTAAAGAGAAGATGCTCCACATCGTGAAGATAAAGTAGTTCGCTTAGCCAATCCACCATCAGGCGCTCTAAATCTTCCTTTCCAATTTCAATCCTTCTCTCCGTGCGGCGCCTCACCTTCTTCAAATCGGTGATGAGGTGGAAAAAGGCTTCCCCTGCATTCTCAAAAAGCGTCTTGAGGCTTTCACCATAAACGATGAGCCCGATATCCGCTGTATGATCCAATATCTCAAAACGCTTCATTTGTGACTTTCTGACCCTTCACCCTTTTTCTTACCTTTGACGATATTGATCGCCTTCTCCATTAGGTCCGGAATTTTTCCAAAGAAAGATTCGATCATCGCTGGCATTCTCCGGAGATTGATGATCGATACCTCTCCCTCCTTCACTACAAGAAAAGCGATGGGTTCGACACAGATCCCCCCTCCCCCTCCACCTCCGCTTCCACCAGAGCTCTTGATCTGTTCTGTTCCAGCACCTGCACCGATCCCCAAAGAGATCTTGGAGACAGGGAGAACGATAAATTCGCCTGCCTTGATTCCTTCTCCGACAATGGTCTCTGTCTTGGCCACTGCCTTAAACCCTTCTAAAAGTGTCTTGATTAAGTCTGTTGCTTCCATTACAATCACCTCCTCTTCACGGTCTCCTTATCTTCTTTTCTCTGAGAAGAAGGAAGACCCATCTTTTTAAATGGTGAAAAAAGGCCTTCAGGGAAAGGAAGGCTTCTCCTGAAAACCGATTCTCTCCCAAAAAATTGATCGTGACACTGATCTTTCGACTTGGTTTCACTGTTTCAAAGGCACTGAACCAACCATAGAGTAATCCATTCATCATGGGGTCTGGAAGAGAAAACGTTCCTTCCACCTTATTAAGCTTCCATTTAGCAAGAAAAGAGAAGGCCTCCTTCAAATAAACCCATCGTATGTGAGAATGAATCTTTTTTTGTCCGAGACGGAAGGGAATCGGAAGGCCGAGAATTTTTATCAAAATCTTCCCTTTTTCCCAAACCAAAAAGAGAAACCCATTCCATTTGATTGAGACCAATCTTTTCTGGGTATCCCAGGATAATAATAAAAACGGAATCATCCAGTCCTCTTCTTTTTTATCTTCTGAAGAAAGCCTTCTTTAGAAACGAGGAGGCGTTCGTGTTCCCCTTCTGCCACTTTCTCCATCTCATCATAAGCGTCGACCAGGAAGACAAGCCGATTCTTATTCACCTCTTTGAGAATGGCATGGGCAATCACTTTCATGCCGAGAGGTGTTGGGGATAGGTGCTTGATGTTCACATGGGTTCCGAGGCTCAACTGATCAGAGGGAATAAATTCCTGGATGGCCTTGATCGCAGCAGCCTCCATCAGTTGAATCAGCCTTGGGGTGGAAAGGACATCCACATCGATGCTCCCCAATTGGCTGACCAGATCTCCCTCCCTCACCATCATCTCAGATTGTCCAGTCAGTCCAGGTAACATTCATCACCCTCCCTACCCTCAAATGTCAAAATCCGATCTGAGTCATTAGAATTCCTTCAAAATTTCTTTATCGTAAATCTTCTCCAACCTCTCTTTGTGAGTCGATTCTTCCTGGGCAAGGATCAAAAGCAATTTTTTTAACATCACCTCAGTGATCCTTTGTGATGTGGAAGTATAAAGTTTCTGTGATTTCTCTTCATTCTTGATCGCCATTCTCAGGAGATCGGCATAACTCATATCCGAACTATAGGGAACATCCTCCATTATTTCACTCAGGCCCAATCCTTTGGTCTCTTTCAATTCCATCTGCTCAATCTTTTTCGAATCAAACCCTTCAAGCTTTTTCTGATGCCCTTCCTCTTCCTTGGCCAATTCTTCAAAGGTCTTTCTGACTCCAGGATCTGATCGATCCGCTGCCATTCGGTAAAAGGCTGCTGTATCTGCCTCCTTCCTGATGGCAAACCTCATAATCTCATCCAGGCTATTCAGTCTCATCATCCACCTCCTTCGTGAAACTACCTTTCACCTCAAAAATGATCCTTCCGGCCTCTTCCTCAAAATTCTCAGGAACCATGACCGCTCCCCATCCTTTCTGTGGAATGTAGAGTCCGTCGTACGCTGTATCGAGAAAGGATTTCATCAGAAAAGGAACCCCTGCCTCATTCAGTGCTTGAGACACCCTGTCCCCTTCAAATCGATTTTCAACAATCCCTACTTTCACCCAACGGGCCATTTTTGATCCTTTATATTATTATATAATGAAAAGAGAAGAACCTAAAGAATAAAATTTTATTTGAAAAATATTAAATTGAGAATATAATGAAGCAGTTAAATGTTCATTCGATGTTAGGGAGGAGAGACCATGACAACGAAGTTGGATGAAAAATTCTTTGGAGCCAAAATGAAACAACTTCGCCTGGCAAGAAAAATTTCATTTGAACAGCTTACCAATAAAACAGGATTTTCACAGCGGTATTTGAAGGAAATTGAGGAAGGGATCGCCATTCCTCCTGTCTCTGCGGTCATCCAGATCGCAAAAGCCCTTTCCGTTGACTCAGGTTCCTTCCTCTCTGCTGAAGATCAGGAAGCTTCACAAATAAGGAGAAGGGAAACCTTTTTCAAGAGGACTCAGGCCTACTCTTATAAAACGCTCACTCCGGATGCGGAGCTGAAACACATGAAGGCCTTTCTCGTTACCATCGATCCCAAACAGGACCATAAGATGGTGGATTACCGCCATGAGGGCGAAGAGTTTCTTTATGTCATAAAAGGGCATATAGAGGTAAGGGTAGGCGAAGATCAAAATCTTCTTAAAAAGGGTGAAACCCTTCACTTCGATTCAGGCATGACTCACAAACTTCGTAATCTCAGCAATGAAGAAGCCAAACTTCTTGTCGTGATCTATACGCCTTAATCCCTTTGGAATGGTGGAAAAGTGGAATAATGGAATGCTGGATTTCAAAAGCTAAATCCACACCTTCTTCTTCTTCTCATTCTCCCAACCTTCCAATGTTCCAACCTTCCAGTATTCCAGGCCTTTATTCTCTCCAGTTTCTGGGCACGCCAACAGAGGAGGCCCTCCGTTCTAAGTCGCTTAATTGATTTTCGAAATATCGGATCGCATTATTAACCCGATTCGCTTCGGAGCGTACCCCCTGGTTCTCATACTTTGTCTTCAGCTTTTTCAACTCCTCTAAGTTACGGTTATAGAAACGGAATTGGCCAATCCAGTAATCCCTACTATAACCCCCTGGTCGGTCGGGCGAGGGAGTCCCCTTCATTGGTAAAAGGATCATCTTCGAATTGATCGAATCGAGAACCACCTTGAACTTGTTAAGAAAAGAATTCCCCAAAAGTCCATCCTGACCGGAGGGCATATTATAGACGACTGCCTCCACATTCTCTATTGCAGCATTTCCCACCTTCACAGATTTCAATGTCACCAGGGGCGTGAGGATCATACCACTGACGGTGGAACCCGGTATGAATGGAGTGCTCTCATCGATGGTCACTCCCAGCTCCTTTGCTGTCTGTTGACTAATCAAGATAAAACTTGAGCCCGAGTCTAAGATTAAATGTCTCTTCACCCTTTCATTCAGTATGACCTCTGCTAACCACAGCTCATATCGTCTGAAAAGATTTACCTCAAATCCCTGGGGCTCAGAGCTCGTTGGGGCAGGAAGAGAAGTCTGTGGTGCCTTTGTTTTTCCCTTAATTTCTGGAGAAGAGATCTCTTTAGAGGGTTTTAACGTTTCGGCATCGGGACGATATTTCTCTGGAACCTTGGAAAGATCATCGGCGAAATGAAGCACTCCCTTTT
Organism: uncultured delta proteobacterium; assembly: GCA_963739325.1. Taxonomy (GTDB): domain Bacteria; phylum Desulfobacterota; class BSN033; order BSN033; family UBA1163; genus CAVTZZ01. The sequence continues at coordinate 14,991 of CAVTZZ010000001.1, read as the reverse complement.
CATCCACCCATCGATACATCTCTCCATAACCGGGGGAGGCAAAACCGATCAAAAGAATGATGAAAAGGATAACCGATCTTCATTCTCTCACTCCCGATCCTAAATATTTAAAATATTCTATTATTTACATGATCAATTTGTCAACCTTTCGGCTCCTCGACCTAAAGGTCAAAGGCTCAAGGTTGACCCTGAGCGTGACTTGTGCGTAGTCGAAGGGGCAATTGCTGTTCTCAAATTCTTCTGTTATAATTTTTTAAATTTTAATTAGAAAGGAGATCTTTATGGGAATAAAAACAGAAGAAAATTTGAAGGAGGCGTTTGCGGGCGAATCTCAGGCCAATCGAAAATACCTTGCCTTTGCCAAGAAGGCAGAGGAAGAAGGATACCGACAGGTGGCCAAACTCTTTAGGGCCGCAGCGGAAGCCGAAACAGTCCATGCCCATAACCATCTACGGGTATTAAAAGGAATCAAGTCGACGAAGGAGAATGTCCAGGAGGCTATCCAAGGCGAAACCCATGAGTTTAAGAAGATGTATCCCGAGATGATGGATGGAGCAAAGGCCGAAAAGAACGACGAAGCCTATCAGACATTCCATTTTGCCAATGAGGTAGAAAAAATCCACGCCGCTCTTTACTCAAAAGCCTTGGAGAATTTGGGCAAGAACGCGGAACTGGATTATTACGTCTGCCCTGTGTGCGGTAACACTGTGGAAAAGACTCCCCCTGAGAAATGCCCGATCTGCGGTGCTCCAGGAAAGAGATTTGTCAAAATCGCATGACCACATTCCGTTGGGGATGAATGGGGTGAATATCATTTTCCCCAACTCCCCATCTCCCTATTACCCTATTCCATCAGTTTGATCTTTATCAAAGATGAAAACCTATCACCTCCATCCAGATTCGATTCGAAAACTCTTTGACACCATCGCACCGACGTACGATTTCCTCAATCATCTTCTCAGCCTGAGAAGGGATTTCTACTGGAGGAAGATGGCCGTCCGAGAGCTCAACGGGTTCGAAGGCTGGATATTAGATATTGCCACAGGAACAGGAGATGTGGCTATAGAGATTGTTTACCAGGATGGTCCTAAGAGAAAAGTCTTTGGATTGGACTTCTCTGAACCCATGATCAGGAGGGCCTACCAAAAGCTCTTGAAGAAAAGCGTTTCACAAAGAATTGCCCTCAGCCTTGGGGACGCCCTCACCCTCCCTTTTCGGGGGAATACCTTTACCGCCTCCATGATGGCTTTTGGTCTGAGGAATATCGTCAAGAAGGAACAGGCTCTTGCTGAAATGGTTCGAGTCGTCAAGGAGGGTGGGAAAGTGATTATTTTAGAGTTCACTTTTCCAAAAAAGGGGGTGCTGAGAACACTCTATCCCTTTTATTTTGAAAAAATGCTTCCTTGGATTGGCGGTCTCATCTCGGGTGATAGGGAAGCCTATGCCTATCTCCCCGAATCGGTCTACCATTTTCGATATGCTGAGAATTATGAGGAGATGATGAGGAAAGTCGGACTGAAAAACGTGACCTCCCATCCATTGACCGGTGGTATTGCCTCCATCATCTCAGGAATGAAAAATCACCCATGATTCAACCCTTCGCTCTCTCCGATCTCGATCGAATTCTCCAAATTGAACTTCAAGCTTTTCCCAAATCTCCGTACGATTGGGCCACCTTCATCAACCTCCACTATCTTTACCTGGAAACTTTCTTGGTTTATGTGAGTCCAGCGTTGGGCCGGAAGGAAGGCCAGATCTTAGGTTATATCATCTTTACCAAAGAGGGACATATTATTTCCATCGCCGTTCATCCTCGGCATCGAAGAAGAGGCATTGGGAAAGAACTTCTCGAAAGAGCGATGACGACTCCCCATATCGAAAAGGTATGGGCAGAGGTAAGGAAGAGCAATCAAGGGGCACAGGCCTTCTACCTCCATATGGGATTTCAGGTCACAGGTGTGGTTCCAAACTACTATAAGAATGAAGACGCCTTGATTTTTCAGTGGACTCCCTCCCCTGAATCTGATTGACACTGTTCCACTATCAACATCCAATGAGATGGATTCAAAATATTATTCTGAGCGTATTGCAAAATGGTTAAGATCTGAAGCCTTCGAATTCAAAATTTAAATCTAAGGTTGACAAAATCAACACCGTTTGCTATTGATCAACGAAATATCTTTGAGGGGGAAAACAAATGAGCGGGGTTTTTGGAATCGTATCGAAAAAAAACTGTGCGGACATCTTGCTTTACGGGACCGATTACCATTCCCATATGGGGACACAATATGGGGGCATGACCGTTTTCGGAAAGCAATTTTATCGCTCCATCCATGATATCAGTAAATCCCAATTCAAATCGAAATTCTTTGAAGACCATAAAGAAATGAAAGGAAATCTGGGCATCGGGGTGATCAGCGATAGAGACCCTCAACCTCTGATCATCGGGTCCAAGTTCGGCACCTTCGCTATCGTCGCAGCAGGTCTGGTTGAAAATGTTGATCAATTGGCCTCAGACCTTTTCAAAGATGGAGAAACCTTTGGTGAAATGTCGAGCGGCGGAATTAATTCTGTGGAATTGATCGCGAAACTCGTCACTCGGGGCCGAACGCTCACCGAAGGGATCGAGGAGGTCTACGACCGTATCCAAGGCTCCGCTTCTATTCTTCTCTTAATGAAGGATGGGATTTATGCGGCCCGCGACCGATTGGGACGAACCCCTCTCATCATCGGAGAAAGGGATAATGAATTTGTCATTGCCACCGAGACCTGCTCTTTCTTAAATTTGGGTTTTCGAATTAAAAAATACCTCGCCCCCGGGGAGATCGTTTTCATTGGCAAATCAGGGCTCAAAGAGAAGTTATCCGGTAAGAAAACAATTCAAATCTGCGCTTTCCTCTGGATCTATACGGGATATCCTGCTTCGAGCTATGAGGGCATCAGTGTCGAATTGGTGAGGGAGCGATGTGGAAGATTTCTGGCTAAGAATGATAACGTGAAGGCAGATCTTGTAACGGGTGTCCCTGACTCTGGAGTAGGTCATGCCATTGGGTATGCCATGGAATCGCGCCTTCCTTATCGGAGACCTCTTGTTAAATATACACCAGGATATGGAAGGAGTTACACACCTCCGTCTCAGGAGATTCGAGATCTGGTTGCGACGATGAAACTCATCCCCATCAAGGAGGTGGTCTCTGGAAATCGGATCATCCTCTGCGAGGACTCCATCGTCAGGGGAACTCAATTGAAAAACTATACCATTAAGAAACTTTTGGAGTGCGGAGCCAAAGAAGTCCATATCCGACCTGCCTGTCCGCCCCTAATGTTCCCGTGCCGATTCGCCCTCTCCACCCGCTCCATCGAAGAACTGGCAGCCCGGAAGGCCATCCATACCCTTGAGGGAAAACATATCGAAGATGTCAGGGAATACATCGATTACCATTCGAAAAAGTACCAGCAGATGGTGGAGTTGATCCGGAAGGAATTGGGAGCCACGACACTGAGGTATCAAAGGATCGATGATATGGTGGAAGCCATTGGCCTCCCTAAAGAAAAACTCTGTCTCTATTGCTGGATCGGTGATTACGAAATTTAACAGTTCGGAGTAATGAGTTCGTAGCTCGGAGGGTATTTAGTAGTTTAGTCCGGAGAAGTTTAGTTCGGAGTCTCCGAACACCGAACTCAATTACTAAATTACTAAATTCTCCGAACTCAAAACTTAACTGCCCGAGCTACTTTGAAAATCGAACGACATCCCCTGCTTTTAGACCATTGGCAGAAAACCAACCCTTCTTCATCTCCAGAGCATAAAGGATGGGGCGAGGTGGGTCGTGGGTTTCTAAGCTCAGAGGTTTCATATCGGTGATTTTTGCAATCCGACCTTCTTTGTCGATAAAAGCGATACTCAGTGGAATGTAAGTATCTTTCATCCAGAACCCGTGATAGTCTTCTTTTTCGAAGATGAAGAGCATCCCCTCATCCTTACCTAAAAGTTTTCTGCCCATCAATCCACGAGCCCTCTCTTCCGGAGTCTTTGCCACCTCCACCCAGATCTCTTTATTCTTGAGGTAAATGGGAACCTTGAGGGAACCTTGAGAATGCGCCGTCGAATGGGTCAACAGGAATAAGAAAAGGATGAAGGGAATCCCCTTAATCCTTTGGCCCGGTGACATTTTCTCCTTTTTCATCCCATTGCCTTTTTTCAAGCAGATCAACGAGGTTTCGAATCTCATCCCTGATCTTGCCTGTATTCCATTGGATGAACAAAACCCAAAGGGGGAGGAGAAGCCAAATGATCAGAAGGATACCCAGAAAGATCACGATCGCAATACCAACCCCAAATGGGAGATCTTTAAGGATCTGTTCAATATACCATTCTATTCCCATCTCTGACCTCCATTAATTCATCCTCAGCACCAACAGAAAAAAGATTTGTCTTAAAAGATCTAATTCCAGATTTTGAACTTTTCAATCTGCCATCTGCACTCTGCAATCTCTTATTTGGATTGATCTCCCCCCAATTGTTTTTTCAGTTTTTCGTTAACTTTTAAAATTTGATCCACATCCGAACCACTGAGCTCCCAGGAATAACCATCCTTGCCGTCTTTCTTCAACCGAATCCTTACCTCAGGAGGAGGTTGGGACCTCTCCATCTTCTCTTTTTCCACAATCACCTTTGGAACTGATGGAACTTCTGATTTCCCTTGTGGAGAAAGAGGTTTTCCCTCACAAGCAATGAGGATGAAGGCTAACAAAGCACAACCTGTCAATATTTTTCGATTCAATCGATCCACTCCTTTAAAACTGGAAAGCGTCAATCTTCTTTTAATAACAGTCGACATCCTTTTAAGAACTCTCCCATCGTACGAGCCTCTATTGGATAAGAATAGACTCTGAATTGCACCTCCGTCCCCCTTGGAAGATAGCCACCCTGAGTCAATTTTACCTGAATCCTCTCACCAATCTCCCTGGCCATCTTATTATCGTTGAAAGAAAAAATATAAACGATATTGTTTTGAAAAGGGATGACCGTGTCAACAACACGAACGAGCTTTTGAAGAGCATACCTCACTCCCTCCCAGGATTCATGGCTGAGAACAATCTCTCGTTTGGTCCGTGGGTCCCAAAAATCCACCCGAATCAGGGAGAAAGACATCTTATCTCTCTCTGCTTCCTCCAGCATCGGAGTGAGAATGAGATTGAAGATGGTGTTTACCCCAAATACTGGAATGGTAAAGACAAAACAGGCACCACTTCCGAATCTGCTCTCTGCATGGATGTCGCCCTGATGGCCTTCAATAATCTCTTTGGCGATGGCGAGACCCAGACCCGTCCCCATGATGATCCCTGTCTGGGTCCTCTGTCCTTGATAGAAACGATCGAATATTTTCGGCAAATCTTCTGGAGCAATACCAACCCCTGTGTCGGTCACCACCACCTTTAAATATTCCCGCTTCTCTGTAAGCCCCCTCGAATCAATCGTAATCTTTCCACCCGGAGGCGTGAACTTAATTCCGTTGCTGATGAGATTGATGAAGACCTCAACCATTCGGTTACGATCAATTAAGACGAGAGGGATATCTGGATCGATCCGATTTTCAAGAGTGATTCGCTTCTCCTCCAATTGTTGCGAGAGTGTCATCGATGCATCTTCAACGACTTCAACCAGGAGAGTTGGTTCAAACTTCAGTTTTAATCCTTTTCCGGATTCAATCCTCGAAAAATCGAGAATCGTTTCGATCAGATTCGTCAGCCGCAGAATATTCTTATTGGCAATCCCCAAATAATCTTTTTGATCCTCTGTGAGAGGACCGGCATGGCCTTCGAGCATGAGGGAGATAAATTCCTTGATCACCGTGAGAGGGGTTCGAAGCTCATGTGAAATGCTGGCGATGAAGGTGGACTTCAATTTGTCGAGCCTTTTAAGTTCTTCATTTGCCCTCTCCAATTCCAACGATTTCTGAGTCAGATCTCCGATGAGATTTCGCTCCCGTATAACCCGGTTTAATTTCGCCCTCATTTCGTCAAGGGTGAAGGGTTTCGTAATGTAGTCTACTGCTCCAAAGGCAACTAAGTCACTGTGAGCATGAGAGGCTCCTTGGCTGGTCATACAGAGGATATGTGTATCTGGAAAATCAGTCCGGATGGACTTTATCCATTTTACTCCATCCGTCTCTGGCATCTTCATGTCGGTGATCATAAGGGTGGTAGGGGACCTCCTTAAAATCTCCAAAGCCTCATTCCCATTTTCTGCCGTGACCGCTTCATAGCCAATTTGGGTTACCATTTTGGAAACCATTTCCCGTGCGGAGACTTCATCATCAACCACTAAGATCCGTTCCATTTCTGCCATCATCCCTATCCTCAAGAAATGTAGGGGAGTCCCTCTGTGGACTCCTTGCCTGCAGTCAGGCAGGCCAAGTTAGGCGGCCACAGAGGGCCGCCTCTACAACTTTTTCTATTCTCGGCAGTTATTTCTATAAAAAAGAATACTTATTTTACCTCATAATTTCAATAAAATTATTTATCTATTTCCCTCCCAACTCTTTTTTCCAAGTGGAGAAGAAAGTCCAGAATCGGCCAGAAGTTCCTGGGGGCAGATTGAGAAAGTGAATTCCAGCCGGAATCGTCTCCTCAGGGAGATGTAAGTTCATCTCTTTAACTTCTTTATAATAAGATCCGATGGCTCTTGCTATATCCATGATTGGAAGGGGTCGGACCAGTTCAATCTGAACTCTTTCCACTTGAAGGGGATCATAAAGTTCGTCTTCCTCTAAATGAAACCCGAATCTCTCAGGATCAGAAAGAATGATCTTGGCTACTGCTATCTTATAAACATAGCGTTCCGTTTCTATGGGAAGATCAAGGTAAAAATAATTTTTTGTGTTCTGAAGTTCTATCTCCTTTCGAATCCGATTCTCTCCTGCATTATAAGCTGCCATCGATAAGGCCCAGCCTTTAAATTCCTCATAAAGGTTTTTCAGGTAAACCAAAGCACCTTCGGTGGCCTTAAAGAAATCGAAACGCTCGTCAATCGTCCGGTTTCTCCTCATCCCGTATTTCTCCCCGGTGGAGGGAATGAATTGCCAGATACCGGAGGCCCCTGTGGGGGAGACTGCGGAGGGTCGAAGGCTGCTTTCTGTTATGGCGAGATACTTCAAATCGTCTGGAAGACCCATCTCTCTTAGTCTTTTTTCAATATAAGGGAAGTATCGCCTGGCTCGCTTCATCCATAAGAGTACCTGAGCCTCGCTCTCTAATGTCACTAAAAACTCCCGATCCAAATTCTCCCACACATTCCGATCTTCGATTGGAACCCTCTCGTCGCAGAGAGTCACTTTTTGAGGAAGTTTATAAGTGGTGAGGGGAGGACGAGCATGAATATTTCTCAAGCGGTCTCCCAATTCTGCCACCTCGGAACGGAGATCGGAGACGGATTGTTCCAATGCTTTCAATCTTTCAACGAATATATCATTATACTTCTCTGAAGACTCTACTTGAACAACTATCTTCTCAGATCCTCTGTCTGCAAATCGATTGAAGGCACAACCGACAAGGAGTAACCCCGTCAAAAAGAGGAAGCCAATGACCTTCTCCATTTTCATCCCTTGATAACCTCCCTCATGGCTAAAGGTTTCTGAAATATTCGGTAGAAGTCATTTACAAAATACATAATTTTTATTGAAGATTCAAGCATCGGGGCTTCTTTTATTTCTCGGAGAGGGGATGTTATAATTTCTTTAATGAAAAAATCCTTTTTATGGGGCTTCTACCTTTTGCTTTTGGGATGCTTCTTCGTGGGTTGCACAAAGAGATTATCTTATCCCGACTGGGTTTCAAGAATTTTAACATTGAGAGAACCGATTGGACCAGAAGAGATTTCCAGACTTCCCGAAGGAGATCCAATTTCCTTTGTGCAACTTTTAGATCATCTTGATACGACAAGGGTCATCTTTTTGGGAGAAGTTCATGACCAAATCGAACATCATCAGATTCAGGTGAGAGTTCTTCAAGGCCTTATGGAAAAAGGAGAAAATGTGGTTGTGGCCATGGAAATGTTTGAGAGGTCTCAGCAGCCCATATTGGACCGATGGAGTCAAGGACTTCTGACAGAAGAAGCGTTTCTCAAAGAGACCCAATGGGAGACCACCTGGGGTGCGGATTATCAACTCTATAAAGGAATCCTCGATGAAATAAGAAACCGTCATCTCAAAGTCATCGGTCTCAATGTCCAAAGGGATTTGGTGAGGAAGGTGGCTCAGAATGGAATTGAAGGGCTTACCCCTGAGGATAAAAAGAGGCTTCCCGAAATGGATCTCACAGATCAGTTCCATCGTGCCTATGTTGCATCCATTTACAAAAGCCATAAAGGTGGTTCGGCAAAGGATTTCGAATATTTCTATCAAGCTCAATGCCTATGGGATGAAGCCATGGCAGAAGTCCTCTCTGAATTCCTTAAATCTCCCGGCGGAGAAGGGAAAACCATCTTGGTGTTTGCCGGCAATGGCCATGTGGCTTTCGATTTTGGAATACCGAAACGATTTTATCGAAGAACTCCTAACTCTTATAAAACGATCGTCTTAAAGGAATGGAAGAAAGAATTAGATGAGGAGCTCACATCTACTGAAAAACCTGTAACTTTGGCGAATTTCCTCTGGATCACCAGACCCACTCCTCCTGAGAAAAAGAGGCCTAGAATTGGGATCGTACTAAAGGAAAAAGAGGATCTCCAAGGATTATGGATTGAACAGGTGGTTCCAGAAAGCCCGGCGGAAAGGGCTGGCCTTCTTCCAGGAGATCAGTTGATTGCCATTGAGAAAATAGAGATTAAAGACGTAAAAAAGATGCATCATGCCCTCGCTGAAAAAGGATGGGGCAAAGACATCACCTTGACCATTATCCGGGAAGGGGAGAAGAAAGAGATCACAGTGACCCTTCCTTCTTTAAAAGATTGAACTAAAAATTTTTGACCGGATTTCTGTTATATCAATGTGTTACAAACATCATTTTTATAATTCTGGCCCTTTTCCACAGATTCGACGCGAAAGCTAAGAGGTGCAGCGGCTTTTTGCGCATCCGGTGGACCGACTTGTTCGATACTCATCTCCATGTTTGCAGTTCAATGATGTTGCCCTCTGGGTCGGCAACGTACACAAAGGTCAAAAGGCCGACTCCGTTTACCTCTGATGCTGTGATGTCTCCGACCTTGGCACCCCCGTGGCTCAGAATGTCAACCATCACTTGATCTATATCGTCTACTTCAAAGGCGAGATGCATAATGCCTTCGCGATTTGCTGAAATCGGCGCCCTCGGTCGATTCTCAGTGTATTGATAGATCTCCAATGTTGGGCCACCTTCTCCATGGCCCGGCAGTCTTAGATGTGCACCAGTAAAATGTGCATTCGGTACCCCAGTTCCACGGCTCAGCCACTTCCCCTGAAGGTCACGTTCGGGCGGCACGAACTCACAGCCAAAAACGTCTTCGTAGAACTTGGCGAGTGAACGCCAATCGTTGGCAACGATATTGGTATGCTTATATTTCGCTTTCATTTTCCTCTTGTCGAACGTAAAGTTCACCGGGATTCGGATTTATCGGCGAACCGGTGGAACCCCAAGTTCGGAAATCTATCTTTTGCTGAGTACCGCGCTGATCTTTTTAATAACATTTGGGGATGGGAGATTTCGCTCTTCCAGTACCAGAAGCGCGAAGTTGTCAGCAAGAATCTCCTCAGGGTGGATAATATACTCTGTATTCCTTCCAACCTGCTCTATGAAGCCGGAAACCTGTCGCATATCCACGACTCTGGGGTATCGTCCATCATATAGGGGCCGGACGAGGGGGGAGTCTCCACTCCTCTCTACCAGTAGAAACTGGAATTGGAGGTAGTTGAAAAACTCGCCGCCACGACTAACGTCGTACTTCTCCATGCTTGCGAACAGGATTGGAACGACCCAGCTTGCTTTGCCATCAACTTGCAGGCGGATGCAGTGGTCGTTTTTCGGTGCATCAGGATTAGTGATCTTGCGGGATTTTAGCATGGCCGGGAACTCTATTTCATTGCACTTAGTAAAGCCGATGGTTTCGTAGAGACGTTCCTGCAAATTAGGATTCGCCCGAGATAGGATGTGAAAAAGTTCGTGACAGATCAACTTCTGGATTGTCATCGTATTCTCTGAGAGGATGGCTTTCGGAATGACTATTGCGTTGCCTCGGGTGTATGCTGCCCCTCCTTCTTCGTTTCCAGTCGTCTTGACGATAAAGATTTTTTCCGGAAACGACAGAGATAAAGCTTCAAGGCGCGATTGAATACCCTGAAAGGCACTCTCTACCATCTGCTTCTCTCTCTCAGTCCAGGGAAGCACATTGTTGCCAACGAACTTCAAAAAATCTGTCTCAGAGACATCCTTGTCTGTTTTCATTCGAGCAGCGCGGTCGAACACACTCAGGCGTTGAATGAAATCATCAGGTGTCATTAGAATCCGTTTCCCTTCATCAGAGGATGCGAAGGCAACAGTAGTCTTCCTATTGAGTTGGATCTCTGCATGAGACCACACTGGCAGAAGAACGAAGATGACAGCTAAGACCAGATATGGTTTTCTCATACTATCCTCAAATGCCGAACACCGGAAGTGAGCGGCGCGGCCAAAGATCTAGCCTGTAAGGACCCCGCTATTCTTGCCGTCTGCACCACTGACTGGCTGGCCTTCGATAGCTTCTTACTTTTTTACCATTTCCCTTTTCCTAATCCAAAACAAGATTGCTCCCAACGGAATAGATCGGGCTAACATTATTTTTTATACTGCTGCGATGTTTCTCCTAAAAACCGGACCCTTTAGCCATCTAGAAAGTCCTTTGTAAAATACGGGTTGTCATACACACCCTTTTGACTACCCATCTTCGCTTTTAAAAAACTTTCTAAGTTAATTATTACTTGGTTAGAATTGCAAAAATCAAAGGGGTATAAGAATAGGTAGTTCACGTATAACATTCCTGAAAACCATAGGTGAAGAATGAGTCTTGTATCAGCCTCCGTAATTACTCATAAGGAATATTTTAGATGGATCTTTCACATAATCGGAGTATTCTTTTAAAGCTTTCTTTAATAAGTCTCCAAGATTATTTCCCCTTTCTTTCCTCCTTCTCTCAACAACTGTCCCAAGATAGACCATCGACCGGGCAAGGTCATCTCTACAGTAGACCTTGAATGCGATGGGCTTCTTTTCTTGCGATAAAAGTTCCGTTTCCATTTTCTGCAGTATGGGGAGGGAACCATTGATTCCCTTTTTCTTTGGATATATTTGCTCCCATTGCTCCAATCTTTGTACAAGGCATCCTTTCCCCAATAGCTCTGAAACGCAAAAATGGATCCCATGATACTGCAGGGACAAACCACAAGGTTTTGCACCAATTAAACATCTTGATATCCTCTGCTCCTCCACGAGCTTAAAGAGGTCCCCTTTACTCATCCTCTTTAATTCACTTCTGGCCCTCAAAATATCCATGGAACCCTCACAACAAGGAAACTACATGACCAAATGGAGCAAAAGTTGTGCCACTGAATATCAGGATTAACTTATTGATATTAAAAGTTTCTGTTTATTTAAACATGTTCTTGAGTGGATATTTTTGTACACCTTGTGACATTTTTGGCTTTTCTTCTTATGAAGATAACTGACTTTTTACTGTACCTAATTTTGCGAATTGAGAAGATGAGAGAGGGGGAATTTAAGACCGAATCATGCCACCCGAGGCCTTAACCATCCTAGGAACCGAAGGATGATCCTTATATGGGTGACCCTACCATCCTTATATTTCAAGACCCCAATTCGGGTGTAGGTCCTACACTTTTTAGTATCTATAGCCACGGCGATTTGACACCGACCTTCGTTCTCACTTCATCCATCACATCTTTCACAATGGCTTTACATCGAGCTGCCCCGGACTTTAATACATTGGCAATGTATTCTGGTTTTGCATTCATTTCTTTAACACGATTCTGAATGGGACGGATCTCTTCCATCATATTTTTAAATAGGATCTCCTTACATTCAATGCATCCGAATCCTGCGACGCGACAGTTATGATCAACAAAAGCAATTTGGTCCGGCTTGGAAAAAGCCTGGTGCATGGTAAAAATATTGCAGTGTTCTGGATGACCTGGATCGGTTCGTTTCTGCCGGTGTTCACACGTTGCAGCAGCTCGAAGCTTTTCCCAAATAACCTCAGGAGGATCAAGGAGCCCGATGGCGTTATTCATCGATTTGGACATCTTTACATTTCCGTCCGTTCCCAAAATTTTTGGAGCATCTGAAAGAAGCACTTTGGGCTCAGGAAAAGTATCTCCATAACGAGCATTGAATTTTCGGGCAACCTCCCGAGAGAGTTCGACATGCTGGATTTGATCCTCTCCTACCGGGACATAGCCTGCTTTATAGATAAGAATATCCGCTGCCTGAAGCACAGGGTAGTCCAAGAGTCCCATGTTGATATTGAGCCGATGCTGTTTTGCTTTCTCTTTAAACTGGGTCATCCTTTCCAATTCGCCTATCGGAGTGACACAGTTAAAGATCCATGCGAGCTCGGTGTGCTCAGGCACATGGGACTGGACGGAAAGGATGCATTTGTCTGGAGTCAATCCACAAGCGGTAAGGACAGTCGCCGTCTCGAGAATCCTTTGCTGCATCAACGCTACCTCATATTCGATGGTGATGGCATGATAGTCCACCACGCAGTAGACACATTCATAACGGTCAACGAGCCGGACCCAGTTGCGGATAGCCCCAACGTAATTACCGATATGAATTTCACCTGAGGGCTGAATCCCGCTGAAGATGCGATCCATCTTATCATTCCTCCGTTTCAAATCCCCCCTATCCCCCCTTTGCTAAAGGGGGGATAGGGGGGGTTATAAAAAAACCATGGGTGGATATTGCCCATGGCCTCTTACTCATTCTATTTTCGGACATTATTGGGATAGAGGTTTAAGGCAATATCTGTTCCTATTAATCCACCACCATATCCAGACCAGTTTCATTTTCTTGAAATCTGTATTCATGACAAAATAACTTATCTTAATTTTTTCAAAAAAACAATATCTTCATTTAATTTCATTGAGGAAATGACAGAGCATCTGAGCGGTCTTTTCAACGATGGCAACACACTTTTCTCTGCCGCCCGATGTGAGCCACTGTTTATTCTCCTCTGGGTCATCCAAATGATATCCTGTTAGTTTATAACAGTCTCTACTTCCAAACTCCTTTTCAAATTTGTCCCAAAATGCTTGGCACTTCTCATAAACCTTCAATTGCGTTTCCCGATCTTTAGGGTCGGTTCTACCCATTTTCATCCCAATGGTCATGATCGATCCGGTAAATGCTCCACAGAGCGATCCCTTCCGCCCAATCCCTCCACCAAATCCAGTGGCCAATCTCGGAATAAGTGAATCCTTTATCTCAAAATACTCCTTGAAACTCAAGGAAATCGATTCCGCTCAGTTAAATCCCTGGTCGAAATAATTCTTTGCTTTTTCGGAGATCGATTTCGCATCCTCCTTCTTTTTCATAGCTCTCCCTTTTTGATTGGAAATGAATTACTCGAAATTTAGCATTTCCAAATGAAAAAAGCTATATTCTTCGTTGAAGATCAAAGAGAAAAACGTTATAGAAATTTTTTATGGAACTCATTGTCAGCAGAGAAAAAATCCAGACCCGGCTTCTACGATGGTTCGAGAAGAATGGAAGAGACCTTCCCTGGAGAAAAACCCAAGATCCTTATGCCATCTGGGTTTCAGAGATCATGCTCCAACAAACCCAGGTTACTACTGTCATTCCCTACTACCAAAAATTTCTAAAAGCCTTTCCCACTGTTCAACCTCTTGCTAAGGCAAAACTTTTGAAAGTCTTAAAAGTCTGGGAAGGGCTGGGATACTATTCGAGGGCCAGAAACCTCCACCGTGCTTCAAAGATTATCACCCATCATTTCCAAGGAAAAATTCCCGACAATTTAAAAGATCTCCTGAACCTTCCTGGAATTGGTCTGTCCACAGCCGGAGCTATTCTCTCCTTTGCCTATAACAAAGAGGCACCCGTTCTTGATGGTAATGTGAAAAGGGTTCTTTCCAGGCTCTTTGCTGTTTCAGGTAATCCGGTGAGAGGTAAGACCAAAGGGCTTCTCTGGCAAATCTCGGAATCCCTGATCCCAAAAGGCCGTTCGAATCCATTCAACCAGGCGCTCATGGATCTTGGCTCAACGGTTTGCATTCCAAGCGTTCCTCAGTGTCTTCATTGTCCTCTTCGAAATCTCTGCCAGGGATACCTTTCAGGAAAGCCTGAAAGCTATCCGCTTCGGACGATGAAAAAAAGAATCCCACATATTGTAGCTGTATCAGGAGTGATTCAAAAAGGCGAAAGGGTTCTCCTCCGTCAGAGACCTCCAAAAGGCCTATTAGGAGGCTTATGGGAATTTCCGAATTGGAAGAGTGAAGAAAAAAGAACGTTAAGGCTAAGGTTAAGAAACGACTTCAAGAAAGAAATGGGAATGGATGTCAAAGTTAAAGAGTCTATGGGAACATTTTACCAAACTTTTTCCCACTTCAAACTCACCCTGCACGTCTATCACTGCGAGGCCCTTAATGGAATGGGGGAATGGAAATGGGTTCCAATTAAAAACCTTGATGCCTTTCCCATGTCTAGAATCCATCGGAGAATCGCTGAAATGATAGATGGGAAGATAAGGAGATAGGGAGATTGGGAGAAATTCAAATGTTTTTCACCCCATCACCCCATCTCCCTATCCGTCTTTTCGATCAGCCCAAAATCAATATGTCTTCTCTCCACATCCACTCGGTCGACCCTCACTCTCACTTCATCTCCTATACGGAAAGTCTTATGGGTCCTTTCACCCCTCAGACAGTATTGTTTCTCATGATAATGGTAATAATCATCGTGAAGGCTCGTTACCCTAACCAGGCCTTCTATAAAAATATCTTTACG